>DASXOJ010000041.1:0-43916 GCA_036494465.1 Pseudonocardiaceae bacterium
CGGACGCCGTCGCGGCGCTGACCGCGCGCCTCCGGCGGCTCGTGCGCCTCCAGGTTCTTGGGCAGGTGGAAGTCCAGCACACTCATCGCGACTCACTCCAAACCATCACCTCGGCACCGGCCGGACCGGCAACCTCGAAGCCGTAGTGGCCGCGCCGGTAGCGGTGCGGCCCAACGCGCAGGTCGGCGCCGGGTCGCCAGTCGGCGAACACCCGGTCGACCTCGGCGGCCGTGCCGACCTGGAACGCGGCCGGACCCGGCCTGGCCACCGGCGCGGACGCCAGTTCGACGTACGCGCTGCCCGCCGCCAGCACGACGCCGCGCTCGCCATCCCGATCCCAACCGTCGACAATGGACAGTCCGAGCCGCTTGGTCCAGTAGTCCGTGGCCGCGTCCACATCGGTGACCTCGAACGGGAGCCACAACGCATGCGGAGCCATCAGGCGACCTCCTCGGCAAGCCTGATCCGGCCGGACTCCGGGTGCCGGTCGAGCAGGCGCAGGAAGGCCGGGACCACGGTTTCCGGCAGCGGCCGGTCGCTGATGTCCTCGCCAGGGAACGCTTCCTGGTGCATCCGCGTGCGCAGGTCGCCAGGGTCGACGGTCCACACCCGGACCAGTTCCTCCTCCGCGCCGAGCACCCGGCCGAACGCCTCGACCGCGGCCTTCGCCGAGCCGTATCCGCCCCAGCCCTCGTAAGCCTCGACCGCGGCGTCCGAGCTGACGTTGACCAGCGCACCGCCGCACGAACGCAGCAGCGGCAGCGCGAGCTGGATGAGCGCGAGCGGCGCCAGCACGTTCACCTCGTAGACCTCGCGCAACGCGGCCAGCGGATAGTCGGCGAGCATGGGTTGCGGGCTCGGACCGAGCACGCCCGCGTTGTTGACCAGCAGGTCGAGCCTGCCGAGTTCGCACGCGGTGTCGACGAGCGCTTTGCGGTGCTCGGGGTCGGTGACATCGCCGGGCAGCGCGATGACGTCGCCGGGCAGGCCCGCGGTCGCCTCGGCGAGCGTGGCGGCGTCGCGGCCGTCGATGATCAGCTGCCAGCCCGCCTTGGACAGGCCGTCGGCCAGGGCGAGGCCCAAGCCTCGAGAACAGCCGGTGATGATCGCGACAGACATGGTGCAACCTCCTGTTGACGACGTTGACGACGTTCGTCATGTTGATCAATATCGATCAACATCGATGTGCTTGATCAACATGACGATGTCGATCGACTGATTGCGACGCTAGGTGTGGCCCGACGTGCTGCCATCGGGCATGGGACCGCCGAGGTCTAGGTCTTTGGTCCTAGGCCGCGCGTCCGATGTCGAAACCGCCGCGACTGGGTACCGTGCGGGTATGACTGAGGATCGGCCGGCGGCATCGTTGCGCGAGGTCAGCGCGGCGGTCCTGGCCGTCACCGCGCATCTGTCCGTGCGCGAGGTGCTGCAGACCATCCTGACCTCGGCGCGCAGCCTGTTGAATGCCCGTTATGCCGCGTTGGGCGTGCCGAACGAGAACGGTTCCTTCGGCGAGTTCCTCGCGGACGGCATCCCGGACGAACAGTGGGCCGAGATCGGTCCGGTGCCGCGCCAGCACGGCCTGCTCGGCGTGATGTTGCGCGACCCGAACCCGGTCCGGCTCGCCGATATCCGCCAACATCCGCAGTTCGGCTGGTGGCCGTCGGCGCATCCGGTGCTGACCGACTTCCTCGGCATGCCGATCACCTACGGCGACGAGATCCTGGGCGAGTTGTTCCTGGCGAACAAGTGCGAACCGGGCGGGTTCACCGCGCAGGACGAGGAACTGCTGCGGTTGCTCGCCGCGCACGCGGCCATCGCGCTGGTGAACGCGCGACTCTACGAGCGCAGTCGCGAATTGTCCATTGTGGAGGAACGCAACCGGATCGCGCGCGAGCTGCACGATTCCGTCGCGCAGAAGCTGTTCAGCCTGCGCCTCACGGCGGAATCCGCGAGCGCGCTACTGGCCAGCGACCAGCAGCGCGCGGAAACCGAACTGGCGAACGTGCAGGAACTCGCCGGTGAGGTCGCCGACGAGCTGCGCACGATCGTGGTCGGTCTGCGTCCGGTCGACCTGGCGGGCGACGGACTGCACACCGCGCTGCGCAAACAGGTCGAGCTGTTGGACCGGGTGCACGGCGCGCGGGTCACATTCGACGGCGAACCGGTCGACGGGTTGTGCGCGCCGCAACAGGAGGCGGTGTACCGGATCGCGCAGGAAGCCATGCACAACGCGTTGCGGCACGCGGAAGCCAAGCAGATCGACATCACGCTCCGCGCCGAACAGAATGTGGTCGTGCTGGAGGTCGTGGACAACGGCCGCGGTTTCGACGCGGAGGCGCCGCGCGAACAGTCCGGAGAGGGTCGGCCAAGGCACAGTGCGCACCGGCTCGGCATCGGTTCGATGCGCGAGCGGGCGCGTTCACTCGGCGGTCGGTTGCTGGTGTCCTCGGCGCGCGGCTCGGGAACCACCGTGCGGCTGGAGATGCCAACGTGCTGACCGAACAGATCCGCGTGCTCATCGCCGACGACCACCCGGTCGTCCGGCAGGGACTGCGCACTTTCCTTGACCTGCAACCGGATCTGACGGTCGTCGGCGAGGCGGAGGACGGCGAGAGCTGCGTCGAACTCGCCGATCGGCTCTGCCCGGACGTGATCCTGCTCGACCTGCGCATGCCGGGCTCGGATGGCATCGAGGCGTTGCGGCAGTTGAAGGAGCGCAAGAATCCCGCGCGGGTACTGGTGGTCACCAGCTTCACCGAACCGGCGGCGGTGTTGCCTGCGGTGCGCGCGGGAGCGCAGGGCTACGTGTACAAGGACGTGCACCCGAGCGGCCTCGCCGCGGCTATCCGCGCGGTGCACGCCGGGCATGTGCTGCTCAGCCCGGATGTCGCCGCGCTGCTCACCGAAGGCGAGACGCGCCCCGCCCAGGTCGCGTTGACCGCACGCGAACGCGAAGTGCTCGCGGAGCTGGCGCACGGGCTGTCGAACCGGGAGATCGCCCGGCACTTCGCGGTGTCCGAGAAGACGGTGAAGACGCACGTCAGCGCGATCCTGGCCAAACTCGGCGTGCAGGACCGCACCCAGGCGGCGTTGCGCGCGGTGCGCAACGGCCTCGTCGACCCCTAGTCGAACCGCGGCGCGACCGTCATCGGCACCAGCCGCCCGATTAAGCGCACTGACAACGCTTGCACCTCACGCGACGGGAGGATGCAGAGTTCCGGACATGAACGACATCGCCCACTGGGCAGGCACACCGCAGGGGCAACAGGTGCGGGAGCGCACCGCGACCTACACCGACGCGGACTGGCGCGCGTTCCGCGCTGAGCTCTCCACGATCCACGTCAAGATCCTTGGCGCCATGCACACGGGCACACCGCCCGGCGACCCGGCGGTCATGGATCTGGTCGAGGAGCATCGGTCGCACGTGTCGCGCTGGCAGTACGACTGCGACCACGAGACGCACCGGCAGCTCGCCGACGTCTACCTGACCACCAACCGGCTGGCGCGCAGCTACGAGGACATGGCGCCCGGCCTGACGATGTACATGCACCAGGCGATGGTCGCCAACTACGAGCGTTGGGTCAGTCGAGAGTGCGCGCCAGGTCCAGGGCCCGCGCCAGCGTGCTGAGGCGCTCGTCGAGGGTGGCGCCGGACGGGTAGAACCGGACGGTGTCCACGCCCGCGGCCCGCCAGACCCGCAACCGTTGCGCCACCATCGATTCGGTGCCGATCAGCGTGGTGCCGAGCACCATCTCGTCAGTGACCAGGCTCGCGGCGCCGTCGCGGTCGCCGGACTGCCAGCGGTCGCGGATCTCGGCGGCGACCTCGGCCCAGCCTTGCCTGCTGTATGCGCGGTTGTAGTAGTTGGTGCTGGCCGAGCCCATGCCGCCGATGCTGAACGCGAGTTCTTTCCTGCGTCCGGCGATCATGGTGCGCAGCTCGCCATCGTCTGCGGCGAACGCGACCTCGGCACCCTGGCAGATGTCCAGGTCGGCGCGAGTGCGGCCGGAGGCGGCGAGACCGGCGTCCAGGTGCGCGAAGTAGGCGTCGGCCGCGCCTTCCGGCACGAAGCTGGTGCCGAGCCAGCCGTCGGCGAGTTCGCCGGTCAACCGCAACATGGCGGGCGAGAGCGAGGCGTAGTAGATCGGGATCGGGTGTTCGGCGCGGATCGAGGTGCGCATGGGCACGGCGTCGCCGTCGGGCAGCGGAATGCGAAATTCCGCGCCCTGGTGGTTGATCTTGCCGTCACCCGCGATCACCTGCCGGATGATCTCGGTGGTTTCCCGCATCCGCGCCTTGGGTCGCGCGAACGGCACTCCGTGCAGACCTTCGATCACCTGCGGACCGGACGCGCCGAGCCCGAGCAGGAACCGGCCGCCGGACATGTTCGAGAGGGCGATCGCGGTCTGCGCGATCGCGACCGGGGTGCGGGTGCCGAGCTGGATGATGCCCGAACCGAGCAGCATCTTTTCCGTGCGTGCGGCCAGGAAACCGAGCGCGGACGGCGCGTCGGCGCCCCAGGCTTCGGCGACCCAGCAGATGTCCATGCCGAGTTTTTCCGCCTCGACGGCGAAGGTCACGGTCTCCGCCCAGTCGCCGGACGCCTCGATCGTGGTCGCGGTGCGCAGCACGCCCGAATTCATCAGCGCTGCTCGGCCAGGGTTTTGATCTGACCGAGCGTGTGCGTGATCGCGTTCTCGAACTCGCGCAGTCGCACGAAGACGATCTTCTGTTCCTTGTCCGGCATCCGGTCGATCGCGAAGGACAGTCCCGAACGACCGGGACCGAGCTGCATCCACTGGGTCAGTTCGGTGCCGCCGTCCTTGGCGCGCAACGTGAATCGCCACAGCGCGCTCGGATCGTCGGCGTCGGCCACTGCCCAGCTGAGCACCTCGGCTTCGGCGCATTCGACGATATGGGAGGTGGTGGACCATTCGCCGAGCGCGGCGTGCTTGCTGTGCCCGACGAACGTGGCGCCGACGCTCGGTCCGGTCGCGCCGTTCTGCCACTCGACGCGTTGCAGCTCGTTGCTCAGGCTCGGCATCAGCTCGACGTCGGCGACGATCTGCCAGACCCGCTGCGGGTTCGCGTCGATCCAGGTCCGCACCTGCACGGTCGGCTTGTCCGCGTACCTCGCACCCGTCCATTCCATGGATTCACCTCTCTGACCACAAGAGTTTCGTAGATGGACTCACTTGTCAAGCAGGCCGAACCGCTCGATCACGTCCGGTCGGCCGAGCAGTTTGGGCGGATAGCCGGGGCCCGGTCGCGGAGTGGTGTTCCCGGCCGTCATCGGCTCGCCGCATTCGGCGCAGACCACCTCGGCATGGGTGTCGTGGCCGCACGACTCGTGCCGGAACACGATCGGCTCACCGTCGTCGCCGGCCAGCCAGCGATCGCCCCACCGCGACATCGCGGCGAGCACACCGAAGAAGTCGCGGCCCTTCTCGGTGAGCAGGTAGTCGTAGCGGACCGGCTCCCGCTGATATTCGCGCTTCTCCAGCAGTCCCTCGTCGACCAGCCTGCGCAGCCGGTCCGCCAGGGTGTTGCGCGCGATGCCCAGCGACTGCTGGAACTCGTCGAACCGGCGAATGCCGTAGAAGCATTCGCGCAGCACCAGCGGCGTCCACCAGTCCCCGAGCAGGTCCATGGTGCGCGCGATCGAACAGGGCCACCTGGCAAACGAACTCCGCCGCATGCTCGCGAGCATACGGCGGTCTCAACATGAAACCCAGCAGCTCAGCTTGTTACCGATGCGAGAAACGCGCTGATCGCCTCGGCCCCGCGCTTCGGGTCCTGCAACATCCACCAGTGGCCAAGACCGTCGAGCTCGGTGATCGTCGCGCCCGCGCGCTGCGCGGTCCGACGGGTCAGGTCGCCGCCCGCGCTGGACCCGAACTGGTCCGCGTTGGCCATGATCGCCAAGCCGGGTTTGGCGGCGGCCCGCTCCAGATCGCGACCGAGTTCGGCCATGGCGGGCTGCGCGGCCGAGCGGTACAGCGCCAGGATGCAGCGCGCCATGTCCGGCCCCTGCGCCTCGGCAACGGCAGCCGCGACATCCGGTGGGAAACCCAGACCGGCCAAGCCCGTGGCGCGGTCCTCCTGGGTGCCGCCGAGCATCTGCGCCAGGCTCTGCTCGCCGACCTCCGGGGTCTGCCAGATCTGCGCGAGGTCGTGCCAGACGTAGTCCGGGTCGAACAGCGCGACCACGTCCGACGCCCAGCTGTGCAGCAGCTCCGGCCGGTGCATCGCCACGTTCACCACGTGCCCGCCGCCCCAGTCGTGCCCAATCAGATGCACCGGCTCGCCGAGCTTGGTCAGCTCGCCGACCAGCCAGTCGCGGTACTCGGTCACGGTCGCGCCGAACGCGTCCGGCACCGGGGCGCCGAAGCCGGGCGGCGAGAGCCGCAGCACGTCGTCGCGACCGAGTTCGGCGAGCAGCGGTCCCCAGATCGCCTCGCTCTCCGGGTTGCCGTGCACGAAAACAACAGTCATTCCGTCCCCCTCGGTTCCAGGGTGTCGGCGAGCAGCCGCACCGCGTCCAGCACATGATCGACCTGCGGACTGTCCCAGTCGGTCACCATCTCGCACAGTCGACGCGCCCTGATCTCGCGCTCTGCCGCCAATCGGGCCTCGCCATCGGCGGAGATCCTGATCAGTGCCGCGCGCCCGTCCGCATCGTCCATCCGCCGCTCCACCAGACCGGACCGCAGCAGTTCGGCGACCTGGCGGCTGACCGCGGACTGGGTCAGCCCGACCTTGGCCGCGATGTCCGCGACCCGCAGTTCGCCGTAGGTGGTGAGCAGTTGCAAGGTGCCAAGCACGGACAGGGAGGTCTGCGCGGCGCGCATGGCGAAGCGGCCAAGGGCGTGCTGCAACCGCAAAACCTCTTCGGCGAGCAGGCGCACCTCGTCCGACGGCTCGAAATCCTCCACCCGACCCCGCAAAAACAAGACTATACGTTCAGTTCAGCATATCCTGCGACCATGCCTGAACCACACGCTGCCACAGAAACACGGCTCGGCAGGCCGCGCAGTGTCAAGGCGCACAACGCGGTGCTGACCGCGACCACCGAACTGCTGGCCGAGGGCGGCTACCCGGCGGCGACCGTGGACGCGATCAGCCAGCGCTCAGGCGTCAGCAAGGCGACCATCTACAAGCACTGGCCCAGCCGCACCGCGGTCGCCGCCGAGGCGTTCGGCATCCAGATGGCAACCGTGGTGCAGACCCCGCACACCGACGATGCCCGCGCCGATCTGGTCGAACAGGTACACCTGGTAAGCGCGTTCTATTCGAGCGCGACCGGCCGCGTCTTCGCCCAACTGCTCGCCGCCTGCGTCACCGACCCGGACGGCGCCGCGTACTTCCGGGAGTACTTCCTGGCGCACCGCAGGGTCCAGATCGCCACGCTCTGGTCGCGTGCCATCGAGGCGGGCATTGCCCGCCCCGAGGTCGACGCCGAGGTCGCCACCGACGTCCTGTTCGGTCCGCTGGTGTTCCGGCTGATGAGCGGCCACGCCGACCTCTCCGACGCCACCGCGGCGGCCATCGCGGACGCCGCGCTCGCGGGACTCCTGAAAAACCTCGACGACGATGGCAACGCGGCCTGACCCGGCGTCGTCTAGACAACCGTGTTCAACCGAAATGGCGCCAAGCACCTGGATGCGGCCTTCGAGCAGTTCGTGGTCGAGCGGTCGGCGGCCCTGCTGCGCACCGCGTTCATGCTGATCGGCGACAGGTTCGAAGCAGAGGACCTGTTGCAGACCGCGTTGCTGCGCACCGCGCTGAAGTGGCGCGGGGTCAACGGTCAACCGGACGCCTACGTGCGGATGGTCCTGGTCAACCTGGCCAGGGACCGGTGGCGACGAATAAAACGCCGTCCGGTTGAGCACCCGATGGACGATCTGCCTCCGGCTCTGACGTTCCATCACGACCATGCGGACGCCGTCGTCGACAACCAGTTGTTGGCCGAGGGCCTTGCCACGCTGTCCCAGCGGCAGCGCGAAGTGTTGGCACTGCGCTACTTCGAGGACCTGTCGATCGCGGACACCGCCGCGGCGATGGGCACCTCGGAAGGCACGGTGAAGTCCTACACGAGCAGGGCGCTGCAACAACTCCGCGAATTCCTCGGTGGCCGCGCGACAGACGACAACACGGAGGCAATCGATGTCCACTGAACCGAAAACCGGCGAGGAGCCCTTCGCGGACCTGGTCGTCGGGCTGCGCGCGGCGATACCGGAACTGGAACCGTCCCCGTCCCTGCTGCCCGACCTGCGCCGCCGCTACGCCCGCCGCACCGCGCTGCGCCGGACCGGTTACGCGGCGATCCCGGTCGCACTGGTGGCCGCGGTCGGCGTCGGTGCCATGCTGATCCCGCACGGCAGTCCGGCTCCGGAAGCCGTGCCCCCGACGAACACCCCGGCGCCGGTGGTACGCGACGCCGCTCAGGTGGTCGCACAGGTGAACAAGGCGCTGGACAACGCGAGCGAGGACATCATCGGCGAATCCCGCGCGATGGACTCCGGTGCGTTGGGCCTCCCCATCCCGGGGGGCAAATCGGGCACCTACAAGGCATGGGTGTCGATGACGACCGGCGACCGAGTCGGCACCTTCTCCGTCGGCGGTCAGCCCGTCTTCGAATCGGGCTTGTCGGCACCGGACGAGTTCACGGCGATCTTCTATTCGGACCGCACCTACACCACCAGCCACTATGTCAACGACACACCGCCGGACGAGGTGGGGCACGACACCTTCGCCCCGGAACAGATCAAGTCCGCCATATCGAGCGGGAAGCTCGCCATCACCGCGCGGAACCAGCAAGTCGACGGTCAGTCCACGATCGAACTCACCGGCACGCTGATCCCGGCCGATGAGGCGGGCCCGAACGCGAAGGCTGTGCCGCAACGGTTCTGGGTCAACTCGACGAGCTATCTGCCGGTCCGCTGGGAAACCCTGGACAAGCAAGGCAACTGGCAGCAGACGACCGACTTCACCTGGCTGGCGCCGACTCCGGAGAACAAGGCGCTGCTGATAGTCAAGATCCCAGCAGGGTTCACCAAGAAGAACTGAGGACGGTTCGGGGGCCCGGCCAACAGGCCGGGCTCCCGAACGGCTCAGACCTGGTCCTGCAACTGCTTGAACTCCGCGTCGGTCAGTTCGACGCCGGCCGCGGCGATGTTGTCCTCAAGGTGCGCGACGGTGGACGTGCCCGGGATGGGCAGCATGACCGGCGAGCGGCGCAGCAGCCAGGCCAGCGCGACCTGCGACGGCGTGACGCCCTTCGCCTCGGCGAAGGTCTGCACCGGGCTGCCGTCGGTGGCGAGCTTGCCGATCGCCAGCGGGTTCCACGGGATGAAGCCGATGTCGTTGGCGGCGCAGTGATCCAGCACGTCTTCGGCCGCACGGTCGGCGAAGTTGAACCGGTTCTGCACGGACACGATGTCCGCGATCTTGCGCGAGTCCTCGATCTGCTCGACGCTCACCTCGGACAGGCCGATGTGTGCGATCTTGCCTTCCTCCTGCAACGCCTTGAGCTCACCGATCTGATCGGCGAGCGGCACCGTCTCGTCGATCCGGTGCAGCTGGAGCAGCGCGATCTGCTCGACGCCCAGGTGCCGCAGGCACAGTTCGGTCTGCTGGCGCAGGTATTCCGGCCTGCCGACCGGGATCCACTTGTTGGGGCCCTGCCGGGTGAAGCCGACCTTGGTCGCGATCACCAGGTCGTCCGGGTACGGCCGGAGCGCCTTGTTGATCAACAGTTCGGACACGAAGGGGCCGTAGGCGTCCGCGGTGTCGATGAAGTCGACGCCGAGTTCGATCGCCCTGCGCAGCACCCGCACCGCCTCGTCGGGATCGGCGGGGTCGCCCCAGATCCCGGCACCGGTGATGCGCATCGCGCCGAAGCCGAGCCTGGTCACCGGCAGGCTGCCGCCGATGCGGAACTGGCCGGATGCCTTGGCGGGCTGGCTGGTGGTTGTCATGATCCGTTGACTCCTCGCATTGTTTCCGCTGCTCACCCGAGGCTCGCGCCGTCGGGGAAATCCGTGGACGCCGAAACGTCCGCCCACTGCTCGATCTCCGCACGCACCGCGTCCTGCGCCCTGGTGACCAGGCGCAGCCCGTCGGAGCCGAGCACGAGGTGAACCGGCGGGTTCGCCGATTCGACGACCCGTACGATCGCGGGCGCGACCAGGTCCGGGTTGCCGATCTGGTTGCCGCTGTTGGCCTGCCGGGTCGTCCGGATCGGGTCGAACACGGCGTCGTAGTCCGGAATGGACCGTGGTGTCCTGACCATGGACCGGCCTGCCCAGTCGGTCCGGAAGGATCCTGGTTCGATCGCGGTCACGTGCACACCGAACCCGGCCACCTCCTGCGCCAACGCACCGGCAATGCCCTCCAGCGCGAACTTGCTGCCGTTGTAGAAGGACACCCCGGGGAAGCTGACCAGGCCACCCATCGAAGTCACCACGAAGATATGCCCGCGCCTGCGCACCCGCATACCCGGGAGCACTCCCTTGATCACCGCGACCGTGCCGAAAACGTTCACCTCGACCTGGGAACGCAGCTCCGCCATGGTTGATTCCTCGAACGCGCCTTCGTGTCCGTAACCCGCGTTCGCGACCAGTACGTCGATCGGTCCAAGCTCGGCTTCGATCGCGGCGACGGCCGGTTCGACCGTGTCCGCGTCGGCCTGGTCGAGCAGTCGCCCGAACGCGCGACCGGGCGCGATCGCCTCGAACTCGGTCACCTGTTCGGGGCGGCGCACCGTGCCGACCACCCGTTGCCCGTCGGCGAGCAGCCACGCGGCGATGGCTCGGCCGAGTCCGGAACTCACACCGGTCACCAGAAAGGTCCTGATCTGGACGCTCATCCTGCTACTCCATTTCCAGACTGAACGACTAGTTCAGTTTACCGCGCGACACCGCGCACCGCGAGAGATCCCTGTCACCACAAGGTGAACCGTGTTCGAGTGGCGAGCTTCCCGCACACCTGATCCACTGTTCGCGGCGACGACAGGGAGGGGCCTGGGGATGGCTGTGAAGATCACGCATCGAGCATTCGGCCAGCAGTTGCGTTTTGCCAACCGGACGACCGCGGACCACTATCTCGAAGTGATCGGCAGCGACGCGGAGAACTGGGAGGTCACGCCGATCGCGGGCGAACCGGCCTCGGCCATTCCGGACCAGCGCGACACGCCACCCGTCTAGTCCACAGTAGACCGCCCGCACGTGGGCGCACGGCGCATGTTTACCCGGGGCAACCTCGGGTATTCGACCAGTGGTTCACCTTCTCACCCTTCATGCGAAGTGAGGTGGCAAACATGGCCGGGGTTGCCGATTACGGCGTTCACCGGGCGCGGGTGCACACGAGTGGCCTGCCACGTCGTCGTGGCGCGGTCAACGGACTACTGCTGATCCTGCTCGGCGCGTGGGGTGGCCTCGTGCCGTTCCTCGGCCCCCGGATCGGCCTCAACTACACCGCTGACGCGGCATGGACGTTCACCTGGGCCAAGATGTGGCTCGAAGTCCTGCCCGGTGCCGCGGTACTCATCGGTGGGTTCGGCCTGATCGGTACCGCTGCGCGCGCTGGTGGCGTGCTGTGGGGTTGGCTGAGCGCACTGGGTGGTGCCTGGTTCATCGTCGGCCTCACTGTCAGCCAGCTGTGGACCGGTGGCAAGGGCGAGTTCGCCGCGCCCGCCGCGAGCACCGTCGCCGGCCGGACCATCGAAGAGATCGTGTTCTTCTACGGTCTCGGCGCGGTCATCGTGTTCCTCGCCGGTGTCGCGCTCGGTCGCTTCACCGTCCCGGCCCGCCAGGACGCGCACATCCAGCAAATGACCGACGAGCCCGTCGAGGCTGCCGAGCCCGTCGAGTCGGACACGACCACGATCGACCCCTCCGCCGAGCGGACCATGACCATGGCGAAGCAGCCAACGGCCAAGCATTCGACGGACGAGAAGAGCTAAACCGCGGGAAGGACACGGCTGGTGGTCGGTCACCCCTCCCGACCACCAGCCGTCCTCGTGCGGACGCCAAGGCTGACGATCGCCGCCGCGCCGACCGATCCGACCGCGATCGCGAACCCCCACCCCGCACCGTGCCCGTCGATCGCCCGGCCCGCGATGGCGCAGGCCAGTGCGGTGCCCACCGCGCCCGCCGAGTTCAACATCGCGAAGGCCCGGGTCAGCGCAGATTTCGCGACCACCCGTTCGGTCAGCAGCGACACCAGGATCATGCTCGGCGCCAGCCCGAAACCGGGCAGCAGCAAGCACAACGCGAGCATGCCCGGCGTCGCCGCGAACACCATCGGCAGGCTGCCCACGGTCAACGCACCCAGCGCGACGACGAGTTGACGCGGTGCGCTCAGCCGCCATTTCCTTGCCCCGTAACCGAATCCGGCCAAGACACTGGTGATACTGAGCGCGCTGTAGATCAACCCCGCCGATCCCGACGCGGCATGCCCGGTCGCGAACGCGGTCACCGAGACCTGGAGCGCACCGAAGAAGAACCCGATCCCGAGGTTGACCGCGGCCAGCACCACGAACGCGATCCCGCCCCAGCCACGTGATCCGCTGTCGACGGCGGGCACGACATGGCCCGGATCGGTGTCTCGTCGCCGCGCCAGCGCGAGACAGCCAACCAGGATCGCGCTCGCGGCCAACCCGACACCGGCCGGCGCCAGCACCGCGCTCACCGTGCCGACCAGGGCCGGTCCGAACAGGTAGGCCAGCTCGTTGCTCAACGATTCCAGCGCGAACGCGGTCGGCAACACAGCCGATCCGGCCAGCAACACCGACCAGCGCGTCGCAGTCAACGAGGACACCGGTGGCAGCGCCGCGCCCGCGGCCACGTCAAACGCGATAACCGTCCACAACGGACAATGCAGCACCACCGCGACGACCAGTCCGCCGATCGCGGACGCGTGCAGCACCGCGATCGGCACCAACAGTCGCGCCTGCCCGAACCGCGCCGCCAACCGGCCCGAAACCGGCGACGCGAATGCGGACGTCACAGCGAAAATCCCGGTGATCACACCGGCAATCGCATAGGACCCGGTCCCCCACCGCACCAACCAGAGCAACCCGAGACTGGTCATCGCGACACCGACCCGGGCAGGCACGGCGGAGAAGAAGAACGACCGCGCGCCGGGCACGGCGAGCACATCGGCATAACGCCGGGCAACAGTTGTGACACCAACACGGGGAACACGGACACGACGAACCGGGCGCATGACTGCGCACACGATCGAAGCCTTTCGCTGCTCAGCGGGGCGGACTAGAACCGGCGTGCGTCCGCTGCCTGCCGGGTCACCGTTACCGCCTGTCACCGTCCACTGTCGGTATCGAGCGGGGACGCGCACCCGGTACCGGCTTCATCGCTGAGCAGTAGGTCGAGAACCTTTGCGTATCCAGGATACGACATCAACCGAAGGGAGCAGGACCAACGGTGTTGCCAACGCGCCGAGGGCGGATCGGCGCAGGCGAGGCCGATACAGGCCGTCGCGTACTTGCCTACTGGCCGATGATCAGCGCGATCAGGCGCGGGAACAGGTCGTCTGGAACACCGTCGGCGTCCATGCCGGTTTCCAGGGCGAGGCCGTTGGAGATGGCGAGCATGGCGACGGCGAGGTCGGCGGGCGGCATCGGGAGTTCGACGCCACGCGCGGCGGCGATGCGTTCGATGGCGCGGGCCACGGCGGCGCGGCCTTCCTTGCGGCGTTCGGCGAGGGCGGCACGCAGGGTGGGGTCGCGGCGGGCGAGGCCGCAGTATTCGAAGAGCAGGTGCTGCCAGGTGAGGTCGGCGTGGATGGCCTCGACCAGGCTGGCACCGAGGTCGTGCACGGCGAGGCCGACGTCTTCGGCGGCGTCGAACGCGGCGAGCGCGTTGTGCAGGCGGTCCAGCACGTGCTCGGTCATCAGCGTGAGGACGAGTTCGTCCTTGCTGTCGAAGTTGGAGTAGACCGCGCCCTTGGTGAGTCCGGCGGCGTGCGCGATGTCGCTGACCGACGACGACGCGATGCCGCGCGCGGCGAAGGTTTCCGCTGCCGCGTCGAGCACCCGGCGGCGGGTTTCCGAGCGCAGCGGCCGAGTTCTGGCTCCTCGGGTGCTGGTCACCGACTCACGGTAGCAACATTCGATACCGGACGGAATCCAAAAGTCCGGGCGGGTGAGAACTGAACGTGACCCTTGACACAGCGCTCCGCAACCCGATACTGATGAGTATCCAATACCGACGGGTATCGAGAAACAAGGGAGTTCTCTCATGCGCCGTAGGCTCATCCGGACCGTACTCGCGGTCGCCCTGGCGGTCGGCGGAATCGGCGGTATCGCCGTTGGCAGCACGGCGAACGCGGCACCAGCGGCCGGTGGATACGACAACCCGTCCTGCCATCCCTCCGCCGCGCACCCGTCGCCCGTCGTGCTGCTGCACGGCCTCGGCGGCAACGGACCGGGCAACGTCGGCCCGATCGCGTTGCAACTGGCGGCAGCCGGGTACTGCACCTTCGACCTGACCTACGGCGAGGAGGCGCCCGGCATCCCGGTCGGTGGCCTGATCGACGTGGACCAGTCCGCGCAGCAGATCAAGGCGTTCATCGAACAGGTCCGCGCGGAAACGGGTGCGGCCAAGGTGGACATCGTCGGCCACTCGGAGGGTGGTTTCCAGTCCCTGTACATCCCCAAGGAACTGGGTATCGCAGGCGAGATCGACAAGGTGGTCGCGCTCGCGCCGCCGACGCACGGCACCACGTTCGCCGGGCTGGTCAGCGTGGCGAACACGTTGCAGCTGCGCCAACTCGTGGATCAGGTGCTCCAGCAGTACGGTTGCCCGGCCTGTGATGAGTTGATCACCGGCGGCTCCGGAGTGACCAAACTGGACAGTGGCCCGATCGCGCAGCCGGGCGTCAGCTACACGGTGATCGCGTCGCGTTCGGACGAACTGGTCACCCCGCACCAGTCCGCGACGACCCCGGAAACGGCGTTCATCAACGAACCGGGCGTGACCAACGAGTACGTGCAGGACAAGTGCCCGTTCGACCCGGTCGGCCACATCGGACTCGCCTACGACCTCGATGTGGAGAACATGATCGCGAACGCGCTCGACCCGGCGCATGCCGGTCCGGTGATCTGCAGTTTCGGTCCGACCTTCTGATTTCCAGCGACACACGCGGGGCCGGTGCTCAACCGGCCCCGCGTGGCGCGTACATGATCAGGCCGACGCCGACCAGGCACACCAGCGCACCGATCACGTCGAACTTGTCGGGCCGGTAACCGTCCACGATGATGCCCCAGGCCAGCGAGCCCGCGACGAAGATTCCGCCGTACGCGGCCAGGATCCGGCCGAACTGTGAGCTGGGTTGCAGCGTCGCGACGAAACCGTAGGCGCCCAAGGCGAGCACGCCACCGGTGATCCACAACCAACCCCTGTGTTCGCGGACGCCCTGCCAGATCAGCCAGGCGCCGCCGATCTCGAACAGCGCGGCCACGACGAACAACGCGACGGAACGCAGTGGTAGCAACGGATCACTCCGATGGGTCGGGCGGTTTGGCCAGGTCCAGCGCTGGGATGCGGGGTGCCGCGATGGCGACGAACCCGGTCAACAGCGGGAACAGGATCAGCGCGATGGACAGGCTGGAATGCGCGGCGACCTGCCCGATCAGTGGTGGCCCGATCATGAAGCCGATCCAGCCGACCGCCGAGACCGTCGCGACCGCGGTACCAGCGGCCAGGTCTGGTTGGTTGCCGGCGGCGCTGAACACCATCGGAATGATCGACGCCAACCCGATGCCGAGCAAGCCGAACCCGACGATGCCCGCGATCGGGTTGCCGATGGCCAGCGCCGCGCCGAGACCGACGGTGGCGATGGCGGCGCACACGCTGATCACGTGACGCGGACTGAACCGGCGCAGCAGGCGGGCGCCGAGCAGCCGCACGGTCACCATCATCAGGGTGAACGCGGTGTAGGCGAGGCCCGCGATCGCGGGTTGCGCGTGCAGGGTTTCCCGCAGGTACACGGCGGACCAGTTGCCGGTGCCGCCCTCGGTGAGCAGCCCGGCGAACGCGATCGCGCCCAGGATCAGCAGGGTCGCGCTGGGCCTGCGCCGTCGACGGGTGGCGTGGTGGTGGCGTTCGTGCGCCGGATCGTCGAGCAGGCGGTTGATCAGCACGACCGCGACGGTCACCGCGACCACGCCCATGGTGAGCAGCTGCCAGGTCAACGTGATGCCCGAGGCGACGGCGACCACGCCGATGCCCGCGCCGACCAGCGAGCCGACGCTCCAGCTGCCGTGCAGCTTGCCCATGATCGGCCGGCCGAGTTCGCGTTCGACGTTGATGGCCTGGGTGTTCATGGCGACGTCGAGTCCGCCCGCGAACAGCCCCCAGACGGCGAGCGCGCCGAACAGTTCGGGTAACGAGCGGGACAGACCGACCAGGACGCCTGCGAGGCAGTAGCCGATCGCGCTGACCCGAACGACCCGCCTGCTGCCGAAGCGGGCCAGCACCGTGCCCGCGAGCAGGGTCGCGGTGACCGAACCGACCGACTCGCCGAGCAGGCCGATGCCGAGCTGGCCGTCGCCGATGCCGAGCTGGCCTTCCACCTGCGGGATGTGCGCGCTCCAGGACGCGAACATGATGCCGTGGATGACGAACACCACGTTCACCGCGAACCGGGCCCGCCGCGCGAGTTGTGGCTCCACAGTGGACACTGTGGTGCGCTCAGCCATATCGGACCTCGATGCCCATGTCGGTCAGGAGGGTGTGCACCGACCTGGGCAGTTGGTCGTCGGTGACCAGCACGTCGACCTCGGTCAGCGGCGCGACCACCGCCATTGTGGTCCTGGCGAACTTGGTGGAGTCGGCGGCGAGCACGATCCGGTTGGCCACCTCGATGGCAGTGGCCTTCACCGCGGCGTCGGCCAGGCTGATCGCGGTGATCCCGGCCCCGACCGACACCCCGCAGCAGGTGATGACGGCGGTGTCGAACCGCAGCGCGCGCACGGTTGCCTCAGCGAGTGGTCCGGTCGCGGTCAGTTCGACGGGACGCAGTTCGCCCCCGGGCAGCAGCACCTTGGTGGTGGGGGCGGTGGCGAGCACGTCGGCGGCTTGCAGGGACAGCGGCATCACGGTCAGCGGGCGCCCGGCGAGCACTTTCGCGATCTCCAAACCGGTGGTTCCGCTGTCCAGCAGGACGACCTCGCCGTCGTCGACCAGTTCGCCGACGGCCTTTGCTATCCGCAGCTTTGCCGCGCCGACCTGCATTTCCCGCACCGCGAACGGCAGTTCGTCACCCTGGCCGAGCAGGCTCACCGCGCCGCCGCGCACCCTGCGCAGCACGCCGAGCCGAGCCAGTTCCTCCAGATCGCGCCGGATGGTCATCTCGGACGTGCCGAGGGCATCAGAGAGCTCCACGACGCTCACCCGGCCGCGACTTCGAACATTGTCTATGATCGATTGGTGCCGTTCCGAAAGGCTCACGTGACCATACCAACATGATCGATGTTCGATAAGCAAGCGCGATTCTCGTCACCGCGCGCGTTGGCCGACCAACCGAGAGACACTGGCCGACGAGCTGAAAGGGGCCGGGAATTGGCAGAGCAGCGGTTGACGCCGCAGGAACAGATCGACAGCGTGGTAGCCGAGCTGCGCTCGCGAGCGGCGAAGATCCGGGAGAACCAGGCCGCCGCGTTGTCCACGACCGGCGAGGCCGCGTCGCACGACGGCACGGTCCGCGCCACGGTCGACGCCACCGGCGTACTGACCGCGCTCAGCTTCACCCCGTCCCTGTTCGAACGCAGCACCCCGGACAAGTTGGCCAGGACCATCGTGGCTACCGTGCAGGCAGCCGCCTCCCAGGCGCGCGGCAAGGCCGCCGAGGCGTTCCAGTCGCTGCGCAGCGACGACACCGGCCTGCTCGCCACCGCCGCCAGGGAGACCGAGCGCTGGGGCGTGCCAGCGGGCGACGTGCCGGACGTGCCCAACACCGCGACCGACCCGACCGGCGACCAGGATCCGTGGCAGCGCCAGGAATCGCGCGCGTCGCGCATGGCGGAGCAGTACCCGGCCGAGGAAAGGCACTGGTGAGCTGAGCATGGGTATCGTGCTGCCCGACGCGCTCGCCTGGGTGCTGGACATGATCGGCATCGAGTGGCCCAACATCGACGAGGACGAACTGCGTTCGGGGGCCACCGAACTGCGCACCCTCGCGGGTGAGGTCGACGGCAACACCTCGGATGCCAAGTCCGACGTCCAGCAGATGCTGGCGAACAACTCGTCGCAGTCGCTGGACCTGTTCAACGCGTTGTGGGGCAAGCTCGCCGACGGTCATCTGCCGCAGCTGAGCGAGGGCCTGAAGGTGATCGCGACCGGGCTGGACGTCTCGGCCGGGCTCGTCGAGGGCATGAAGGTCGGCGCGGTGGTGCAACTGGGCATCCTGGCCGGCGAGATCATCGCCGACCAGGCCGCTGCGCCGTTCACCTTCGGCGCGTCCGAGGCGGCGATTCCCGCCGAGGTGGAGGTGACCAGCCAGATCGTCAAGGCGGCCTTCAAACAGGTGGCCAAGCAGGTCGAGCAGGCGTTGCTGAACGCGATCGAGGGGCCGATCTTCTCGGCGCTGGGCAGCGCGGGCGACGAACTCGCCGAACAACTCGTCGGCGACGCCCTGGGCACCAGCAGCGGCGTAAACGTCGGCGCCGTCTTCTCCGCAGGTGAGCAGGGCCTGTCCTCGGGTGTGAACAGCGAGATCAGCGACCCGGGTTCAATTGTTGGCATCCCCGCATGAAATAGGGAGCCATCCCCGATCCCCTGACGCAGGGTGGCGGTGCACAATGCTCGCCGGACCAGCAACAGTCGCTGCGGGGAGACACTGATGACGCGGGTGCTGATCATAGGAGCGGGTATCGGCGGCAGCGCGACCGCCCTCGCGCTGCACAAAGCAGGTTTCGACGTCGCCGTTTATGAGGCGCATCCGGAGACCGGCGAGGACATCGGCGCGTTCCTGACCCTGGCCAGCAACGGCATGCAGGCACTCGGGCAGCTCGACGCCGCGCAGGCGGTGGCCGAGGTGGGCTTCGAACTGACCTCGATCAAGGTGCTGTCCGAGGAAGGCGCGGTGCTCACCAAGGCGCCGCTGGGCGCGTACGAGGACCCGCTGACCCGGTTCCGCTGCCTGCGCAGGGCCCGGCTCGGCGCCGCGCTGCGCGACGAGGTGGAGAGGCGCGGCATCCCGATCACGCACGGTGCCAAGCTCGCGGACGCCGCCGAGGATGCGGACGGCGTCACGGTCGCCTTCACCGACGGCGCGACCGCGCGCGGTGACCTGCTGATCGGCGCGGACGGCCTGAACTCCAAGCTGCGCAGCGTGATCGCGCCGGACGCGGCCGGTCCACGCTACGCCGGTCAGCGGGTGTTCTACGGCTACACCAGCAACATCAAGCCGCAGTGCGAGCCCGAGGAGATCACCATGATCACCGGCAGCACCGCGGCCTTCGGTTTCGCCGTCTCCCCCGACGGCGAGACCTACTGGTTCGCCCGGGTGCCGGACGAGAAACCGTTGCGGCCGACCGAAATCGCCGCGACCACCTCGGCGCAGTGGCGCGACCTGCTGGTCCGCCTGCTGCGCAAGGACCAGACCCCGGCAGCGGACATCGTGGCGAAGACCAAGCAGGAACTGCTCGTCACCAATGCCCGCGACCTGCCCGGCCTGGACATCTGGCGCACCGAGCGGATGATCGTCATCGGCGACGCCGCACACGCCGCGTCGCCCGCCACCGGTCAGGGCGCGTCGATGGCGATCGAGGACGCGGTGGTACTCGCCAAGGCGCTGCGTGACACTGGCGACTCTGCGGCGGGTTTGGCTCTGTACGAGGAACTCCGCAGGCCGCGCGTGTCGCAGAACATCGCGAACAGCGCACGGATGACGGTGAGCAGGATGCCGGACCGGGAGCAGCGCGCGCAGAGCAACCAGGAGATCTCACAACGCGGCTCCGGCCCGTCGCCGCAGGTTCGGGACGAAGAACTGGCCCGCCAACTGGACTGGCAGACACCACTGGCCTGAGCGCGCCTCCCGCTTGGGCGCACGCCGCTCTGCTGGGGGCTTCTCTCGCTTAGGTGCACGCCGCTCGACCGAGCGCCGAACTCGGAACCGGGGCCAGATCACCGGCCCCGGTTCCCTTGGCGTGGTGGAGTTCCCCTTACCCGCCCTCATCGTCGCGAACCTGCACGTGGTGGTGTTCCGTGCGCGGTATCCCGTCACCTGTGCATCGTGCTGGGCTGCACTGTGCAGTGGGATTCGAACCCGAACGCTGCCCGCCGCGTTGCCAGGAGGGTGGCTGAATACCCGTCAGCCTCGGGTGTGCACGCTTTCGCGACGACTACCTGCTCCACCTCGACACTCTCAGTCCAGCAGGTCGATCTCCCAGTTGGCCTGCTGGATCCGCATGTCCAGGTCTCGCAACTCGCGCGCGACCTGGTCGGCATTGGCGCGCAGCCCGGCGACCGGCAGCGCGGTGAGCATCTTCAGCTCCGAGCGCAACTGTCGCCCGCCGAGGGAGCTGCGACCGGCTGCCGCGTCGGCGGCGTCGGAGAGCACCGAATGCCTGCTGCGCAACACGTCCCGGCGAGCCAGCGCGTCCGTGACCGTCGCGCCGTCCGCCATGGCGGACGCGCTGTTCGTGCGGTTGATGCGGCGGATCAGCCCTTCGAGCTCGTCGAGCACCTCGCCGACCTCGGTCAGCAGCGCCCGCGCGTCCTCGGACGGCTCTTCGCCCTCCTGGTACCGCGCGTTCGCCACGATCCTGGTCCGCAACTGCTCGACCCGGCGAGTGGCGTCAGCTCGCAACGCCAGTGCTTCAGCGACCTTCATGATGTCCAGTGTGCGACATCCGCCCGTTCTCCCCCAACTGATTTGTCGTGCCGCTGACCAGCTCGAACGCCTGCCACATCGACGCGTACCGGCCGCCCTGCGCGAGCAGTTCGTCGTGCGTGCCGGACTCGGCGACCTGGCCCCGGTCCAGTACGACGATCCGGTCCGCGGTTTTCGCGGTTTGCAACCGGTGCGCGATCACGATGGTGGTCCGGTTGCGCGACAACCGCTGCATGGCCGCCGCCACATGCGCCTCGGTCACCAGGTCCAAATTGGATGTTGCCTCGTCGAGCAACAACACCGCAGGATCGACGAGCTCGGCGCGCGCCAGCGCGATCAGTTGCCGTTGCCCTGCCGACAGCGACCGGCCGCGTTCGGCCATCGCGTGCAGGTAGCCGCCGGGCAGAGTCGCGATGAACTCGTGCGCGCCGACCGCGCGCGCCGCCGCCTCGACCTCGGCGTCGCTCGACTCAGGCCGGCCGTAGGCGATGTTGTCGCGGACGCTGCCGGAGAACAGGAACCCTTCCTGCGGCACGTAACCCAACTGGCGCCGGAACTCGTGCAGATCCAGGGCCCGCAGATCGTGCCCGTCCAGGAGCACCGCCCCTTCGTCCGGATCGTAGAAGCGGGCGAGCAGCTTCATCACCGTCGACTTGCCCGCGCCGGTCTCGCCGACGATCGCCACCGTCTCCCCCGGCGCGATGCGCAACCCGATGCCGCGCAACGCCTCCGGCGGTTTGGCCGGCGCGTTCGCGGCACGCGGCAGGCGGGCGTCGGCGGGACCGAGCCGTTGCTGCCCGCGTGCGGGCCAGCTGGTGACGGCCGGATAGGAGAAGCGGACCGCGTCGAGCACGAGTTCGCCGCGCGCCCGCTCGATGTGCTCAGGCTTCGCCGGTTGCGGAGTGAGCGTGTCCAACCGCATCAGTTGCGCGATCCGGCCGACCGAGACCCTGGTCTGCTGCCAGGCGTCGAAAACCTGGGACAGTTGCTGGATCGGCGAGAAGAACATGTCGATGTAGAGCATGAACGCGATCAGCGCACCGGTGCTCAGCTGCCCGTTCGCGATCAAACCCGCGCCGACCCCGAGCACGATCGCGTCGGCACCGGCGGAGAGGAACTGCACGAACGGGAAGTAGATGGCGACCAGTCGTTGCGCGGCGACCCGGGAGGAGAGATAGTCGCCGCCAAGGCGATGAAAACGCTTGCTGGTCAGGGGTTCGTGAGTGAACGCCTGCGACTCACGCACCCCGGACAGGCTCTCCTGGAAGTCCGCGTTGACGATCGCGATGCGCTCGCGCGCGAGGTCGTAGAGGCGCGCGGCGACCCGTCGGAAGATGATCGTGCCGATCGCCAACGGCACCACCACGGTCAACGTGGCCAGGCCCAGTTCGGGGTTGATCAGCACGATCGCGACGCCGACCCCGACGAAGGTGACCAGCGAGACCAGCGCGGAGAGCAGCCCGTTCTCGATCAGCGACTCGAACTGGTCGACGTCGGTGGTCATCCTGGTCATGATCCGGCCGGCCATCTCGCGCTCGTAGTAGTCGAGCGAGAGTCGTTGCAGCTGCGCCCAGATGCGCACCCGCAACGAGAGCATGATCCGTTCGGCCGCGCGTCCGGTGACGAAGGTCTCGCCGATCTGGTCGACCAGATCGACCAGTGTCACCAGCAGGAACAGCCCGGACGCCACGAACAGTACGGTCTGCGAGCCAGCCGTGACCCCATTGTCCACACCGGACTTGACCAGCGTCGGTCCGGCAAGTCCCGCGAGCGCGTCGATGACGACAAGGACCAGCCCGATCAGCAGCGGCCGACGGAACTCGCGCAACAGCGTGACCAGCCGGAAACCCTTGTCGTGCCGGGCTTCCTTGGCCACATCGACCTCGGGGAAGTCGCGAACCGGCGGCAACGCGGCGACCCTGGCCAGCAGTTCTGGCGTCGGCGCGAGGTTGAGCCGCCAGCCGCCGCCCGCGCTGCCGCCGAGACCTGGCCCGATGCTGACCGCGCCGACCTGCCGAGCGGTGCCGTTCGCGGCCGGGGTTTCGGCCTTCGCGCCGGACCAGGCGGCATCCGTGGTGGTCAGGGTGGCGAGGGTTTCGATCCGGTCGCCGACCTTCGCCGCGACGTCCTCCTCCAGCCCGGACAGCAGCGTCCGGTACATGGCGCTGCGGCCGACCAGTTCCTCGTGCGTGCCCTGTTCGACGGCCCTGCCTTCGTCCAGCACGACGATCCGGTCGGCCAGGTGCAGGGTGGAGCGGCGGTGCGCGATCAACAGCGTGGTGCGATCGGCGAGGACCCCGCGCAGCGCGTCGTGCACGGCCTCCTCGACCTTCGCGTCGATCGCACTGGTGGCGTCGTCCAGGATGAGGATGCGCGGATCGGTGAGGATGGCGCGGGCGAGCGCGATGCGTTGGCGTTGCCCGCCGGACAGGGTCAGGCCGCGCTCGCCGACCATGGTGTCGTAGCCGTCGGGCAGTTCGCTGATGAACTGGTGTGCGGCTGCCGTGCGTGCCGCCGCCTCGACCTCGGCGTCGGTCGCGTCCGGGCGGCCGTAGGCGATGTTGTCCCGAACGCTTTCGGAGAACAGGAAACTGTCCTCGAACGCGACGCCGACCTGACGCCGCAACGACTTCAGCGTGACCGTGCGCAGATCGTGCCCGTCCACCAGTACCGCGCCGGAATCCGGATCGTTGAACCGCGAGACGAGCATGGCGACGGTCGATTTCCCGCTGCCGCTCGGCCCGACAATGGCCACCCGTTCGCCCGCCGCGATGCGCAGGTCGAACCCGTCCAGCACGGGATGCTCGGCGTCGTAACCGAAACGCACGTCGTGGAAGGTGATCTCGCCGCGGATCTCGGGCAGTTCCCCTGCGTCGTCGGCGTCGGCGATGGCGGGCCGCAGGTCGAGCAGCTGGAAGATCCGCTCAACACCCGCCCGCGCCTGCTGCGCGATGGTCAGCACCCCGGCGAGTTGCCGCGCGGGCGCGACGAACTGGGCCACGTAGGTGGAGAAGGCCAGGAACGTGCCGAGAGTGATCTGGTGCCGCAACGCGAGCCAGCCGCCGAACGCCAGGATCGCGACCTGGCCGACCGACGGGATCGCCTCCAGCAGCGGCTGGTACCGCGACTGCAGCCGCACCGCGCGCATCCGCGACCCGAACAGCGACTTGGCTGCCGTGACGATCCGGCCGAGCTCGCGCTCCTCCTGGCCGAACGCCTTCACCACGCGCACGCCGTTGACGTCCTCGTCCACGATCTGCGCGACGTCGCCCTCGCGCTGCTGGCCGTCCCAGGTGGCCGGGAAGACCTTCCAGCGCATCCGGTAGGACACGATCACGATGACCGGCGCGACGATCAGACTGACCACCGCGAGCAGCGGCGACAGGAAGAACATCACCACGAGCGAGAGCACCAGCAGCAGGATGTTGCCGCTCATGATCGGGAAGAAGTTCAGCAGCCCCTGGACCAGCGTGGAGTCCGAGTTGGCGCGCGCGACGAGTTGGCCGGTGGACATCCGGTCGAGGTTGGCCAGGTCCATCGTCTGCAGGTGGTCGTGCATCTCGTTGCGCAGGTCGTACTGCACCGCGAGCCCGACCCGGCCGCCCCGGTAGCGGCGCAGATAGGTGAAGCCGAAGCTGGCCACCGCGACCGCGACCAGCAGCAGCAACCACGGCCACAGCGGCGAATCCCGCCGCACCACCACGCCGTCCACGATCTGCCGCGCGATCAACGGAACCAGCGTCTGGCAGGCGCTGCCGAGCAACGCGCCGGTCAGCGCGAGCAGGACGTTGCGCCGGTGCTTGAGCAGATACCCGGCCAACCGCCGAACCCAGCCGTACGATCTCGGAATATCCGATTTCGGAGTACCCGAGATCGCAGTATCCGATCTCGGAACATCCGATTTGGGAATTTCCGAGGCCGGAATTTCCGAGGCCGGAAGATCCGAGGTCGTTGTATCGGGCTCCGTCATCGGCCGCCACCGCGGCGGCGAGTGGCCATGCGTTCCTCGGCGACTTCCTCGATGGCTGCGCCGAGCCACACCAGCGACTCGACCAGCTGTTCCCCGTCCGGGGTGCGTTTCTGCAGTTCAGCGAATCTTTCGAGCATGTCTGTCTCCACATCGTTCAGAAGGGCGCGACCGGCGTCGGTCAGCCCGAGGGCTGCCGCACGCTGGTCGCCGACGACCTCGGACCGAACGATCAGGCCGCGCTGACGCAGCGATTCGACGGCCGCGCTGACGGCGGGTTTGCCCAGCGCGAGCCGCTCGGCGACCCGGGAGGCGCGCTCGTCACCGGCGGCGATCGCGGACAGCACCCGGTAGTGCGCCAGGCTCAGTTCGCCGGACGCCCGCTCCAGCACGCGGGCGGCGCGGGCGAGCGCGCGAACGGCGTCGACAGCCTTCGTTCGATCGGTCACTGGACCAGGATACCAAAAATAGTTCGTCCGTCGAACTACCTCGATTTCGCGCGGATCGGCGACAGAAATCTGTCATGCCATACGAAAAAGGTCGCACATCGGACCAACCGGGTTCCCTTGGCGGAATCGGCAACGAGTACCGTCGAGGATCAGCGTGGGACGCGGTGCCCACCCGGAGCGAGGCTGGTGAAGAACATTGACTGGGGCCGGAGCGCGGCCGAAGGTGACGCGGCGCCGCGAAGTCAGCCACACCAGCGCGCGTTCGGTGCTGATGACCGTACTCGGTGAGTACGTGCTGCCCCGACAGGTTCCGGTGTGGACCTCGACCTTGGTCGACGTCCTCGGCGTCTTCGACATCGAGGAGAAGTCCGCGCGGCAGGCGCTGTCCAGGGCGGCGAACGAGGGCTGGCTGCGCTCCGAGCGCATCGGCCGCCGGGTGCGCTGGTCGCTGACCGCCCCGGGCCGCAGGCTGCTCACCGAGGGCGCGGATCGGATCTACGCGTTCGGCCGGGACCGGATCGACTGGGACGGCCGTTGGCTGATGCTGCTGGTCTCGGTGCCCGAATCCCAGCGCGAACTGCGCCACCGGGTGCGCACCCAGCTGACCTGGGCCGGGTTCGGCTCGCCCGCGCCGGGCGTGTGGGTGTGCCCGAACACCAGCAGGCAGGCCGAGGCCGAGCGGATCGTCGCGGACCTGAAGGTCGGCTCGCCGGTGATGTCCTTCGTCGCGTCCTACGGCGAGATCGGCGAGGTGAGCGAGATGGTCTCGCGCGCCTGGGACCTGCGCGAGCTCGAAGAGCACTACGAGCAGTTCATCGACGACTTCACCGGCCTGTCCCCCACCTCGGGCCAGGCGGTGCTCCAGGCACAGACCCAGCTCGTACACGAGTGGCGGCGCTTCCCGTTCCTCGATCCCGGCCTGCCGTTGCCGTTGCTGCCGACGAACTGGAGCGGCGCGCAGGCCGCCGAACTGTTCCACCGCAAGCACGGCGACTGGCGTAACACCGCCCAGCAGCACTGGGACGACGTGGTCCGCGCCGAACAGGCCGCCTGAGCCGGTCAGGACTGGCGGTGCAGCCGCCACATCGCGATCGCCAGCTGCAAGCGCAGCTTTCCCTGCGGATCGCGGATGGGCCACCCCAGCACGTGTTCGACGTGCCCGAGCCGCTCCTGCAACGTGGAATGGTGGATCAGCAGCGCGGTGGCTGCCGCGCGCAGGCTCGGGCTGGCCGCGACCGCGACCAGCGTGGCCAGCACCCAGGGCGCGTCCGTCCTGGCCTGCTCGACCGCCCGCACATCGGTGATCGGCTCGGTGTCCGCGCCGATCACGTCCGCGAGCACGGCGAGGCCGCCGAGCTGGTCCGCGTGCACGACGCGCGGGCCAGGGTCCTGTTCGGTGTCCATCGCGGTGAACCGGGCCGCGGCGCGCGCGCCCACCCAGGACGCGGGCAGGTCCAGCACACCGCCGACCGCACCGACACCCAGCCGCGCCCCGGTCGACCGGCCACGCGCGGGCCAGCACGCAGCATCCGACTCGATCCAGCCCGGCTCGCCGACCGGCGCGACCGCCTTGACCTGTGCGTTCTCCGCGATACCGAGCCTGCGCGCGACGGTCAGCCTGGTCTGTGCGGCGACCGTCGCGTCGAACAGCACCTCGACCGACGCCGGATCGTCCAGCGCCACCGACGAGCGGCCCCTGGTCCGTTCCAGCACGCCGCGCGCGGCGGACGCGGCCCGCTCCAGCACCATCGCGTCGACCGGACCTGGCTCGCCGCCGTGCTCCAGCCACAACACCGCAGGCCCGTCCGGCACCAGCGGTGCGCTCGGCCAGTCCGGTTCGGGCAGCCCGATCTCGTCGCACACCTTGCCCCGCGCGTCGACCCGCACCTGCACCCTGCGGTCCACGTCGACCAGTCGGGCCGCGCAACCGGCCAGCACCGCCGCGCCGCGCACGATCGGTTCCAGACCGGCGTGCCCCTCGACCAGGCGATCGAAATAGGCGATCACCTTGACCGCGGCACCCGCGTCCGGATCGAGTTGGGCCAGCCGACCGACAAGCTCCTGCATGACGCCATCGTCCTCCGAATTGCCGGTCGACGCCCAACTGTCACGCTTTGAAGATGCGCCGCAACCAGTTCCGTGGCGCCGCATTGGCGGCCTGTGACACCGCAGCTTGTGGCACGGCACCGGAGAACCCATGGAACCCGCCTGGCCACACGTGCAGCTCGGCCGAACCACCCGCCTGCCAGATCCGGGACGCGTACTCGACCGCCTCGTCCCGGAACGTCTCCGCCGAGCCGACGTCGATGAACGCAGGCGGCAGGCCGGAAAGATCCGTCGCCCGCGCAGGCGCCGCGTACGGCGAGACATCGGGCCCGCCCTGCGCGGAACCCAGCAACGCGCTCCAGCCCAGCCCGTTCGCGGCGTGGTCCCACACCCCGAGACCGGCCATCTGCCGCGCCGAATAGGAATCGTTGTGATCATCGAGCATCGGGCAGGCCAGCAACTGGCCGATCAGCGCGGGGCCACCACGATCCCGCGCCAGCAACGCGGTCGCCGCGGCGAGTCCGCCACCGGCGCTGCCGCCCATGACGACGATCCGGTCCGGATCGATGCCCAGCTCGTCCGCGTGTTCGACCGTCCACACCAGACCGGCGTAGCAGTCCTCAACCGGCGCCGGATGCGGGTGTTCCGGCGCGAGGCGGTAATCCACCGACACGAGCGCGGCACCCAAGTCGTCGGCCATGTCGAGGTAGTGCGGCAGACCGGTGTGCGCGTCGCCGCCGATCATGCCGCCGCCGTGGATGTTGTAGAGCAGCCCGACCGGCGCGGACGCGTTGGCAGGCAAGCAGATCAGCAACGGCACGTCGGGCGCGCCGACCGGTCCGGGCACCTCTCGCTCGGTCACGGTGTAGGCGCCGCCGCGGGTGATGTCGCTGCCCTTGGTGCCGGAGATCTCCGCGATCGCGTCCGCGAGCACCTCGCGCACTTCGCGGACGACAGCGCCGAGGTCGCCCGTCCGCGCCATGATGGCGCCGAAGTCGGGCAACTTGTCCTTCATGACGCTCATGGCAGCGTCCAGTTCCGGGTCGTAGGCGACCGGTGGACCGATGACGTCGGTCATGGTGAAAACCCCCTCAGATGCCGATGATCCGGCGCAGCCACGGCAGTGCCGCGGCCTTCGCCGTCTGGGAGAGAGCGGCCTGCGGCGCAAGCAGCGAAAACCCGTGGAACCCGCCCGGCCACACGTGCAGCTCGGCCGAACCACCCGCCTGCCAGATCCGGGACGCGTACTCCACGTCCTCGTCCCGGAACGTCTCCGCCGAGCCCACATCGATGAACGCGGGCGGCAGGCCGGAAAGATCCGTCGCCCGAGCCGGTGCCGCATACGGTGAGACATCAGGCCCACCAACAGCATCACCGAGCAACGCGGCCCAGCCGACCCGGTTGTAGCCGATGTCCCAGATGCCCAGCCCGGCCATCTGCCGCGCCGAATAGCTGGTGTTGCGATCATCGAGCATCGGGCAGAGCAACAGTTGCCCGATCAGTGCGGGCCCGCTCCGGTCCCTGGCCAGCAACGCCGTCGCCGCCGCGAGCCCACCGCCCGCGCTCGCGCCGGACACGATCACCCGGTCCGGGTCGATGCCGAGTTCGTCCGCGTGCTCGACCGTCCACACCAGACCGGCATAGCAGTCCTCAACCGGTGCCGGATGCGGATGATCGGGCGCCAACCGGTACTCCACCGAAACAACGGCAATACCGAGCGTGGCGGCCGCATCGAGCACCTCGGTCGTGCCCTGGGAACGGTTGCTGCCCATGATCATGCCGCCACCGTGGATGAAGTACAGCGCGGGCACCGCGGTCGTGGCCGCGCTCGGCCGGCAGATCAGCAGCGACACGTCCGGCGCGCCCTCCGGTCCGGGCACCGATCGCACGGACACGTCAAAGGCGCCGTCGAGGCTGAGCTCGTCGTCGGTCACCTGGTTCATCTCGGCCTGCGCCGCGCGCATCGTCGGCAGCATGTCGACGGTGAGCGTGGCGGGCATCCGGTCGCGGAGCACGTCCAGTGCCGCCGCCAACTCGGCGTCGAACGGCACCGGCGGACCAACCGTGGTGGTCATCTGCGCTCTCCCGTACCTCGAAGTGACTGACACTGCCATTTTCGAGGAAAGACGAGGTCGGCGCAGGGCGCCAGTCGGCGGGAATCACCCGCCAGATGGCGGATTGGATCAGCCGGTGACCGCGCCGTAGCGGCGCAGCGCCTCCTGGCGTTCCTCGGCGTGCGCCACGATCGGCAGCGGATAACCGGCAGGCGGCCCGTCCGGGAGGGTCCACGGCTGGTGGATCGCCTGGCCCGTCAGGTCGCGCAGTTCCGGCACGTAGGTGCGGATGTAGGCGCCGTCCTGGTCGAACTTCTGGCTTTGCGTGACCGGGTTGAACACCCGGAAGTACGGCGCGGCGTCCGTGCCGCAACCGGCGACCCACTGCCAGTTGAGCTGGTTGGACGCGAGGTCACCGTCGACGAGCCTGCGCATGAAGTGCCGCGCCCCGCGCCACCAGGGCAGGTGCAGGTCCTTGACCAGGAAACTGGCCACCACCATGCGGATCCGGTTGTGCATCCAGCCTTCGGCGAGCAACTGGCGCATGCCCGCGTCGACGATCGGGTACCCGGTCTGGCCCGCGCACCAGGCGTCGAACGCGGCGTCGGCGGCTTTGCCGGTGTCCTGGTCGAACACGTCGAAGCGGCGGTCGTAGTTGCGCCGCGCGGTCTCCGGCCGGTGCCACAGCACGTCGGCGTGGAACTCCCGCCAGGCCAGCTCGCGCCGGAACGAATCGCCACCGGGCAGGTCGTCGACGAGGTCTGCGAGCAGCGTGCGCGGGTGCACCGCGCCCCAGCGCAGGTAGGTGGAGAGTCTGGTGGTGCCCGGCCGATCCGGTCGGTCGCGGTCGTCCGGATAGTCGGCCAGCGCCCCCTTCCGGAACTCCCGCCACGCCGTCAATGCCGCCTTCTCGCCCGCTTCGGGCAGCGTCAGGCCCTCCGGCACCGGCTCGTCGGGCAACTCGACGGATTCCGCGACCGCGCCAGGATCAATCCAGTCCACAGTGGACTTCTCAGTGTCGGCCGGTCCGCGCCAGCCGTGTTCCAGCCAGGCGCGGTAGAACGGCGCGAACACCCGGAACGGGTCGCCATCCTGCTTGCGCACCCGGCCGGGCGTGATCGCGTACGGGGAACCGGTCGCCACCAAATCGATCTCGCGCCGCGCCAACGCCGCGCGCACAGCTTGGTCGCGTTCCCGGCCGTACGGCGCGCATTCCGCGGAAATGTGCACGCTGGTCGCGCTCACGGCGTCGGCGATCTCCGGCAGCACGGTCGCGGGATCACCGGACACGATCAGCAGCCGACCGCCCAACTGCTCCCGCAGCGCGCGCAACGACCGGACCAGGAAGATTCGCCGCGCGGCCCCAGCCGGTTTCAGCAGCCGGTCATCGAGCACGAACACGCCAAGAACACGCTGACCTGCTGCTACGAGCGCAGGATGGTCACCGAGCCGAAGGTCCCGGCGAAACCACAGGACCGCCGGCTCGGGACCGTCCGTGCTCACCGGTCGCCGGCCTCCGCGACAGTCTCGGCCTTCGCGGTTTCTTCGGTTTCCTCAGGCTTTCCAGGCTCGTCGATCTCGTTGGCTTCTTCGGGTTCCTCGACAGCGGCTTCTTCGACCGGCTCCGGTTCGGGCGCGGCCTCGACCGGCTCCACCGGCATCGGCCTGCGTTGCAGCAGCACGAACCAGATGATGCCGACCAGGGTCAGCAGGCTGGCCACGAAGAAGTTCAGCCGCAGCCCGAGGAAGTACTGCGAGTAGTCCACCCGCAGCGACTCCTCGAAGATCCGGAACGCCGAGTAACCCGCGACATAGAGCGCGAACAGGCCCTGCGGGCGGATCTTGCGGTGATGACCGAGCCACACCAGGAACGCGGCCAGCGCGAGGTCCCAGATCAGTTCGTAGAGGAAGGTCGGGTGGAAACTGGTGTTCTGCAGGTAGCCCGGCGGACGGTACTGCGGGTCGATCTGCAACGCCCACGGCAGCGAGGTCGGGCCGCCAAACAGCTCCTGGTTGAAGTAGTTGCCCACCCGGCCGATCGCCTGCGCGACCAGGATCGCGGGTGCGACCGCGTCCATGAACCTGCCCACCGAGGCACCCATCCGGTGCACCCGCCAGATGCCGACGACGGCGGCCAGGGCGATGCCGCCCCAGATGCCCAGCCCGCCCTGCCAGACCGCGAACACGCCCCACCAGTGCGGCGGGATCTCGGCGGGCGTGGTGATGTCGAAGTAGATCCGGCCGCCGATGATGCCCGCGGGCACGCCCCACAGCGCGACCTCGTCCACCAGATCGACCGAGCCACCCAGGGCGCGCCACCGGCGCCGCGCGATGTAGATCGCGAGAGCGATCCCGACCACGTACATCAGGCCGTAGAAGCGGATGTACAGCGGCCCGAGGTAGAACCCGTTGATCGACGGGCTCGGGATGCTCGCGTGCAGCAGGCTGTGGGCAATCACCCGGTGCACGATAGTCGGGGGGTCCTGACCAGGGCATGTCCGGGTGTCAAGATGACGGCCCAAGTGGCCGCGATGTGGAAAGTCCGAGCGATATTGGCTGGGCCATGAGGTGAATTCGAGCTTAAGGGGTTACAACAGAGGGATGGGGACGAGCAGGATCCAGGCACGGCGGGCAACGGCGCCCGACGGCCACTGTTGGTTGCACCCGTCCGTCAGGGTGCAGTACTCACCGATCTCCGGACGGGGGTTGTTCACCGGGGAGCTCATCTGCGCCGGAGCCGTGGTCGCCACCCTGGGCGGGCGACTGGTGGACGGCCTGGAACTGACCCGGTTGCTGATCTCCGCGAGCCAGGAACACAGCTATCTGGACGCCATCAGCGTCGAGCCGGACCGGCACCTGATCCTGCCGCCGACCGAGCCGATCCACTTCGGCAACCACAGCTGCGATCCGACCCTCTGGCACACCGACGCCTACACCCTGGTCGCGCGGCGCGACCTGGCGCCGGACACCGAACTGACCGTCGACTACGCGACGCAGACCGCGGAAGCGGACTTCCGGATGCCGTGCAACTGCGGCGCGGCCGACTGCCGAGGTGCGGTCAGCGGGAACGACTGGCAGCGACCAGGCTGGGCGCTGCGCTACCGAGGCCACGTGACCCCGGCCGTCGCCGCCCGGCTAAGCGCCTAACGCGGCGCGGACCTCGACCAGGGCGCGGCCGAGCAGGTTCTGACCGCGCCAGGTGGCCGGATCCTGGGCACGCGGGTCGTCTGCGGCCAGACCGATACCCCAGATCGCGTCGACCGGGCTGGCGTCGACGAGCACCCGATCGCCGGTGCCGAGCAGAAAATTCCGCTCGTCGGGGTTCTGGTCGAACTTGCCGAGATTGGCCGCGACCACGATCCGGTAACGATGTTCGACCCAGCGCTGCTCGTCGAAGTCCGCGATGCCGCGCCCAAGATCCTTGGCCTGCTTCGGATGCCGCGCCGCGCGGATGCGCTCGGCACTGTCCTCGTCGCCGAACAGCATCGCCTTGCCCCACATCATGTAGTGCTCGGCGGTGGCGAAGGTGCGACCGTCCAGCGTGAACGGCGCGGGCCACCACTGGCTCAGACACCCCTTACCGACGCTGCCGTCCCGATCAGGCTGATGCCCCCAGAAGAACAAGTACTTCACCGGCGCAGTCTGCCCCAGGAACACGATCGGGTGACAGCGCGTTTTGCTGGCGATGAGGTGGGACGAGGCGCCGATACCGCACCGGCGCGGTGAGCGCACGGTTCTCGCGGGCCGGACCGCGTTCGGCGCTGCCGTGCACTGTGTCGGCCAGGCGACCCGGCTCAACGATCCGTGGCTGGCACGCGGGGTGGCCTACCGCTGGGACGGGCTGCGCTGGACCGAGACCGCGACCCCCGAAATCGCGCGGTACTGGGGTTTGTTCGCGGTGGACGGCGCCGCACCGGACGACCTCTGGGCGGTCGGCGCCGACGCTGAGCAGCCGGTGATCCTGCACTGGGACGGCCAGGTCTGGAGCCGAGTTCCGATTCCGGCAACGGGTTGCTGGGGGCAGTTGACCGACGTGGTCGCCTTGGGCGCGTACGACGTGTGGGCAACCGGCGGCCTGGCCAACCAACCGGGCTCACACGCGCTGCGCCGAGGCGCGCCCGCACTGGCGATGCACTGGAACGGCCGCCGGTGGACGCTCGCCCGGCCGCCGACCGACCTGACGCACCTCACCGCAGGCGGGTAGCGCCGATCGCGACCGCGGTTTCGCCGAGCACGGAGCGGCGGATGGTGACCGGTTCGCCGGAGAGGAGTGGCTGCGCCTCCAACGACGCCAGCAGCGGTTTCTCCAGTAGCGGCCACGAGCGCAGCACGCCGCCGCCGAGGATCGCCAGGTCGACGCCGAGCAGGCCGCCTGCCTGCGCGATCGCGCTGCCCAGGTGGCGCGCGGCGGTTTCGAATACCTCGATGGCGACCGGGTCACCGTGTCGCGCGGCATCGGCTACGGCACTCGCATCGGGTACGAGCACCCCGCCTTCGCGGACGTATCGCCTGGTCAGCGAGGTACCAGAGGCGTACGCCTCCAGATGCCCGGTGCGACCACACGAGCAGGGTTCCTGGCCGAAGTCGCCGATGTGCCCGATCTCGCCCGCGCCGGTCGGTCCGCCGTGCAGCAGTCGACCGTCGATGTAGAGGGCGCCACCGACGCCGGTGCCAAGCGTGACCGCGAGCGCGTGCGGAGGGTGTCCGGCGGCGGCGAGTTCGCCGAGCAGGAAGGCGTTCACGTCGTTGTCCGCGCGCACCGGCAGGCCGTCGAGGCGCGCGGCGAGGCCCGCGTTGATCGCGGTGCCGGTCCAGCCGTCGAAGGCGTTGCCGGTGGCGACGACCAGTCCGTCCGCCGGGTCGATCACGCCTGCCGCACCGACTCCGACACCGACCAGTTCACCGTCGATCCGGCCGGACATCGCGCGCACCAGCGACGCCGCAGTGTCCAAAATGGACTCACCGCCTGCTTTGGCCGGGGTGGGCGCGGTCGCGGTGGCGAGCACGGCAGGGTCGTCGTCGGCGCGGAGTACCGCCAGGGTTTTGGTGCCGCCGATGTCGACGCCTGCCAGGAGTTTCACGCGGCCAGCCGTTTCCTGCGCCGTTCGAGCTGCTGCGCGGGGTCCGGCACTGGCGAGGAGAGCAGCAGGGACGCGGTGTACGGGTGTCGCGGCGTGCGCAGCACCTCGCCGGTCGGCCCCTGTTCGACGAGCTGACCGGCGCGCATGACGGCGACGCGATCGCAGAGACTGTCCACAACGGCCAGATCGTGGCTGATGAACAGGCAGCCGAACCCGTACCGTTCGTGCAGGTTGACCAGCACGTCCAACACCGCTGCCTGCACGGACACGTCCAGCGCACTAGTCGGTTCGTCGGCGATCAGCAGCTTCGGGCCGAGCACCAGCGCCCGCGCCAGGCTGACCCGTTGGCGTTGGCCGCCGGAGAGTTCGTGACCGTAGCGGTGCAGCAGCGATTCGGGCAGTTCGACCGCGTCCAGCAACTCGCGGACCTTGGCCTGGCGCTCGGGCCTGCTGGCCGAGGTGTGGATGACCAGCGGTTCGGCGATGGTCTGCGCGACGGTCATGCGCGGGTCGAGCGAGGATGCCGGATCCTGGAACACGGCGCCGATGTTGCGCCGGATCGCCTTGGCCGCACGGCCGGTGCGACGCGGTAGCGGGCCGCCGAACAGCCGGATCTGCCCGGATTTCGGGCTGACCAGGCCGAGCGCGCAGTTGCCGATGGTGGTCTTGCCCGAACCGGATTCGCCGACCAGGCCGAGGATCTCCCCCGGCGCGATCGACAGCGACACCGAATCGACAGCGCGCTTGGTGCCGCCGTAGTCGACGACCAGATCGGTCAGCGCGAGCACGGGTTCCGCGACCGGTTCGCCGATCGGCGCGTGTTCGGGTTCGCCGAGGTGCGGGACGGCGGCGAGCAGGGCGCGGGTGTAGTCGGCGCTTGGCGACTCGAACAGCGTCGCGGTCTGCGCCTGTTCGACGATGCGACCGCCGCGCATGACGATCACGCGGTCGGCGATGTCCGCGACGACACCCATGTTGTGCGTGATCAGCAGGGTCGCCGTGCCTTCGGTGTCGCGGATGTCGCGCAGCAGGTCGAGGATCTGCTGCTGCACGGTGACGTCCAGCGCGGTGGTCGGCTCGTCGGCGATGATCAGCTTCGGTTTGGCCGCGATCGCGATGGCGATCATCACGCGCTGCCGCAGACCGCCGGAGAGCTGGTGCGGGTACTGGCGCAGCCGGAGTTCCGGTTCGGGCACGCCGACCCGCTCCAGCAGCGCGACGCACTCGTCGCGGTAGCCGCGCAGCCTGCGCGGTTGCCGGTCGTGGTTGCGGATCGCCTCGGCGAGCTGGGAACCGATGCGCAGCAACGGGTTCAGCGCGGTCATCGGCTCCTGGAAGATCATGCCCGCACCACGCCCACGGATCGCGCGCAGTTCCTCCCCGCGCAACGTCAACACGTCCTGACCGGCCAGCGTGATCGACCCGTCCAGGTGCGCGGTCGAGGGCAGCAAGCCGAGCACGGACAGTGCGGCGGTGCTCTTGCCGGACCCGGATTCGCCGACCAGCGCCACGATCTCGCCTGGCGCGACGGCACACGAGAAGTCGACGAGCGCGGGCGCGTTGTCGCCGTAGCTGATCCGCAGGTCGCGGATGTCCAGCACCGGTTCGGTCATCGCTTGCCTCCCAGTGCTTCGCGCAGTCCGTCGCCGACGAAGTTGACCGCGCAGATGACCAGCACGATCGCGATGCCGGGCGGCAGGATCAGCCACCACGCGCCGTCGTAGGTGTAGGTGATGCCCTTGCTGAGCATCGCGCCCCAGTTCGTGTTGGGCGGCGGCACGCCGAGCCCGAGAAAACTCACGTACGCGACGAGCAGGATCGCGTCGGCAATCTGGAAGGTCACGTTGACCACGATGGTGCCGATCGCGTTGGGCACGATGTGCCGGAACACGATCCGCAACCGACCGGCGCCGATCACCGTGATGGCCTTGATGTAGTCGCGTTCGCGCAAGCTCACGGTTTCCGCGCGCATCAACCGCGCGGGGATCAACCACGACACGCAACCGATGACCACCGCCAGGATCGCGACGCTCGGCGTGACCAGTGTTGCCGCGACGAGCAGCAGGAACAGCGCGGGAATGGCGATGCCGGTGTCGACGATGCGCATCAGCACCGTGTCCAGCCAGCCGCCGAGATAACCGGCCAGCGCACCCCAGATCGCACCGATCGCGGTGGCGATCACGCCCGCGATCACACCGATGATCAACGACGTCTGGCCGGCGATCATCAGCCTGCCGAGTACGTCGTAACCGAGATCGTCGGTGCCGAGCGGATGACCGTCGACGCCGGGTCCGAGGCGGGCGTGCAACAGGTCGGTGTGCACCTGGTCGGTGTGGTAGAGCAGCGGACCGAGGAAGCTGAACAGCACGATCAGCAGCAACAGCACGGCGCCGGTGAGCGCCAGCCGGTTGCGCGCGAAGCGGGCCAGCACTGTGCTGGCGCCCGGCGTGTCGACCAGGGGTTCTCCGGTCATGGTCAGGGTTGTCATGCCGTTGCTCCCGCCCTGCGCGCGGGCACCCGCACCCGCGGATCGATCAACAGTTGCGCGAGGTCGGCGACGAGCGAGCCGACCACGGTGGCGATCGCGATGACCAGGACCACGCCGAGCAGCACCGGGAAGTCCGCGTTGAGGGCCGCGCTCCAGAACAGCAGCCCGATGCCGGGGAAGTTGAACATCGTCTCGACGACCAGGGCGCCCGCGAAGATCGTCGGCACGTAGTAGCCGAACAGCGCGACGATCGAGGTCAGCGAGTTGGGCCAGACGTGCCGCCAGATGATCACCCGTTCCCGGGTGCCCTTGGCACGCGCGGTCCGCACGTAGTCCTCGGCCAGGTTGTCCAATGTGGACGAACGCATGTACCTGCTGAACGCGGCCAGCACCCCACCGGCACCGGCCACGATCGGCAGCACCAGTGACGCGGGCTGGGAGATCAGCGCGCCGAGCGTCTCCCCTTGCGCGGCCTGCGCCGGGAACCAGGGCAGCGCCTGGGAGAAGACGATGATCAGCAACAGGGACAGGAAGAACACGGGCGTCGCGTAGAACACGAAGCTCAGCCCGGTGCTGATCTTGTCGACCGGCTTGCCCTTGCGTACTGCCTGCCACACGCCCAGCGGCAGCGCGACGATGATCGCGAGCAGGGTGGACGTGGCGCTGAGCAGCAACGTGCGCGGCAGGCGCTGGCCGAGCAGCGTGCCGACGGATGCGTTCATCGAGTAGGACGTACCAAGGTCACCGTGCACGAGGCGGACCAGGTAGTCCCAGTACTGCACCGGCCAGGAGCGGTCGAAGCCCTCTTTGTGGTTGAAGTCGGCGATCTGCTGCGGCGTCGCCTTCACGCCCAGCACGCCGCGCGCCGGACCGCCGGGGAGCAGGTGCAGCAGGATGAAGGTGACCACGGTGACCAGCAGGACCACCACGATCGCCAGCACGAGCCGCCGGATGATGTAACGGGTCATCGCGCGCTCACCTCGTCCAGTACCAGCGTTGGGGTTGCAGACCGGCCAGCGGATCCTGCACGACGCCGTGCAACGCGGTGTCGATCGCCGAGACCTGGTACGGCGGATTCGGCAGCCAGATCACCGGGAGGTCCTTGGCGAGCAGGGCGCTGTAGTCGAGCATGGTCTGCGGCGCGTTGCCCAGGTTGGACGCGGTGATCAGCGCATCGGCCTGCTTGTTGGTGTACTGGCCGAAGTTGACACTCGCTCCGGTCGCGAACAGGTCCTCGCCGGTCGGGTCGGCCGGGAAGTACCAGCTGCCCTGGGTGCCGAAGTAGGACAACTGCCAGTCGCACGCGCCACCGCTCGCGGTGCAGCCCGACGAGTCGCTGAGCACGGTGTCCAGCGTCTGCGTGCTGACCTGGAGGTCGATGCCGACCTTGGACAGCTCGGACTTGAGTTCCTGCATGGTGTCGTCGGTTTCGTCCGATCCGCCCTCGGTCAGGATCGTCATCACGAACCGCGTGCCTGCCGCGATGCCCTCGCCGCAGTCGCTCGGCCCGGTGCCCGGCGATACGCAGGCAAGCACGCCGTCGCTACCGGCTTTCCACCCGTGCGCGGCGAGCAGTTGACGGCTCGCGGTCAGGTCGAACGGATACGGGTTGGTGCGCTGGCTCGGCGAGAGGAACGTCTTGTCGTTCTCCTGCGGCACCGGCCCGTAGTCCGGTTTCGCGGTGCCGCGCCAGATCACCGACGAGATCGACGGCTGGTCGACCGCGTGCTGGATGGCCTGCCGGACGTAGAGCTGGGCGAACACCTTGCCCATGGCCGGATTCCGGAAGTTGTACGGCACGTACGTGATCGACCAGCCGTTCCACGGGCTGATCCGGTAACCGGCAGCCTCCAGTTTGGACTGTTGGCCCAGGTTGGAGGTCGGCACGTAGCCGTAGTCGACGCCGCCCGCGCGCAGCACGTTGTACTCGGCGGCGGCGCCGGTGAAGGTCAGGAAGGTGACCTTGTCCAGGTGCGCGGCGTCCTTGCCGGTGTACTTCGTGTTCTTGGCCAGCGTGACCTGGCCGGAGGAGGTGAACGAGGCCAGCGTGAACGGCCCGTCCACGACCTTCCACAGTGGATTCGCCGAGTAGCTGCCCAGGTCGCTCGCCTGCGCGACCAGGTAGTTGAACACCTGCTTGGCGCCTGCCGGCGTGCGGTCCGCGTCGCCGATCGGCGCGTCGGCGGCCGTGCGGTCCCAGGCTTGCTGCGGCAGCGGCGTGATTTCGGTGAGCTGGTTGGCGGTAAACCACTGCTCGTTGTACGCCTTGTCCAGCGTCAACGTGAAGGTGTGCGCGTCGACGGTGTGGAACGCGGTGATGTCGTCCGGGATCAGGCCGCTGGTGTACGCGCCCCAGTCGGACTTGTTCGCGCGCACCAGGTCGTACCAGAGCTCGACGTCGCGACTGGTAAGCGGTTGACCGTTGGACCAGGTCAACGGCTTGAGGGTGATCGTGATCGTGCGCCCGTCGGCCGAGTAGACCGGGGGCAGCGCGGCGCTGGCGGTCTGGTCCATCCCCACCGCGCCGGAGGAGCCGTTGTAGGCGTAGAGGGGCACGTAGAGGATCTGCTGGATGGCCGCGTTGTAGCTGGCGGTGTAACCCGGCGTCTCGATCGGCATGATCCAGTTCGGGGTCGCCGCAGGAGGCAGCGCGAACGACACAGACCCGCCCTCGACCTGCTGATTTCCTCCACCGCCGTGTTTGGTCTGGACTCCCGCGCACCCGGCGAGCAGTACCGCGCTCGCGACCAGCCACAGGAAGGGCTTTCTGCTTCGGCGCAAGCCTGCCTCCCGACTTTCATCAGATTTGATGCAAGTACTGAGACGAAGGGACCTACGGGATCGGCCGTGGTCCACACCATCTTGTTTCTGACAACCGAGGCTGTCTAAGCTGATCGGCATTCAACCACTGCCGAGGTGGTAGGCCAAGAGGTAACCGATAACAACAGGTTTCCACATACTTACATCAGACCTGATTCAAGAGCTCCTAGGCGGGTAGGTACATGACGTCCGACGCGCTGCGCGTGCTGTGGCTGGTCGGCAGCGGCCAGGCCACCTCGCGGATGGAACTGGCCAAGGTCCTCGGCCTCCCCCAGTCCACCGTGTCCATCCGGGTGCAGGCGCTGTGCGACGCGGGCGTGCTCACCGAACGCGGCGAGGGCCGCTCGCAGGGCGGGCGCCGACCGCGCCTGCTGGCCATCAACCCGCGCTTCGGTTACGTCTGGACCGCCGACTTCGGCTCCCGGCACGTGCGCATCGCCGCCCTGGACATCGGCGGCAACTTCCTGCACGTCGAAGAGCGCGCGATGAACATCGACAACGAGCCGGAAAAGGTGCTCGCCGAGTTCGCGGGCATCGTGCACGAGCTCGCCGCGCGCACCGAGTTCCCCGGCGAACGGCTCGGCGTCGGCGTCGGCCTGCCCGGCCCGGTCGACGTCAACGCGGGCACGGTGACGCTGCCCTCGCGGATGCCCGGCTGGCGCAACTTCCCGGTGCGCGCCGAGCTGCAACAACACTTCGACCGGCCGGTCGTCATCGACAACGACGCGAACCTGTTGGCGTTGGGCGAGTTCGGCAACTTCACCTCGGTCGACACGCTGGTCGCGGTGAAGGCGGGCACCGGCATCGGATCCGGCGTGGTCATCGGCGGCGAACTGCACAGGGGGCGCAGCGGCGTCGCGGGCGACATCAGCCACGTGCGGATCCCGGCAGGCGGCGACAACCCGTGCAGCTGCGGCAATCGCGGCTGCCTGGAGACCGTCGCGAGTGGAGCGGCGCTGGTCGCCCAGTTGCACGACAAGGGCGTTGCCGTACGCGACACCACCGACGTCATGTCCGCCGCCGAGAACGGCGACCCCACCGCGACGACCGCCGTGCGCCTCGCCGGTCTGCACCTCGGCGAAGTGCTCGCCACCGTGGTCAACTTCGCCAATCCGGACGCGGTGCTGCTCGGCGGCGTGCTGTCCGGGTCCGAGGCGTTCGTCGCTGCCGTGCGCGGCGCGCTCTACGAACGGTGCCTCCCGTTGGCGACGCGCGAACTCCGGATCGAACGGGTCCGCTCCGGCGCGAACTCCGGCTTGTTCGGCGCGTCCGCGATCGTCCTCGACGAGGTCTTCGACGACGCCATTCGCGCCCGCATTCGACGTACAGCAGCAGGCTGACAACTTCTTGGGAGGTCCACCTTGCGGATCGGCGTCGCCGGTATCCACATCGAGTCGAGCACGTTCTCCCCACATCGATCCACAGTGGACGATTTCCGGGTGACCAGAGGCGCCGACCTGCTGGCCCGCTACGAGTTCCTCGCGCCCGGCAAACCGTTGACCGATGGCGTCGAATGGGTGCCGCTGCTGCACGCGGTCGCGCTGCCCGGTGGCGCGGTCACCGAGCCGGCCTACGTCCAGCTCGCGCGTGAGATCTACGAACGCCTGCGCGCGGCCAGCCCCCTGGACGGCGTGTTCATCGACTTCCACGGCGCCATGAGCGTCGAGGGCCGCACCGACATCGAAGCGGACTTCGTGGAGGGCATCCGCGCGATCGTCGGGCCGGATGTGCTGCTCTCCGGGTCGATGGACCTGCACGGCAACGTGTCGCACCGGCTGATCACCGTGATGGACCTGCTCACCTGTTACCGCAAGGCGCCACACACCGACACCTGGGAAACCCGCGAACGCGCGGCGGAGAATCTCGTCGCGCGCCTGCGCTCCGGTGGACGCCCGCGCAAGGCGTGGGTGCAGGTGCCGGTGCTGCTGCCCGGCGAGAAGACCAGCACCCGCATCGACCCGGCGAAGCGCATCTACGCCGAGGTCGACGAGGTCGAGGCGATGGACGGCGTGCTCGACGCCGCGATCTGGGTCGGCTACGCCTGGGCGGATGAGCCGCGCTGCCAGGCGGCGGTCGTGGTCACCGGCGACGACGAGCAGGTGATCACCGAGCAGGCGCAACGCCTCGCCCGCGCCTACTGGGACGCCCGCGACGAGTTCCAGTTCGTCGCACCCACCGGCACCCTCGCCGAATGCCTGGACCAGGCGTTCGCGAGCGACGCGCGCCCGTTCTTCGTCAGCGACTCCGGCGACAACCCGACAGCGGGCGGCGCGGGCGACACCTCGTGGACGCTGGACAAGCTGCTGCGCAGGCCGGACATCGTCGCCGCCGACCACATCACCATCTACGCCGCCATCGTCGACCCCGAGGTCACCGCGGCGGCCACCGAGGCAGGCGTTGGCACCGAGCTCACGGTGAAGCTCGGCGGCAAGATCGACTCCGGTCCATGCGGCCCGGTCTCGCTGACCGGCACGGTATCCGCGATCACCGACGAGGCGGTCGTGTTGAGCGTCGGCGGTCTGCACGTGATCGTGACCGCGCGGCGCAAGCCGTACCACCTGGAAGCCGACTTCGCCGCGCTCGGCCTGCGACCGCGCGAAGCCGACCTGGTGATCGTGAAGATCGGCTACCTCGAACCGGAGCTGTACGCGATGGCGGCGGACTGGCTGCTCGCGCTCACGCCCGGCGGTGTCGACCAGGACCTCGTGCGCCTCGGTCACCACGGCATTGAGCGGCCGATGTACCCCTTCGACATTGACATGTCCACGCCGAACCTCATCGCAGAGTCGATGTGAATCAACATTGATCAACATGTCAACATTGATCAACATTGAGGTGAGCGTCGACACCGTCGACACTGCGATGGCTGTCAACACTCTCGACATCCAGCGCATCGAGCTGTGTTCGGCGGGTGCGTTGGGTGGCCTCACTCCGGGCCCTGGACTGTTGACGACCGTTGCCGAGCGGTGCCGGAACGTGCATGTGCTGGTGCGGCCCAGGGCTGGCGACTTCCGGTACACACCGGCCGAGGTGGACGTGATGGTCGGCGATGTCGCGGCGGCGGTCGCGGCGGGGGCAGCGGGTGTGGTGGTCGGGGCGTTGACTGAGCGCCGCGAGGTCGACCTGCCGGTGCTGGGCGAGCTCGTTGCCGCCGCGCAGGGGCGCGAGGTGACCTTCCATCGGGCGATCGACATCTGCCGGGATCCGGTGGTTGCCGTCGATCAGCTGATAGCGAACGGGGTGGGCCGCGTGCTCACGTCGGGTCACGCGCCGCGCGTTGAGCAGGGTGCGACGGTATTAGCGGAGTTGGTCCGGGTGGCGGCGGGCCGGCTGGACGTGATGGCGTGCGGGGGCGTGCGCTCGCACAACGCGAGCGCGATCCTGGCGGCGACCGGGGTCACGCATCTGCACGCGTCGCCGCGCAAACCCCTCATGCCATCGGGCGACATCGATTTCGGCGCGCAGCCGGAGTTCGATCTGGACGAGGCGCGAGCTTTGGTGGCTGCTGTCCGCTAAGGTCGGTTCCAGAACGGGATAGTCGACGCGCCAGGTGGTTGGGCAGGTGCGTCTCCTCCGCATGCACGATGGAGACGCGAATGTCCTATCGAACGCTGGTGTCCTCCGCTGGCATCGGCTTCTTTCCGCTGGGCTTCTGCGCCCGGCTTCCTTACGCCATGGCGCCGCTGGCGACGTTGATCCTGATCGACGACGCCACTGCCAGCTTCACCTTCGCCAGGTTGGCCGGTGCCGCGCCGAGCGTGGCGATGGCGGTGAGCGGACCGGTGATCGGTGAGCTCGCGGACCGCTTCGGACACCGGGCCGTCGGCGTGACGACCGCGCTGGCCAATATCGCCGCGTTGCTCGGTTTGCTGGTGCTGGCTGATGCCCGGTTGATCATGGCGGTGCTGGCCGGGTTGTCCCAGCCACAGGTCGGGCCGCTGGTGCGGGTCTTCTGATCGCGGCAGGTCGGCGCCGGGCTGCTGCCGACCGCGTTGGCCTACGAGGCCGCTGCCGACGAGACCAGTTTCGTGGTGGGCCCGGCTCTCGTCGGGTTGCTCACGCCGCTTGGGTCCGGGGTCGCGGTGGTGGTGACCGTTGCGTTGCTGGGTGCGGCGACGGTGCCGTTCGCGCTGCGGCAGAACGGGCCGC
>DASXOJ010000042.1:0-30223 GCA_036494465.1 Pseudonocardiaceae bacterium
CTCGACAGTGATCACCGTTCCCCGCGCCGGAAACACACCGATTTCCCGTCCGACCTCCTGCGCGTTGTACGCATCACCATCCTGCCCACTCTCGTACTGGTGCCCTACACCGTCACGGTCATAGAACTCCCCGTACGTGTACTTCTTACTGCCGTTCGCGATGCTCGCATCGATCGCGTCGAGATTTCGATTTCGGAAATTGAAATTCGAGGTTGGAAATGAATCAGGCGAAGCCGAGTTCAACGCTGTCGACGGCGACTTTGTCGCGGCGGCCCGGGTCAATGCTGACCGGGAGGGTGGCGCCGACGCGGGCGACGTGGTCGCGGCGGGCTCGGGTGGAGAAGCCGATTCTGGTTTTGACGTCGTAGGGGTCGCCGGTCGCCGGTGTGACGCGGAGGGTGATGTCGACGACACCGCCGGGTGGGGCGGTGGCGCGCAGCAGGCGCGTCGCCAGGACATCAGGCCCACGGCACCGGACCGTATCAGGAACGAATCAGGAGGCCCAGGGCACGATGTTGCCGGGCGGGGCGGCTTCCAGCCAGGACAGGAAGCCGGTGAGCGCCTCGCCGTTCATGGCGAGTTCGATCTCGATGTCGTTGTCGCGGCAGCGCAGCACGGTCGCCTCGGTGGGCATCGCGTAGTTCTCGGTGCTGTGCGGCTGGCGGCGGTCGGAGATCTCCAGGCCGATGCGCGGGATCACCTGGGCCGGGCCGGAACGCACGGACAGGACGCGGTACCAGACGAACTCGTCACCGCGATAGCGGCCGACGCCGAGCAGCCAACCGCGACCGCTGTCGTCGATGCGGCGGCGCAGTGCGACGTGCACGCCGCCTTCCCGCAGAAGTTTCAGTCGGCGCAGGGCCGACCACGCCAAGACGATGGCCACCACGATCAGGACCACCCCGATGTATCCGGTGATCCCCACGGCCGCTCCCGCCCTGCCCCAGACCGCGCTTAGACCGACTGCTCCGTCGCGCGCAGCTGCGAGAGTCCTCGGTTGCGGACGTCTTCGTCGTCGGCGGCAGCGTCTGTTCTTGCCTGCTCGATGTCGATCTCGTCGGCGAGCTGGGCGGTTTCGGCGAGGATGCTGACCCGCTCGCCGGTCACGGACAGGAATCCGCCCTGAACGGCGGCCATCACGCGTTCGCCGTCCGGCTGGTCGATGCGCACGACGCAGTCGGGTACGAGCTCGCCGAGCAGCGGGATGTGCCTCGGCAGGATGCCGATCTCACCTTCGGTGGTCCGAGTGAACACCGCGGTGGCCTGCCCCGACCACAGTCGACGCTCGACAGCCACCAGCTCGACGGTCATCTCAGCCACGAGGGACTCCATTCGTTCGGATCTCTACACGCAAGTTTAGACGGTGCGCTCACAACCTCGACGACCCTACCGGTGTCTACGGTGTAGAAACTCGGCAAAGGGGAGGGAAGGTGACGATGGGGGCGTCCCAGGACGATTTCGAGGACTTCGTCGCGCACCGGTCGGGGGCCTTGCTGCGCACCGCGTTCCTGCTGTGCGGCGGCGACCAGGGTGCGGCCGAGGACCTGCTCCAGGACGTTCTGGAACGTGCGTTTCCGCGTTGGCACCGGATCGCCGGACCGCCCGAGCCCTACCTGCGTGCCGCCTTGGCCAACGCCGCCACCAACCGCTGGCGAGCCAGGTCGCGGCGGGTTGCCGAGACCGTGTTGCTTGAGGCGCACCAGCCCAGCGTGGTCGCGCACGACGCCGCGATCGCCGACCGCGACCAGGTGGTGCGCGCGTTGGCGAAGGTGCCGCCGAAGATGCGCGCGGTGCTGGTTCTGCGCTTCTTCGACGACCTCAGCGAGGCACAGGCCGCTGCCGCGATGGGCTGCTCGGTCGGCACCGTGAAGAGCCAGACTTCGCGCGGCCTGGCCGCGTTACGCAAGGTGATGGACGGCGACGAGACACCCGGCTACGACGCACCCACGATCAGAACTCTGGTTCCGCAGGAAGGAGGGAGCTGAGGATGGACACCCACGAGCTCTCCGCCGCCCTGCGCGCGGCGACGGAGCCGATCGACGCGCCACCTGGTTTCACCGAGAAAGTGCGGCACGGCGCGCGCAGGAGGGTCCTGCGACGCCGCTACCGGGTCTGTGCCACGGTACTCGCGGTGCTGGCCATCGCCGGTGGCCTGACCGCACTCTCGGCCCACCTCAAGCCGGAAGTGGCCGCAACGCACCCAGACAACAAAGCCAGTGCGACCGGCAAGCTGCCAAGCGACGATCCTCGGCTGCACGAGGCAACCAAGGGTGGCTTCGCACAGAACCAGTCGTTCCACAATCAGGTCGTCGCGGTGTGGCAGAGCAGTGATCACATGCCGATCAGCCTGGTCCAGGCGTACTCGGGCGCCACCAACGTGGACATCGGCCCTGCGGGTCCGGTCAACGAATACTGGGCAGGCAACACGCCTGGTGGTCCCGTGGCCGTGCTGTTGCAGGCGTTCAGCTTGCGGCCGGCCTCGGGCGGGCAGTCGACCACCGTGGTGGAGGTCGGGCTGGTCGCCAGGAATTTCAGTACGGGCGAGCTGACGCTGGTGGGCCATGCGACCGTCGGCGACTCCGACCGGCCAAGCGAGTCTTTCGCGTTCGACATCGACAACAAGACGATGCTGACCATGGCCGAGTCGGGTTTCCACGTCTACTCGGCTGCGCCGACGGTGGATCCGGACACCGGCAAGGTAACCAGGCAATGGCTGGATCTGCCCTATGTCGACGGGGTCGCCGTGGTGGATCTGGCCGAGGAACACGGTGACGGCAACACGGTCGTGGAGTTGCCGCAGCGACCGGACGCGACCCACTCCTATCTGCCGTCGAACCCGAACGCCCGCTCTCCCTTCCAGCCGGTGTCCGGCAACGATTGGGCCGGAAAACCGGATCCGCGACTGGCGTGGCCGGTCCAGACCGTGGTCTGCGCTCCACCGAGCGGGGTCGACACCGCGAATCTGCCGCAGCAGAGCACGGTGTTCGACAACGCGTTGCACGCCGGTGGGTACAGCGATCCGTATGTCCACCACCCGCCCACGGTGGGCACGCCCGGCGTCCCTGCCGACAGCGAGAGCCATTGGTACATCGGGTGCCGGCTGGCGAACGGGAACATGCTGATCCTGGGCGAGGAGCTGGTCGGCACCATCGGCAGGCTCTACGCGGTGACCGCCGACCGAGACGGGCGCGTCGTCTCGGTCGGTTACGGCGGCCCGATCAACCCAAGCGATCTGCTGCCGGTGCAGTATCAGCTGCCGGACGGGTCGGGTTGGCTCGTGGCCGCGTACGGATCGCATCTCGGCTCGGGAGCCGTGAGCGGCAATGACGTGCTTGCGGTGCCGAGAGACCCGAACACGACGTCGGTGACGGTGACGTCCCAGCATGGCGTGCCGCACACGGTCGATCTGCCGCCCTGATCCGCCTGACACACAGCCAAAACGGGCCGGAGTCCACATAGGACTCCGGCCCGTTCGGGTCGATAGCGCAGCGTCAGCCGGCGAGTTCCTTGCCGCGACGCTCCAGGTCTTCCAGACCGCCGATCAGGAAGAATGCCTGCTCGGGGAAGTGGTCGTAGTCGCCCTTGGTGATCTTGTCGAACGCCTCGATCGTCTCCTTGATCGGCACGTTCGAGCCGGGCTGGCCGGTGAACTGCTCGGCGGCGTTCATGTTCTGGGACAGGAAGCGCTCGATGCGACGCGCGCGCTGCACGACGACCTTGTCCTCTTCGGCCAGCTCGTCGATACCGAGAATGGCGATGAGGTCCTGGAGGTCCTTGTAGCGCTGGAGGATCCGGATGACTTCCTGCGACACCCGGTAGTGCTCCTCGCCGACGATGGCCGGGTCGAGGATTCGGGAGGTCGAGGTCAGCGGGTCCACCGCCGGGAAGATGCCCTTGGAGAACACCGACCGGGAGAGCTCGGTGGTGGCGTCCAGGTGGGCGAAGGTGGTTGCCGGGGCGGGGTCGGTGTAGTCGTCCGCCGGCACGTAGATCGCCTGCATCGAGGTGATCGAACGGCCCTTGGTCGAGGTGATCCGCTCCTGGAGTTCACCCATCTCGTCGGCCAGCGTCGGCTGGTAACCCACGGCCGACGGCATCCGGCCCAGCAGGGTGGAGACCTCGGAACCGGCCTGGGTGAACCGGAAGATGTTGTCGATGAACAGCAGCACGTCCTGGTTCTGCACATCGCGGAAGTACTCCGCCATGGTCAGCGCGGACAGGGCGACGCGCATACGCGTGCCCGGCGGCTCGTCCATCTGACCGAACACGAGCGCGGTGTCCTTGAGCACGTTGGACTCGCCGAGCTCCAGGATGAGGTCGTTGCCCTCACGGGTGCGCTCGCCGACACCGGCGAACACCGACGTACCACCGAAGTTGCGGGCGATACGGGTGATCATCTCCTGGATGAGCACGGTCTTGCCGACGCCGGCACCGCCGAACAGGCCGATCTTGCCACCGCGCACGTACGGGGTGAGCAGGTCGATGACCTTGAGGCCGGTTTCCAGCATCTCGGTGCGGCCTTCGAGGGCGTCGAATGCCGGGGGCTTGCGGCGGATCGACCAGCGCTCCAGGTCGCTGCCGTAGCCGGGCTCGTCGAGGCAGTCGCCGAGGGTGTTGAACACGTGGCCCTTGACGGCGTCACCGACCGGCACCGAGATGCCCTTGCCGGTGTCCGCGACATCGACGCCACGAACGAGACCGTCGGTGGGCTGCATGGAGATCGTGCGGACCACGTTGTCGCCGAGGTGCTGGGCGACTTCCAGGGTCAGCGTGCGGTCGATGCCTGCCACGCTCACGTCCACGTGCAGGGCGTTGAACAGGGCGGGGATGGAATCCCGGGGGAATTCCACGTCGACGACGGGGCCAGTGATCCGGACGACGCGGCCCGTCGCCGTTGCAGTCGATTCAGTGGTAGTCATTTATTCTTCACTTCCTGCAGCGGCGAGCGCGTCGGCGCCGCCGACGATCTCGCTGATCTCCTGAGTGATCTGAGCCTGTCGAGCCGAGTTCATCTGACGGGTGTAGGTCCTGATCAGCTCATTGGCATTGTCGGTCGCCGACTTCATCGCCCGCTGCCGATAGGCGGACTCGGACACCGCCGCCTCGAGCAACGCCGCGAACAACCGGGTCTTGACGTACTTGGGCAGCAGCGAGCCGAGCAGTTCTTCGGCTTCCGGTTCGAACTCGTAGTCCGGCAGCTGCTCGGGCGTTCCATCGGTGTACTCGACGTCCAGCGGGGCGATGCGCTTGGCGACCGGCCGCTGGGTGAGCATCGACTGGAACTCGGTGTAGACCATGTGCAGCTCGTCGGGTCGTTCCGGGTTGTTCTCGTCCATGAACGTGTCGACGAGCTGGTCACCCATTTCCGATGCGCTGGCATAGGTCGGCTGCTCGGAGAAGCCGGACCACTCGCCCGCGATCTCCCGGTTGCGGAAGCGGTAGTACGTGATGCCCTTGCGGCCGACCACGTACAGCTTGACTTCCTTGCCTTCGTCGCGCAGCAGCTGCTGCAACTCCTCGGCCTGCCGCAGCAGGTTGGAGTTGTAGCCACCGCACATGCCCTTGTCGCTGGTGATGGCCAGCACGGCGGCCCGACGCGGGTTCTCCCGAGGCGTGAGCAACGGGTGATCCAGGTTGGTCGCCGCGGTGCTCAACGCGGTGAGCACCTTGGTCATCTCCTGCGCATAGGGCAGTGCGGCCGCGACCTTGGCGCGGGCCTTACCGATCCGCGAGGTCGCGATCAGCTCGTACGCGCGAGTGATCTGCTTGATGGACTGGACGGACCGGACGCGCTGCCGGAGGATCCGAAGTTCGGCGGCCATGTGTCACCTGGTCACTTCTGGGCCGGCGCGGGGCGGTTGACCTTGACCGCCTCGTGCTCGACCTCGTCGGCTTCCATCGCGTCGGCGTGCTCGTCGATGACGGGCTTGCCGTCCGACGCCGCGAACCCACGCTTGAAGTTGTCGATCTCCTTGACCAGCGCGGCCTCGGTGTCCTCATCGAGGTCCTTGCTGTCCCGGATGTTGGCCAGCACGTTCGAGTTGTTCCTGATGTGCTCCAGGAATTCCGACTCGAAGCGGCGGACGTCCGCGACCGGCACCGAGTCGAGGTGACCACGGGTGCCGAGGAAGATCGCCACGACCTCCTCCTCGACCAGCAGCGGGCTGTACTGCGCCTGCTTGAGCAGCTCGACCAGCCGGGCACCTCGGTCCAGCTGGGCCTTGGAGGTGGCGTCGAGGTCGGAGGCGAAGGCGGTGAACGCCTCCAGTTCGCGGTACTGCGAGAGGTCCAGCCGCAGCGAGCCGGCGACCTTGCGCATGGCGCGGATCTGCGCGGAACCACCGACTCGGGAGACCGAGATACCGGTGTTGACCGCGGGCCGCACGCCCTGGTTGAACAGGTCGGACTCGAGGAAGCACTGGCCGTCGGTGATGGAGATGACGTTGGTCGGGATGTAGGCCGACACGTCGTTGGCCTTGGTCTCGATGATCGGCAGACCGGTCATGGAGCCGGCGCCCATCTCGTCGGAGAGCTTGGCGCAACGTTCCAGCAGACGCGAGTGCAAGTAGAAGACGTCGCCGGGGTACGCCTCGCGGCCCGGCGGGCGGCGCAGCAGCAGCGAGATCGCGCGGTATGCCTCGGCCTGCTTGGTGAGGTCGTCGAACACGATCAGGACGTGCTTACCCTGGTACATCCAGTGCTGGCCGATGGCCGAGCCGGTGTAGGGCGCCAGCCACTTGAAGCCCGCGGAGTCGGAGGCCGGGGCGGCGACGATGGTGGTGTACTCCAGCGCGCCCGCCTCCTCCAGCGCGGTCTTCACACCCGCGATGGTGGAGCCCTTCTGGCCGATCGCGACATACACGCAGCGCACCTGCTGCTTGGGGTCGCCGGACGCCCAGTTGCTCTTCTGGTTGAGGATCGTGTCGATGCAGACCGCGGTCTTGCCGGTCTTGCGGTCGCCGATGATCAGCTGGCGCTGTCCGCGACCGATCGGGGTCTGCGAGTCGATGGCCTTGATGCCGGTCTGGAGGGGCTCCTTCACCGGCTGGCGGTTCATCACCGACGGGGCCTGGAGTTCCAGCACGCGCTGGTCGTCGGCGACGATGTCGCCCTGGCCGTCGATCGGGTTGCCCAGCGGGTCGACGACCCGGCCGAGGAAGCCGTCACCGACCGGCACCGACAGTACGCGGCCGGTCCGCTTGACCTCCTGACCCTCCTCGATGTCGTCGTAGTCACCGAGGATGACCGTGCCGATCTCCCGCACGTCGAGGTTCAGCGCGACGCCGAGCACACCGCCCGGGAATTCCAGCAACTCGTTGGTCATCGCCGAGGGAAGGCCCTCGACGTGCGCGATGCCGTCACCGGTGTCGGCGACGACGCCGACCTCTTCCCGTGCTGTCTCGGGGGAGAAGGTGGAGACGTAGGTCTCGATCGCACTCCGGATCTCGTCCGACGAGATCGTCAGCTCCGCCATGGCTATTCGGTCCCTGCTCTCGATCAGTTCAACACTTGACGTATGTGGGGCCTGGGTCGGCCGTGTGCTAGTTCGGTAGCTCTTCGCGGGCCTTGGTCAGCCGCGCGACGACACTGCCGTCGATCACCTCGTCGCCGACCCTGATCACCAAGCCGCCGAGCAGCTCCGGATCCAGTTCGACCTGCACCGACATCTCCCTGCCGAAGATCGACCTCAGCACCTGGGCGAGTCGCTGCTCCTGTTCGCCGGTCAGCGGTCCTGCCGCGAGCACGTGCGCGACCGAGCGGTTGCGGCGGGCGGCAGCCAGTTCGGCCAGCTTCCCGACCACCACTTCCAGGCTAGCCGTCCTCGGCAGCCGCACGACCTGCTCCAGCAGCAGCGCCGTGATCGCGTTGACCTTGTTGCCGATCAGCCCGTCCAGCAGCTGTACCCGGCCGTCGACCGGGTTGTTGTCGTTGGACAGCGCCTCGTGCAGCCCGGGGTTGGCGTCCAGGATGCGACCGAACCGGAACAGTTCGTCCTCGACGTCCTCGATCGCCTCGTCCCGCTGCGCCCTGGCCAGCGCGACCTCGCGGGCGAGCTGTTCGAGCACGTCGAGCAGGTCGAGCGAGCTGGACCAGCGGCTCTCGGTGAGGCCGGTCAGCACGTCCAGCGCCTGCTGGCCGATCTTGCCGCCGAACACGGTGTCGACGAGCCGACGGCGCGCGTCCGGGTCGGTCGAGGGGTCGGCGAGGTGCCTGCGCAGCACGCGTTCGCGGACCAGCAGGTCCACCACGCCGAACAGTTCCTCCGACAGCGTCCGCAGATCGGCGGCACCGGCTTCGGCGACGACCGCGTCGAGCCGTTCCTGCGCGGCCCGCAGCGACTGCCGGGTCGCGGCTCGGTACTGGGCGTCGAGCTGTTGCGTACTCGGCTCCATCACGCCTCTCCCTTGCTGGCCGCGGGGGTGCCTGCCATCTCTTCGAGCTCACCGAGCAGCAGGTCCACGGTGGCGGCCCGCTGGGCCTCGGTGGACACGTGTTCGGTGACCAGTCGCGACGCGAGGTCCACGGAGAGCTCGCCGATCCGGGTCCGCAGCTCCCGGATGACCTGCTGGCGCTGCTGGACCAGGTCGTCCTCGCCGCGCTGCTTGATCCGGGCGATCTCGCGCTCGGCCTGCTCGCGCATTTCCACCACGATGCGCTGAGCGTCCGCCCTGGCACCGTCACGGATCTTGGCCGCTTCGACCCTGGCCTCAGCCACCGCGTCCTCGTACTTGCGCTGGGCATTCGCCAACTGCGCCGCAGCCTCTTCGCTGGCCGTGATCTGGCCGCGGATCAGGTTCTGCTGGTTCTTGGTCGCGGTGCGGACCCGAGGGGCGACATAGCGCCAGAGCACCACGATCACCACAACGAAACCGATGATCTCGATGATCAGCGATCCGGCCATCAGGCGTCTCCCTCCGCGTCGAGCTCGTCGAAGAACCGAGCGGTGGTAGCCGAACTGGCCACCAGCTGCGCGCCAACGACCCGACTGGCCAGGGTGTTCGCGAACTCCCCGACATGCCCTCGGAGCTCGCGCACCGCCTGGGTGCGCTGGGCGGCCAACTCTTCGGCACCGCGTTGGGTCACCAGGTTGATCTCCTGGTGCGCCTGCTCGCGGAATTCGTTGAGCACCTTGGTGCCCTCGGCGCGCGCCTCGTCCCGGACTCGGCCGGACTCGGTGCGGGCCTTGGACAGTTCCTGCTCGAACGTTGCCTGCGCCGCGGCCAGCTTCTTCGTCGCGTCCTGCGCATCCTCCGCCGTCTTGTGCACCATCTCGTCGCGCTTTGCCATCGCGTCCCGCAGCGGCGGGTAGACGAAGCGGGAGATGACGAACAGCAACAGGAAGAAGATGATCAGTTCGACGAAGAACGTGCCGTTCGGAAGCAGGATGTTCGAACTGGCCAGATCAGTCGTCTTCATGATGCCCGCTCGCTACTTGGCGAAGCTGAACAGAATGATGGCCGCGAACGCCACGTTGATGAAGTAGGTACCTTCGGCGAACGCGATGGTGAGGAAGAACGGGACGAACAGACGACCCTGCGCTTCCGGCTGCCGGGCAACGCCCGCGATCAGCTGGCTACCAGCCAGACCGTCACCGATACTCGCGCCAGCGGCGCCGCCGCCGAGCACGAGACCGCCACCGATGTAGGCGCCGGCGTTCTCGATCGCCTGACCAATGTCAACCGCCATGACTCTGACTCTCCCTTACGGTGTTTCCATCGAAAAGCTTCAACGAAAATCAGTACTGCACCGACAATTGCTGTCGGCTGTTCGAAACGTCCGGTAGATCTTCGCTCAGATCCTGTCCGGGCTGATCAGTGACCCTCCCGAACCTCCAGCGCCTGGCTGAAGTAGATGATCGTCAACAAAGCGAAGATGAACGCCTGGATAAGGCCGATGAACAAGTCGAACAGCTTCCAGCCGCCGTTGAGCGCCCAGCCGACGTAGGAGGGCAGCAGCGCGCCGATCACCTCGATCATCAGGCCACCGGCGAACAGGTTGCCGAACAACCGCAGCGCGTGCGAGACGACACCGCTGACTTCCTCGATCACCCACATCGGAGCGAACGCGGGCATGTGTCCCTTGAGGACGAACAACAGGTGTTTGCCCGCGCCGTGGTGGCGTCGCGCACCGGCGATGTGCCGCCAGACGAAGACCATCAGCGCCAGCGCGTAGACGGTGTTGACGTCCGCGGTCGGCGGCGGCAGGTAGTCGTTGCCGTTGAAGTGCACCGGCAGCACGGAAAGCCAGTTGCAGACCAGCACGAAGGTGAACAGTGCCAGCGCGAGCGGCCCGAGATAGGGCGCGACCCGCTTGCCGATCATGCCCTCGATCTGGGTGTTCAGGAACTTGGTGATCGTTTCGAAGGCGAGTTGCAGGCCGGTCGGGACACCGTTGGTCACCTTGGCCTTGATCAGGAAGGCCAGCAGCACGACGATCGCGGCGGCGACCAGCGTGGAGATGATCGTGTCGCCGTTGAAACTCATGCCGAGGAAATTCCAGACGATGCTGTGCTCGCCCGGATGGATCGTGGCTCCTGCCATGACGTAGCCGGTCATCGAGTGCGAAGCTCCTTTACCACCGGAATTCCGGTGTTCGCCATGTTGATCAGCTGGTAAACCGCGAGGCCGATGAACACGCCCATCCCATCAGGACGGACGAACCAGCCCAGCGCGAGTGCGAGCAGGGTGATCGCCATCAGCCGCTGGAGCGAGGAGCCGATCATCGCGCGCCTGGTGGGGCTGTCCCCCGAGATCGCCTTGACCGTCGCGCGTTGCAGCAGCCGCGCGTTGAACAGGCCGAGACCGAGACCGACGACTCCCAGGATGCCCGCGACAGGGTGGTGGAGGAAAACACACACCACCAGGCCGACGATGCCCACGATGATACTGATGATCAATGGGCGGCGAAGGCTCATGACCGTCTCGGGCGGCACCTTCGACGCTGCTGCCTGCAATGCTGACACGACTGGAAACCTCGATCTCGATGAGGGGATCTCGATTACGACCAGAACTTCCGGAACTTTGCGTATGCATAAAGGCAGGCGACAAGTATGCCGACTGCCAAACCGACGAAAGTGAAGAGGGGTAGTGTGTGTTCGCGCTTGTCAGCGAAAAAACCCAATACCAATCCGCCGGCAACCGATGCTGCCACGCCCGACCCGACGCCGATCAGCGTCCATAGGCTCGGTGGCTTATTCGGCATGGTTCCGCCTACCGGGGGTTCATGGCCTGCACGCGACGATCACTCAAAGGCAACTCCTCGTCGATATAGACGGCGACGGGTAACCCAACGCCACGATCGTGGTCTGCGACGGGCGCAGAAGACTGTCCCCCGTGTCCTCGGGAGATGCGGGAACGCTACCACACGGTAAAACGGACACCGTGCAGGCCATGGGCAGGTTAGCGACTAACTCGTCCGGCCTATTCGAGCCGACGAGAACACCTGCGCGCACGGCGGCCCCGAAGCCGTCCCGGGTTGCCACCCGGCGCGGTGCGGTCACCGTAGACCCTCCCGATAGTTCGTTCTCTCACGGAAACCTTATCAGCCCTAGTGAGACGCTCGTACTGCTCGGTCGGACAACGGGGACAAGTCGCAGTTCGGGTCGATCCAGTAATCGATCCAGTGATCGTGAGCTGGGCGAACGCCGGTGTCAGGACTCGGCGTTGGTTCTGCGCACGTCGCGCAGCCACGGAATCGTCGACACGACCAGGGCGAGCACCAGCCCGAGCGCGATGCCGAGACCCACCACGAAACCGTTGAAAACGGTGAGCGCGACCGCACCGAATGCGATCACCGCAGCCCACAAATAGATCAACAACACCGCGCGGCGGGTGGAATGACCGATTTCCAGCATGCGGTGGTGCAGGTGCATCTTGTCCGCTGAGAAGACGCCGACCCCACGCCGAGTGCGCCGGATGATCGCCATCAACAGGTCGAGCACCGGCACGAAGATGACCGCGACGACGACCAGCAACGGCGAAAGAACGGCGAGTTCGTTGCGCGGCCCGTTGGCGTTGAGGCTGATCTTGCCGGAGGCGGAGATACTGGCGGCTGCCAGCATCAATCCGATCAGCATCGACCCGGAGTCGCCCATGAATATCCGCGCGGGCTGGAAGTTGTGCGGCAGGAAACCGAGGCAGGCACCGGCGAGACAGGCGGCGATCAGCGCGGGCGGGTAGCTCTCCACGCTGCCACCCGTGCCCTGCAACAGCACCAGCGAATACGCGCAGGTGGCGGCCGCCGCGATCAATCCGATACCGGCGGCGAGACCGTCCAGGCCGTCCACGAAGTTCATCGCGTTGACCATGGTGACCACCAGCAGGACAGAAAGAATTCCGCCACTGTTCTGATCCAGGATCACCTGCGAGCCGGCGATGTTGCCGCTGCCGCCCCACGGCACCCACAGGTCCAGGAACTGGAGGCCGAGCAGCGCGAGAATGCCTGCGGACGTGGTCTGACCGGCGAGTTTGGTCCACGAGTCGAGCTCGAAGCGGTCGTCGAGGATGCCGACGATCACGATCAGCCCGCCGCCGATGAGCACAGCCCACGGGTCCAGGGAGTAGATCAGCGCGCGGCGCAGCACCGGGAGCTGGTGGGCGAGCAACATGCCGCCGACCACCCCGCAGTACATGGCGACGCCGCCCATGCGCGGCTGGATCACGCTGTGCACGTCGCGCACGCGTGGTACGGCGACCGCGCCGATACCGAACGCGACCCGGCGCACCAGCGAGACCAGCAGGTAGGTGATGGCCGCGGAGATCAGGCAGACCAGCAGGTACTCGCGGAGCGGGAGACCGTCCGGTGTGGCGTCGAGAAGAGGACCCACGAGCTCAGGCTAGTCCGGTGCGGGTACGGAAAATGTGATTCGCGGGCATCACTGGACCGCCACGCCCAAAACCTCGGACACCTCTGCCCGAGTGACCGCGCCTTCGCGCAGCATGCGCGGGGTGTCGCTGGTCAGGTCGAGGATGGTGGAGCCGACCGCGTCACCGGCGGGGCCGCCGTCGAGGTAGACGGACGCGGTCTCGCCGAGTTGCTCGCGGGCCTCGTGGATGGTGGTCGCGGGCCGCTTGCCGGTGGCGTTGGCGCTGGACTGCGCGATCGGGCCGACCTCCCGCAGCAGTTCCAGGATCACCGGGTGCAGCGGCATCCGGATCATCACGGTGCCCCGGGTGTCGCCGAGGTCCCAGGCCAGCGATGGCGCGTGCGGCAGCACGATGGACAGGCCACCCGGCCAGAACGCCTCGATCAGGTCGCGCGCCCGGCCCGGCACGGACAGCACGAGGCCGTCGACTCCGGTCCACGAACCGACCAATACCGACAGCGGCATGTTGCGGCCACGGCCCTTGGCGTCGAACAGCGCGTTGACCGCGTTCGGGTTGAACGCGTCGCAGCCGATGCCGTACACGGTGTCGGTCGGGAAGACGACCAGCCGCGAGGACCGGATCTCGCCCGCTGCCGCGGCCAGTCCGGCCGTGCGATCGTCCTGCCGACTACAGTCGTAAACCGTGCTCACGCCTGAATCCTGGCACTGCGCGCATGTCACGACCTACGCGGGGTAGCCCCGTCCTCGACCGCGGCCCTGATTTCTTCGGCCAGCGAGCGCGCGTTCGCGGTGAACCCGTCGAACCGCAACCGCCCGCCCTCGCGCGGCGTCACCGTGCAGGCCAGTTCGCCGCCGATCAGCCTGCCGAGTGTGGTGCCCCGCCTGCCGTTGGTGCCCGGGTGCGACCGTGCGTCCACGATCGACACCGCCGCGATATCCGTCCAGCGCCACTCCGTCCTGCGCCGCCCGCGCGAGCGAACCACACCCTGTTCGCAGAGGGTGAACCGTTCGCCCCGATGCCGGAACACGGCGATCGACAGGGCAAGCCCGGTGCCGATGCCGACCACGCCCAGCAACATCAGCGCCATGGCGAACATCAGACCGCCGACCTGGATCCACACCCACCCGATCGGCCCCGCGACGCCGCCGACCAGCAAGCAGATCAGCGCGACACCCAGGCGTGCCTGGGTGTCGGTGACGAACTCGCCGATCTCGGCACCCATCTCGGTCATGCCACGCAGACAACCCGGTCCGGCCGGGACCGGTCCCTACGAACGGCGCGGCGTGGCGCCGTCCTCGACCGCGGCCCTGATCCAGTCGGCAAGGGTGCGGGCATCCGCCGTGAACGCGTTGAACCGCAACCGCCGCCCCGAGCCCAGCACCAGCACGCACACCAGTTCGGCGCCGAGCAGCCGCTTGAGCCAGTTGTTGCGCCCCTGCCGGGGGCCGGTTGGCGCGTCCGCGTCGACGATGCGCACGGTCGAGATGTCCGCCCAGCGCAGCACGTTCTGCCTGCCCGCGGCAACGTGCACGAGCCCGTCCGAATAGAGCTCGAAGTGCTCGCGCCGGTGCAGGATCGCCAGCACCAGCAGGATCCCCGCGAACCCCAGCCCGCAGACGGCAGCGCCCAACAGGAACCCGGGCCCCGGCCCTTCGTTGCCGCCGCCCGGCATGCGCGGTTCGGCGACGAGGATGAACCACAAGCCCGCGTACCCGGCGAGGACGCCGACCACGAGGCAGCCCAGCCCGGTCCAGACCCGTCTGCCGTTGTTCGTGCGGAACTCGCCGATCGCCGCGCCCAACTCGTTCATGCTCAGTTGATAGCGCGGACCACTCGGGACCCCTCCCTACAGCGAACCGCGCCGCGCGGTGCTGAACCTCGGCCGACCGGCCAGGTCCTCGTGGTCACGCACGTCGGTGAGCACGCGCCGCCCGGCGAGCAGTTCGGTGACCGAGTAGCGGTGCGAGTCGTCGTGTTCGATGGCGACACCGCCGCCGATCTTGAGCAACCGGGCTGCCGCGGCGATCACCGGACGGATGACGTCGAGGCCGTCGCTGCCCGCGAACACCGCCATCTTCGGGTCGTGGTCGGCGACTTCCGGCGGCACCTCCGTCCCTTCCGGAACGTAGGGCGGGTTGCACAGCACCAGATCCACCGATCCGTCCACATCGGACAAGATCTGCGGGTCGGTCGCGTCGCCCGCGTAGAGCCGGATCGGGGTGTCGCCGTTCTGCGCGCACAGCTCCGCGTTCTGCCGCGCCCACGCCAGCGCGACCGGGTCGAGCTCGACCGCGTGCACGACCGCGTCCGGGCGCTCGTTGGCCATGGCCAGCGCGAGCACGCCGGTGCCGGTGCACAGGTCGACCACGACCGGCTTCTCGACGTCGGCGATGACCTGCAAACCCCAGGCGAGCAGCAGCTCGGTCTCCGGGCGTGGCACGAACACGCCGGGCCCGACGCCGACGCTGATCCCGCCCATCGCGGCCCACCCGGTCAGGTGCTGCAACGGCACGCGCTTGGCGCGCTGCGCGACCAGCTGACCGATCGCGTCCACCACCGGCGGATCGACCAGCGGCACCATCGGCAACCGGCCACGTTCCACGCCGAGCACGTGGGCGGCGATCAGTTCCGCGTCGACCCGGGGGCTGCCGACGCCCGCCGCGGTCAGGATGCGTTCGGCTTCCAGGATGGCGAGCCGCAACGGCTGTCTGGTCACCGGCTTACTCTCTCACCCGCCGTGATTACTTGGCAGCAGGTCCCGCCGCGGCGGCGAGCCGTTCCGCCCGGTCGGCTTCCGAGAGGGCGTTCAGCACGTTGTCGAGGTCGCCCTGCAGCACCTGGTCGAGGTTGTACGCCTTGTAGTTGACCCGGTGATCGGCGATCCGGTTCTCCGCGAAGTTGTAGGTGCGCACCCGCTCGGAGCGGTCGACCGTGCGGACCTGGCTGCGCCGCGCCGCGGACGCGCTGGCTGCCGCCTTCTCCTCGGCCAGCGCGAGCAGCCGGGCGCGCAGCACCTGCATGGCGCGCGCCTTGTTCTGCAACTGGCTGCGTTCGTTCTGACAGGACACCACGATGCCGGTCGGCAGATGGGTGATGCGCACCGCCGAGTCGGTGGTGTTCACGCTCTGCCCGCCGTGCCCGGAGGACCGGAACACGTCGACGCGCAGCTCCTTGTCGTCGATCTCGACCTCGACGACGTCCTCGGGCTCCGGATAGACCAGTACGCCCGCCGCCGAGGTGTGGATGCGGCCCTGCGATTCGGTGACCGGCACCCGCTGCACGCGGTGCACGCCGCCCTCGAACTTCAACCGCGACCAGACGCCCTCGGCGCTCGGCTCGCCGCCGCGCGACTTCACCGAGACCGTGACGTCCTTGTAGCCGCCCAGATCGGATTCGGTGCCGCCGAGAACCTCGGTCTTCCAGCGCCGCCGTTCCGCGTAGCGCAGGTACATCTGCAACAGGTCGCCGGCGAACAGCGCGGACTCCTCGCCGCCCTCACCGGACTTGATCTCCAGGATCACATCGGAGGTGTCGTGCGGGTCGCGCGGCAGCAGCAGTTCGTTCAGCCGCTCGTTGAGCTTGGGCAGCCGCTGCTCCAGTTCGTCGGCCTCGACCGCGAACGTCGGGTCCTCGTCGGCGAGCTCACGGGCGGCCGCGAGATCGTTGCGGGTCGCCTCCAACTCCCGGATCGTCCTGGCGACCGGCCCCAGCTCCGCGTAGCGGCGGGACAGCTTGCGGGCCAGCGGCTGGTCGGCATGCACCGCCGGATCGGCCAGTTGCCGTTCCAGATCAGCGTGCTCCGCCAGCAGGACGCCCAACACGTCAGGCTCGCTCACGGCACCATCCCTCCTGAAATCACGACAACGCCCGCCCGAGCGCACAGGCGCTCAGGGCGGGCGTGAAGAAGAACTAGTTACGCACAGTTCACTTCTTGCGCTTGCCGTAGCGCTGCTCGAAGCGCGCGACCCGGCCGCCGGTGTCCAGAATCTTCTGCTTGCCGGTGTAGAACGGGTGGCAGTTGGAGCAGATGTCGACGTGGATGTCGCCATTCTTCTTGGTGCTGTGCGTGCTGAACGTGTTGCCACAGGTGCAGGTCACCGTGGTCGTCACGTATTCGGGGTGGATGCCAGTCTTCAATGTCTCGCCCTTTCCGATGTTGGCCGCCGGGTCCCCAGGTCGTTGCGGGGTGAACCGGAGCCGGACTCGACCTACCAGTTTGCCAGATCGTCTGACATGGGGTGTAACGCGGTCGCCTCCGCCGGCATTCCCGAACTATGGAGCCGACACTCCAACGAGAATCCGCAGGTCAGCGCGATCCAGGCTACCGACGAGTATTACCCGGCTATTCACCTGCCGGCTGCTTGTCGCAGCAATCACGCAACTCACCGCACCGCGACGCTGCGTGACCGATCGGCCCGGCAGAATTTCCGGCATGGCCCCCCGCAACGACGACTACGACGGCAGACTCGCGCTCGCCGGATGGCTGCTGGTCCCCTTCGCGTTCGTACTCCTCGTGCTGGCGCTGAGCCTGTGCGTCGACGCGTTGATCGGGGCGTTCACCTGGCAGCTGACCGCGCCGAGCGCGTTGTACGGCGCCGCCGCCGCGGTCGGGTTCGGTGCCGCCGAACTGGTCCGCTGGCGCACCGAACGGCAGCGCCGCGTGCTGCGCTGGGGCTATCCGGGCGCGTTCCTGGTCCTCGGCATCGGGATCAGCGGCGTGACGCTGCCCAGCATCGTCATCCTGGCCGCCACCGTGCCCGCGGCCGCGCTGATGGTGGCCGGGTGGCGTCCCGGTCTCAGGATCGACGCCGACCCGAGCCTGCCCGGCGCACTCCAGCACGGCGGCACCAGCGGCACCATCTCCGGGATGATCGGCGGCCCGGACATCACCGGATCGCCGACGTGAATTCATCGAAATGATTTTTTGTACAAACTGAAAAACTGAAAAAGAAAACACTGAAGAAAACAAACCGGGCCTTGACCCTCGAAATCGAGGAGCAAGGCCCGGTTCGTGGCTCTGTTCGCGAAAGGCGCGATCAGTCGTCGTTGCCGTTGCTGCCCGGCGTGGTCTTCGCGACCTGCATCAGGAACTCGATGTTGGTCCTGGTCTTCCGCAGCTGCTGGAGCAGCAGGTCGATGGCCTGCTGGGTGTCCAGGGCGTGCAGCACGCGACGCAGCTTGTGCGTGACCGCCAGCTCGTCCGGGGAGAGCAGCAGCTCTTCCTTACGGGTGCTGGACTGGTCGACGTCGACGACGAGGAAGACCCGCTTGTCGGCGATCTTGCGGTCCAGCTTGAGCTCGGCGTTACCGGTGCCCTTGAACTCCTCGAAGATGACCGTGTCCATGGTGGACCCGGTCTCCACCAGCGCGGTGGCGAAGATGGTCAGCGAGCCGCCGTTCTCGATGTTGCGCGCGGCACCGAGGAAACGCTTCGGCGGGTACAGCGCGGTCGAGTCGACACCACCGGAGAGGATGCGGCCCGATGCCGGCGCGGCCAGGTTGTAGGCCCGGCCGAGACGGGTGATCGAGTCGAGCAGCACGACCACGTCGTGACCCATCTCGACGAGCCGCTTCGCCCGCTCGATGGACAGTTCCGCGACCGTGGTGTGGTCCGACGGCGGCCGGTCGAAGGTGGAGGCGATGACCTCACCCTTCACCGAACGCTGCATGTCGGTGACCTCTTCCGGCCGCTCGTCCACGAGCACCACCATCAGGTGGCATTCCGGGTTGTTCGTGGTGATGGCGTTGGCGATGGCCTGCAACACCATCGTCTTACCGGCCTTCGGCGGCGAGACGACCAGCGCGCGCTGGCCCTTGCCGATCGGCATCACCAGATCGATGACCCGGGTGGTGAGGATGTGCGGCTCGGACTCGAGACGCAGTCGCTCGTTCGGGTACAACGGCGTCAGCTTCGTGAACTCGGGGCGGTTGCGGGCCGATTCCGGGTCCATGCCGTTGATCGAGTCGACGCGCACCAGCGGGTTGAACTTCTGCCGCTGCTGCTCACCGTCACGCGGCTGGCGCACGGCACCGGTGATCGCGTCACCGCGACGCAGGCCGTACTTGCGGACCAGCGACAACGACACGTACACGTCGCTCGGCCCGGACAGGTAGCCGGAGGTGCGCACGAACGCGTAGTTCTCCAGCACGTCCAGGATGCCGCCGACGGACAACAGCACGTCGTCCTCGCGGATCTCCGTGTCCGGGCTGGCCGAACCACGACTCTCGCGACCCTCACGGCTGTCACGACCGCCGCCGCCACCGCCTTCGCCACCGCGCCTGCGACGATCACGGAACCGACGGCCGCGACGGCCGCCGCGCTCGTCGTCATCGTCGAGGGCGTTGTTGTCCTGCCGGTTGCCACCCTGCCGGTTGTCCTGCCGGTTGTCCTGGCGGTTGTCCTGCCGGTCGTTGCGCGGGCGGTCACCCTGCGGGCGATCCCCTTGCGGACGGTCGCCCTGCGGGCGATCCCCAGCGGTCCGCTCCTGCCGCTCCTGGCGGTTGCCCTGACGCGTGTCGCGCTCGGACCGGTCGCCACGCTCGCGGCGCTCACCCTGCGCCTGACCGTTGTTCACGGCGGCACCGTTGGTAGCGCCGTTGTTGGCCTGCTCCCCCTGTTGCCGCTGGCCAGCAGCGTCTTCCGGGCTACCGGCCGGACGGGACGCGCTGCGCCGACGACGGGTGCGCGCCGGGGCGGCGTTACCTTCCTCGGTCTCCTGACTCGCGGACTGCGCCTTGCCATTGGTCTCCGGCTTCGCCTCGGCGGGCGCGGAGTTGGACACCGGCAGCTCGGTCTGGTCACCGCGGGACGCGGCACGACCGTTGGACCGGGCCGAAGACGCGCCTTGGCGCTCCTTGATGGCCGCGATCAGGTCGCCCTTGCGCATGCCCGTAATGCCGGTGATGCCGAGCTGGCCTGCCAGTTCCCGCAGCTCAGGGAGCACCATGCCGGACAGGCCCGCAGCCTTGCGGCGAGTGGTGCCGTTGGTCGAGCTGGCATCCGAACTGGACGACGCGATGGGAGACGCGGCTTCGGCCGCTTCGCTGCTCAGCAAATCGGTGTTAGTCACACATGTCCTTCCTGACCGGTCGCGCGCCTCCATACGCGGACCAGCGGGCTGCCGTCCGACGGAATGCGGAACGGCATGTTCGCCCCATGCCGGGAGAACCTCGACGAAAACCTGACCGGTTGAAACGATCCGGTTGATCGACGAGGACCGCCGGTAAAGGACTGGTCGGTCACCACAGCTGTCGGGTACCCGCCAGCGCCAACCTCGACCTAGGACAAGGCCGCCGAAGTGCGGGGAGATGCACCCTGAGAAATACACCCAGGAATTGCACCGGCGTCCGTGCGCCCGGTGACTGATCTGCCGTCAGGGTAGACGGCCCCGAGTGTGCGTGCAACAACTGGGGGCGGTGTGGCGCTCAATTCGCCACGTTTCTCGACCTCGGTGACCAACTCGTCACACGCTGACCTGTGTAACGGTTCGGACCTGCCGATCTATTCCACTACTCGGGAACGCGCACCGATCAGGTCGATGTCGAGCTCGTGCCGGGTGAACCCGCTGTGGACGAGATCGGCGGGCAATCCCCCAACGGGGCGGAAGGCAAGCACGGACGGACCAGCGCCGGACACCGCGGCAGGCACCCCGGCCGCGCGCAGCTCCTCTACCAGCTTGTACGTCTGCGGCCAAGCGGATTCGCGGTAGCGCTGGTGCAGTCGATCATCGGTCGCGGCGAGCAGCTCGGCCGGGTCGATCGTCAACGCGTGCACGGCAAGCGCGGCCCGGCCCGCCGCGAACGCGGCATCCGCGTGCGGCACCTGCTCGGGCAGCAGCCCGCGCGTCGTCGCCGTCGCGGATTCGTTCTCGGGCACGAACAACACCGGCGCCAGATCCGGATGCGGTCGCACCCGGACCGCGCGGAACCCGTTCTCCTCGTGCCAGGCGATCACCAGGCCGCCGTACAGACTGGCCGCCGCGTTGTCGGCGTGTCCCTCGAAACCCGCCGCCAGTTGCAACGCCTGATCGTCGATCTCCCGCTGCGCCAACGCATACCCGGCGACCACCCCGGCCACGACCGCGGCGGCCGACGAGCCGAGCCCGCGACCGTGCGGGATCACGTTGCGGCAGTCGATCTCCACACCGGCCAAGGAAAAGCCAATTTTCGCGCACGTCGCCCGCAATGCGCGCAATACGAGGTGGGACTCGTCACACGGCACCGAACCGGCGCCCTCACCCTCGACCCGCAGGACCAGGCCGCGCTCGATCAACCTGACCGTGACCACGTCGTGGTGCGCGATCGCGAGGCCGAGCGCGTCGAACCCGGAGCCCAGATTGGCACTGGACGCCGGCACGACCACCTCGACGGCGCGCACCCGGGTCACGACAGGTCCAGGGCGGACGCCACCGCGCCGGGGTCGACCGGCAGCGGCTGGATCTCGATCGCGTTGGTCAGCGCGGTGTCCGGGTCCTTCAACCCGTGCCCGGTCACCGTGCAGACCACGACCGAGCGCTTCGGCAGTCGGCCGTCCTCGGCGGTGCGCAGCAAACCGGCCACGCTCGACGCCGAGCCCGGCTCGACGAAAACGCCCTCCGTACTGGGCAGCAGCCGGTACGCGTGCAGGATCTGTTCGTCGGTGACCAGGTCGATCAGGCCGTTCGACTCGTCTCGCGCGGCCACCGCGCCCCGCCACGACGCCGGGTTGCCGACTCGGATGGCGGTCGCGACCGTCTCCGGGTTGAGCACCGGCTCACCGCGCACGATCGGCGCGGCGCCCTCGGCCTGGAAACCGAACATGCGCGGCGTGTTGTCAATCACACCGTCGTCCGCGTACTCGCGATAGCCCTTCCAGTACGCGGTGATGTTGCCCGCGTTGCCAACCGGCAGGACGTGCACGTCAGGGGCGCGCCCGAGCACGTCGCAGACCTCGAACGACGCGGTCTTCTGCCCCTCGATCCGCACCGGGTTCACCGAGTTGACCAACTCGATCGGGTACTGCGCCGCGGTCTTGCGGGCCAGTTCCAGACAATCGTCAAAATTGCCGTCCACGGCGAGGATGCGCGCGCCGTAGGCGACCGCCTGAGCGAGCTTGCCCTGCGCGATCTTGCCGGTTGGCACCAGCACCGCGCACGTCAACCCGGCCCGCGCCGCATAGGCGGCGGCCGAAGCCGACGTGTTGCCGGTCGACGCGCAGATCACCGCCTTGGTGCCGGCGGCCAGCGCGTAGGTCATCGCCACCGTCATGCCCCGGTCCTTGAACGACCCGGTCGGGTTGGCGCCCTCGATCTTCAGGTAGACCTTGCAGCCCGTCAACGCGGACAGGTGCGGTGCGGGCAGCAACGGCGTGCCACCCTCGAACAAGGTGACGATCTTCGCGCCGTCCGGAATGATCACCCGATTGGCGTAAGCACCAATCACTCCCGGCCAACCAACATGCGTAGCGGCGACAGCCTCGGTCTGCGTCGATGGTTCGCTCGCAAGCTCGCTCACGGAGCCTCCCCCTCTACTCGCATCACGCTGACCACTTCCCGGACCACGGGCAGCCCGGCGATCTTGTCCACGGTCGACCGCAGCGCCGCGTCGGAGGCGGCATGCGTGACGATCACCAGGCTCGCATCCACCGAGCGACCCTCCTGGCGAACCGCGGCGATGCTCACGTCGTGCTCGGCGAAAACCGCCGCGACCTGCGCCAGCACACCCGCGCGATCGGCGACGTCGAGACTGATGTGGTAGCGGGTCGGCGTCTGCCCCATCGGCCGCACCGGCAGCGCCGCGTACGCCGACTCGCGCGGCCCTCTGCCACCGAGCACCCGGTTCCGCGCCACCGCGACCAAGTCGCCAAGGACAGCGCTGGCGGTCGGCGCCCCACCGGCACCCCGCCCGTAGAACATCAACTGCCCGGCGGCGTCGGCTTCGACGAACACCGCGTTGAACGCGTCGCCGACCGAGGCGAGCGGATGCGCCAACGGGATCATCGCCGGGTGCACCCGCACCGCGACCGACTCGGAACCGTCCGCTTCGGTCACCCGTTCGCAGATGGCGAGCAGCTTTACCGTGCGCCCCAGCAGTTTCGCCGCCGCGATATCGGCAGCCGACACCGCGGCGATGCCCTCGCGGTAAACGTCAGCCGCGGTAACCCGGCTGTGGAAGGCGAGCGAAGCGAGGATCGCCGCCTTGGAAGCGGCGTCGAACCCATCCACATCGGCGGACGGATCGGCCTCGGCATACCCCAACCGCGAAGCCTCATCCAACGTCTCGCGGTAACCGGCGCCGGTCGCGTCCATCGCGGACAGGATGTAGTTCGTGGTCCCGTTGACGATCCCGGTCACCCGAGTGATCCGGTCGCCCACCAACGATTCCCGCAACGGCCGCAGCAACGGAATCGCGCCTGCGACAGCAGCCTCGAAGTAGAGATCGGCCCCCGACGCATCGGCAGCCTCGAACAGCTCCGCGCCGTGCTCAGCCAACAACGCCTTGTTGGCCGTCACAACAGACTTCCCGGCCCCCAACGCCGCCAGCAGCAGCGGCCGGGCAGGCTGGATCCCCCCGATCACCTCGACCACCACGTCGACATCCGACGCGACCAGCGCATCGGCATCAGTGGTCAGCAGCTCGGCCGGGATGTCCGGATGCTTGTTCGGCCGACGCACCGCGATGCCTGCCAACTCGACCGGCGCACCGACCCGCGCGGTCAGGTCGTCGGCCTGCTCGGTCAGCAGCCGGACGACCTGGGTGCCGACCGTGCCGCAGCCGAGCAGCGCGACCCGGACCGGTGCAGCGTCAACGGGTTTCATCCGTGCTCCTCGTCGACTTCCAGGTGGAACAGGTCGGCCTCGGTCTCCCTGCGCAGCAACAACTTCGCCTGCCCGTCACGCACCGACACCACAGCAGGCCGAGGCAACCGGTTGTACGTACTCGACATCGCGTAGCAATAGGCCCCAGTGGCTGCCACCGCGACCAGATCACCAGGAGCGATGTCCGAGGGCAACCAGCAGTCCCGGACGACCACATCGCCGGACTCGCAGTGCTTGCCGACCACCCGGCTCAACGAAGCAACGACATCGTCGTCGGCCCCCCGCGACACCAGCCGACAGTCGTAAACCGCGTCATACAAGGCAGTGCGCACATTGTCGCTCATCCCGCCATCGACGCTCACATAGCGACGCCCGGTCCCATGCCCCAGCTCGACATCCTTGAGCGTGCCGACCTCGTAGAGCGTCACGGTCCCCGGCCCTGCGATCGCCCGCCCCGGTTCGACCGCGATCTTCGGCCGCGCCAGATTGGTCGCGGCACACTCCCGATCGACAATCGCGGCAAGTTGTTCGGCAAGCTGCTTGGGTGGCATCGGATCATCGTCAGCCGTGTAGGCGATACCCAGCCCACCGCCCAGGTCGATGGTCCGAATATCGTCCACAACAGACTCGCCGTGCTCGTCGCGAATAGCCGCCAACAGGCCAACGACCCGGTGCGCGGCAACCTCGAACCCGTTGGTGTCGTAGATCTGCGACCCGATGTGGCTGTGCAGACCGACCAACCGCAGCCCGCCCGCCTTCAACACCCGGCGGACAGCCTCCAGCGCATCACCGGAAGCGATGGAGAAGCCGAACTTCTGGTCCTCGTGCGCGGTCGCGATGAACTCGTGCGTGTGCGCCTCGACCCCGACCGTCGCCCGGACCATGACCGGCTGCACAACCCCGTGCTCGGAAGCCAGCGCATCGAGCCGGGCGATCTCGAAGAACGAGTCGACGACGACAACGCCAACCCCGACCTCGACGGCAGTGGCCAGTTCGGCGACAGACTTGTTGTTCCCATGCAGATTGATCCGCTCAGCAGGAAACCCAGCCCGCAAGGCAATGGCAAGCTCCCCGCCACTGCACACATCGAGGCTGAGCCCCTCCTCGGCAACCCACCGGGCGATCTTCACCGACAAGAACGCCTTCGACGCGTAGTGCACCAGTGCCGGATCCTCAAAGGCTTCCGCGTGCTCCCGGCACCGGGCCCGGAAATCGTCCTCGTCCAGCACGAACAACGGCGTCCCGAACTCGGCGGCAAGATCCCGCACGTCGACGCCGGCAAGCCGAACGACACCGTCGCCGCCCCGCTCGGCATTGCGCGGCCACACCAGCGGATGCAACAGGTCCAGTTGGTCCGTAGTGGACGGACGAGCACCGGAAGTGTTCGACGGTGGCAGGACGTCCGCGTGCAGCGGTCCTGCGGGGTGTGCGCGCATTACATCCGCTCCGGAGCACTCACGCCGAGCAGGCCGAGGCCGTTGGCCAACACCTGGCGGCTGGCCGCGCACAGTTGCACGCGGGCGACGTTCACTGGGGCGACCTCGTCGTCGCCCATCGGCAGGACGCGGCAGGCGTCGTGGAACTTGTGGTAGGCGCTGGCCAGCCCTTCCAGGTAGTGCGCGATCCGGTGTGGCTCGCGCAACTCGGCCGCCGACCGGACCACCCTCGGAAACTCGCCGATTGTCCTGATCAGGTCGCCTTCGCGATCATGCGTGAGCAACGCGAAATCGGCGTCCTGCTGGCTCACATCGACCCCCAGGTCGACGGCACCCCGCAGAATCGAGGACAACCGCGCATGCGCGTACTGCACGTAGTAGACCGGGTTGTCGTTGCTGCGCCTGCTCCACAGATCCAGATCAATGTCCAAAGTGGAATCCGTGGACGACCGTGTCAACGCGTACCGAGCCGCGTCGACCCCGACCGCCTCGACCAGATCCTCCATGGTCAGCACGGTCCCGGCCCGCTTGCTCATCCGCACCGGCTTGCCATCGGCGATCAGGTTGACCAACTGCCCGATCAACACCTCGACCGTGTTCGGATCATCCCCGAGGGCCGCGGCAGCCGCCTTCAATCGCCCGATGTACCCGTGATGATCAGCCCCGAGCAAGTACAGGCACAACTGCGCACCCCGCGCCCGCTTGTCGGCGAAATAAGCAATGTCGGCGGCGATGTACGCGGGCTTCCCGTCCGCCTTGATGACCACCCGGTCCTTGTCATCCCCGAAGTCGGTCGACTTGAGCCACCATGCCTCGTCCTTCAGATACAGCGCCCCGGAGTCCTTCAGCCTCTCCACAGTCGACTCGACCTCACCAGACTGGTGCAGGCTCAACTCGGAGAAGAACACGTCGAAGTCGGTGCCGAACTCGTGCAGGCTCCGCTTGATCTCGTCGAGCATCAACTCCACGCCCACGTTGCGGAACACCTGGTGCCGTTCGTCCTGCGGCAGCGACAGCGCGTTCGGCTGCCGCCGGAGCACGTCGGCGGCGATGTCGGTGATGTAGGCGCCGCGGTAGCCGTCCTCCGGCGGGGCCTCGGCCTTGGCGGCCGCGATCAGCGACTCGGCGAACCGGTCGATCTGCACGCCAGCGTCGTTGATGTAGTACTCGCGGATGACCACGGCGCCCTGAGCCTCGAATACGCGCCCCAGCGCGTCACCGGCCGCCGCCCAGCGCGTACCACCGATGTGGATCGGCCCGGTCGGGTTGGCCGAGACGAACTCGAGGTTGATCCGCAGCCCGTTGAGCGCGTCGCCGTTCCCCCAGGCTTTGCCCGCCGCCAGCGCCTCGCGCACGATGCCGCCGGTGGCGTCCGCGGCCAGCTTCAGGTTGACGAAGCCGGGACCCGCGATGTCGGCGGCGTCGATCGCGTCGGTCGCGACCAGGGCCTCGGCCAGCCAGGTGGCCAGGTCGATCGAGGGCACGCCGAGCTTCTTGGCGGTCTGCAGGGCGAGGTTGGTCGCGTAGTCGCCATGCTCGGGATTACGCGGGCGCTGCACGGTGACCGTCTCGGGTACCACGGACGTGTCAAGCCCACGATCAGCGAGAACGTCCACGGCGGCAGAACGGATCAGGTCAGCGAGCAGAGCGGGGGTCACCCGGGAAGTCTAGAAGGGCACGAGCGCATCCCGACATGGGATATGCCGCACCCGGCAACCTGGCCTTATCTCGCGCCGGGCCATCTCACCTGCTGGAACACCGAAGTGACCGCACGGGACAGACTGATGAAGCGGGCGCGGCGCCTGCCCCGTGCGTTCGAGACGAACACGGTGTCGCTGTTCGCCTCATCGACTCCATGCCGTGAGGAAGGACACGACCCCTTCGCCAGGAAGGTGACGTAACGCTAAGCCACATTTCACGTGTCTGATGTACGCCAAAAGAGTGAATGACACTGGGTTGACATCGATCATTGCAGCGTGAAAGTGACACAGCGTGCCCGATTGGCGAGGTCTGGACGACGAAGGTCCCTTACCAGGTCATTTCTTTGCAATGACAGCCCGAATCGCCCGGTTCGACCTGCAATGTCGCGTGCTCGATCTGATAACGCTCGGCAAGCAACGTCTGCGCGGCCGTGAGCACCGGGCCCGGCGCGGCATCCGGCTGGCAGGACAAGTGCGCGGACACGACCTCCATCCCCGAGGTCAACGTCCACACGTGCAGGTCGTGCACCTCGGCAACGCCGGGGAGTCCACCCAGTTCGGTGTTCATCGAGCCGACGTCGAGCCGCTCAGGCGCGTGCTGGAACAAGATCCGCAAAGCGCGTCGCGCCAGCGACCACGTCCGGGGCAACACCCACAACCCGATGACCACACCGATGACCGGGTCCGCGTACCGCCACCCGAACAACAAGGTGACCGCGCCACTGATCAACACCCCGACCGACCCGACCAGATCGGCGAGCACTTCCAGATAGGCCCCGCGCACGTTGAGGCTTGCTGCCGCACCCCGCCGCAGCAAGAAGAAGCAAACGAGATTCCCCAGCACGGTGAACGCGGCGGTGATCAGCACCGGCAACCCGGCGACCTCCGGCGGATGCGCGATCCGCCCAATGGCCTCCACCAGCACATAACCCGCGACTCCGAACAGCAGCACCGCGTTGGCCAGTGCCGCGAGCACCTCACCCCGATACATGCCGAACGTGTGCCGCGCCGAAACCCGCGCCCGCTTCGCCAGCAGGATCGCCGTCAACGCCATCGCGGTCCCGATCACGTCGGTCAGCAGGTGTGCGGCGTCCGACAGCAACGCCAGCGAGGACGTGGTGATCCCCACCGAGAGCTCGACGGCCATGAACACCAGGCCCATGGCCAACGTGATGACCAACGGCCGCAGATGACGTGCGCCGGCGCTCCCCGGATCGACCGAAACACCGTGGCCGTGCCCGTGGTCATGCGCCATGCTCACACCTCCTCAACTGCGGCTTTCTCCCGGCGAGGACAACATATAGCGATATGCGCATGAATGCAATTGCTACGACTTAATACTACCTAACTAAGCCTCCCCTAACTACCCCACGCGGCCGCCCAGGCACCCAGTCCTCCCCAGCCGATCTCCCACTCCCGGCCCTCAACTCGGCGGGTTCCCCCACCGCCCCAGCCACCGCACCACGCCCGGCGACAACCGCGACCCCACCGCCGCCAGATGCGCCTCCGGCGTCACCGGCAGCACCGCGATGTCCTCCCGAACCGCCTTCACCACAGCCGTCGCCACCTTCTCCGGCCCGTAGTGCCGCTTCGCGTACATCGCCGTCGTCCGCTGCTGGCTCACCCGCTCCGCCTGCGCGTCCTGCCCCACGAACCGGGTCGTCCTGGTGATGTTCGTCGCCACGATGCCCGGACAGATCGCGCTGACCCCGATCCCGTGCGGCGCCAGCTCCGTCCGCAAGCTCTGCGCCAACGACAACACCGCGGCCTTGGTCGTCGAGTAGGCCGCCAGCGACGGCCACGGCAGGAACGCGGCAGCCGAAGCCGTCACCACCAACTGCCCGCCCTGGTCCCGCTCCACCAGCAACGGCGCGAACGCCTTCAACGTGTGCACGACGCCGAGCAGGTTCACGTCGATGATCCGCCGCCAGTCGGCTTCCCCGGTCTCCAGGAACGGCCCAGCCATGCCGATGCCCGCGTTCGCCATGACCACGTCCGGCACCCCGAACTCGGCCCGCACCCGATCCGCCAGCGCCAGCATCCCGGCCCCGTCCGCGACATCACCCGCAAGCGCATGCGCCTCGACCACGTGCTGCCGCGCGGTGTCGGCCGTGGCCTTCGCCGAAGCCTCGTCGATATCGACGGCGAGCACATCCGCCCCCTGCTCCGCGAACGCGAGCGCGGTAGCCCGCCCGATCCCACTCCCAGCGCCCGTGATCAACACCGTCTTACCCGCGAACGGCCGCCCCGGCTTGTCCACCCGAGCCCCAGCCAACCGCCGCCCGGCCGGCGCCCCATCCAGATGCGCGACGAACTCGCGCACGAACTCCGCGATGGCGCCAGGATGCTCGCGCGGCGCCCAGTGCGTGAACGGCAACTCCCGCCGCCACAACCGCTCCACAAACGGCTCCGCCGCCGCGGCCAGCGCCGCGGTCACGTAGGCGTCGCGCGTCAACACGATCTGCTGAACCGGCACGGAAGTGCGCCGCTCAGTCCGTCCCGCGAGCCGGTTGAGCATGTTGACCCGGTAGAGCTGAATCCCGTTGCGCGCATCGCGCGGCTTGGCGTGCAACCGGCGCAGCAGCAGCGGAAACCTCATGCCCAGCTCCGGCAGCACGGGAAGCTGGAAGAACCCGATGTACCAGGAATGCAGCAGTTGCCGCACCGCCGCGCCGATCCGTCCCCGTCGCACGGTCGACCGCATCCAGTGCGCGATGTGGTCGAGGTCCGGGCCGGAGATCGACGTGTAGGACGCGAAGAGCTCCGCGTAGGCAGGGTCCGTAACGGCGTGCCACGCCTGGATCGACCCCCAGTCGTGGGCCACCAGATGCACCGGCGCATGTGGACTGACCGCCCGCACGACCGCCGCCAGGTCCCCCGCCAGCTGGTCGAGCGTGTAATCCCGCCGATCCGGGGGCGCGTCCGACTCCCCGCACCCCCGCACGTCATACCGAACCACCCGAAACTGCCCCGAGAGCCGCTCGGCAACCCCATCCCAGATCGACGAATTGTCCGGATAGCCGTGCACGAGCACCACCGTCGGCGCGTCCGGCTTCCCCTGCTCGATGACGTTCAACCGCAGGTCACCGGACTTGACGGAACTGGCCAGTACCGTATTCATGCAGTCAACCGTAGGCGGTTCGGACCCGCAGCGGGAGTACGCTAAGCTCTTGTTCGATCAGGTGAGTGAAGCACTTCGCCCACCCGATTTGGCCCAGCCAAAACGCCGGGCCCCTGTAGCTCAGGGGATAGAGCACCGCCCTCCGGAGGCGGGAGCGCAGGTTCGAATCCTGCCAGGGGCACGCCCTCCGCCTGATCCTGCTCGCGCTTCGCAGGATCGGGCGTTGTGTTTGTCTGGGGGCGACCCCCAGACCCCCGAGTGCCATGGCTTTGCGCCGAGCACATTCACCCGGCGTTTTGGATGCTGTCTGAGTCACCCCAGGGGCACGTACAACGCTCGATCT
>DASXOJ010000043.1:0-6869 GCA_036494465.1 Pseudonocardiaceae bacterium
CGCGGCCGTGCTCGCCGGTCTTGGCATCGCCGTGTTCGCGCGCAGCCTGGTGCCCGCCGGGCTGGTCGAGCTGGACGACGGCCTGCCCGCGCTCGGCGAGGTCGAGTTCGTGCTCACCGCGCGCAGGCTGCCCACGCACGGCCCGGTCACCGCGCTCGCCGAAGCCATCCTCGCCGAAACCCTCTGACCTGAGTCGTGACGAGACCGTGACGGGCCGCCATTACCGTCGCCGCAATGGATCCCGCCGGCGAGCCGGGCACCCGCGATCGGGCCCATACCCGCCTGCGCGACCGGCACGTCCAACCGGCACCTGTCCAGAAAATCCACTTTGTGAGCTTAGCTGGTCGGCGCCTTGACCCGGTTCCGGACATCGGCAGCGACCCGGTCCACGAACTCCGCGACCTTCACCTGCTCCCGGTTCACCTGCACGCTGCCCTGCGCCAGTTCCGCGTCGCCGAGCACCGCGACATACGCGTCCCGGTGCTGGCGCGCCTGCCGGATCCGCGCGCCCAGGGTGCCCTCGCCGAGCACCCGCGCCCGGATTCCGTTGGCCAGCAACTGATCCCGCACGCCGACCGCGGCGTCAGCGTGCCGCCCGTCCTCCACCGGCAGCACCGACACCTGCATCGGCGCCAGCCATGGCGGCATCCGGCCAGCGTAGCGTTCGATCAACAGCGCGACCATCCGCTCCATCGAGGACAGCAACCCGCGATGGATCATCACCGGCCGGTGCTTGGCGCCGTCCGCGCCGGTGTACTCCAGCTTGAACCGCTCCGGCTGGTTGAAGTCCAGTTGCACGGTCGACAGGGTCTCGATCCGGCCGCGCGCGTCCGCGACCTGGATGTCGATCTTCGGACCGTAGAACGCGGCCTCGCCCTCGACCTCCACGAACGCGATGTCCATGGCGCGCAACGCATCCCGCAGCCGATCCTGCGCGTCCACCCAGGACGCGTCGTCGCCGAGATACTTGCCGTTCGCACCGCGCAACGACAATCGGTAGTGGTCGACCTCGATGCCGAGCACGTCGTAGCAGCGCGCGATCGCCCGCAATGCCACGGCCACCTCGTCGCCGACCTGTTCCGGCGCGCAGAACACGTGCGCGTCATCCAGGTTGATCTGCCGCACCCGGCTCAGCCCGCCCAGCACCCCGGACAGCTCGCTGCGGAACATCGACCCCAGTTCCGACACCCGGAACGGCAGATCCCGGTAACTGCGGCCGACCGAGGCGTAAACCTGGGTGTGGTGCGGACAGTTCGCCGGCCGCAACACGAAACTCTCCCCGCCGACCTGCATCTCCGGGAACATGTCGGCCGAGAATTTCTCCCAGTGACCGGAGGTTTCGAACAGCTCCCGTTTGCCCAGCACCGGGGTGTACACGCGCTGACAACCGGATCTGGCGGCCTCGGCCATGGCCAGCGCCTCCAGTTCGGCGCGGATGATCGCGCCGTCCGGCAGCCACAACGGCAGCCCGGCACCCACGATCGGCACGGTGGTGAACAGTTCGAGTTCCCGCCCGAGTACGCGGTGGTCGTTGTCCATGACTCCTCATTTTCCAGGAAGGGGAGTCAGCGCCAGGCACGAAAAAAGCCCCGGGTTGACTCCCGGGGCTCGCAATCACAGCAGATCGCCGCTAGCGCCGGAGAGTGTCCGGCGTGGTCGTCACCTGCTGAATCGGCTGCATGGCATCAAACTAGCACAACGCACGCGACGGGGTACTCGGTTGACATGACTACCGAACACTGCTGTTTCCTCGGCATCGCCTGCGATTTCGGGTGGACGTTCACCCGTGCGCGCGGCTATCTGCTCGGGACTGGTCCCACCTCTGCTGAGTAACGTCCAGCAGGTGACCTCGACCGCCGAACTCGGCGAAGCCCTGCCCGAACTGCACATCGCCACCCCGGACCGGCAACGGCGCTGGACGGTGCTGCTGCGCGCGGTGCTGACCATCCCGCACCTGATCGTGCTGTTCGCGCTGGCGATCGCCGCCATGCCGGTGCTGGTGATCGGCTGGTTCGGCGCGCTGGTCCTCGGCCGGCTGCCGGGTTGGTGCGCCGAGTTTCTGACCGGCTACGTCGCCTGGACCATCCGGACCACGGCCTACCTCTACCTGCTGACCGACACCTACCCGCCCTTCGGGTGGGCCCCGGTCGGCATTGGCCTGCCGTCACCCGGCCGGTTGAACCGGCTCGCCGTGTTGTTCCGGCTCGTCCTCGGCTTCCCGGCCGCCATCGTGTTGCTGGTCGCCAGCTACGGCTGGGCCATGCTGGCGTTCTTCTTCTGGCTGCTCACCCTGGTCCTCGGCAGGACCCCGGTTCCGGTCCGCGACGCGGGCGTCGCGCTGCTGCGCTACGACCTGCGCGTCTACGCCTACACCTACCTGCTCACCCCCGCCTACCCGAAGCACCTGCTGCGCCTGCCAACCGGTGGACGAACCCTGCTGATCATCCTGATCGTGCTGGGCGCCCTTGGCTATCCAGCGACCATCACCGCCGAAGTCCTGACCACGCCACTTCCCCTGACCCAGACCGTCCCTTACCGGCCGGTGCTCGACGTCATGCTGAAACAAGCAGACGCACCCGACATCAACGACAACGTCGTCCGGGCGCTGCACGCCCTGCCGCACGTCGAATCCGTGGTGTACAACTCGCCCGAGCAGAGCTACGAACAAGCGAAACGGGTCTTCGCCGACGACTCGGACCTGGTACGGACGCTGAAACCGGAAGACTTCCCACCGCTCTACCAGGTCACCGTCGACGACGATTCCGCGGTCGCGCACATCGAGGCGGTGGCGAAGAGCCTGCCGGGCGTGGATCGCGTCCAGCGGATTGCGTAGCGATCAGCTCGACTATTCGAGCCGGTTGATGAACTCGAGGGCAAACTGATCTTGCGCTCAGTCATCGCCCCAGACGTCGTTCGCGGTCTCCACGATCAGGCGCAGCTTGGCCACTTCGTCGTCGTAACTGAGCACGTTTCCCTCCACAGTGGAGGAGAAACCGCACTGGGGGGAAAGGCAGAGCTGCTCCAGCGGCACGTAGCGGCTCGCCTCGTCGATGCGCCGCTTGAGCTCGTCCTTGCTCTCCAACGTGCCGCGCTTGGTGGTGACCAGGCCGAGCACGACCTTCTTGCCCGGCGGCACGAACCGCAGCGGTTCGAAACCACCGGAGCGGGCGTCGTCGAACTCCAGGAAGAACCCGTCCACGTTCAACCGGCCGAACAACGTCTCCGCCACGAACTCGTAGCCGCCCTCGGCGGCCCACGACGAGCGGAAGTTGCCCCGGCACAGGTGGGTCGTGACACGCAGCCCGTCCGGGCGGTTCGCCAGCGCGGCGTTGAGCTGGTCGATGTAGCGCTCGTGCTGGTGGTCGGGGTTGTCGCCGCGCGCCGCGATCATCGCGCGTTGCTTGGGATCGTTCAGATACGCCAGGCTGGTGTCGTCCAGTTGCAGGTAGGAACAGCCGAGCGCGGCGATCTGGGAGATCTGGTCGGCATACGCGGCGGACAGATCGGCCCAGAACTCGTCCTCGTCGGCGTACACGTCCGGATCGATGGCCGCCCGGCCGCCCCGGTAGTGCACCATGCTCGGCGACGGGATGGTCAGCTTCGCGGTCTGACCGGCGCTGATCGTGTCGGCGAGGAACCGGAAGTGGTCGCCGAAGATGGTGCGGTCCAGCCGGATCCGGTCGTGCACGCGTAGTGCGGGCGGTTCCCAGCTGAGGTCGCCGTTCTCGTTGTGGAACTCGACCCGCATGGTCTCCTCCGCCTGGCCGATCCCGCCCAGGCTGTAGATGAAGTCCATGTGCCAGGACGCGCGGCGGAACTCGCCGTCGGTCGCGGTGTGCAGGCCGACATCACGCTGCATGCGCACCACATCGCGGATGGCCTCGTCCTCGGCGGCGCGCAGCCCGTCGTCGTCCAGGGCGCCGTCGACGTGTTTCTGGCGGGCGGCGAGCAGCGCGGGTGGCCGCAACAGGCTGCCGACGTGATCGGCTCGGAACGGTGCACTTGTGGTCATGATCGACTCCCGGCATCGCGGCGCTGCAATCGTTCGCGGTCCACTCTAGGGCCATCGGCAATATCAGGCATCCTGTCAATTTACTTTGTCTAGAAAAAGTCTTAGTGTGAGAGCATGTCAAGGAACGAAAAACTTCGCGTGCTCATCGCGGGCGGCGGCATCGGCGGCCTCGCCCTGGCCCAGGGCCTGCGACAAGCAGGCGTGCGGGTCTCGGTCCACGAGAAGACGAAGACCCGGACCGACGCGGTACAGGGCTTTCGCGTGCACATCGACCCGTTCGGCGCCACCGCCCTCAAGAACTGCCTGCCCGCGCACCTGTTCGACGCGTTCGTGACCAGCGCGGGCACGGGCGGGAACGGCTTCACCTTCGCCACCGAACAGCTCAGGGAACTGCTGACGATCGAACCCGAACTCCGCAACGGCGGCTCCACGCTGCCCGAAGACAACCATTACGGCGTCAGCAGGATCACCCTCCGGCAGATCCTGCTCGCCGATCTCGACGAGGACGTGGTGCACTTCGACAACGCGCTGCGCGGCTACGAAACGCACGCCGACGGCACCGTGACCGCGCACTTCGCCGACGGCAGCAGCGCGACCGGTGACGTGCTGGTCGGCGCGGACGGCGGCGGGTCCAAGGTGCGCGGCCAGTACCTGCCCGAAGCGGGCCGGGTCGACACCGGCATCGTCGGCATCGCGGGAAAATACCTGCTCACCAAGGAAAACCGGGCCCGGCTCGACCCGATGCTGCTGCGCACCCCGATGAGCGTCATGCCACCCAAGGACTACGGCATGTTCTGCGCACCGCACGAACTCGACGCACCGACTGACCTGCTCGCCGCGGGCATCGGCGGCAACGACGGCGCCGGGGCCGGCACGCACCTGGACAACACCCGCTCCTACGCGTTCTGGGCGTTCGCCGCGCGCCGCCACGCGTTCGAACCGGCGCTCGGCAAACTCGAAGCCCTGGATGGCGTCAGCCTGCGCGAACTGGTGCTGGACAAGATCAACGACTGGTCGCCCGCGCTGCGGTTCCTGGTCACCGAGTCCGCAGTGGACACCATCAACGCCATCCCGATCCTGTCCGCGACGCCGATGCAGCCGTGGCCGACCACGAACGTGACGCTGCTCGGCGACGCCATCCACAGCATGACCCCGTTCCGGGGCATCGGCGCCAACACCGCGCTGCGCGACGCGCAGCTGCTCAGCCGTCAGCTGATCACCGCCGACCGGGGCGAACTTTCCCTGCTGGACGCCATCAACGGCTACGAGACCCAGATGCTCGACTACGGCTTCGCGGCCGTGCGCACCTCACTGCGGGCAGCGGAACAGTTCGTCAGCAGCGGCCGGGCGGGCCGGGTGATGGCCAAGACCATGTTCCGCACGGTCAGCGCGATCCCGCCGCTCAAACGAAGGATGTTCGCCGACCAAAAGCCCAGGTGAGCGCGAATTGATCTGGCCCTCGCCGGTTTCGCGGAGTAGAACCAAGTCCCTGCGTAACCGCACTGGAAAGGGGCCTCATGCGCAAGCGCACCAAGATCCTCGCCGCGTTACCGATCGCCGCCGCCCTGACCGCCAGCCTGATCGTCACCACCGACTCCGCCGCGTCCTCGGCCGGATCGGACGGCTTGACCTGGCAGCCGGTGGCGGAAGGTTCCGGTGGCGCGATCGTGTCCGACACCGTCCAGTCCACCCAGGCCGGGCTTGACGTGCTGCGCCGGGGTGGCACCGCCGCCGACGCGGCCGTCGCCGTCGCGTCGACCCTCGGCGTGACCGACCCGTTCGTCGCGGGCATCGGCGGTGGCGGCTACCTGGTCTACTACGACGCCCGCACGCACAAGATCACCACCATCGACGGCCGGGAGACCACGCCGGCCGCCGCCAACCAGAACCTGTTCATCGACCCGGCCACCGGAAAGCCGCTGGCCTTCCCGACCGCGGTCACCAGCGGCCTGTCGGTCGGCGTGCCCGGCACGTTGATGGCCTGGCAGCGCGCCGTGAACCAGTGGGGCAACTTCAGTCTCGCCCAGGACCTCGGGCCCGCCGAACAGGTCGCCCAGCAGGGCTTCCCGGCCACCGCGCACTACAGCGAACAGATCAGGGAGAACGCCGCGCGGTTCACCCAGTTCTCCTCCAGCAGCGCCCAGTACCTGGACAACGGCCAACCGCCCGCCGTCGGTTCGATGATCCGCAACCCCGACCTCGCCGCCACCTACCAGCAGATCGGCCGACAGGGCGTGCGCGCCCTCTACGGCGGCAGCATCGGCGCCGACGTCGTCAACACGGTGCACAACCTGCCACTCGCGCCCGGCGCCACGCTCGTGCCGAGGCCCGGCACCATGCAACTGTCCGATCTGGCCCGTTACTCCGCGCCCGACGAGGCGCCGACCCATGTCAACTACCGGGGCTACGACGTCTACGGCATGGGTCCGTCCTCCAGCGGCGGCATCACCGTCGGCGAGTCGTTGAACATCCTGTCCAACTTCAACCTCGCCGCCGAACCGCGCACCGAGGCCCTGCACGACTACCTGGAAGCGACCCGGCTCGCCTTTGCCGACCGCAACCGCTACATCGGTGACTCGCGCTACGTGAACGTGCCGGAGCAGCAGTTGCTGTCCAAGCCGTTCGCCGCCAGCCGCGCCTGCCTGATCAACCAGAACAAGGCAGCGACCTCCCCGGTCGCGCCCGGCAACCCATACGACCCGAGCTCGTGCGGCGCCAGCGCGACCAGCACCGCCGCCCAGCCCAACGACGGTGCCGCGACCAACCACTTCGTGATCACCGACAAGTGGGGCGACGTCGTCTCCTACACCAACACCATCGAGGAAATCGCGGGCAGCGCCATGGTCGTGCCGAACCG
>DASXOJ010000044.1:0-39110 GCA_036494465.1 Pseudonocardiaceae bacterium
CCGGCGAGGATCGCGATGACCGCGTACAGCCCGGTGCAGGCGTCGGCCATCGGTGGACCGGGCTTGGCGGGCGCGCCCGGACGGCCGGTCACCGCGCAGGCGCCGGACTCGGCCTGCACCAACAGGTCGTACGCACGCTTCCCGGACAGCGGCCCACCCGTGCCGTAACCGGAGATCTCGACCGCGACCAGATGCGGATGGCGGTCCTCGATCTGCGCGGACCCGATGCCCAGTCGCGCGGTCGCGCCCGGCGCGAGGTTGGACACCAGCACGTCGCTGCGCGCCAGCAGCCGATGCAGCGCCTCGACCGCGGCCGGCTCTTTCAAGTTCAGCGCGACCGACTCCTTGCCCCGGTTGAGCCAGACGAAATGTGCGGCCATGCCGTGCACGACATCGTCATAATCGCGGGCGAAGTCACCGCCGCTCGGGTTCTCCACCTTGATCACCCGAGCGCCCAGATCGGCGAGGGTTCGCGTGCACAGCGGCGCGGACACGGCCTGTTCGAGAGCGACAACGGTAATGCCGGCCAGCGGCCAGGACGTAGCCTCACCACTCATCTCGACCTCGCGGCCAGTCGCTCGCGCACCGCGCGAACGGCCTCGGCGAACTCTGGCTGTTCGACCGACCACTGCTGGGCCTCAAGTTCGAGTGCGACCGCGTCCTCGGCTCGGGTCAGTTCCATGCTGGTTGCGATCGACGCCTTGGTGCGTCGCAGCAACTCGGCCGGGCGGGCGGCGGCGCGCTCGGCGAAGCGCAGCGCGAGCGCTTCCAGTTCGTCGGCTGGCACGCACCGCCACGCCAGGCCGTGCTCGACAGCTTCGGCTCCGGTGAGCATGTCACCGCACAGCACCAGCGCACTCACCCCCTGCCCGCCGATCCGCCTGGCCAGTCGCCACAGGTGTCCGCCGCCCGGATGGATGGCCAGGTCGAGGAAGCGCGGGTCGAATCGCGCGGCCGGCGAGACCAGAATGACGTCGCAGGCCAGCGCCAGGTTGACTCCGGCGCCGACGGCCGGACCATCGACGGCCGCGATCGTCGGGACCGGCGCGTCGGCGACGGCGAGAAAACCGGCGTACAGCGCGCAAAGCGGGAACTCGCGGTTGGTCAGCCCGTCCAGCGAGCCTCCCGCGCTGAACACCGGCGGCTCGGCGGAGAGCACGATGGCGCGGGCCTGCTGGTCGAGCACCCACTGCACCGAGGCGGCCAGTTCGTCGCTGAACTCCTTGGACAGCGCGTTGCGATGGTCGGGGTCGACCAGCCGGATCAGGCCGACTCCCGAGTCGGTGACCGAACGGCGGACAAGACCGCCTGGTTCTGCCATGATCGTTTCCTCCTCAGGCGTGTCCCCCGGATGCGGCCAGCTCGGCCCGCGCGGCGCGCAGGACCTGGCGTCCGATGATCAGCTGCTGGATCTGGCTGGGGCCCTCATAGAGCCGGAACAGCCGGGCGTCGCGGTAGAGCCGCTCGACGGCGACGCCACGAAGGTAGCCGGAGCCGCCGTGGATCTGCACCGCTCGATCGGCCACTCTGGACACTGCCTCGCTTGCGAAGTATTTCGCGCAGGACGGCCCTGTCCTCCGGTCCGCGCCGGAGTCATATGCCCGAGCGGACTCAAGGACAAGGCCGCGGGCTGCCATCAGGTCGGTCTGGGAGTCCGCGAGCAGGCCCTGCACGAGCTGGAACTCGCCGATCACCTGACCGGACTGTCGCCGGGTTGCGGCGAACCGCGCTGACTCGTCGACAAGTCGCTGCATCAGGCCGACGCACAGGGCCGCGATGTGAATGCGCCCGTGGGCGAGGCAGCGCATGGCCGTGGCATAGCCGACACCGGGTTCGTCCCCGATCAGCTGGGCCGCTGGCACCCGCACCGCGTCGAGATGGACATCGGCGGTGACAGCGCCGGCCTGGCCCATCTTGTGATCCTGGCGCCCCACGGTCAGTCCTGGCGTGTCGCGCGGCACCAGGAACGCGGAGATGCCACGGCTCGGGCTCGCCTGCGGATCGGTCCGCGCGAATACCATGAACACGTCCGCGTAGGGCGCGTTGGTGATGAAGCGCTTGGCGCCGTCGAGCACCCAGTCCTCACCGTTGAGGCGGGCCGAGGTGGTCAGTGTGCTCGGGTCCGAACCGGCGTCCGGCTCGGTCAGCGCGAACGAGGCGGTCCACTCACCGCTGGCCAGTTTGGGCAGGTAGTCCTTGCGCTGTTGCGGTGTCGCCCCTTCGAGCAGCACGTGTCCGGCGATGCCGTTGTTCGTGCCGAACAGCGAGCGGAAGGCCGGCGTCGTGTAGCCCAGCTCCATGACGAGCAGTACCTCTTCCGACACGGTCAGGCCGCCTCCGCCGTACTCCACCGGAATGGTGAAGCCGTACAGGCCCATCGCGGCGGCCTTGCGCCTGATCCCGGCCGGGATCTCGTCCTTCGCCTCGATCTCGTCCTCGGCGGACACGACCTCGCCACGGACGAATTCCCGCACCGTGTCAAGGACTTCCCGCAGATCAGCCTCGTCCACTCGCTCTCCTCGTCAGCTCGGCCGGCTCATTTGGGACCGAAGCGGATCCCGCCGTCGAGCCGGATCACCTGGCCGTTCACGTAGTCGTTGGTGATCAGCGACTCGGCGAGGTCCGCGAACTCGGCCGGTTGGCCGAACCGCTTCGGAAAGGGCACGGTCCGCGCGAACGGAGCGATCCGCTCGTCGGACAACACTCCCCAGGCCGGGGTCGCGATCACCCCCGGTGCGATGCAGTTGACCCTGATCCCGACCGCGGCGAGGTCGCGGGCCGCGATCAGGGTCATGCCGATCACCCCGGCTTTGGCCGCGCCGTAGGCGATCTGGCCGATCTGTCCTTCGTAGCCGGCGATCGACGCGGTCGTCACGATGACACCGCGCTGGCCGTCGGCGTCCACGGGTTCCTGCTGGCTCATCGCCGCGCCGGTGAGCCGAAGGGTGTTGAACGCGGTGATCAGGTTGCCGTGCACGGTGTTCTCGAACAGCGCGAGATCGTGCGGGGTGCCGTCGCGCTCGACGGTGCGCACGCTGCGCGACGCTCCCCCGGCACAGGCGACGACCACACGCAGCGGGGCGATGTCCACCGCGGCGCGGATCGCTTCCTTGACCGCATCCTCGGCCGCGGCGTCGCCGGCCACCCAGGTGGCTCGGCCGCCGAGCTCGGTGGCCACTCGCTTCGCCGACTCCGCGCTCCGGTCGAAGACGACAACGGCTGCGCCGGCCTGGGTCAGCTTCCGCGCGGTGGCCTCCCCCAGTCCCGATCCACCGCCACTGACAATCGCACTGGTTTCCGCGACCTTCATCGTGGCATCCCTTCCTCAGTTCTATAGTCGCTCGACGACCAGCGCCGAGCCCATGCCGCCGCCCGCGCACATCGACACCACGCCGATCCGGGCGTCCCTGCGGGCCAGCTCGTGCACCATCGACACGAGCATCCGTGCACCGGTCGCGGCGATCGGATGGCCGAGGCTGCAACCACTGCCGTTGACGTTCACGATCGCTTCGTCCAGTCCCAGTTCCCGCGTGCAGGCCACCGCCACGGTGGCGAACGCCTCGTTGATCTCGACGAGGTCGACGTCGTCGATGCTGAGCCCGCACCGTTTGAGTGCACGCGGAATCGCCAGCGTCGGCGCGAGTCCGGTTCGTTGCACCTCGACACCGACCGACGCCCAGCTCCGCACCCTGGCCAGCGGCAGCAAGCCGTGCTCACGCGCGAACTCGGCGCTGCCGAGGACCAGGGCCGCTGCCGCGTCATTGATCCCCGAGGAGTTGCCGGCAGTGACCACCGCGCCGGGGATTTCGGGATGCAGCACCTTCAGGCCCGCCAGCTTCTCCGGCGTGGTGTCGCGGCGTGGATGCTCGTCCACACTGAACAGGGTCGGCACCTCGTCGACCGTGATCGGGACCGGAACGATCTCGTCCTCGAAGTAGCCCTTGTCGATGGCCTCGACCGCGTGCTGATGCGACCGCGCCGCCCAGTGGTCGGCCTCCTCGCGAGTCACTCCGGCCAGCCGGGCGATGTTCTCGCCGATGGTCACCGACATGTCCATCGCCGGGATGTCCGGACGGTCCGGATGCGAGTGCGGAATCCACGGCACCGCCTCCGACGAGCCAGCCAGAACCTTGGTCAACCGGGGTGAGGTGCTCGCGCTCTCGGTGCCGCCGGCCAGGATGGCGTCGGCCATGCCGGACATGATCGTCGCCGCGGCCAGCTGCACCGAGCTGATGCCGGACGCGCAGTGCCGGTTGACCGCGACCCCCGGCACCGAGAACATCCCTAGCCGGACCGCGACATTGCGGGCGATCACCCCACCGCCCTGCAAGGACTCGGCCAGGATGAGGTCGTCGAGCGCGTCGGCGGGAACGCCGGCCCGCGCGACGGCGGCCGAGACCACGACCTCGGCCAACTCGTAGGCGTCGACGCCGACCAGGGAGCCCTTGCGTGCCCTGCCGATCGGCGTCCGCGCGGTGGACAGGATCAGCGCGTCGGACATCAGGTGCCTCCTACTGTCGGTGTCCTGGGCTCGCCGCGCCGGCAAGGTCGTCGCGCACCAGTCGGCGCAGGACCTTGCCAGTAGCGGTCTGCGGAAGTTCGTCGCGAAACACGATCAGCGACGGCGTCTTCGAGCTGCGCAACCGGGAACGCACCCACTCACGCAGCTCGTCCACCTCGATCAGGTGCCCGGAACGCAGTACCACCGCCGCGGCGATGTCGTATCCCCATCGCTCGTCCGGCACGCCGACCACGACCGCCTCGGCCACCGCGTCGTGTTCGAGCAGCACGTCCTCGATCTCGGCGGGCGCGATGTTCTCCCCGCCACGAATGATCGTGTCGTCGGCCCTGCCCTCGATGAACAGGTAGCCGTCCTCGTCGACCCAGCCGCGGTCGCGGGTCGCGAACCACCCGTCCGCGTCGCGGACGCTGCCCGCGCCGCGATATTCGCCGGACACCTGCGGCCCGCGCACGTACACCTCGCCGACCTGACCGGCAGACAGGACCGCGCCATCCGCATCGGACACCCGAACCTCGATGTCGGGCAGCACCCGGCCCACCGAGTTGAGCCGCGACCGGGCCAGCGGATCACCCTGCAGGGCGGCCCGGTGATCTTCCGGTCCGAGGACCGCGATCGTGGAACTGGTCTCGGTGAGGCCGTACGCGTTCACGAAGCCGACCCCGGGGAACAACCGGATCGCCCGCTCCAGGACCGGGACCGGCATCTTCGCGCCGCCGTAGGCGAGGGAACGCAGGGTCGGCACGTCCGCATCAGCGGCATCGCCCAGCTGCTCGGTGATCCGTGCCAACATCGTCGGCACGACGAGCGCGTTCGTGATCTCTTCTGCCCGCACACAGTCCAGCCAGCCGTCGGCGCTGAAGGACTCCAGGTACACCAGCCGCCGGCCCGCATACACGTTGCTGAGCACGTTGGCGATGCCCGCGATGTGATACGGCGGCACGCTCACCAGAGCCGCGTCGTGCTCGCCCGCCCCGGCGAACTCGACTCCGCCCAGCAGATAGGAGACCAGATGCCGATGACGCAGGATCGCCGCCTTCGGCTCCGCGCCCGTCCCACTCGTGTACAGCAGCACCGCGACCGCATCCGGATCGTCCGACCACGGCGCGGTCTCCTGAGCCTGCTCCTCTGTGCCGGCCAGCCAGTCGGCCGTGCTGATGGCGTCCTGCCCGGCAGGCGGCGCGCCGTTGGTGATCACCAGCGCCTTGGGGTGCTTGGCCAACAGCGCCAGCAGCTTCTCCTCGCTGAGCCGGTAGTTCAACGGCACGAACGACACTCCGGCCCAGGCCGCCGCGAACAGCGCCACCGGAAAGGCCGGCCCGTTCGAGCCGAGATACACCAACTCCTCGGCGTTGCGCTCACGCAGCACGGCCGCGCCGGACCGGGCCCGGCCCAGCAGTCCCGAGTATGTGGTGCCGGTGGTCCGGCGACCGAGCGCGACGCGATCCGGCAGGCCGCTCGCGGCCATGTCGAGCAGGGTCAGTAGGTTCACGGCAACTGCCCTTCAGTCCGACGCCGGCAGCGCATGGGCCGCCTTGACCGTGAGCGGCCTGCCGTCTGCGGCCAGCTCGCCGGGGCCGGATTTGGTGCAGAGCAGTTCGATGCCGGACTCGGCATCGACATAGCGCTTGCCGAGTTGTATGCCAGTGTTCGGTTCCTGCTCGTCGCCCGGGTCGGTTGCCGCGCTCTCGGTCGTCATCGGCCGACCACCGCAACTGAGCTCGACCGGGCTCGACGGGACCCGCACGACGACGACCTCGGCGCCCACCGAGCTGAAGAGCCGCATCCCCACCTTGACGTCGGTCACCGAGTACCTCTTTCCCATCGCCTACGGATTCACCGCTGGTTCGTCAACACCATGCAGGCCGACGGCGTGAGCCCGCCGCTGGACACCACACCGACGTGCGCATCGGCGACCTGCCGTGCACCCCCGGCGCCACGCAACTGCACAACGGCCTCGTGCAACAGCCCGAACCCGTGTGTCCGACCGTGCGATAGCTGGCCACCGTTGGTGTTGATGGGCAGCTCACCGCCGAGCGCGATGCGTTTCCCGCCGTCGAGGAAGTCCTTTGCCTCGCCGATCCCGCAGAAACCCAGTCCCTCCAACCAGGACAGACAGTTGAAGGAGAAACCGTCGTAGAGCTCGGCGAAGTCGACATCCGATGGCCGGTACGCGCTGCGCGACCACAGGTGCGCCGCCGAGCCGAGCACTTGCGGCTCGTGGGTGAGCGTGCTCTGGTCCCAGGCCAGCCGCTCGGAAATCTGGGTGCCTACCGCGTCGATCCAGACCGGCGTGCTCGCCAGGTCCGTAGCGGCGTCGGCGGCGGAGACGATCACCGCGATCGCCCCGTCGCAGGGCACGTCGCAGTCGTAGAGCCCGAACGGGGTGCTGACCAGCCTCGCGTCGAGATAGTCGTCCATCGTCAGCGGGGTGCGGTAGATCGCGGTGGGGTGCAGCGCGGCGTTCGCGCGCGCGTTCAGCGCAATCCAGCCCAGCGTCTCCCGCGTCACTCCGTATCGGTGCATGTAGTGCGATGCGTTGGTGGCCAAGAGGTTCGCCACCGACAACATACCCATCGGCATGGTGTAGGCCATCGGGCCGCCGATCCGGCCGGCCTGCTCACTCTCCTGGTGGGTACGCAGCAGCTCGGCGTAGGTCGACTGCCAGACCGTCCGATAGCACAGGACGTGCCGGCACAATCCCGCCGCGACGGCCAGCATCGCTGCGACCAACGAGCCACCGGGACCGGGCAGTTCGGACCCGCCGTTGTACCAGACCGGGCGCAGCCGCAGCGCGTCCTCCACCGCGGTGACGCCGCCTTCGGCGAAGCCGCCGGGCGCGTTGCCGCCGGGATAGGTCGAGATGCCATCGATGTCCTCGAAGCGCAGGCCTGCGTCCGCGACGGCTTCTCGGCACGCCTGCACCGTCAGTGCGAGCGGGTCGACCATCAATCGCCGGCCAAGCCGGCTCGCGCCGATACCGGTGATCGCCGACTCGTGCTCGTAACGGTCCGCGCGAACGGCGGGTCGCGCCCAGGTCCGCACCGCTTCCGGGTCCTCGTCGGGCGGCGGCAGCTCGGCAGGCTCCGCATCGGAGACCGGGGCGAAGGTCGGAATCCAGACATCCTCGGTGTGCTCGAATCGCACCGCGACCCGCATGCCGATGAAAGCGTCGTCAGGGGCGCAGCCGACGATCGTGGTGCTGAGCCGGATGCGCTGGTCCTCGTCGAGTGCGACCTGGGCGAGTACGTAGGGTGGTCGCGCGTTCGGCGACCACTGCTGATGGTTCACGCTGAGCCCGACCACGACGCCGTGACCGGATACCTCGGCGATGCCGACATCGGCGGAGCGGCAGTAGCGGCAGGTCGGTGTCGGCGGGTACAGCAGGGAGTCGCAGTCGCCGCAATGGTTCAGGCGCAGCACACCGTCCGCGCCCGAGGTCCAGAAGAACCTGTTGCGCAGGGTGAGCTCGGGCAACGGAAATCGAGGCGACATAGTTCAGGTCACCGCACCGTTGAGCTTGAGCGCCAGGATCGCCTCGTCGTCGCGACCGAGTTCGCGCAGCAGCTCGTCGGTGTGCTCGGCGAACTGTGGCGCCCTGCGCAGGGTCGCCGGCGTCTCGTCGAACTGGACGGGGGCGGTGACCATTTCGCGCCGCACGCCGTCGACGTCGACCAGCTCGGCGATCATTCCGTTGGCCCGCAACTGCTCGTCCTGGCCGACCTCGACGCTGTCCTGGACCGCGGCCCACTGACCGGCCAGGGTGGCGAACCGCTCGATCCAGTGGCGCAGCGTCCGTTCGCCGATCGCCTTGGCGATGATGGGCTGGGCCTGCGCGGTGTTCGCCATCAGCTTCTCGGTCGTGTCGAACCGCTCGTCGCGAGCGAGATCGGGAAGGTCGATATGGTCACAGAAATCCTGCCAGTAGCGGCCGGGCTGCAACATGCTCAGGCAGACGAACCGGCTGTCGGCGGTGCGGTACTGGCCGACGAGCGGATTGGTCGGCACGCCGGTCGTGGTCAACGGAGGCGCCTGCCAGGCATTGCCGGTCAACAGGGACAGGTCGACGGCCAGCCCGTTGGCCCAGGCGCCGACCGCGAGCAATGAGACATCCACAATGGATGGCTCACCGGTCTGCTGTCGCGCGTAGAGGGCTGCCGCGATCCCGCCCGCGATGGTCATGCCACCGATCGAGTCGCCATAGGCGGGGCCGGGCATGCCCAGCACACCGTCGACATCGGAGGGCACGATGCCGGCCGCGCTGCCGCCCCGGCACCAGAAGGTAGCCTGGTCGTAGCCGCCCTTGTCGGCCTCTGGCCCACGGACGCCGAGCGCGGAGCCGCGCACGTAGATGATGTCGGGATTGATCGCGCGGATATCGTCGACATCGATGTGCAGCCGTGCCCGTGCGTCCGGCAGGAAGTTCGTGACGAACACGTCGCTGTGTCGAACGATGTCGTGCAACACGGCCAGTGCTTCGGCATTCTCCAGGGCGAGGCCGATACTGCGCTTGCCACGATTGGGATGTTCCATCAGCGGCGCGAAGTTCCCGCCGGCTGCCACATTGCCGAGGTAGGCGAAACCGCGTTGCGCGTCACCGCTGACCGCGTGCTCCACCTTGATCACCTCGGCGCCCCAGTCGGCCAGCACCGCGCCGGCAGCCGGTACATAGGTGAACTGGGCGACCTCGACGATCCGCACGCCTGACATTGGTTTCGCTGGCACAGCGTCCTCCGGATGTCGACTTTGACGCGCCGACCTGGGTTCAGGCAGGTTATCATATATTTGATATTTTGCTGTGCAACAGTCCAATCAGGACCGTTCGGTCGACCGGCTTTCCATCATGCCGACTGCCGTGGCCGCTGCTGCCAGCAGCGGCCGCTGCGCCTCGCCGACCTGCCCGGCCGTTGTGACGCTGAGCAGACGCACGTCCTTGCCCAGCGTGCGCCCGGCCTGACTGCGGGCCAACGCCTCGAACGACCCGCTGCGCACGATCACCTCCAGCGCATAACTGCGACCACTGCCCTGCCGCAGTACTTTGGTGAGTCCTTCGAGGTCCAGGCCCAACTCCCGGCCGAACTCGAAGGCATCAGCCACCAGCCCCAGCTGCGCGGTCATCAACGCGTTGTTGATCAGCTTCGCTCGCTGGCCCGCACCGACATCACCGACTTGGAAGATCTGGTCGGCATACGCGGCGAACATCGGAAGACACCTTTCGTACGCCGAGGGGTCACCCCCGGCCATGACGACCAGCTTGCCTTCGGCCGCACGCGCACCGCCGCCGCTGACCGGCGCGTCGACCACCGTGATGCCGAACTCGCCGGCGCCGCGCGCGATGTCGACGATCTCCTCCGGCGCGACAGTGCTGTGCACGGCAACGATCCCGCCGGGCGACATGCCGGCGAGAATCCCGTCCGCACCGAACAGGATCTCCCGAGTGCCGTCGGCGTCGAAGACACAGGTGGCCACGACATCCGAGCTGGCGCCGAGCACACGGCGCGAGCCCGCCATGGCCGCGGTCGTGCCGAGGAACGGTTCGAGCGATTCGGGCCGCCGGGCCCACAATGTCGTGGACAGGCCCGCGTCGATCACCCTCCGCGCCATCGGCCCGCCCTGGTCGCCGAGCCCGACGAAGCCGACCCGCACCGAAGAGCTCGTCATGCCGGGAAGTTGTAGAGCTCGCGGGCATTGAGTTCGGCGATCTTGCGCGCCTCCTCGTCCGGTACGTCGGCCAGTGCCTCGGCGAGCAGTTTGCGGGTATGCGGCCAGTTGCAGTCCGAATGCGGGTAGTCGCTCTCGAACATGATGTTGTCCACGCCGATCCGGTGCCGCTGCTCGATACCCGACTGGTCGGAGATGAAGCAGCCGTAGATGTGCTCACGAAACAGTTCCGACGGCAGCTTGTCCTTGTTGATGTCGCACCAGTACTTCTGTCGGCCCCATGAGTAGTCGATCCGCTCTAGCAGGTACGGCATCCAACCGATGCCACCCTCGGACAACGCGACCTTGAGGTTCGGGAACTTGTAGAACATGTCCGACATGAGCATGTCGACCGTTGCCATCATCGAGTTGATGCCGAACAACGCGATACCGATGAACAGGTCGCCGTCCTCGGCGAGGCCGAGCGGCATGCCGCCGGAACCAAAGTGCAGCGACAGCGGGACATCGGCCTCTTCACACACCCGCAGCAGTGGATCCCAGTGACCGGTGTGGTAGGAGGGCAGGCCGATCTTGTGCGGAGCCTCCACGAACGTGATCGACTTGGCACCCTTGGCGACGGTCCGCTCCACTTCGGCCACTGACGCCTCGACGTCCCAGAACGGGACCATCGCCATCGGGATCTGCCGGTCCGGGGCGTAGGCGCACCACTCGTCGATGATGAAGTCGTTGTAGGCCCTGATGCAGACCTTCGCGAACTCCTTGTCCTTCGCCGCATAGAAGGTGCTGCCCGCGAAGCCGCCGAAGTTCGGGAAGCACAACTGCGCCCACACGCCCTCGACATCCATGTCCTTGATCCGTTCTTCAACGCTGTGACAGCCCAGCCGCATGTCCTCGAAACTGCGCGGGTCCATCCCGAAGTCACGGGGGTGCTTGCCGGCGACCGCGTTGATGGCGAAGTTCCCGGACTGCCGGCCCTCATAGATCCAGGTGTCGTTGCCGTCGGGCAGCCGGACGATGTGCGGTGCCCGCTCGGCGTCCCTGGCCGGCAACCGATCCAGCCAGACCCGGGCATGTTCGATCACATGGTCGTCCACGGAAACAATCTTGGCGTCATCGGGCAACATCTGAACTCTCCTTGACTAGCCGTGACTCGATCTCAAAGCTTGAGCAGCGCCCCGGCATCGACCCCGAGGAACTGGCCGGTGACGTAACGCGCCTCGTCGGAGGCCAGGAACAGCACGGCGTTGCTGATGTCCAGCGGCTCCACCCACGGCACCGGCATCGACTGCAAGGTGGCGAAGGACGGCGCGGCGTCCTCCCGGGTCGGGCTGTCCAGATCGGGCCGGAACGCGCGGTACATGGCTTCGTGCTGAAGCATGTCCGTGTCGACGTTCGTCGGATGGATTCCGTTGATCCGAATCATCTCCGGCGCAAGAGCTTTCCCGAGTGATTTCACCATCGAGACAAGGGCTCGTTTGGCATGGCTGTAGGCCAGCCCGCCGGCATTACTCGTGGGGCTCTCCGTCATCAGCGCCGCCACCGAACCTGTGACGATGATCGACGCACCGGTCTTCAGGTGTGGCAGCACGGCGTTGACCGTGTTGAGCACGCCGGTCAGGTTGATGTTGGTGACGTCGACCCAGTGTGCGACGGTCTGCTCAGGTGCCATCGCGACCACACCGGCGTTGGCGCAGACGATGTCGATCTTCTCCAACTGCGCCAGGGCCGTCAGCACCGCATCCTGCAGTCCGGGCAGGTCGCGGACGTCGGCCTGGATGGTCACCACGCGCCTGCCCAGTGCTTCGACCAAGCGCCCGGTCTCGTCGAGATCTTCCTTGCTGGACATCGGATAGCTGATCGTCTCGTACGAGGTGCACGCGTCGATCGCGATGATGTCGGCACCCTCGCCGGCAAGACGCACGGCGTGGCTGCGCCCCTGGCCCCGGCCCGCGCCGGTGATGAGGGCGACCTTGCCCTCCACTCGACCACTCATTGACCTTCCCTTCTCGCACCAACGATCCCCTCGGCCGGTCGGCCGACGGGTGCTATTCGTCGATCACCAGCGCACGTTCCGGACACGTGGCGACCGCGGCGCGGGCGGCGGACTCGAGATCGGCCGGCAACTCCCCCTCGACCAACAGCAACACGTGTCCTTCGTCGTCAAGGCCGAATATTTCGGGCGCCGCGAGATTGCACAGGGTGTGCCCGGCGCACTGGTCCGGCTGCACGTGCACGCGCATGGCCTGCCTCCCTTCCTTATGAACAGGTCCTGCTCGATCATTCCGACGACGGCGGATACATCCGGTCTCCTGGCGTGAACCGCACCGGAAACGCCGTCGGGGCATAGACGTTCCCGGCGTTGTCGAATCGCGGTACCGCGTCGATGGTGAGTTCGAAATCCGGCAACCGGTTGAGGATCTCGTCGATCATCACCTGGAACATCGTTCGTGCCAGGTTCGAGCCGAGGCAGCGGTGCAGTCCGACACCGAAGGCCATGTGACGATTGGGATGACGCTCGATGTCGATCCGGTCGGGGTCCGGGAACTCGGCCGGATCCCGGTTCGCCGCGGCCCACATCAGCATCACCCGGTCGCCGGCCTTCATTCGCTGGCCGTAGAACTCCACATCTTTGGACACCATCCTGCCCAGTCCCTGGGTCGGTGTGCCGTGGCGGAGGAACTCCTCGGTGGCCGGCCGGAGCAGGTCGCGCCGTTGGACCAGCTTCCGCCGCAGGTCCGGGTCCGTCGCGATACGTTCGAGGCTGTTCCCGGTCAGGCCGCTCGTGGTGTCCATGCCGCCCAGCAGCATCAGCAGCACGTATCGCAACTGTTCGGACTCGGACAGCGGACGGTCATGTATCCGGCCGGTCATGATCGCGGCCAGCAGGTCATCACCTGCCTCGCCTGCATGCTGGCGGGTGCGGATCTCGGTGGTGATCTCCACCAGCAGCTGCTGCATCGCCTGCATCTTGGCCGGGCCCTGGCCATGGACGAAGGTGTGTATCCAGGACACCCATTCCGGCCAGCGCGACTCGTCCATGCCGAGCATGCGCATGATCGTCCTGGCCGGGAGCGGTGTGCTCAACTGCTTGACGAGGTCACCCTCGCCGGACTCGATGAACTCGTCGATCAGCTCATTGGCCATCCGGCGGATCTCGGGTTCGAGCACCGCCGCGTTCTTCGGCGAGAACTTGCCGATGGTGATCTTGCGATATAGCACCGTGTCCGGCGGATCGGTCTCGATCGGGATGGCCATGGTGTCGCCGGTGCCCTCGGGACGCTTGTCGATCCCGGCGCCTTCGGAGGAGATGAACGTGTCATCGTTCTTGGTCGCGTCGTAGACGGGAGCGTAGGCGGTCAGGAACCAGAATCCGTCGCCCTCGGTCGACCAGGCCACCGGGCAACTGTCCCGTAGCTCGTCGTAGATATCGTAGTTGTGCTTGGCGAAATCGGGGTCGCGCAGGTCCAACCCGATCACCGGCTTGGCCGCGTCGACGCCATCGACGCCATCGACCCTGTCGACGAACGTCACCGGGCACACTCCAGCGGCACCGCTGGACTCCTTCGTGGTCATACCGGCAGTCCAATCGTCTTCGTTTCGAGAAGCCCTTCGAATCCCTCGCGGCCGGTCTGCCGGCCGATCCCGCTGGCCTTGTAGCCACCGAAGGGCAGATCACGCCGGAAATACGTGCCGTTGTTGACCGAGATCGTTCCGGTCCGAATGCGCCGCGCCACCGCGAGCGCCCGCTCGGGCGATGCCGAGGACACCGCGCCGGAAAGGCCGTAGTCGGAATCGTTGGCGATGCGCACCGCGTCCTCCTCACTGTCGTAGGGGATCACGCACAGCACCGGACCGAAGATCTCCTGCTGGGCGATCGTCGAGGAATTGTCGACGTCGACGAACAGCGTCGGCTGTAAGAAGAAGCCCGTGGGCAGGTGGTCGGGAATCCCGCCGCCGGTGGCCAGCCGTGCGCCTTCCGCAACCCCTTTCGCGACATAGCCCAGCACGCGCTGCCGCTGGCGCTCGGAGATCACCGGTCCCATGTACACGTTCGGATCCGTCGGATCTCCGTACGGGAAATGAGCGAAGGCGTGGGTGAGCATGTCGACGCCGTCGGCGTAGTGGGAGCGGGGCAGCAACAGCCGGGTGTTCATGGCGCAGCCCTGACCCGCGTGCACGCACAGCGTGGTGATCGCCCTGACGACGTCCGGCAGCGCCGCGTCGTCGAGCATGATGTGCGCGGACTTACCGCCCAGCTCAAGGAAGAGCCGCTTGAGCGTTGGCGCGGCCGCACCCATGATACGACGCCCGGTGGCCGTCGAGCCGGTGAAGGAGATCGCATCCACCCGCCGGTCGGTCGTCAGCACCTCGCCCAGGAGGTGGTCGGAGGACGGCACCACGTTGAACACGCCGGGCGGCATGTCGGTGTGCTCGGCGACCAGCCGTCCCAGTCTGGTCGCGTTGAGCGGGGTGTCCGGCGCGGGCTTGAGCACGACCGTGTTCCCTGCCGCCAGCGCGGAGACGATCTTCGTCAACGTCACCTCGACCGGAAAGTTCCACGGCACGATCGCACCGACGACCCCCAGCGCCTCCTTGACCACCATCGCCCGGCTCGCCGAACCGGAGTTTTCGACGACACCCGCCTCACGTTCCCACCCGAAGGAGTCGATCATGCCGATCGCCCAGTCGAAGTTGTCGCGGGCCGGACCATCCAGCTGCGCCGAGTACGTCAGCGCCACCGGGCAGCCGGACTCCGCGACCAGTTCCGCGCGCCACGTATCGAGATCCGCGGCAATCGCGTCCCGCAGTTGCGCCAACACCTGCTTGCGCAGGTCCCGATCGCTCGCCCACCCGGTGTCGTCGAAGGCCCGCCGCGCCGCCGCGATCGCCGCATCCATGTCTTCCGCCGTGCCATCGGCAACCGCGCCGACGACCTCTTCGGTCGCCGGATTGAGCACCGTGAATTCCCTGCCACCGACCGCCTTCCGCAGATCTCCCCCGATCAGCAGGCGCGGCTCGGATCCAAATTGATCGATCGTCATTGATCCTCCTGGCGGCGGCTACTACAGTCCAGTATCTACGACATTCACCCGAGTGACAATAACGCCTCAATACCCAAAGGCATCCTACGATGGCGATCTCCGATGCGCACGTGCGAGGCGCTTGTCCTTGCCACGCAGGCGCTTCTTGAACATCTATTCGTCAGAATATCGCCTTAAAAAAGGCGTCCACCAGGATAGTTTCCGGCATTGTCGAAATGAGGTGGTCCGCATCGTGTTCCAGATTCACGGAGTTGACGCTGGCCTGTTGATCCTGCGCGTCGTCGCTGGGCTGACTCTGGCCGCCCACGGGTATCAGAAGTTCTTCTCGGGGGGCCGGATCGCCGGTACCGGACGGTGGTTCGACAGCATGGGCATGCGGCCCGGCCGCGTGCACGCCCTTGCTGCGGCGACCACCGAGGTCGGCGCGGGCCTGCTTCTCGCCGTGGGCCTGCTCACCGCGCTGGCCGGTGCGGCCTTCGTCGCCCTGATGCTGGTCGCCGCGTGGACCGTGCACCGCGCCAACGGTTTCTTCAGCGTGCGCTCCGGCTGGGAGTACAACCTCATCCTGGCGACGATCGCGGCGGCCGTCGCCACCACCGGCGCCGGCTCGTACTCACTGGACAGTGTGCTCGGTCTGACCCACACCTTCTCCGGACTGGCCGGCTTCCTCATCGCGGTTGTCGGCGGGCTCGCCGCCGCCATCGCCCAGCTGACCGTCTTCTACCGCCCGTCGTCGGCGGCCACCGGTAATTGACATTGGTCAGCCCTTGCTGAGAATCAGGCCGCTGCGGCCGGCTGAGACAAGGACGTTCTCGACATCCTCGACCTGGTTGGGCGCTTCGCCGCGGATCTGGCGGACGCCCTCCAGGATGTTGTTCAGTCCGTGGATGTAACCCTCACCGAGGAGGCCGCCGTTGGTGTTGACCGGGATCGTCCCACCGAGTTCGATGTTGCCATCGGCGATGAAGTCCTTGGCCTCGCCACGCCCACAGAAACCGAACGACTCCAGTTGCATGAAGACCACCGGGCTGAAGTTCTCGTAGATTAGAGCGACATCGATGTCAGCGGGGCGCAGGCCGGTCTTGCCGTACAGGCCCCGGCTCAGCTCGTCCGCCTCGGGAAAAGTGGCCCGGTCGCCCTGGTAGTAGTCGAGCAGCTCGTCGCTACCGGCCTGATGCGACTGGTCCGCGGCGATCACCCGGACCAACGGCCGCCCCAGATCGCGCGCCCGCTCGGCCGTGGTCACCACGAAGGCGACTCCGCCGTCGCTCTCCTGACAGCAGTCGAGCAGCCGGAGCACCGGCTCCACGATCCACCGTGAGTTCTGGTGATCTTCCAGGGTGATCGGTCGCTGATAGAACCAGGCATTGGGGTTGGTCGCGGCGTGCTTGCGGGCAACGACCGAATAGCGGCCGAAGTCGGCGTTCTCGACCCCGTAGGCGTACATGTAGCGCTGGTACCACAGCGAGTAGAACTTGGCCGGCGTATCCGCACCGTAGGGGAGCACCCAGCTCATCTTCGCCGGTATGGGCGCGCGAGGCTGCTCGCTCCGGGGCATCGGCTGTCCGAAGCGTTTGCCGGACCGCTCGTTGAACGCTCGGTAGATCAGCACCGCGCTGGCCGCACCGGAGGTGACCGCCGCTGCCGCCAACTGGACCGTGGCAGCGGACAGACCTCCCCCGCCCGGAGTTCGCGCGGTGAACCGGAGGTCCTTCGCGCCGATGTTACGCATCAAGGACAGCTCGTCGTTCTCGTCGATCGTGAACGTGACCATTCCGTCGATGTCCGCCGGGGACAGCCGAGCGTCCCTGATCGCGGCGATCGAGGCCTCCGCGGCCAGTTGCATGGTGGTGCGCCCGGAGTTCTTGGAGAACTCGGTCTGGCCGATCCCCGCGATGACGGCTTCGCGTGCACTTGCCATGATTATCCGACCTCTCCGCGCACCGGACGGAACACCGGCAGTTTCACGCCGCCCTGATCGACGAAACACATCGTCACCGGCAGGTCGTTGCGCATCGTCTCAGCATCGGCATCGATCACATTGGACACCAGCCGGACCCCCTCCTCCAGTTCGATCACGGCGATGATGCGAGGGGCGTCATCCGGTCTGGTGGGGTGGACCGACTTGATCCAGGTGTACACCGTGCCGCGTCCGCTCGCGGGAAACTGCTCGAACTCGGCACCGTGGCAGATCGGGCAGATGGCCGTTGCCTGCGCGGGATGTTGGGTGACCTTGCACGTGACGCACCGCCGAAGCAGCAGTTCGTCTTTGGCAACACCCTTCCAGAAGTATTCGACTTCCGAATCGGTGGACGGCAACGCGGAATTCATCGTCGAACCCTCTCAGCGGCCGGAACTCCGGTACCCGGACGTGCCTGGACACGCCAGTTATAGCACCTACTATGAGGCAATCAGAAGACCTTCCCGAGGTCGGTTCGCACGATGGTATCCAGGTTGCGCTCGGCCAGCGCGGCGATGGTCATCGACGGGTTGCAGGCGCCGGTCGAGCCGGGAATCAGCGAACCGTCCATCACGTACAGTCCCCGCTGCCCCTGCACCCGCCCGTACTGGTCACACACCGAACCCAGCGGCGCACCGCCGAGGGCATGGAACGTGGTCGCGTCGGAGTCGGTAGTGTCGGTCAGCGTGCCGTCCAACCCGATGATCTTGTTGATCGTGGCCTTGATGGCGTTGTTGAGGTCGGTCTCGGTGTCGTGCGGGTAGGTGAGCACGACGTCGTCGGTCGTGCTGTTGTAGGCGAACGACCCGCGCACCGGGGTGATCCCGTAGCCGATGATGGACATCAGCTGAGCATCGATCGGAATCGGAATCGGCCCGTGCACGACGGTGACCGCCGAGCTCGGGTTGTCCCATTCCTTCACACCGATGCAGGCCGGCCCGCCTTGCAGGGCTCCCGAGTTCTCCGACATGCCCGACCAGGAGAAGATGCGGTCGCCGTTGGTACCCATCTGGGTGCCGAGGCCCTCGGGCAGGTCCGTGATCGTGCCCTTGGCCTGGGCCCGCATCAGCAGCCGCGTCGTGCCGGCCACGCCCGCACCCATGAACACCGCGTCCGCGGTGATGACCTTCTGCGCGACGGTGTTGCCGCCGGTGTCTATCTGGTTGGCCGACACCACCCATTTGCCCTGCGCGTTGCGGGCGATCTGCTCGGCAACGTGCAAGGTCGCCACCTCGACGAGCCCGGTGGCCTCGGCCGCGGCCAGATACGTCACATCCAGCGAATGCTTGCCACCGTTGTTGACGCCGTAGATGACATCACCGGTGGTGTAGGAGGGCTTCATGTCGCCGCGCAGCTCCGCGCGGGCATAGTCCCAGTCGATCGGCATGGGAATCTTCGACGGGGTCATCCCCGCTGCCTTGATCTTCTTGATGAACAGCTGGTTGGACAGGTACTGCGGGCTGTTCAGGACATCATCCGGAATCGTCGCGATGCCGAGCATGCTGGCGACCCGCGGGTAGTACGTCGTGGCCAGTTCCCCGTAGTCCAGTTGTGGCAGCACCTCGGCGAACAGCGGCTCGGTCGGCTGCAGGGTCATCCCGTGGTAGACCAGCGAGCCGCCGCCGTAACCCGCTCCGCAGAGAATATCCACCCCGTTGCCCTTCACCCGGTCGATCACGCCGGTGTAGGGCAGGAACACGGCGGGCGGTATCGCGGTCAGCGTCGGCGATATCGACAGCCATGCGCAGCGCTGGTCCGGCGAGAACATTCGGGCGAAGGTGTCGGCATTGGGGCCGGTGGGCCAGCGGATGCCCCGTTCGAGCAACAGGACCTGGACCCCGGCCTGTGCGAGCCGCAGCGCCGTCACGGCACCGCCGAACCCCGATCCGATGATCACAACGCGGCGCCGCTCATTGATCACCGACATTCGGGCGGGTGCCCCCTTCGTCGCCGGCGTTGTCGTCGCGTCCGCCATGCGGGAAATTCCCGCTGTCGCCGCGAGACCGACGGCCGTCGTCGCCGCCACGCCACCCAGGAATCGCCGCCGACTGATATCAGGCACCGTTGCCTCCATGCTTGTTGACTTGTACGGAATGTTGGAAAGGCAAGCTGTCGCTAGCCCGCGACAGCGGATTCGGCCCACCGCCTAAGCTCATCCCACAGCTCGTGGCGGGTGGGAGCGACGTTCTGGTTGTGCCCCATGTCCGGCAGCACATGGGTGGCGAAGCTGGGCGCATGGTGGTACTGCCGAGCTTGTGTCTGCCGGCCGTCGATCAGCGAGTCGCGCTCGCCGTTCATGACGAGCACCGGGACACGCAACCTGACGGCGTCGACGGCCACGTTGCCGGGAAGCATGGACAGCAGCCCGCCCGCGCCGAGCAACACGGTTCTGGCCGCGGCGAGCGCCCCTTTGACGGCCGCCGAACTGCCGCCGTGCAGGGTCGCACCGGCGGTCGGCTCGCGTGAGCGCCCCGGGTACGCGGCACCGAACATGCCCAGCGCCAATTCGGCGAGGTGCTCGTCGTCCGGTATACCGTCGGCGCAAGCCGCCAGTACCTCAGGTGAGAGCGCCGACGGCAGTCCGTCGAGGCCGAAACCCAGCAGGGCCACCGCGTCATAGGTGGTGTACGCGGCCTGCTGACGCACCGTCATCATCGCGCCCATCGAATGCCCGACACCCACACTTCGCCATTGACGCAATGGATCATGGCCGCCGAGCTCGTGCAACAACGTCCGGAACGCCGCGTCGTTCGCCGCGACCACCTGTTCGAGCAACGGGGCCTGCGCACCCACCGGCAGCACGGAGCCGCCGGTACCGAGGTGGTCCACGCAGATGACCGGGAACCCGGCGCCGGCCATCCACAACGCGAAGCTGTATGTGTCGTCGCCGGTCGGGCGCAGGTCCCAGTAACCGCGGGACATGGCACCGCCCGGCAGGCAGCAGAACACGACGGGCTCGCGGGGGCCGGACGCTGGCACAAAGATGTCCGCCGCGACCCGACAGCCCGCGAGGCCTGGCACTGCCGCGCCGACCTCGACCATCCGGTGATTGGCGACGACGTTCCCGGCGTCACTCACGGATCAGCTCCTTGTGAGTCCATCAACATTCGATATTGAATATTATATATATCCAATGTGTGGAATTCGGCTCGTCCGATTCCGGTCAGCAGGTTCAGAGCGTAGAAGGACTGTGTCCACAGACGGTTGCGATCAAGTCCTCACCCAGTCGGCGCCAGGACGCCTCCGCCTCGACGACGTCGACGCGCCCAACGGCCAGGTCGTACTCCAGCTCAGCGCACGTGTGCACCGCCAGTTGACGCAGCAGGACACTTCGCCGGAGGATCATCTCACGCTCACCGGCTCGCCATTCACGCGCACCGCGCTCGTTCAACAGCCGAACCGAGGGGGTGTTCAGATGCGCCTGCGTAGTGAACTCCCGCAGCGCGGGCTCGACGAAGATCTGGGCGAGAAATCGCGCGTACCAAGATGGCGCGCCCAGATCGACATGATGTTCGATGGTCGGCATGATCAGACATGCCGTGCGCTCGTCCAATGAGATACCGCCGGCCGGACCAAGCGCCGCGACCATCGCCATCCGGCGTTTTTCGATCGCGGCCATGTGTCCGGTCACGATTTCCTTGATCAGTTCGTCACTGTTGGTGAAGTGATACTGGATCACCGACTTGTTCCGCTGGCCCGCCGCAACACCGATCCGCGCAGCCGACACGCTCGCCAGTCCGTACTCCGCGTACAGTTTTTCCGCGGTGCGCATCAGCTTGCCACGCACCAGCAGTGAACGAGTGGACACCGCGGAATTAACCATTGCGACCGACCTCCTGATTCAGAGGTTCCAGACTCGCGCGGCGTTGCCGCTCAATATCAGATCGCGCTCGCGTTCGGGGATGTCGCCGAACATCTTGTGCGCGCCATCCTGCGAGTTCGGCCAGCTCGACACGGGGTGCGGGTAGTCCGAGGACCACATGACGTTCTCGACGCCAAGCTGGTCACGGGCGTGCTTGAGGACATCGGCCTCGTCGATGAACGTCAGGCTCACGTTCTTGCGGAAGTAGTGACTGGGCAGTTCGGACAACGCGGGGTATTCGTAGCCCTGCCGGGTTGTCATGTCATCGACAAGGGCGAGCCACCAGGCGACCCAGCCGACACCAGGCTCGACGAACACGACCTTCAACTCGGGGAAGCGGGCAAGCACCCCGCTGAGAACCCACATGCCCAGTGCCTCGGCCGAGGACAGTGCGACCATCGGCACGAAGATCCCCTTCTGCGGTGTCGGGTCGCGCCGGGCGAGGTTGTCGAGCTGGGTGTTCAGTCCGATGTGGAGGCAGATGGGCAGGCCCGTCTCCTGGATGGCGGCCCACAGCGGGTCGTAGCGCGTGTCCCAGTAGTCGGGCAGCCCGACCTCGACCGGGAAGACCGGCAGCTGCAACGACTTGCAGCCCTCGTCGGCAGCCCTGCGGACCTCGTCCACCGCGGCGTCGATGTCGTGAATCGGGATCTGGTAGTTGATGAGCAGCCGTTCCGGGGCCGGCGAGGCCCATTCGGTGAGGGTCCGGTTGAAGGCCCGGGTGGCCTCTCGCGATCCCTCCTTGAGCATGTACAGGTAGCGGAACGCGCTCACCTCGCAGTAGGTGACCGACGCCTCCACTCCGTCCTGGTCCATGTCCCTCAGCCGCTCGTGCGCATCCCGGTGTCCGGGACGGCCGGCGGCCGGGTGGTGCCGATCGGCCATCGCCGAGAGCAGGTTGCCGTCATCGCCCGCTTCCAGCCCCTGCTGCTTGCGCCACAACTGGTTGGCCGAGGACGACACCATCTTCACCATCGACGCCCGGAAGGTGGCCACCGCGTCGTCGTAGTCGGCATGGAACTTCGAGGCCAGATTCGCCTTGATCGCATCGTGGGTCAGATCCACATGGTCATCGGCCGAGATCAGCCGATATTTCATGACAGTCATCGTCATGTCTTGTCTCCCGCCGCGACTGTGGGGTTGGACACAGCCACGCTATAGTAACTACTATAACCCTGGCAAGGTGCCGCTCAGAGGCGACGACGCGCCAGTCGTGGCGGCTGCCGGTGGCGTGGTTGAACGCACACACACCTCTCAACGAGGAGAATCCTGTGACAGGTGTACTGGACGGTGTCCGGGTACTCGATCTCTCCAGTGGCATAGCGGGCCCGATAGCCACGATGCTGCTCGCCGACCATGGCGCGGCAGTCACCAAGATCGAGCCACCGGCGGGCGATCCGTTCCGGGCATTGTCCGGCTACCGCGTCTGGGGCCGGGGGAAACGCAGTGCCGTGCTGAATCTCAAGAACGCCGAGGACGCGCGGACGTTCCGCGCCCTGGTCAGCACTGCCGACGTGTTGGTCGAGAGCTTCTCCCCCGGCACCACCGGACGGCTCGGCATCTCCTACGAGGATCTCCGCACCATTAACCCGCGCCTGGTGTACTGCTCCATCACCGGATACGGCGCATCGGGCGAACTAGCGGATCGGCCGGCTTACGACGGCCTCGTCGCGGCCCGGACCGGGCAGCTCTGGGAACAGCGGGGCGTCACCGGTGGCACCATTTCGCGGATCTCCGGCGGAGAGGGCATGCTGCCCGGATTGGAACCGCCGGACCAGGACTGCTGGGTCGGCCCTGCGCGCACCGGTCCGCTGTTCAGCGGTGTCGCCTGGCCGAGCATGGCCACCGCCTACAACGCGACCCTGGCGATCAGCGCCGCACTGCGAGCCAGGGAGCGCACCGGACGCGGCCAACTCGTCCAGACCTCCCTGGTGCAGGGCGTGCTGGCCAACACCATCGGCCCGTGGCAACGGATCGAGAAGCACGACGCGCCGGCACTACAGTCCTGGGTCATCGATCCGCGTGCGCCGAAAGGGTTCTTCCGCGCCGCCGACGACCGGTGGACCCACCACTGGGTTCCGCTGCCCGGCTTCATCCTGGGCACGGCCGCCGCGGTGGCCAGCAAGGACAATGCCGTCGCCGCGACCGACTGGAAGGTCTCCGCTCCCAAGGACGCGATCATGCGGGTCGGGGTCGAGGCCGAGGACATGGTCATCCTGCAGCACTACAACAGCCAACTGACCGAAGCGGTAGCCGGGCTGTCGTCCGAGGAGTGGGTGCGGATAGCGGCGCAGGTGGGTGTGCCGGTGCAGCTCGTCCGGTCGCCGGAGGAGGCCTTGCTGGATCCCGCGTTCCTCGCCGACGGTTGCGTCGTCGAGGTGGACGACCCCGAGGTTGGCCCGATCCGACAGGTCGGCGACGTCTACCGGTTGTCGGCCTGTCCCACCGTCCCGAGAGGGCCTGCTCCGGCGCTCGGACAACATTCCGCCGAGGTCAGGGCCGAGGCCGGGCGGGCCGACCCGGCCGAGGCGACCGCGGCACCGGAACCTCGCGCGACGCAGAGCCCGCTTTCCGGGATCCGAGTGCTCGATCTCGGGCTCGCGGTGGCCGGGCCGTTCGGCACCCAGCTTCTCGCCGACCTCGGCGCCGATGTCATCAAGGTCAACAATCCTCGTGACGGTTACTGGTTCGCCACGCACCTCGCGATGTCCTGCAACCGCGGCAAGCGCAGCATCGCGCTGAACCTCAAGGATCCGGCCGCACTCGACGTGCTGCACCGGCTCCTTGCCACGGCCGACGTGGTTCAGCACAACATGCGCTACGACGCCGCCGTGCGCCTTGGCGTCGACTACGAGTCGCTCAGGAAGATCAAGCCCGACCTCATCTACTGCCACACCCGTGGCTTCGAACACGGTGAGCGGGACGGTCTGCCCGGCAACGACCAGACCGGCGCGGCGCTGGCCGGCACGGAATGGCTCGACGGCGGCCTCGATCACGGTGGCCGGCCCATCTGGAGCCTGAATTCAGCGGGCGACACGGGTAACGGGTACCTGTCCGCGATCGCCATGGTGCAAGCGCTCTACCACCGCGACCGCACCGGCGAAGGCCAGTTCATCGACACCTCGATCATCTACGCGCAGCTGCTCAACGCGTCGATGGCGTGGTCGACGCCGGACGGTGCGGTCACCGGCGACCGGCCGAGCCTCGACGCCATGCACTACGGCTGGAGCGCGCTCTACGGCCTCTACCGAAGCGCCGAAGGCTGGCTGTGCATCGCCGTCCTCACCGATGCCGACTGGTCCATGCTGTGCGAGGCCGTTGGCCGGCCCGAACTGGCCACCGATCCCCGGTTTGCCTCCCCCGGTGCTCGCAGGGACAACGACGCCGACCTACGCACCGAACTCGATGCGGTCTTCGCGCAGCGTTGCGCGGTCGACTGGTTCAAGATCCTCGACGCCGCCGAGATTCCCTGCGAGGTCAGCTCGACCGACTTCGTGCACGAACTCTTCGACACCAAGGAGTTTCAGGAGAAGGGCTGGGTGACCAGCTACGAGCACGCCGCGGTCGGCCGAATGGACGTCTTCGGGCTGTTGTTCGACCTCGAGGAGACGCCGGGCCGGATAGCAGGCCCGCCGCCGTTCGTCGGCGAACATACCCACGAACTGTTGGCCGAAGCCGGCTTCACCGCCGATCAGGTGGCGGAACTGCTCGCGCGGAAAGCCGTCTTCGACGCCTCCGGCGCACCCCGGCCGTGACACCTATTCGGCGAAGCCGGTACCCAGGGCGCGCAGCGCGAGGTCGAGGTGGGTAGTGAGGTCGTGATCGGCGGATGCGACCCAGTGGTCGAAGGCGGCACGGCAGGCGGCCAGCGTCGTTCGGCTGATGGTCAGCGGATAGAGCGAATCCGTTGGCTGGTCGAGTCGCGCAGCCGCGAACTCGCCGACGACTCGTTCCCAGGCGTCGTAGTGCGGAGCGGCGCTGGCTTGCAGCGCCGCCACGGAACCGATCAGGTTCAGTCTGGCGCGCAGTTCGGGCACGTCCTCGGCGCGATAGGTGTTCACACCGACGACGGCCGCACGGATGGCTTCCATCAGCGGCATGTCGTCGGCGACCTCGGCGAACGCAGCCCGGAGTCTGGCGATCTCGCGGTCGAACTCGTACCAGAGCACGGCGGTCTTGGAATCGTAGTAGCGGAAGAAGGTCCGGCGGCTGACTCCGGCCGCCGCGGCGATCTGCTCGACGGTGGTCTCCGCAAAGCCGTGTTCGGCGAACAAGCGCAGCGCGATCAGTTCCAGTTCACGAGCGGTGGTGCCGGGTGGTCTTCCGCGCCGGTGACCACCGATTGATTTCGACACACGATGACGTTAACATATTATATATTCGATACAGGGTGCAGCAACAGGAGTCGACATGGCCGAAGATCCGTCCGCACTGTCCGAACCGGTCCAGGACGTGCTCGTCGAGGATGTGCTGGTCGAAGAGATCTCCATCGACGGCATGTGCGGTGTGTACTGACAGCGCGGTTCGATGTGGACGCCCCATGGCGGCTGCATCCTCAGGTGTCGATCCGGCCGGAACAATTCGGTGCGTTGCTCTACCACTTCGGCACCCGCCGGCTGTCGTTCGTGAAGAACAAGACCCTGCTCGCGGTGCTCCGCGCGCTCGCTGAACAGCCGAGCGCCCGAACCGCCTGTCTGGTGGCCGGAATCGACGCCGAGGAACTGCCGGGATACACCACAGCTCTGACGACGCTGGCAGCGTCCACGACGATCTGCGAAAGGACGCGGCCGTGACGTCACTGGTCGAGCAGTTCCAATTCGGGCTGGCCGCGCCGATCTGCCTGACGTGGGAGTTGACCTACGCATGCAACCTCGCCTGTGTGCACTGCCTGTCCAGCTCGGGTCGACGGGACCCAGCCGAGCTGAGTACTGCCGAATGCAAGGCGGTGCTGGATGAACTCGAGCGGATGCAGGTCTTCTACGTCAACATCGGCGGCGGCGAGCCGACCGTGCGTCCGGACTTCTGGGAACTGATCGACTACGCGACCGAGCACCATGTCGGCGTGAAGTTCTCCACGAACGGCGTGAAGATCACACCCGCGGCGGCGCGGCGGCTGGCGGCCAGTGACTACGTCGATGTCCAGGTTTCCCTCGACGGCGCGGACGCCGCGGTCAATGACGCGGTGCGGGGCGCGGGCTCGTACGCGACGGCGATGCGAGCGATGCGCAATCTCACCGATGCCGGAGTGCGCGGCTTCAAGCTCTCCGTGGTGCTGACCCGTCACAACATCGGCCAGCTCGACCGGTTCAAGGAGATCGCCGACGAGCTCGGCGCCCAGTTGCGCGTCACCCGGCTGCGCCCGTCCGGCCGGGGTGCCGACGTGTGGGACGACTTGCATCTGAGGCCCGCTGACCAGGCGCAACTGTACGAGTGGCTGCGGGCGCACGGCGAACAGGTGCTGACCGGTGACTCGTTCTTCCATCTCGCCGCTTACGGCGAAGCCCTGCCGGGGTTGAACCTGTGTGGTGCCGGCCGGGTGGTCTGCCTGATCGACCCGGTCGGCGATGTGTACGCGTGCCCGTTCACGATCCATCAGGACTTCCTTGCCGGCAACGTGCGCGAGCCTGGTGGCCTTCAGCAGGTGTGGCAGCATTCGGAGCTGTTCGCGAGCCTGCGACGGCCCCAGGCCGGTGGGACGTGCCGGTCCTGTTCAGCCTTCGAGTCCTGCCGGGGCGGCTGCATGGCGGCAAAGTTCTTCACCGGACTGCCACTCGATGGGCCGGACCCCGAGTGTGTCAAGGGTTTCGGCACGACCGCGCTGTCCGATGCGGATCGGACAGCAGCGCCTCGGCCGGCCCTGGACCATTCCCATCTCGGCCGCGAAGCACGCCCGGTGCCGGTATCGATCGGCTGGGGCCCGACGCCGCCCGGTGCGCCCGACCGGGCGTGTGACGAGAACCCGCTCGCCGGTTTCGTACCGCTCGGCCAGCATGGCTAGCGCCGTGCCGAGTTGGTGGTTGGCTGACCTGGCCTGGCCCGAGATCGGGCGACGAGCGCGGGCGGGGGCCGTGTTGGCGGTCCCGCTCGGGTCGACCGAGCAACACGGACCACATCTGTCGCTCTCCACCGACACCGACATCGCCGTCGCGTTGTGCCAGCGCCTCGCGGCCGCGAGGGAGGACGTGCTCATCGCTCCGGCGGTCGCCTACGGTTCAGCCGGCGAGCACGCCGGCTTCGCCGGGACGCTGTCGATCGGGCGGGCGGCGCTGGAGCTGCTGGTTGTCGAGCTGGTGCGGTCGGCCACCGAGACGTTCGGGCACATCGTGCTCGTGTCGGCGCACGGCGGCAACACCCAACCGGTCAATCGCGCGGTTCGACTGCTGCGGAAGGAATCCCGGGAGGTGTGGCTGTTCATGCCCCGTTGGCAGGGCGATCCGCATGCGGGCCGGCCGGAAACAGCACTGATGCTGGCGTTGACACCCGGCCGAGTGGACCTGCGCGAGGCGCGAGCCGGCGATACCCGCCCGCTCGCGCAGATCTGGCCGCGGTTGCGTGCCGGCGGAGTGGCTGCGGTCAGCGAGTCCGGGATCCTTGGCGACCCGACCGGCGCGACCGCGCAGGAGGGTGCCGCCCTGCTCGATGAACTCGCCGCCGAGCTGATCAGTGAGGTGGCCGCATGGCATCCGCGGCTCTAGGTGAACCGAACATGGCCGAGGGCGGCCGGGTCGCCGTGGTCACCGGCGCGGCGCGTGGCATCGGCGCCGCGACCGTGTGCGCTCTTGCCGCGACCGGCTGGGCCGTCCTAGCCGTCGACCGGGCCGCCGACGATCCGGCGCTGCCCTACCGCCTTGGCTCTCCCGCTGACCTGGCGGCGGTCGTCGCCGAGGCGAACCGGCGCGCCGGATCGTCGGATCGCGTCCGCTCGTTCGTCGCCGACGTGCGCGATCCCGCCGCGATCACGTCGGCGATCGCGGCCGCCGAACGACGCTGGGGCGGCGTGGACGCCGCCATCGCCTGCGCGGGCGTCGTCGCCGGGGGCGTACCACTGTGGGAGGTTCCGCTCGCGCGACAGCAGGCGGTGCTCGACGTCGATCTCGGTGGCGTGCTCTCACTGGCTCGGGCCGCGATTCCCGCGCTGCTGCGACGCGAGCAGCCGCGCAGTGGCCGATTCCTCGCCGTCGCGTCGGCCGCCGCCACCAGGGGCCTGCCGATGCTCGCCGCCTACTGCGCGGCAAAAGCGGGAGTCGCGGGGCTGGTCCGTGCGCTCGGCAGCGAACTGGGTGGCACCGGAGTGACCGCGAACGCCGTCAGTCCCGGCTCGACCGACACCCCGATCCTGGCCGAGAGCGCCCGGCTCTACGACCTACCCGACGCACAGGCCTTCGCCGCACAGCAACCCGTGCACCGACTGCTCGCCCCTCACGAAGTCGCTGAAGTGCTCGTGTTCCTCGCCGGTCCCCGCAGCAGCGGGATGACGGGCGCGATCGTGCCGGTCGATGGAGGACTGGCCCTGTGAACGCATACCCTCCCCTGCCCGCAGGCTTCCGCATTGCCGTCGACGCCGACACCAAGCAGCTGACGGAGGCCACGCTCTTCGGTGGCTCCCCCGCGCGTGTCCTGCGGCTGTCCGAGGCAGGGCGCGCGGCGTGGGCGGAACTCAAGGCCGGGCCGGTGGGTTCGAGCGCGGCCGGTGCGCTCGCGCGCCGGCTCACCGACGCAGGACTTGCCCACCCCCGCCCTCCCGAACCCGTTGGCACGCCTGACATCACCGTGATCACCCCGGTCAAGGACCGGCCAACGATGTTGGCGCAATGCCTTGCTTCCCTCAAGCAGCGGTATCCCGTTGTGGTCGTCGATGACGGATCCCGTGACCCGTCCACTGTCGCCGAGGTCGCGGCCGAGCACTCGGCACTGCGGCTGCATCGGCGGACGACCGGTGGTCCTGGCGCCGCCCGCGACACCGGCTTCACCGGGATCAACACCGAGTTCGTCGCCTTTCTCGACAGCGACTGCGTCGCGTCGACCGACTGGATCGAGCGTCTGGCCAGTCACTTCGCCGATCCGCTCGTCGCAGCAGTCGCCCCTCGGGTCGCCGCGATGCCCTCGACGACGTCGGCGGGCCGGTACGCGGCGACATCCGGCAGCCTGGACCTCGGCATGCGGGAGGCCAGGGTCGTGCCGGGTACCCGAGTCGCGTACGTACCCACCGCCGCGCTGCTCGTCCGCACGGCGGCATTGCGAGCCGTTGCCCGCGACGGCCGGGTGTTCGACCCCGGCCTGCGCTATGGCGAGGACGTCGACCTCGTCTGGCGATTGCACGAAGCGGGTTGGCGGATCCGCTACGACCCCGATGTGGTGGTCCGGCATCACGAACCGAGAACCTGGCGCGCGTTGATCACCCGGCGGTTCTGCTACGGCACGTCGGCCGGTCCGCTCGCACAACGCCATCCGGGCGCGATGGCCCCACTGGTTCTGCACCCCTGGCCGACACTGACCGTCGCCGGCCTGTTCACCCGACATCCAACGGTCGCAGCGCTGGGCTTCGCCGCTTCGGTACTGACAACGAACCAGATCCTGCGCGAAGCCGAGCTGCCGACCGCCGGGGTCGCCGGCGCGATGCTGACCGGGGTCCGGCGAACCTGGCTCGGGATCGGCCGCTACGGCACCCAGTTCGCCGCGCCGCTACTGGCCGCCGTCCTGCTGGCCCGGAATGGATCCCCGGCCCTGCGATGGGGTCGAAGAGCCGCGGCCGCATCGCTGCTGCTCGGACCACCACTGACCGCCCTGGCAGTCCGCAGGCCCGCGCTGGACCCCGTCCGGTTCGTCCTCGGTCAGCTCGCCGACGACATCGCCTACGGGGCCGGCGTCCTCGCCGGCTGCGCCGGCGCCGGCACCATTGAGCCGATCCGGCCGGTCGTCTCCTGGCGGCCGTTTCGGATCGGCCGCACGGTGGATTCCTGCCCAACGCCACGATCCGATACGGAAGTAGCCAACTGATGGGAAATCCCTGGTTCGAGTCGGTGGCCGAGGCCCAACGCCGCGCGAAGCGACGCCTGCCGAAATCGGTCTACGGTGCACTGATCGCGGGTTCCGAGTGCGGGTTGACGTTGGCGGACAACATGGCCGCTTTCGGCGAACTGGGCTTTGCACCGCACGTCGCCGGGCTCTCGATGCGGCGTGATCTGTCGACCACGGTGCTGGGCCAGCGGATCGCACTGCCGGTGATCATCTCACCGACCGGAGTACAGGCAGTGCATCCCGATGGAGAAGTCGCCGTCGCACGCGCCGCAGCCGCCCGTGGCACGGCAATGGGACTGAGTTCCTTTGCCAGCAAGCCAATCGAGGACGTAGTCGCCGCCAATCCGCAAACCTTGTTCCAGCTCTACTGGGCCGGGACAAGGGACCAGATGCTGGAGCGCATGGACCGCGCGAAGACCGCAGGTGCCGTCGGATTGATCGTCACCCTGGACTGGTCGTTCTCCAACGGACGGGACTGGGGCAGCCCGGCGATTCCGGAACGGGTCGATCTCAGGGCCATGCTGCGCTACGCCCCCGAGGCTCTCACCCACCCGCGTTGGCTGGGCACCTTCATCAAGCATCGCCGTCTTCCCGACCTAACCGTGCCGAACATGGCAGGGCCCGGACAACCGGCGCCGACCTTCTTCGGCGCCTACGGCGAATGGATGCAGACCCAACTGCCAACGTGGGACGAGGTCCGGTGGCTCCGAGAGCAGTGGGACGGCCCATTCCTGCTCAAGGGCGTCACCCGGATCGACGACGCGCGTCGGGCCATCGATGCGGGAGTGACCGCGATTTCGGTGTCCAACCACGGCGGCAACAATCTCGACGGGACCCCTGCCACCATCCGCACGTTGCCCGCCGTCGCCGAAGCGGTCGGCGACCAGATCGAGGTGCTCCTCGACGGCGGCATTCGCCGGGGCAGCGACGTGGTCAAGGCACTCGCTCTGGGCGCCGACGCGGTCATGATCGGCCGCGCCTACCTATGGGGCCTCGGCGCCAATGGCCAGGCGGGAGTGGAGAACGTACTGGACATCCTGCGTGGCGGCATCGACTCCGCGCTACTTGGACTCGGCCACTCCGACGTGCACGACCTCTCCCCCGATGATCTGGTGATCCCGCCCGACTTCGCCCGCCGACTCGGCGATACCCACACCACCCAATCCTGAGCAGACCAGGAGAGCGACGACGACCACAGTGCCCGACCCCGAATCGGACGCGTTGGGCACTCCGCCGCCGTTCGATCCCGAACTCGCCGCCACCCTCGACGTCATGCGTGAGCGGATGCCCGCAACGCTGACCGAGGACATGTTGCCGATGCTGCGCGCGGCCCCGGCCCCGGACACAGGCCCGACCAACGAGGAACTCAGCCTGGACGGCGTGTTCACGGTGTCCGAGCGGGTAGTGCCAGGCCCGGCCGGCGCACCGGAGATCTCGCTGCTGATCTGTTCGCCGACCAAGGCGAAGACTCCGGTCGCAGCGATCTACTTCGCTCATGGCGGCGGGATGATCATGGGCACCAATCGGGGGCAGGGTCTCGCCGGGGTGCTTGAGGTCGCAGCCGATCTCGGCATTGCGGTGATCTCGGTCGAGTACCGACTGGCTCCGGACAGTCCGCACCCCGCCCCGGTCGAGGACTGCTACGCGGGTCTGCTGTGGACGGGCGAACGCGCCGACGAGCTCGGCATCGACCCCGCTCGGCTGGTCGTCTCGGGTACGAGTGCGGGCGGCGGCCTTGCCGCGGCAAGGGTGCTGCTCGCGCGGGACCGCGGCGGCCCGCCGATCATCGCGCAGGCGCTCTGGTCACCGATGCTCGACGACCGCAACAACAGCTACTCGGCGCGGCAGATGGCAGGCCTCGGCATCTGGGACGCGAGCTACAACGGGATCGCCTGGCGAGCGTTGCTCAGCGACGCGCAGGGCGGTCCGGACGTCTCGCCGTACGCAGCACCTGCTCGGGCAGCCGACCTGTCCAGGTTGCCGCCGACCTTCATCAACGTCTGCTCGGCCGAGACCTTCCGGGACGAGGCACTCGACTACGCCTCGCGGATCTGGCGAGCAGGCGGGAGCGCCGAACTGCACGTCTGGCTGGGCGGTTTCCACGGTTTCGAGGTGCTCGCCCCGGAGGCGGCGATCTCGCAGTCGGCGCGAGCAGCCGTTGTGCGGTGGCTTCGCCGGGTGGTCGGCATCTGAGGAGATATGAGATGACCAACGGCACGGCTGGCCGGCGATCACTCCCCGGCCAGCCCATATCCGATGGTTCAGCTGTGTCTCGTCACGGCATGGTGAAGTTGGGCGTGATTTCGACGTAGGACGTACCGAAGACGGGAACCCCACCGACGGTGCCGGTAACGGAGGAGTCACCCTCCCAGAAGCCGCTGACACCAGCGGGAGTCTGGATCGTCGGCTCCTGGTTCTGTTGCAGTGCGTTGATCGTGAACGCGCCGCCCGGCAGGGATACCTTCCAGTTCTGTGTATAGGTGTACCCGGTCGTCGGACTTGTCCACTTGCCGAGCGGCGTGAGACTGACCTGACTGGGATCGAGGTTCACCGTCGAGCCGCCCGGGTTGATCCTCGTGGCCACCGTCTGCGCCAGGTTACCGTTCGCGTCGACGATGAAGTAGAACATGTACTGCGTACCATTGGCGAGCTGAACACTGAACCAAGTCCAGCCGCCCTGGCTACCCGGGATGAACGCGCCCCACTGGTGGTCCATCCACGAGACACCGGTCACCCGGATGGGAACCCCGTGGTCGGTGAGGGTTCCAAAGGTCTGCAGGTTCGTTTGCGAGTAGTAGTAGGACGATCCGAACGGACCGTACGGAATCACTCCACCATTGCCGTGCAGCGCGAAGGGCTGGTACTGGTTCGCCTGAAGGCTGATGCCGTAGCTGCCGTCGGGGATCGTTGCGGTGAGTGTGTTCTGGCCGTTGATGCCACGTGCGTTGTCCTGGTTCACGGTGACGTTGTAGCCACCCTGGGGAAGCACGTTGTCCGGCTCCGTCGCGAACTCGTTCATGTCGCTGCTGAACGTGCCCTTTGTCAGGTCGGTGATGGCGAAGATGCTGTCGTACAACACCGAGGCAGGCGCCGTGTTGTCCGGGTTCCGCCGGATGAAGCTCAGCAGGACCCCATACTGGTGCAGCTTGCCCGACGGGTCAATACCTGAGACGTGCCCGTTGAAGTACCACCATTCCTGCGGGGTGGAGGGGTGCGGGCTCTCGTCCTTCGGGAGCGAGATGGCCGACGCGACTTTCGAGACCGGCGCGGCCGGTGCCGACTGCGCGGATACGGCCAGCCCCAACAGAACGAGGGGCAGCAGGACGAGCGCGTGCCACCTCGCCTTTGAGGAAGCTTGTGATCTCATCTGTTCAACTCACTCTCTTACTTGTTGTATATTTTATTTAATACACAAGCCACGGCAGCGTAACAGCGACGAAAGGCGCCAATCAAGAGGCGAAAAACCTCGGATCTAATACCAGCGACTTACTAATACCGGCGACTTAATTGACGCCGAGGCCTCAAATGATCTCGTCATCGAAGGAGACACCCTGGGCCCGGAGATCATGCCAGCGACGCGGCGGGCGACACCCGCAAGATCGAGTGGAGATCAGCGGGACCGCGAGGCCTTCGGGGTCCTGCCGGCCCGGCCAGCGGCCCGCAGCAGCCGGGCGATCCCTTTCCGGGAGTGCCGCTGGCCCTGGGCGCGGAGTTCGGCATGCACCCGAGGCGCACCATACGTGCCCTTGGACTCCTCATGCACCTGGATGATTTTCTCGGTGAGGTCGGCGTCCGGTCGCTGGCGAGCGCAGGGACGGGCGGTGCGATGGGTGTCGTAGGCGGCTCGGGAGACCATCAACAGCTCGCAGGCACGCTTGACGTTGCCACTGCCGGCGCTCTCCGCCTCGATGAACGGATACACGTTCACCGGGTCTCCTTCGCGAAGAAAGCCGTCGCACGCTTGAGGACTCCACATCCTCACTCAACCGCCGGTTCTCCCGCCGCAACCGCATCAGCTCGGCTCCGTCGAGGCACTGTTGCCCCCGCTCACCGCGCCGACCTGCTCGTCGTCGACGGTGGTCCGACCACGGACATCAGCGCGGCCGGGCCATTCGACACGTCCTGACGGCATATCGGTGATTTTCGTGGCTGTTGCCACTGAAGCTATAGTGATACGACTGCCAACGATGCGGTGCTGGGCGAGTGACCCTGCTCGCCCAGCACCGGAACCCCCGGCGCCGCCAAACAACGTATGGCGGAAGCTGGGAGGTGGGTTCCAGCCGTCAGGGGAAAACGGCTGAATCCCACTCTCCGAGTGCACACAAGGCACTTTCCACAAGGTGGGTGGGCTTCGTGGTCTTTGCCTTGCGCTGAGATAACTGTCCCGCGATCGGGGTGCACGCCGCCATTCCAGACAAGCTAGGGGTTTTTCGACCCCGTGTAGACCGCTGACCTGCGGACATGCTGAAGTCCGGCGGAAAACCACCCAGAGGAGCCCCGAAAACCTACCCGAGGAGCTAGGACCAGTGCGTCGACGTCGCGAGTTCCGCGTCGACGCGAGCCAGCAGTTCCGGGGTGACCTGCTGGAGCGAGCCGACGATGTGCCGCACGCCGAGGTCGGTCATGAACCGGCGTTGCCGCTGGTGCGCCGCACTACTGGGGAAGCCGATGAAGCCTACGCCGAGCGCCCGCGCGGCCTGCGCCACCCTGCTCACGTCGTCGATGAAGACGGCCTGGTCGAACTGACAGCCGATCACGTCGCAAACGATGTGCCGCACGCCCGGCCGGTGTTCGTTGATGCCGACATAGGGCACGTCGGCGTCGAGCAGATCGGCAAGGTCACCAAGATACTTGTCGAAGGTGTGCTCGCGGGTGCGGCCGCCGTAGCAGATTATCCGAACGCCGAGGTCGCGCAGGGACGCGAGCACGTCGGCGGCTCCCGGCGTCACCTCGATGGGCTGTTCGCGCAGGTGTCGTTCGCGCTCGGCCCAGATCTCCGCGAGAGTGTCCCGGACCGGCTGGTCGAGGCCGCATGCCTTGGCCAGCCGGTCGGCGACCACCACGTCGCGCAGGCCGATGATCGATCGCTCGGTCTCGTCGTCGTAGTCGCCGCCGTGCCCTGTGATGAAGCGCTCGATGACCGCAAGATAGGTGTCGTTGATGAGCACACCGTCGCAGTCGATCGCGATGAGGCGCACCTGGCGGAGTTCGGTCACTGGTCTGTTTCCCGCTCCGCGAAGACCTCCCGCGCGGCACTGATGGCGTTGAGCACCGCAGGGAAACCGACGTAGAACGCCAGGTGCAGCAGGGTCTCGGTGACCTCGCGCTGATTGCCCCCGACATTGAGCAGGCCGTTGACGTGCACCTTCAACTGGGGAATAGCCGAGCCGAGCGACGTAAGCGCCGCGATACTGACGATCTCGCGGTGCTTGAGCGACAGCCGCGGCCTCGGGTAGATCTCGCCGAAAGTGAACTCGATGATGCACCGGGCCAGGTCGGGAGCGACGTCCCGAAGCGCCTCGACCACCTTCGCGCCCGCCTCGCCGTCGATCGCGTTCATCGCGGTGAGGCCGCGCTCATAGCGGTCGTCGATATCGGACCAGCGCGGCTCGTCCACGTCCTCGGCCGACTGGTCCGCGTCCGCACTGTCCGCGAACTCCTCCTTCACCGACATCAGGGCATTGAGCACGGCCGGGAAGCCGGTGTACGAGCTGACTTGGATGATCGCCTCGATGACCTGCTGCCGAGTGCAGCCGAGGTTGACCGCGGCCTTGGCATGGAACCGCAGTTGTGATGCGGCGTAGCCGAGCGCGGTCAGCGCGCCGATCGTGGCCAGTTGCCGCTCTGGCGGGGCAAGGCCTGGACGGTGGTAGATGCCGCCGTAGACGAACTCGACGCACTGTTCGCCGAACGCGGTCTCGCCGATGCTCGCGAACAGATCGAGGACAGCGGGTCGCTCCTGGCCTCCCATTTTCCGGATCAGCGCCAAGCCCCGGTCGAAGGTTTCGGATCGGCCGCCGGAACCTTGCGCCTCCGCCATTACAGGTGCCCTTCTGTCGCATTCTCCGTTAATTCTCGGTGAAATCTCTATCCCGCGAACCTCGCCAGATAGGTTTGCCTTGCCCGGTTCGACTTGGCGCGCTCCAGTCTCGTGAACCGAGCTTCTTTGATCATGGAGTAATCGATCTCGGCGGACGCGACTTCGACACCATTCTGGCAGATCGACGCGCGAGCCTGGAATTTGAGATTGGTCGGCTTGCTCAGATCCGCGCACGTCACCTCGGACGCGACCGTGGCAGGCAACGCGAACAGGAAATCCTGAAAGCTGAGATTGATGCGCTTCCATACCCCGACGTATTCGTTACCCGGCAGCTCACGCCGATAACCGGTCTCGAACTGGGCGATGCAGATCTGGCGCATGGCCTCGATGATGACCATGCCCTGCACGTGCTCGCCGGTTCTGTGGTCCAAGAGCAGCTCGTTGTCCCGGTGGATGCACAGGCCAGCGGCGCAGTACACACTGTTGAGGTGCCGTACGTCGGCGAGCAGCACGTTCTCCGGGTGCAGCTTGTGGACCATGTCCGGGGTGACCTGCAAGCCGCCAAGGAACTCGCGGGCTGCCATCCGCGCGAGTGGATTGCCACCGCACAGGCAGGCCGATTCGAGTACCTGCCGGTCGGAGTTGTCAATGCCCTGGCCGACGTAAATCATTAACGGATTACCACGTTTGTCAGGTGAATTGACGGCGAGCTGTAACAACAAATCCGACATCGTCAGTACCCGCTCGCCATCGGCGAACGGAGCGAACCGATCCGCAACCACGACAACGCGTTTGCTTGTGTCAGCGTTGTCGTCAGTCACCGTTGACAATGACGAAACCATGCCAGCAGAAATCGAGGGGTCGTCGCTTGCCGGAGGCAGCGGCGTATTGCGTGTTGTCATCAGCATCACATTTCCGAGTGGGTTCACGCCTCACTGCTGATTCGACACTCGCGCATTGATTAACGCATCGGCCAGGTTTTTAGCCGTCGTCGCCGTACTCCAGCGAGTCTCGGTCAATTCTTTGGCAAGAACGCTCAACATTGAACGCACCATGTCCGGTTGCGCACTCGCGTCCGAGGACAGCAACGGCCCGACCTCGGCGGTGGCGGTGTCCAGATCGCCGAGCCGCAGGTGGGCTCGGGCGGCGTCGATCCGGATCATCGGTTCCATGGCAGCCCAGCGTTCATCGAGGGCCATGTCGTCGTACGCCTGCCGCGCGGTCTGGAACTCGCGCAACGCATGAGCGGTCTGCCCAACGGACAGTAGCGACGTGCCGGCCATGTAATGCCGGCGGTCCTTGCTGATGTTGAAGAACCTGTCTCCGTCGGCAACCTCCGAGCCTGAATCCTCAAGCCGCGACCAGCGGGCGATCGCATCCATGACCTGGTGTTCGGCCTGTACCGACGACCAGCCACGGGCCTCGGCGAGAATCAGCGGCGCATCGTTGAGCCCGCCTGCCTTGTACTTCAGCCCCTCCGCGGCCAGCCGCGCCGACTCGATGCCGTTTCCTGCCCAGAACGCGACCCTGGCCTGAGTCGTCCGCACCCAGCGCCGGGCAAGACAGTCGTCGGCGCTCTGCGTGTAGAGCCATGCGCTGGCGTTGAACTGCTGGGCGACGCCGTAACGCCCGAGGTCTCCGACTATCCACGCCATCATCGCGGAACACTTGGCGTTCATCAGGTACAGCTCGCGGGTTCGCTTGGGCGGCTGCCGTCCCCGCAACAGGCTCGTCGCGCGTTGCTGTACGAAAGACAGTTGGCGCAGCACGGAATCCGGCGACGCTCGGGTATAAGCATCGCTGAGGTAGTCGATGTCCGACCACAGATCGTCCAACTGGACCTCGTCCACGTTGGTCGTGGTCAACAGTACGGCCTCGGCCAGCGCCCCATCACCGGCCTCCGGATCGTCGGCCTCCGGATCGTCGGCCTCGGCGACGTACACCTCGGGCTCGGCTCGCATCCGTACCGCGACGACATCGTCGGCAACGCGCTGCGCGTTGACAGCGTGGTACTGCGCCAGATCCTTGGCAGGCAGTTCCTCGAGGTCGCGCACGGTGAGTAAAGAGCGCCACGTCGTGCCATAGACCTCCGCCAAGATCCGCAGGGCGCGCAACGTCGGCCGTACTCCTCGTCCGGGCCATTGCTCGTACTCCCAGATCCGGGAGCCGCGCATCCCCGCCCTCATGTCGCCGGTGATCGCGTTGTACCTGGTCGCGGCCGCTTCCAGGGACAGTTCGCAGGCCAACCGCCAAGCCGTCCTCGGCGAGATCCCGCACTCCGCGACCAGGTTTTCCGCGACCAGGGCGCAGCGGGCCTCCTCGGGAAAGCCAAGCTTCGCCAACCGTTCACGCAACTGCGCACGGTATGGCTTACTTCCCGGTTTTGCCTGCCTACTCATCCTTCATCCAACGGTTCTCGTAGCACCCACGGGCATACTGGGCCGATGATGGGATTGACGTAAATCTCGCGCATTCACCGTGCGCCGACAAGGACAGGTCATTTTTCACGCTACCACCGCGAATCCGACGACACGGGTTCCGCTGAACGGCCAGGCTGGAACGGGGGGCGGGACGCTGATTGCGTCAAGTTGCCGATCAGACTGTGTGTGGTTCGCCGTCAGATGTCGAGGTTGACTACGCACACGACCATGGGGCCAGAGTCACCCACCCAGGCGGAGTGGGACGCCAACATCGTGATCGTCGGGGCATCGTCATGGTGTTCTGCGTGCTCGCGGCGGCAAGCCTGTTGGCTGCGTCACCGTCAAGTTGATGCAGAGCCCGGACTCGATACGGGCGGCGACCTGCTCGGCGTGCTCGATGTCCGCGTCGAAGACGTTGGCACCCAAGCCGTAGCGGGTGGCACTGGCCAGGTCGACAGCCTCCTCCTCGCTGTCCACTACGTATCCGGGTGGCCCTCGGCGTGACCATCGGCGTCGACAGTGCTTGATCGCCCCTTACCCGTGAACCCAGTTTTGACGAGATCCAGACTAAACGGACAGTGGTCTGGG
>DASXOJ010000045.1:0-30050 GCA_036494465.1 Pseudonocardiaceae bacterium
GGAGTGGATCAACTTCGCGTGGCGTCGCCGAGTACGCCGCGCGCGATGATGAGTTGCTGGATCTGGCTGGTGCCTTCGTAGATCCGGAACAGGCGCGCGTCACGGTAGAAGCGTTCGACGGCGACCTCGCGCATGTAGCCGGCGCCGCCGTGGATCTGTACGGCGCGGTCGGCGACGCGGCCGACCATTTCGCTGCAGAAGTACTTCGCGGTCGACGGGCCCAGGTTGAGGTCGGTGCGCGCGTCGAAGGCGACGGCGGCGGCGCGGACCATGGCGCGGCCCGCGTAGAGGTCGGTGACGGAGTCGGCGACCAGGCCCTGGATGAGTTGGTAGGTGGCGATCAGGTGACCGCCTTGACTTCGTTGCTGGGCAAAGGAAACCTGCTCGTCGACGAGTCGCTGGGCCATGCCGACGCAGAGCGCGGCGATGTGCAGGCGGCCGTGGGCGAGGCAGCGCATGGCGGTGCGGTAGCCGCGGTCGAGGCCGTCGGCGCCACCGATCAGGTTGGCGGCGGGGACGCGGACTTCGTCGAGGTGAACATCGGAAGTCCAGGCGCCCCGCTGGCCCATTTTGTGGTCGCGGGGGCCGAGGGAGATGCCGGGTGCGTCGGCGGGGACGAGGAAGGTGGAGATGCCGCGCGCGGGTGCGGCGTCGGGGTTGGTGCGGGCGAAGACCATGAACACGTCGGCCAGGGGCGCGTTCGTGATGTAGCGCTTGGCGCCGGTGATGATCCAGTCGTCGCCGTCACGTTCGGCGCGGGTGGTGAGGGTGGACGGGTCGGAGCCAGCGTCGGGTTCGGTGAGCGCGAAGGAGGCTGTCACGTCACCGGAGGCGAGGCGCGGCAGCCAGGTGCGCCGCTGTTGTTCGGTACCGCCCTCCAGGAGTACGTGTCCGGCGATGCCGTTGTTGGTACCGAACAACGAGCGCAGCGCGGGCGTGGTGTAGCCGAGTTCGAAGACGAGCTCGACCTCCTGCGTCATGGTGAGCCCGATGCCGCCGTACTGTTCGGGGATCGCGAATCCGTACAGGCCCATGTCCTTGCACGTCTGGCGCAGCTCGACCGGGATCTCGTCGTCTTCCTCGATCTTCGGTTCGAGCGGAATGACCTCGTCGCGGACGAACGCGCGGACGGTGGTGAGGATGTCGTCGAGTTCCTGCGGAGTCATCAGTTTCCTTCCAACCAGGCGCGGACGGCGTCGCTGTCCGCGCCGAGGGCGGGCGGCGGCAGGCGGTAGCTGGGCGGGGTCGCGGAATAGTCGACCGGGTTGCGGATGGTCGGCACCGCACCATCAACTACGGGGGCGAGGCCGAGTCGGTTGGCGAGGTCGATACCTTCGGCGACCGTGTTGATCGGGCCGCAGGGCACACCCGCTTCGGTGAGGATGTCGAACCATTCGGACTTGGTCCGTTTGGCCAGCGCTTCGACGAGCAGGGGGCGCAGTTCGGCGCGGTGGGCGGTGCGGTCGGCCATCGTGGCGAAGCGGTCGTCGGTGCCGAGTTCGGGCAGGCCGATCGCGGTGCACAGCCTGCGGTACTGGTTGTCGTTGCCCGCGATGACGATCAGGTCGCCGTCGGCGGTCGGCAGCGGTTCGTACGGGAACAGGCTGGGGTGCGCGTTGCCCATCCGGTGCGGGACGATGTCGCCCGCCACCACCGCGGACGCCTGGTTGACCAAAGTGGACAGTGCGGTGGCGAGCAGGCTGGTTTCCAGGTGCTGGCCTTCACCGGTCGAGTCGCGGTGGTGCAGGGCAGCGAGGATCGCGTTCGACGCATGCAGTCCGGTGAACACGTCGAACACCGCGACGCCGGCGCGGTACGGGGTGCCGTCGGCTTCGCCGGTGAGGCTCATCAGACCGGAGACGGCTTGCACGAGCAGGTCGTACCCGGGCAGCGTGGCGCCGTCGTGCGTGCCGAAGCCGGTGATCGAGCAGTAGACAACCGCCGGGTTGGTCGCGCGGACGGTGTCGTAGTCGAGGCCGAAGCGGGTCAGGCCGCCGTGTTTGAAGTTCTCGACGAGCACGTCGGCGCGCTGGGCGAGGGTGGCGGCGAGGGCGCGGTCGGCCGGATCGGCCAGGTTCAGCACGACGGAACGCTTGTTGCGGTTGATCGACAGGTAGTAGGTGGAGATCGGACCGTCGCCGGTCTCGCGCACCGGCGGCTGCCAGGTGCGGGTGTCGTCGCCGCCAGGTCCCTCGACCTTGATCACGGTGGCGCCGAGGTCGCCGAGCAGCATGGTGGCGTAGGGACCGGCGAGCACCCGGGAGAAGTCGGCGACGAGCAGGCCGGACAGTGGTCCCGGCGCGGGCGTCGGGTCGAGGCCATCGAGGCCGGGGGCGTCCATGCCGGTCAGGCTAACGTCTGAGATCAGGACGTCGGCGTGACCTTGACCGTCTGCAAGCTCACCGTGCCGCTGCCCGCGGTGCCGGTCGCGGTCGACCAGTCACCGGACTCGGCGGTCCAGGTGCGGTCGCCGACACTGACGCTGTCGATGCCCAGTTGCGTCGCCTTGGCGACCAGCCAGCTGCCGATCGCCCAGCCTTGTGCGGCGTCGTGCGCGCCGCTGACCGTGCTGGTCCCCCACTCGCCCTGCGCGACCGTGCCGATGTCCTGTTTGCTCGGCGCGACGCTGAGGTTGTGGCAGCTCAGCTGCGCCTGGGTCTCGCCGGTGAGCGCGCTGGCCATCGCGCGCGACTCGTCTTCCCACTGTGCGTAGGCGTCCGGTGTCGCGGAGTGCTGGACTTCCTGCGCGGCCTGGGTGACCGGGAGGTCCTGCCAGCCGGCTTTGGTCATCAGGTGCTGGTAGAACGCGGTCGCCGCGTGCACCGGGTCGGTGACCTCGTCGTAGGTGCCCCAGCCCTGGCTCGGCCGCTGCTGGAACAGACCGGCCGAGTCGCGGTCGCCGCTGGTCAGGTTGATCAGCTTGGACTCCTGCCAGGCGGTGGCCAGCGCGATGGTGACCGCGTGCGCGGGCAGGCCCATCTTCATGCCGACCGCGGCGATGGTCGCGGCGTTGCCTGCCTGCTCGGAGGAGAAGGTGTAGTGCGGCGGACTCGACGAGCCGGACGTGGTCGTGTTCGCGTCGTTCCCGCTGGCGTTCACCGAGCAGTAGGGCAGTTGCGGGCCCTTGAGGTTGGTGATGAACACGACGGCGACCACGACCACCGCGACGACGACCACCAGGACGGAGGTGATCGTGACGCCTTTCCGGACGTTCCCCACCGGCTACTTCTCCTTCGCGACGCTGTTGTTCTTATGACGCCTTGGGGCAGCCGGACGTTGCCTGACCTGCCGTGAGGGGCCGATTACACCACGCCACGAGGAGTGCGCCGCGAGCCGCCTTACCGCGCCGGGTTGCGACTGGTATCGGTGGGCGCGCCGGTCGGCAGAGGAAAGCCGAGATCGGCGGGGAGCAGACCGGCGAGGTCCGCGTCGAGGACGGTACCGCGTTGGTTGACCCGGGCACGCATGGTGCCTTCGAAGCGAAACCCGACCTTCGCGGCAACCGCGAACGAACCGGGATTGCCGACGATCCCGAGCCATTCGATGCGCTGCGCGCCGAGGGCCAGAAATATCCAGCGGACGAACGCGCCGAGCCCTTCCACCGTGTAACCGTTTCCACGTTGTGTTCTGCTTGTCCAGTAGCCGATTTCGAACACGCGGAGCGCGGTCACCCGGGCAGTGAGCGTCGATATGAGCGCATCGGTTTCCCGGTGAAAAGAACCGAGAATCCGATGCGCGTTCGTGGCCCATCCCTGTGGATATGTTTCCCGGACGAAATTCTCCGCGTGTTTTCGGAGAAAGGGCACCGGAACCGATGTCCATCGTTGTATTTCCGGATCCTGGCAGGCGAGGTAGATGTCCTCGATGTCGTCTTCGCCGAACGCCCGGACAATCAACCGCGGCGTGTGCAGAACCGGTGGTCGCACCCTTGCTCGCTCCCTCCCTGCCCGACGTGTTCAGCATGGCGGGTTGGCGGGCTCCGGTCAGCGGCCGTTCGCGTATGTCACTACGGCCGTCCGGGGATGACACTCGTCTCGCGTGTGCGTTTGCAAATATGCGGGTCGGCGGCGCTATCCGAGGTCACCAGCCTGGACGGGTCCGGCGAACCAGGCCACTCGGGCGGCCGCTCGGATCCGGAAACGGCGGGGACCAATCGACACGGGACGGCTCCGGTTTTCTTCGGCCGACTTGCGCCAATTTTGGTAAAAGCTCAAGAACAAGGCTCGATACGTTGGGACATCTGTCCCGAAGATCTTCTCCACCTCGTTGCCGCAGGTACCCGACCCTGTTCCCCCGGCTCGCCCAACTCACGAATTCGGACTATTCCCGCACCACTGGTTCAGATAGCGAATAATTCTCGGCACGTGGACGCCCCAGGGTCCGGATACCCGTCTATCGGCGGGGATATTATCGGTCGAGCCCGGGGTACAATAAGGACGAAAATGTCGGCGACCATCATGACGCAGGCGGCTGCTGGTTCGGTTGGTACGGGCGATCGAACCCCGAAGGTGATTGGGCGAGGTGACGTGCGAGGCGGTTCACCTGTACCGGCGCACACGTCGGAGCGCCCACGCCCGGTCGCGCTCGACGTGCTGCCCAGCGAGTTGATCAAGCTGTCCGTGCTGGGGCCCGTCCGGGCCTGGCGCGGTGACATCGAGATCGAACTCGGACCGCCCCAGCAGCGCGCGATTCTGGCGCTGCTGCTGGTGAAGGCGGGCCAGCCGGCCAGCATGGTCGAGTTGATCAGTCTGTTGTGGCCGCACGATCCGCCGATCAGCGCGGCCAACGTGATCCAGCGCTGTGTCGGTGCGCTGCGCCGCGCGCTGGAACCGGGTCTCGCGCCGCGCGCCAACGGGCGCTGGCTGCTGCGCCAGGGCGGCGGTTACCGGTTGGCGCTGGACACCGCGACCCTGGACCTGCTCCAGTTCCGCGCGCTCGCCCGGGCGGCCCGCGCGGCGCTGGACGGGCAGCGCGGCGCGGACGCGGTCCCGCTGTTCGTGCAGGCGCTGCAACTGTGGCGCGGCCAGTGCGCGGCGGGCGTGGACACCGACACCACCTTCACCGCGCTCGATCAGGAGCGATTGGCGGTCGCGCAGGAAGCGGCGGACAGTGCGTTGCGCTTCGGCGGCGCAAGGTTGTTGCTGCCCGCGCTGCGCCAGGCCGCGGCGGGCGCGCCGTTGGACGAACCGTTGCAGGCCAGGCTGATGCTGGTGCTGGCGGCAGCGGGTTACCAGGCCGAGGCGCTGGGCGTCTACCAGATGGTGGCGCGCCAGCTGGCGGACGAGCTGGGCATGGACCCGACCAAGGAGCTGCGCTCGGCCTATCAGAAAGTGTTGCGGCAGCAGGCAACTCCGGATACCGCTGCGACCGCGTCTCAGCCGCCGTCTCACCCCGAGGGGCAAGATGCCGCTGCCATCGTTGACTTTCCGGGCATCGGTGTTGACGTAAGCGACGCGGTGGAGATCGCCGACGCGGCCGAAGAGCCGCTGGCGCCGTTGGTGCCGTTGGCCCAGTTACCCGCCGACCTGCCCACCTTCACCGGGCGCAAGGCAGAGCTCGACCGGCTGAACGGGCTGCTGGAATCCGCCGACCGCAACCCGTCCGCGGTGCGCATCGTCGCGATCGACGGCATGGCAGGCATCGGCAAGACCACGCTGGCCGTGCACCTCGCGCACCAGGTCGCCAGGGACTATCCCGACGGCCAGCTCTATCTGAACCTGCGCGGCTTCGACTCCAGCGGCACGTCGATGACGGCGAGCGAGGCGCTGCGCATCTTCCTCGACGCGCTCGGCGTTGGCCCACAACGGATTCCCGCCGAACCGGAGGCGCAGGCCGCCCTCTACCGCAGCATGCTGCACGGCCGCAAGGTTCTCGTCCTGCTGGACAATGCGCGCGACGTCGAGCAGATCCGCCCGCTGCTGCCGGCGTCTTCGGGGTGCCTGGTGATCATCACCAGCCGCAACCAGCTGACGGGCCTGATCACCACGCATGCCGCGTATCCGTTGACGGTGGAGTCGTTCTCTGCGCAGGACGCCCGTGCCACGCTCACCCAGCGACTGGATCCGTACCGGCTCGCCGACGACAACGACGCACTCGACGAGATCGTCGAACTGTGTGCGGGCCTGCCGTTGGCGGTCGCGATCGTGGCGGCGCGCGCGACCGTGCACTACTACCTGCCGATGTCGGCGATCGCCAGCGAACTACGCGACGCACGCACCCGGCTGGACGCGTTCAGCGCCAACGATCCGGCGACCGACATCCGCGCGGTGTTCTCGTGGTCCTACGAACTGCTCTCGCCACCGGCAGCGCGGTTGTTCCGGCTGTTGTCGTTGCACGCTGGCCCGGACATCTCGACCGCCGCGATGGCGAGCCTGATCGGCGCGCCCGAGGCGCAGACCCGGCGGCTGGTCACCGAGTTGACCAGGGCGCGGCTGCTCATGGAGGGACGCCCGCACCGGTTCAGCACGCACGATCTGATCCGGGTCTATGCCGAGGAACTGTGCGCGGAGACCGACACCGAGGCGGACCGGGTTTCCGCGCGGGCGCGGCTGTTCGACTTCTACCTGCACACCGCGTCGCAGGCGAACTCGATCATGGGTCCGTACTTCATCCCGATCGAGCTGGCCGCGCCGGAACCGGGTGTCGCGCCAGTGGACCTGCCGTCCAAGCAACACGCGGTCGGCTGGTTCACCGCCGAGCACCAGGTGCTGAACGCGGCGGTGCGGCTGGCCGCGGACTGCGGATTCGGTCGGCATGCCTGGCAGTTGGCACTGATTCCGCAGCAGTTCCTGCAACGCCAGGGTTATTGGCACGACTGGGAATCGATCACCCGGGTCGGGCTGTCGGCCGCGATCAAGGCCGAGGACCTGACTGGCCAGGCGCACACGAGGCGCTCGCTGGCCGGCGCGCTGCATTTTCTCGGTCGAAACGATGAAGCGCTTACCGAGTTGGAGTCGACGCACTGGCTGTTCGCCGAACTCGGCTACACCACCGAGCACGCGTACCTGCACGGCAACTTCGGCGCGGTGCTGGCCCAGCAGGGCCGGTACGAGCAGGCGATCGAGCACTACCAGCAGGCTCTGCGGCTCTACGTCGAGATGAGCAACCTCAACGGTCAGGCGGCGACGCTGGAGCGGATCGGCGGCTGCCTGATCAGGCTGGGCAGCTACCAGCAGGGGATCGACTTCATCGACGAGGCCATGGAGATCTACCGGGCGCTGGACAACGGCATCGGTCAGGGCGACTGCTGGACCGCCCTTGGCGACGCGCACCATTTGCTCGGCGAGTACCACCAGGCCGCGGATTGCCACGCCAGGGCGATCGCGTTTTTCAAGGAAAATGGCGACCGGACCTACGAAGCGCAGGTTTTGGTCGCACTTGGAGATTCATGGCTGGCCGCGGACTATGAAACGGCGGCAGGAGAAGCGTGGGAAAGGGCGCTCGCGATTCTCGACGAACTGCGACTGCCATTGGCCAACCCGGTCCGGACGCGGCTGGTGCGTTTGCATGAAGCGGCGGCCCGGGATCCGCTACCGTCGTCGGTGTAACAAAGTCAGTCACAAAGTCAGTGACCGTCTCGGCATAGTGGCGACGGTCACATCGCAGGCCACCGTCATCGGGAATATCGTCTACACCGGCGTGAGCACACCGCCGGTGACCTGGTCATCGAGCCAACGTTGAGTGAACGAGGCGCCTGCACAGCGCACACACTGAACAAGCACTGAACAGTCAGTAGATGCGCATCGCGTCGGCATACAGTCGGATGCAACGCCACAACAGTGGCGAAACGGCACGGCTGAAGCACGGGACATCGACCGAAAAGGTCGACTGATCTGAACGCCAACATTGGCACTCACTGTCACAAGTCGGCTTTTCAGTTTGGTCGAGTCGATGCCATCGACTTGGAGGGGTCCATGTTGGTTAACCCAAGGCAAACGGCAGCCGTATCGAAAGTTAACGGCCCCAAGACCAGCCGGGACCACTAGACGTTCGTCATCGGGACCGGATACCCGGTGACAATCGTTCCTTTTCGCGGTAACTGAATTTCTTTCACCATTTAATCGGGGAGTTGTACGGTGACCACAGGGATCAATGTTCTCGGCGTGCTCAGGGTTCAACAAGGCGATCAGGACGTGACGCCGAGCGCGCCGCGCAAGCGCCAACTGTTCGCGCTGCTCACGCTCTCGCCCAACATCGCCATCAGCACCGACCGGCTGATCGAGGAGATCTGGCCGGAAGGCGTGCCGGGCACTGCCCTGCCGACCATCCAGACCTACGTCTACGAGATCCGGCGCGCGCTCCAGCGCAGCGCCGACACCGCGGGCACCACCCCGCTGTCGATCGAGACCCAGGGCGATGGCTACGCACTGCGGCTGGACGCGGAAGATCTCGACTGCGCCCGGTTCGAAGGTCTGCTCGGCGAAGGCCGCAAGCAGCTGGCCAAGAGCAACCCGGCAGCGGTCGCGACCACCATGACCGCGGCGCTCTCCTGCTGGCAGGGCGACGCCTACTCGGGGGTGCGCCGCACCCGCGCGCTGGAGGCCCGCGCCCGCTACCTCGGCGAGCAGCGCCGCCAGGCGTTCGAGATGAAGGTCGACTCGTTCCTGGCCACCGGCCAGCACCGGCAGGTCATCGGCGAGCTCAAGGAACTCAGCTTCGCCGAGCCCGCGCACGAGTGGGTCGAGGGTCGCCTGATGGTCGCGCTGGCCGGCTCCGGCAGGCGCACCGAGGCGCTGGAGGTCTACCAGACGCACCGCAACTACGTGCGCGAGAAGCTGGGCCTGGAACCGTCGCAGCACATGGTCGAGCTCCAGCACCGGATCCTGTCCGGCACGCTCGGCAACCGGACCCCGGCACCCGTCAAGGCAGCCACCGCGCCGAATGGCGTCACCGCGCTGCCGATCGGCGGCGCCGCCTGAGCTGAACCATCGCGGCGGGGCTCGACCTACGAAGGTCGGGCCCTGCCGCGTTTCTGTTGACGTTGCCCGGAATCGCCAGGCAGAATCCGCCTGCTCCCGACCCTGCGCGAACGGGAAAGGCCTACGCGATGACAACGATGTCAAGACGGCTCGGAACTGGACTGGCCGCCCTGGCCCTCGCTCTGGTGGGCGCCCAGGCAGCGGCGGCACCAGCGCAGCCCGCGCACCGCAGCGATCCGACGTCGCTGGTCGATCCGTTCGTGGGCACCGGCAGCGGCGGCGCGGTGGTCGGCGACGTCGACACCTTTCCTGGCGCGACTACGCCGTTCGGCATGGTGCAGTTCAGCCCGGACACCACGTCACGCCCGGCGGGCGGCGGGTATTCCTACACCGACAGCGCGATCAGCGGCTTCAGCCTGACGCACCTGTCCGGCGCGGGCTGCGCGGTGGCGGGCGACATTCCGTTCTTACCCCTGGTCGGCGCGTTACCCGACGACCCGGCCTCGGCAACGCAGCCGTTCAGCCATGCGAACGAGCAGGCCAGCCCGGGTTCGTACGCGGTGACCACCGGCCAGATCAACACCCGGCTGACCGCGACCCCACACACCGGACTCGCCCAGTTGACCTACCCGCGCGGCACCGAATCGCGGTTACTGGTGAAGGTCGCGGACAGCGCGAACGGATCGGCAGGCGCGACCTTCCAGACCATCGGCACCAATGCGATCACCGGATCGGTGACCAGCGGCCACTTCTGCGGTCAGCCCGACTCCTACACGGTCTACTTCGCGGCCACGTTCAGCCAGCCGTTCACCGCGACCGGGACCTGGGGCGGCACCAGCGCGAGCAGCGCGCAGATCAGCACGAACAGCACGGCACTGACCGCGCGCGGCAAACAGGCGCCACTGCCCAAATCCTTCGCGGCGACACAGCATTCGGCACAAGGCGGCGGGGTGGTCGCGGGCGGCGCGCTCACCTTCGACACCACGAAGAACCCGGTTGTCGACATGCAGGTCGCGATCTCCTACGTGAGCACGGCGGGCGCGCGGAACAACCTCAACGCGGAGAACGCGCACTTCGATCTTGCGCGGACCGCGAACGCCGCTCGGCAGGCCTGGGACGCCCAGCTCGGCAAGATCGGCATCGGCGGCGGCACCCAGTCCGAACAGTCCACTTTCTACACCGCGCTCTACCACTCCTTGCTGCACCCGAGCCTGTTCAGCGACGTCGACGGGAGCTATCCCGGTTACGACGGCAAGACGCACAAGACCGCACACGGCCACGCCGAATACTCCGACTTCTCCGGTTGGGACATCTACCGTTCGCAGATCCCGCTGATCGCGATGCTCGATCCGGCGCAGGCCGGCGACATGGCGACCTCGTTGCTGGACGCGGGCGACCAGATGGGCTGGCTACCGAAGTGGCCGGTGGCGAACGGCGAGTCGGGCGTGATGAACGGTGACGCGGCCGACCCGATCCTGGCCGGTCTGTACGCGTTCGGCGCCACCGGTTTCGACGCCGCGCATGCCGTGCAGGAGATGGTGCACGGCGCGACGGACACCGGAACGGCTGGTCAGGGCTGGTACGTCGACCGGCCACAAGGCCAGGCGTACATCAAGGACGGATATGTGCCGAACACCCAGTCCGACTCGATCTCGCCGGTGCCCAACGGCGCTTCTGAGACACTGGAATACGCGCTGGACGACTTCGCGATCTCGCGGCTTGCCGGCAGCACCGGCAATGCGAGCGTGGCGAGGCAGTTCACCGCGACCTCGCAGAACTGGGCGAACCTGTTCAACACGTCGACCGGGTACATCCAGCCGCGCGACGCGCAGGGCGCGTTCCCGCCCGGTGATCCGTTGTCGGCGAGCGCCGGGTTCGGACAATCCGGTTTCCAGGAAGGAAACGCGGCGCAGTACACCTGGATGGTGCCGCAGAACCTCGCTGGGCTGATCGGCGGCATGGGCGGCGACGCGGCGGCACGTGCCCGGCTCGACGAATTCTTCACGCAGCTCAACGCGGGCCCGAACGCGCCGAACGAGTGGGCGGGCAACGAACCCAACCTGGACACGCCCTGGATCTACGACAGCGCGGGCGCGCCCTGGGAAACCCAGACGACCGTGCGGTCCATCATGAGCCAGCTCTACAGCGACACACCAGGCGGCGAACCGGGCAACGACGACCTCGGCGCGTTGTCCTCCTGGTACGTGTGGGCGGCCATGGGCGTCTACCCGCAAACCCCGGGCGTGCCAATGCTGGTGGTCGGCACTCCACTGTTCGACCAGGTCACCGTGCACGCGGGCAACGGCAGGCTGATCCAGATCAACGCACCGGGCGCCGGTGACGCGCACCCGTACACGCAGAGCCTGCGGGTCAACGGCCAGTCGACCACGCACACCTACCTGACGCTGCCCAGCCGCCCCGGCCTGACCAGGCTGGACTTCACCGTTGGCGGGCAACCCGACAAGTCCTGGGGCGCCGGGGCGCAGGACGCTCCCCCGTCGTTCGGCGCAGGCCCGGTGCACTTCCCGCCGAGCACCCGCGCGCAGGTGCGCACCGATCCCGCGCAGGTGCGGCTCGCGCCGGGCGGGAGCACGTCGGTCAACGCGATCGTGGACAACACCCTGGGCACCCAACCGGCCACCGTCACCTGGACCGCGACCTCGCCGAACACCGGCATCACCTTCTCCCCCAGCACTTCCGCGACCACGGTCGCGGCCGGGCAGAGCGCGACGGTGCCGTTGAGCGTGACCGCGAGTCCGACCGCGAGCGCGGGCTTCTACGCGGTCACCATCGCAGGAAAAGCCGGGAATGGCGCGATTCTGGCGAACGCGTCGATCCTGGTGACGGTCGCCGCGCCTGGTCAGGTGATCCCGACGGCGTACGTCTCGAACTACTCGGACAACACGGTTACGCCGGTCGACCGCGCCAACAACACGGCCGGGCCGGTGATCCCGGTCGGCAGCGGACCGGACGGTGTCGCGGTGACGCCGAACGGCGCCGAGGTGTACGTGGCGAACAACAACAGCAACAACGTGTCGGTGATCTCCACCGCGACCAACCAGGTGATCGCCACGGTTCCGGTCGGCTCGGTCGCCGCGGACGTCGCGGTGACGCCGGACGGAAAGACCGTCTGGGTAACAAACTACGGGGACAGCACCGTGCAACCCATCGACGTGGCAACGCATACGGCGGGTGCGCCGGTCGCGGTCGGCGCGAACCCGGAGCGGGACGCGATCTCGCCGGACGGCAAGTATTTGTGGATCGCCGACCAGGGCGCGGGCACGGCGACCGAGGTCGACCTGGGCACGGGCACGGTCGCGCACACGGTAACCGTTGGCGCGCAACCGTTCGGTGTGACGGTCGGCCCGGACGACACCACGTACATCGGCAACGCGGGCAGCAACACGGTGTCCGTGGTCAACGCGTCCGGCACGGTCACCGGCACCATCGCACTCGGCAGTTCACCGGCCGGTCTCGCCGTTTCGCCCAACGGCAGCACGTTGTACGTGACCGTCGCGTCCGGTGGCGTGGTGCCGATCGCGACCGCGACGAACACGGTGAGCGCGCTGATCGCGACCGGCGGGAGCGCGTACGCGGTGTCGTTCAGCACCGACGGCGCCACGGCGTGGGTGGTGGATTCCGGCGCCAACGACATCCGCCCGATCACCGTGGCCACCGGCGCGGTCGGCGCTTCGGTGCCGGTTGGCAACGTCCCGGACGGTATCGGCCTCACTCCCTGAAAGGCAGGTTCAGATGCCCGGTTTCGACCGTCGTAGCTTCCTCGGCGGCACAGCTGCCGCTGCCGTGCTCGGCATGACCGGCGCGGCAACGGCGCAGGCAGAACCCCTGAAGCACCAACGGAAAGTCCGGTTCGGGCTGAACTACACGCCGAGCAGGAACTGGTGGTACTGCTGGTCCGACTGGGATGCCAACTCGATCCGCGCCGACCTGGCGGATATCAGGGCGCTGGGCATGGACCACATCCGGATCATGGCGATGTGGCCGGACCTGCAACCGAACGCGAACTTCGTGCGCCAGGAGCAGGTCTCCCGGGTCCGCGACCTGCTCGACCTCGCCGGTGAGCGCCAGCTGGATGTCGAGGTGACCGTGCTCGACGGTGCGGTGAGCGGGTTCCTGTTCGTGCCGCCGTGGCTGCTCGACAACGGCAACGGCGCGATGACCAACATCTTCACCGACCCTGCCGCCCTGGCCACCCAGGAGCGGCTGTTCACGGCGCTCGGCGCGGGCCTCGGGCGGCATCCCAGGTTCCTTGGTTTCGACCTGTCCAACGAGATCTACTGGTTCACCCAGCCCTTCGGCATCAACGTCGCGCCGAATGTCGGCGACGGCTGGCTGCGCGCGATGTTCGACGCGGCGAACAAATCCGCGCCGGGCAAGCTGCACGTCGCCGGGATCGACCACTACCCGTGGCTCAACGACGACTACTTCAGCCGGGACGGCATGGGCACGACCGGAACCCTGTCCGCGAACCACACCTGGGCGGGCTGGGCGGACGTGTTCAGCACCTACGGGCCACTGTCAACGCCGTCGCTACATTACTCGGAGTACTTCATCGAGCTGATCAAGGCGTTCCACACCGACCTGAACCGGCAGGTGTGGATCGAGGAGACAGGTGTGTCCAAGGTGTGGATGGACCCGCAGATCATTCCACAGTGGACGGAACAGTCGATCAGGAACATGGCCAGCTGCGAGGATCTCTGGGGCGTCACCTGGTGGTGCTCGCACGAGGTCAACTCGTCGCTGACCGGGTTCAACCAGCTCGAATACGACCTCGGCGTGTACACCAACGACCGCAAGCTCAAGCCGATCGGCGCCACGCTCGCGAAGGTGATCCGCGAGTACGACTCCTCGCCGCCGGAACCGATCCACCGCGACACCGCGCTCGTGCTGCCCGACGACCTGGTGCCGTGGACGCCGTTCTTCGAGCCCTACATGCGCCTCATCGACAAGGGCGTCCGCCCCGCTGTCGTGAAGGCGAGCCGCAGCACCGACAAGAACTACCTGGCCGCGCGGGGCATCGACACACTGATCCAGCTGGACAGCGTCTGACCTATCCGGCGTGCCGGAACAGGTAGTTGCGGGCGTGCGCGCACACCGTCGCAGCGGGCTGCCAGCCGTGTTGCCAGACGTGCATCGTGTAGCCACGGCTGGTCAGCCACTGCGTCACGTCCTCGACCGCGTAGCGGTACCGGGTTATGTGCCGGGCTTCGATTTCCAGCAGCAGAGCCGGTTTCAGCGTCTCGATAGTGTGCGCGCCACCGCGCAGCACGTGCAGCTCCGCGCCCTCGACGTCGATCTTCACGAAGTCGAGGCGGGTCATTCCGGCACGGTGACAGAGGTGGTCGAGGGTGTCGACCGGCACGAGGACATCGGCGTGGTCGAGGAACTCGGCGTTGGAGCCGACGCCGTCGGTCTGCCAGGTCAGGAAGGACCGGCCGGTGACCGGTCCCAGCCTGCCGATCGGGACGCTCAGCGCGGTTTCGCCCGGTTGTGCCGAGAGCGCCACCGCGTGGCGGTGCACGTTCGGACGGTCGCGGGCGCCGAGCAGCCGCGACCAGACCGGGTGGGCGAAGGACAGCGGTTCGACGCTGTGCACTCGCCCGGCCGGTCCGACCAGGTCGGAGAGCATCAGCGTGTAGAGACCAGCGGCGGCGCCCACGTCCACACAGACGCCACCAGGCCGGACCAGCTCCGGCAGTCCGGCCAGTTCAGGCTCCAGCCACGGACTCGTGCGGGCCAGCAACGCGACCAGCGCGGCGGTCAGGCTCATGCGGTCACGCTAGAAACTCCCCTGCCACCGGCACATCGGCGAGCTGATTGATCTTCGCCTCGGCGGCGGTGTACGGGTCTCGCTCTCCAGAACGAGACCCGTACACCAGGAGAATGACTCAGAACGGGCTCTGCCGAACCGGGCCCCGCTGCCGGACGCGCCGGTGCCACCGAAGGGCACGTACGCGTCGTTGTTCAGGGTCTGGTCGTTGATGTGCACGATGCCGGTGGTCAGCCGGTCGGCGATCTCCCGCCCGCGGACGAGCGACCCGGTCTGGATTCCCGCGACCAGGCCGTATTCGGTGTCGTTGGCGACCCGCACTGCTTCGTCGTCGTCGCGGACCACGATCACCGGGGCGACCGGGCCGAAGATCTCCTCGCGGAACGCGGGCATCTCGGTGGTGACGTCGCACGGCGCATCCGGCGCGCTCTGCGGCGGTTCGCCGTTCGGCTTCGTAGGAAGCCGAGCTCTACTGGCGGTACATCTCCCACGGGGCCTGACTGAGCGGCTTTCCGGTTTCCAGCAACGACTTCAGGTTGGACAGCACCGCGGGCCAGCCGAGTGAGACGGCGTGGAGTTCCTCGTCGTCGGTCAGGTTCTCGTGGGTGACGGTGAGCCGGACGATCTGGCCGGAGTACTCGATGTCGAAGGTCACCCGGGACGCGTCGATCTCGGGTCCGGCATCCGGCGCCTTCCAGGTGGTGACAAGGCGGCGCGGCGGATCGCTGACCTCGACGACGCCGACCGCGTCGTCGATGCCGGAGTCGTCTGTCCTGCGGTGCGACCAGGTCGAGCCGGTCTGCCAGTCGGAGATGTTGGCATGGCCCCAATATTGGCCGCTGATCTCGGCGTCGGTGAGGGCCTGCCAGACCTTTTCCGGGGTGCTCTCGATGTAGGTGACGTAGACGTGGCTGGGTTTGTCGCTCATGGTCAGCTCCGCTTCGGTCTTGATCGCGCTCAGCGCGCGCAGCATCGGTCGTTCGAACTTGTCGATCCAGCGTTCCTGGATCTGGTGCAGCGGCACGGGATTGAGGTAGTGCAGCTTTTCCCGGCCCCGCCGCACCGTGCTGACCAGGTTCGCCGCTTCCAGCACGCCGAGGTGCTGGGTGGCGGACTGGCGGGTCATCGAGATCCGTTCGCACAGTTCGCCGAGGGTCTGCCCGTTGTGCTCGTGCAGCTGGTCGAGCAGGTACCGACGGGTCGGGTCAGCCAACGCTTTGAACACCTGATCCAGCTCCAGCAGCATGACACTAAGTTACGCAGGCATATACCTGCATGTCAAGTCGTGCACAATGGAGGCATGCCCGACGAGCTGGACAACCTGGTCGATTCGGTACTGAACAGCGTCGGCACCCGCCTGCGTGACCTGCGCAAACGCCGGGGCGCGACGCTCAGCGAGGTCGCGGCGGTCACCGGTATCTCGGTGAGCACGCTGTCCAGGCTGGAGTCCGGCACCCGTAAGGCCACTCTGGAACTGCTGCTCCCGCTCGCCCGCCTCTACGAGACCAGCCTCGACGAACTCGTCGGCGCCCGGCATCCCGGACCGCACCTGCACCAGCGACCGGTGCGGCGCCACGGTGGCATCGTCATCCCGCTCAACCCGCACCCCGGCGGCTTGCAGGCGATGAAGGAGATCCTGCCTGCCAGTCGCGTCGGGCTCGCCCCGGATCCGCAGACCCACCCCGGTTACAAGTGGGTGCACATCCTCGACGGCACGCTGCGGCTGTTGGTCGGCGACAACGAGGTGGTGCTGCGCGCAGGCGAGGGCGCGGAGTTCGACACCCGGCTGCCGCACTGGTACAGCAACGGCAACGACCGCTCCGTGGAACTGCTGAGCCTGTTCGGGCCGCAGGGCGAGCGGATGCGGCTCAAGTTGCGCACCCGGCAATTCTGAGACACTGCGTGCCATGTCCACTCCGGAGGAACTGCTGCAGAGCGCGGCCCACGCCCGCCGCGTAGCCCAGCACGCGATCGCGATCGCGGTCCGCGAAGCCCGCGCCGCCGACTGGTCCTGGGATCGGATCTCGGTGGCACTCGGCGGAACCCCGAACGGCGAAACCCTGCGCCGCAACTTCAGCTGAAAACCGTTTGTTCGCAACGTGACCGGCTGGGTACCCTCAGCGCAGCTTCACGGTGCCCGGTGCGCAGGCGACGGATGCTTCCCGCTGTTAACGGGTAGGTCGCGGGTTCGAATCCCGCCTTGCCGGTATTCCGGCAGGTAGCTCAGCACGGCAGAGCAACTATGTGCCGTCACCGCTTTGATCTCGGGTCACCGTGGAGTGTCGTCGATCGCCGCGATGTAGCGGCCGACCAGATCGAGCAACGCGCCCCGGGCCGCGTCGGTCGGGGCGTGTTCGACCAGCAGGTCCAGCGCGACCCTGGCGCGTTCCGGGCCAAGGCGAAGACCTGCTGCCGCAGGCAGGCCGAAATCGTTGGTGTGGCCACGAATCTCGTCGCGCAGCGACTGCACCACTCGCTCGCAGCTGGACTCGCGGTGCACCATCCACAATGCACTCACTGCCGCCAGGCGGACCTTCTCGTCCGGGTCGGCGGCCAGTTCGACGAGACGATCCTGGTAACCGTAGGTGTGCCCGCAGTAGCGGATGCCGAGCCTGATCGCATTGACCCGCACTTTCGGGTCCGGGTGGGCGAGATAGCCGATCACCAGCGCGAAGCGGATCGACGCCGGACCGGTCCAGGCGTTCAGGTTGTCCTGCGGGGGAACCGGATGCGAGGACGCCAGCAACCGGGGCAGGTTGGGATTGGCGGCGAGCACGAGTGGGCCGCCGTCACCGAGTCCGAACACGTTCGGCACGCTGATGGGCCCCCCGTCGGCCCGCTCGCTCCGCCACCACATCGACACGCCACAGTGTTACCCGTGAGTTCAGGGACCGGTCCCGAGTCGATCAGTCACTCCGCGTGCAGCCCGATTCGCCTCGGCGCTGGAGCGCGACATTGCCGGTCTGCGTCAGCTCGCCAGCTGCGGGTAGATCGCGCTCACGCCAACGGAAAGCCCGGCCTGGACGGTGCGGCTGGTGTCGTCGGCGATGATCTCGTAGGCGTCGGCGGCGATCGCGTCGACCGCGAGCTTGGCGATGTCGGCCGGGTTCGCCTTGGGCGCGGTGATCACCGAGGTCATGTCGGTGTCCATGTAGCCGACGTGCAGACCGGCCACCCGGATGTGGCGCGGCGCGAGTTCCAGGCGCAGCGCGTTGGTCAGCTGCCATTCCGCGCCCTTGGCGGCCGAGTACGCGCCGGAGGCGTCGCTGGAGAACCAGGACAGCACCGACAGCACGTTGAGGATCGAGCCGCCGCCGCGCGCTTCGAGCTGCGGGACGAAGGCGCGGATCACGTCGAGCGTGCCGAAGAAGTGGGTGTCCATTTCCAGCCGGATGTCGGCGACATCGCCGGTGAGCAGTGGCGAGCGAGTGGTCAGGCCGGCGTTGTTGATCAGCAGGCTGACGTCGCCGGTCGCCTCGACGGCAGCGCGCACCGAGGCCGGGTCGGTGATGTCCAGCGCGATCGGGATCGCACCGGGCAGGTCGACGCTTTCCGGTTTGCGTGCCGCCGCGTAGACCTTGGCGCCGCGGGTCAGCAGTTCGGCGGCGAGTTGCTTGCCGAAGCCGCGGTTGGCGCCGGTGACCAGAGCGGTGCTGGTGGAGATGTCCATGTCGAGCCTCCGAGCTAGCTGGATTGGTAAAACCAACTCAACTCTACCTGGATAGGTTTTGTCAACTCAGCTATGCTGTGGTCATGGCGACACACCTGTCCACGTTGAGGTGTTCGATCGCGCGCAGCCTCGAAGTGGTCGGCGCACGGTGGACACTGCTGATCATGCGCGAGGCGCTCGGCGGAAAGACCCGGTTCGCCGAGTTCCGCGACGCCCTCGGCGTCGCGCCGGACGTGCTCTCCGAGCGGCTCGCGACCCTCGTCGAATACGGCGTGATGACCAAAGAGCCGTATCAGGAACCGGGCAGCCGCCAGCGGTTCAGCTATCACCTGACCCCGGCGGGCCGCGACCTGCTGGTCGTGATCGGCGCGCTGCAACAGTGGGGCGACGAGTATCTGCCGCGCGAAGAGGGCCCGACCATGGAACGGCGCAGCCGCACCGGCAACGCGCCATTGCACGTCGGATTCATCGACCCGAACGGCAACGAGGTCGACCTGCAAGAGGTCGACCTCGTCAAAACCGCGGCCTACGTGGAGTGAGCGGCACTCAGTTCTTCGGCTTGCGCAGGCCGTAACGCAAGGCGCGGAACAGGATCCCGGGCTTGGCCAACTCGTTCGGGTGCGCCATCAGCTGCGTGGTGCGCGCCATCGCCTCGTTCACCACCGGGTCCACCGCCGCCGCGCGGAATACCACGCCGGTGAACCACTTCAACAGCTTGTAGCCGCGCGGGTAGGGCCCGTCCACGTGCGGCAGGTCCAGGTCGGCGAAGGTGGAGATCTGCCAGGCGACGTCCACGATCACCCGCACCCGGTCGAAGTAGGACTTGGCGGGCTGGGCGAGCGACGGGTCCTCGTGCAGGTAGGCGGACAGGCAGGAGGCGTGCAGGATCGCCGAGGTCATGCCCTGCCCGTACACCGGGTTGAACGAGGCGACCGCGTCACCGGCCGCGATCAGACCGGCCGGAAAGCGGGTCAGCTCGTCGAAGTCGCGGCGCCTGCTGTCCGCCTGGTGGTAGGTGATCACGTCGGTGATGACCTGGCCGCGCTCGGCGATGTCGCCGTAGGGTCCGGGAAAGTCCCTGCGGCAGCGGGTTTTGTAGTCCTCGTAGTCGCGGCTGGGCCGGTCGGTGTCGTAGCCGGCGATCAGCATGATGGTCCGCTCGCCCTCGACCTTCAGAAAACCGCCGACGTGCGCGGGCTCGCCGGTCGTGGGCTTCGCCGACGCAGTGGCGACCGACGACCAGATCTCGCTGATGCTCCCGTCGTACTTGAAGATCGCGGTCGCGTAGTTGAGCTTGATCGGCATCCGCCGCATCGGCGGCTTGGTCCAGCCGTTCTCCTCCAGCCAGTCCGACAGCCTGCTCGACCGGCCCATCGCGTCGACGACGAGATCGGCCGATTCGGTGACCGCCTCGTCGGCGCCTTCCGGCAGGTAGCGCGCGCCGGTCACCGCGTCACCGTCGAACACAAGGCCCTCGGCGCGACCGGATACCAGCGTCACGTTGGACAGGGCCACGGTGCGGTTGCGCACCATGAGCTCCAGGAACGGCCGGGTGGAGATGAGCACGGGCAGGTCCGGCTGCGACGGGTTGAGCCGCACCTTCTTGTCGATCCACATCCGCGCACGCGAGCCATCCTTGGGCGTCACAACGCACCCGGCTTCGATCGCTTCGGTCGAGAAACCCGGGAACCAGCGGTCCAGCTGGGCGGCGCCCGCGGCGAGCAGCGCGTGCACCTGGGTGCCCTGCGGCACGCCCGGTCGCGGGGTGCCGTCGAAGTCGGTGCCGTCCCGTTCGATGATCAGCACCTCGTCGGCGTGGTCGGACAGCACGCGCGCGGCCATCAGGCCGGCCATGCTCGCGCCGAGTACGACGGCCCTGCGCAGGCGCGCGCCACCCGGTTTGACCGGTTCCAGCGTGCTGATCTGCGCGAACAACGCGGACGGCGAGGTCGACATGGTGGTAACTCCTCGTGCCGAGCGGGGACGTGATGACAGTACGTGCAGCGTGGCAGTGAATGCCGCAGCAGCTGTACGGTACCAGCTCGACACGAGGGCCCACAGCGGCCGTCGCGTGAATCAACGATGTCGACACACGCGACGGCCACGGCGGAGAAAACGCCGTTTACTTCCCCTCTTCGTGAAAATACCGAACCAACCGGCGTGGCACGAGTTTGCGTTCCCCGTCGACCACGATCGGCACCAGGTCGACCGGCAACGCCTTCCAGTTCGCCCGCCTGCCGCGGGTGTTCGCGCGCGAGGTCCTGCGCTTGGGCACCGCCATCACGCACCGCCCTTCCGCACCCGGTTGCCGTAGCGGCGGTTGAACTTCTCCACCTGACCGGCGCTGTCCACGACTCGCCGGGTGCCGGTCCAGAACGGGTGCGAATACGCGCTGATGTCCACCACGATCAGCGGATACTCGTTCCCGTCCGACCAGGTCACGGTCTTTTCCGAGGTGATCGTCGACCGGGTCAGAAACCGGTCACCGGTACTACGGTCCTGAAAGATGACCGGATGATAATCCGGATGGATACCGGGCTTCATTCTTCCTCCATTCCACTGCTCAGCTCCGCGTGCCAGGCCCCGAACGGATCCGGCAGATCGGGCCAGCTCGACCAGCCCGCAGCCAGCTCCGAGTCGGTCAGCAGCGCCGCGCGCACGGTCGCCAGCAACTGCTGCGCATCGCCGTCGTGCACGAGGATCGCCAGGTCCTGCGCGCGGTCGCCGTAGTACGGGTGCCAGCGCAACGCCGCCATCGCGCGCCGCTGCGGATCGTCCGGCCACGTTTGCGGATCACTGGCCGCCAGCCACTCCCCCACCCGCCCCAGGTTGAGCCCGCCGCCCGCGGATTCCAGCCACAGCACCGCATCGGGCTGGCTGGCCAGCCAGATCCGGCCACGGGTGCGCACCACCCCGTCGAGCAGCGCGTCCAGCGCGTACTGCAACCGGCCGGGGTGGAAGGGCCGCTCCTCGTGGAACAGCACGGTGGTCACGCCCTCCTCGGTGTCCAGCGGCGGCTGGCCGAGCAGCACCGGACCGTGCGGATCGTCCGGCGCGCCCCGGCGCGCGTCGAGCGGGATGCGTTCGAGCAGCGCGGCCGGGTCGAGGTCGGTGAGGCTGGCGCGCGGTGCGCGTGGCGCGAGCCGGTCCAGCACCGCCCAGGTCTTGGCATCGGCGGTGCCGACGAGCACCAGCGCGTCCGCGAACTCCACCTGCCCGACCGCGACCTGCGCCAGCGTGCGCTCGTCCTCGGGTGTCACCGCGAGGCCGTGTTCGGACAGTTCACCATCGTCGGTCGCGGCGGCGAGCCAGGTGTGCGCGTCGAGGGCGGTGACGATCGCCTCGATCTCCAGGTTGCCGACGGGCGTCTGCTGGATCGCCCAGCAGACCGCGTCAGGCTCGATCACCGGGTCCAGGCGCAGCACGATGCGCCGCACGTCCGGTATCGCCGCGAGCTTGCCCAACATCGGCAGCACGTCCTCGCGCAGCGTGCAGGACACGCAGCCATGTGCGAGTTCGAGCACCTCGATCGTGTTCTGCCGCGCCGAACGCAGCCTGCGAAGCACGATGCCCTGCGCTACCCGGCTCAGGTCGTGGTGCATCGACACCGTGCCCGGCCGGGCCGCGCGCAGATCCTCGGTGAGGGTCGCCGTTGCCTCGTCCGGGAGTCCGGCGACGACAACGAGCGTGGTCGGTGACCCCGTGGCCATCACACCTCCAGTGCGGGTATGGTTCACCCAGGCTAGTTGAAAACGATTATCAATACTAATAGTGGAGGACGCATGTCAGCGGTGTGCCAGCTGACCGGCCGCAAACCGGGCTACGGCAAACGCGTGTCGCACTCGAACCACAGGACCAGCAGGCGGTGGGAGCCCAACCTGCAACGCCGCAGGTACTTCGTGCCCAGCGAAGGCCGCTGGGTGCGGCTGCGGTTGTCCACCAAGGCGATCAAGACCATCGACCGGCGCGGCATCGACGCGGTGCTGGCGGAAATCCGAGCCCGAGGGGAGCGGATCTGATGGCGCGCAACGAACTCCGCCCGCTGGTCAAGCTGCGCTCCACCGCGGGCACCGGCTACACCTACGTGACCCGCAAGAACCGGCGCAACGACACGGACCGGATGGCGCTCCGCAAGTTCGATCCGATGGTGCGCAGGCACGTCGCCTTCCGCGAGGAGCGCTGAACATGGCGAAGAAATCCAAGATCGCGCGCAACGAGCAGCGCAGGGTGATCGTCGCGCGCTACGCGCAGCGGCGCGCCGAACTCAAGGAGATCCTGCGCGCGCCCGGATCCGGCACTGAGCAGCGCGAGGCGGCAGCGCGCGAACTGCGCAACCAGCCGCGCGACGCCAGCCCGACCCGGTTGCGCAACCGGGATGTGGTTGACGGCAGGTCACGCGCGTACTTCCGGGCGTTCGGCCTGTCCAGGGTGCGGCTGCGCGAGATGGCACACCGGGGCGAACTGCCCGGTGTGCGGAAGTCGAGTTGGTGAGCATGGCGACCCAGCACCGTCGGCCGGTCAAACGCAGGCGCAACCCGCTGCTCGCCGCCGGAGTGACCACAGTGGACTGGAAGGACGTGGCACTGCTGCGCACCTTCCTGTCCGACCGGGGCAAGATCCGCGCCCGCCGGGTCACCGGCCTCACCCCGCGTCAGCAGCGCATGGTCGCGACCGCGATCAAGAACGCGCGGGAGATGGCACTTTTGCCTTACCCTCGGCCAAAGCAAGGATGAAGGCGACGATCAACACCACGGCGAGGCTGCCGTCCCAGGCGATGATCGTGGAAGTGTCCGCGATGCCACCGTGCGCCCGGCCCCCAAAACTGGGGCCCGCCCCCTCCGGAAACCCATACAGCCGCCAGGTTTCCACCACCTTGGTGGCACCGCCCGCGTCGAGCACGACCGGGAGCTGGGACAGCGCGGCGCCGATCGCGCCGAGCGTGGCCAGCCCGAGTAAGACCCGGATGATCAGCAGTCGCGTGGTCACGAGGAACCTCTCGGTTCGGCACCGCGCAGGGCGCCCTCGATGAGCTGGCCGAGGTAGTCGGCGTCGATCGGCTGGCCGGTGACCAGGACGCGGTAGTAGATCGGGCCGATGAGCTGGTCGAGCAGCACAGCGGGGTCGATGTCCTTGCGCAGGTCGCCGCGCGCGGTCGCCGAGGTCAGCAGGCCGATGGCGACCGCGTTGCGGTGCGCGAACATCGCGCGCACCAGTTCGCCGAGGTCACTGCGTCGCGCCGCCACCGCCGCCAGCTCCCCCACCAGTCCGGCGGACTGTTCGTCGGCGCCCTCGGCGCGGCCCGCCCTGCGGATGCTGTCCAGGCCGTCGGCCACCGCCCCCAGGTAGTAGCGCAGGTCGGCGCGCAGGTCGCCACTGTCCGGGATCGCCACGTCCTCCTGCATCTGCGCGATCACCGACAGGATCAGGTGGTCCTTGGTCGGCCACCGGCGGTAGAGCGTGGTCTTGGCGCTGCCAGCGCGTTCGGCCACCTCGTCGATGGACAGCGAGGTGTAGCCCTTGCTCAGCAACAGCTCGCGCGCCGCGTCCATGATCAGCCGATCGACTTCGGCGTCCCTCGGCCGTCCCCGGTTTCCCGCTGCCATGACCACCTCCCATTTCGATACCCGCGTAGCGTAATCCTGCCTCGTCAATTACGCAACCAAGGTATCGAAATAGGGCCGCTCGCGGTTCGCTCAGTGCCGCCCAGCATCCGGATGGCCTGCGCACACAGCCACGCCTCGGCATCGTCGAAGCTCCAGCCACTCTCCCCGACCAGCGCCCGCCACGCACCGAACCCGAAACAGAACCACAGCACATCGGCCGCCCGCTCGGTGTCCACTTCGGACCCGAGCGTCGCGACGTGCGCAGCCACCGCGCGCAGGATCTCCCGGTACTCGCTGGTGCCCTGCGCCCAGATCGCCTCGGCGCCCTCGTCCGCGAAGGCCGCCGAGTACATGATCGCCACGATGTCGCCGTTGTGCTCGTTGCCCAGCCGGGTGCCGTGCGCGACAACGGCCATCGCCGAGGCCAGGTCGGTGGTCGCGCGCACCAGTTCCAGGGTCTCCCGGCCGCCCGAGTTCGCGACCGCGCCGGCCAGCAGTTCGGCCAGGATCTCGGCCTTCCCGCCCGCGCTCGCGTAGACCGTCTTGACCGCGGTGCGCGCCCGGCGCGCGATCTCCGCGACCGTCACCCTCGGATAACCGCGCGCGGCGAACAGTTCGCGCGCCGCGGTCATAATGTCGCCGCGCGTAGTCGCAGCCGCCTGCTCACGGCGGGGTGAGTGGTACGCGCGGGTCTCGGGCATGAGCACAGCCTAACTGGCGGCATCGAATGCTCATCCCTACTATTCGTTGCACATTCTCTAACCCGAATTTCGCGAAGGATCTCCCATGTCCATCTACGACGAACTCATCGCCGTGCACACGATCATGCGACGCAGCACGATCATGACCGCGACCGCACTGGCGCGCTTCGCACCAGGCAAGCCGACCAAATCCGTGGTCCAGTTGATCCGGTGGCAGGCCGCGTTCATCCACCATCACCACCAGAGCGAGGACGACCTGTTCTGGCCGGTGCTGCGCGAGCTGTTCCCGGACGAGGTCGCCACGCTCGACGAACTCACCGAGCAGCACCACGTTCTCGACACCGAACTGAACAACCTCAGCGCGGCAGCCGACGAGCTCGCCAGGACGCACAGTTCGGCAACCGCCGAACTCGCCAGGACGCACGCGGAGAAAGTCCGCGACGTGTTGATTTCCCATCTGGACACCGAGGAACCGGTGCTGGCAAAACTGTTCCCGCAAACGCCCGAGGCGCGCATCGCGGAACTCCGCAAGGCCATTGTGGCCGGTGCTCCGCGCAGCGGACCGGACCTGGTGCTCGGCCTGCTCGACGACCCGGAACCCGCGCAGGGCAGCGCGCTGCTGCACGGCAACTTCCCGCCGCCGGTCCGGTTGCTGCGCCCGCTGTTGCTGCGCCGTTACCGTGCGCGCAAACAACAACTCGTCGGCTGATTCGCGGGCGTCTTCGTCGGTCCCCCGTCGTAGTCTGGCAGGCGTCGGGGGAACGCCGAAAACCTCTGGGAATGGACCCGCGATGACGCAACGAACTTCGTATCGGCAGGGCACCCCGAACTGGGTCGACCTGCAAACCACCGATCAGGACGCGGCAAAATCGTTCTACGCCGAACTATTCGGCTGGAGCTACGACGAACAACCCATGGACGAGCAGGCCACCTATTGCATGGCCATGGTCGGCAACGGCGTAGCGGCCGCGATCGCGCCGCAATCGCCGGAAATGCGCGCCGCGGGCGCACCGCCCACCTGGAACACCTTCCTCGCCGTCGACGACGTGGACGCGGCCACCGGCCGAGTCGAGGCAGCGGGCGGTCAGGTGCTGATGCCGCCGTTCGACGTGATGGACTCGGGCCGGATGTCCTTCGTCGCCGACCCAACCGGTGCGCAGGTCCTGCTCTGGCAGGCGAACCAGCACATCGGCGCCACCGTCGTGAACGAACCCGGGTCGGTCATCTGGAACGAGCTGATCACCGACGACAAGGACAAGGCGCTCGGCTTCTACGACACCGTGCTCGGCATCGGCTCGATGACCAGCCAGCTCGGCGACCTGCCCTACACCGGCCTCACCGTGGACGGCGAGATGGTCGGCGGCACGGCCGACGCGCGCGACGGCGAAGCCAACCAGTGGCGGGTCTACTTCAGCGTGGACAGCTCATCGGCAGCCATCAAACAGGCCGTCGAGCTCGGCGGCAGCGTCATCGACGAGCCGTTCACCGCTCAGATCGGCACGTTCGCGGTGCTGCGCGACCCGCAGGGCGGCGTGTTCGGCGTCTTCTCCCGCGCCAGTTGACGTGACTTACGGGCTGCGCCATTCCGCGCGGCGCAGCCCGTATTCGACCTCGCCATGCTCGGTACCGGGAATCGGGTCGTCGAAATGCACGTGAAAAGTGCGCAGATACCGGAGCCCTGCCTTCTCCATGACCCGCCGCGACGCCGTGTTCACCGCCATGGTCTGCGCCAACACCCGGTCGGCGCCGAGCTCGTCGAACGCGGTGCGCACCAACGCCCGCGCTCCCTCGGTGGCGAGCCCGCGCCCCCACGTCTCGGCCCGCAGCCGATAACCCAGCTCGACCTCTCCAGGCTCGCCCGGTTCCAACGCGAACCACCCCACAAACGCGCCCGTTTCCCGATCCTCGGCCGCCCAGAAACCGCCAAGTCGCAGCATCCGTGGCAGCACCCGATCCTCGATGTCCGCCCGCGGTGTCGGCTTCCCGTTGGTGAGAAAGCGCATCACGCGCGGATCAGCGTCGAGCTCGACCAGGTTGTCCACATCGGACTCAGTGAACCGCCGCAACACCAACCGATCGGTGCCGAGAAAAACGGTCACCGCTCGCCACGTTCGATCAACAACGCCCGCAACTGATCCCTCGGCAGCGCAGGGATGCGGTGATCGTCCCGACCGACCATGGCCTGGTTGGCGACCAGCGCGTTCAACACCGCCTCCTCGACGGCCTGCACGGTCGCCTCGAACAACGGATCAATGGTGTTCCAGGACAGGAACTCCACCGTCGAGAGCTGCGGCGACCCGTCCTCCTCGTTCCGCGCGCCCGGCGTGGAGGACAGCGCACCGGCATTGGCCGTGGAGAACGCCAGGAAGATGTCGCCGGAATGGTGCGAACTACTGGTCCCGGTCCGGCCGATGCCGATGGTCACCCGGCGGGCCAGCGCGGAACACTGGTGCGGCAACAGCGGCGCGTCGGTCGCGACCACCACGATCACCGAACCCGCGCCCGGCGGCATCGCGTCCTTCGCCTCCTCGACCGGGTTGTCGTCCAGCAGGAGGTGGCCGACCGGGTGACCGGCGACCACGAGCTCACGGCGGCGCCCGAAGTTCGCCTGCACGAACGCGCCAACCGTGTAGGTGGTCCGGCTGTAGTCGACCAGGCGCGACGCGCTCCCGCTGCCGCCCTTGAAGCCGTAGCAGACCATGCCTGTGCCGCCGCCGACCGACCCCTCCTCGATCGCGCCGCCGCGCGCGTCGTCGATCGCGCGCACCGCGTGTTCCGGTTGGACGTGCGAGCCGTTGACGTCGTTGAGGTGCCCGTCCCAGGTCTCGCCGACCACCGGAAAGTCCCACGGCATCACCTCCGGCTGGCGCATGGTGATCCAGTCGACCGCGCCGCGATGGCACGGGCCGATCGCGAAGGTGTTGGTGAGCAGCACGGCCGAGGACAGCGAGCCGGTCTCGGTGAGCCAGTGCGTGCCGGTCAGTTCGCCGTTGCCGTTGAGCGAATGCCAGCCCGCCGCGCAACTCACCCCGATCCCCGCGCGACCCCTCGGCAGAATCGCGGTTACCCCGGTGCGCACCGGGCCCTCGTTGATCCGCAACGGTCCCGATCCGGAGATCAGCGTGACATAACCGACCTCGACACCGGGTACGTCAGTGATCGCGTTGACCGTGCCGGCGACGCCGCCAAGCGGAATACCCAGGCTCCGCGCCCTCGGCAAACCGGATGGCGTGGCCAGCTGCGGATCGCTCATGCGCTGGACCCTACCGACATAATGCGATCGAACGAGAGGAGTTACTCGTGGCTCGATACGGTGGCCAGTTCGGCCCGGACATCACCTTCCTCGGCGTGCCCGCCTGCGACCTCGACGACCCGGCCGGTTATGCCGACGCGGACGTGGTGATCCTCGGCGCCCCGTTCGACGGCGGCACCTCGCACCGGCCCGGCACCCGGTTCGGTCCACAGGCGATCCGGATGACCGACTACCTCGGCCACGACGGCTCCCGCCCCAGCCTCGCCCTGCGCACCGACGGCCTGCGGGACCTGCACGTCTATGACGCGGGCGACGTGATGATGAACCCCGGCGACATCATCGAGGCGCTCGGCGCGCTGGAGGCCGCGGTGCAGACGGTGACCGCGAGCGGTGCCATCCCGGTCATCCTCGGCGGCGACCACTCGATCGCGTTCCCCGACGCCAAGGGCGTGGCCAACGTGCTCGGCCACGGCCGGATCTCGATGATCCACTTCGACGCGCACGCGGACACCGGCGACATCGAGTTCGGTTCGCTCTGGGGCCACGGCCAGCCGATGCGCCGACTGATCGAGTCGGGCGCGCTGCGCGGGGACCGGTTCCTGCAGATCGGGCTGCGCGGCTACTGGCCGGAGCCGGAAACGTTGAACTGGATGGCCGGGCAGAAGATGCGGCCCTACGAGATGACCGAGCTCGTGCACCGCGGCCTCACCGAATGCCTGACCGAGGCGTTCGCCATCGCCACCGACGAATGCGACGGCGTGTTCCTGTCCGTCGACATCGACGTGGCCGACCCCGCGCACGCGCCCGGCACCGGAACCCCGGAACCGGGCGGGTTGAGCGCGCGCCAACTGCTCGACTCGGTCCGCCGGATCTGCCTGGAGCTGCCGGTCGTCGGCGTGGACGTGGTCGAGGTCAGCCCGCCCTACGACCACGCGGACATCACCGCGGCGCTGGCGAATCGCGTGGTGCTGGAGTCGTTGAGCGCGATCGCCCGGCGCAGGCGCGACGCGGAAACCGGCGAAACGTGGAACCCGCTGCTGCCCCTGCTCGCCGACCGCCCCACCGACGAGAACTGATCACACGTCCAGCACATCCCGCAACCGGGCATGCAGTCCGGGCGGGGCAGCGAGAAGACTCCGCGCCCCCGCTCGCCACGGCCGCCCGCGCGGATCCGTGACCACCGCTCCCGCTTCACATGGCGAACAAACCAATTGCGAGCCGCACCGTGATCGCCTAACGTCGCCCGGACGCCCTTGCGACGAGCAACGAAGGAGGTGGGAGCAGTGACCGACATCACCGTCATGCGCTCCCCCGCCGAGTCGAGGGCGTCGGGCCGTTAATCCGGGAGCGCATATCCGCACCCGAAGGGACCCCATGACCAACCTGGTCATCCGCGCACTCGCCGCAGGCGAGGAGCACCTGTTCGAATCGCTGTCCGATCCCGGCCTGGTCAGCTTCGCCGCCGCGGGCAAGACCTTTACCGAGATGCGATACCGCCCCGAGTGGAGCTGGATCGCGCTGCGCGACGGAATCGTGGTGGCGCGCGCCGCCTGGTGGGGCGCGCCGGAAGACACCGAGCCGATCGCGCTCGACTGGTACGACTTCACCGACACCGACGCGGCCATCGCGTTGTTGCGCACAGCCCCGTTCCACACCCAGTACGTGATCCGGGTGCCCCCGGACTTCGAGCAGCGCCCCGAAGTCAAAGCCGAGGCCACCCGCCGCATCGACGCGGCCACGGCAGCAGGCATGCTGCCGCTCGTCGACCGATACCGCTACCGCTGGACAACCGAGTGCGGCGTGCCCGATCGCCCCGGCAGGCTGATCTTCCGCCCCGAACCCGACGACAAGGTGATCTTCGACGTCCTGCGCGAGATCGCGCACGGCACCCTCGACGCACACGCCGTGCGGGACATCGAACGTGGCGGCTACGACGCCGCCGCCCGGGACGACATGGACAACCTGTTGTGGCTACCCGGTCCGCGCGACTGGTGGCGTCTCGGCTACACCGAATCCGGAGAGCTCGCCGGTTTCGTCGCGCCAAGCCGCAACTTCACCGACCCGGTGATCGCCTTCGTCGGCGTCGTCCCCGCGCAACGCGGTCACGGCTACGC
>DASXOJ010000046.1:0-151434 GCA_036494465.1 Pseudonocardiaceae bacterium
CCGTTGGCACGTCGTGGAACCAGACGAACACCGATTCGGCGGGCGCGTCGTAGGCACTGACGAACGCGTCGGTGATCTGCTTGATCAGCTCCCGCTTCTGCTCGACGGTCTTCGGTCCCTGTTGGATAGTCACGATTGGCATGCCGTCATTGGATCGCGCGGCGCGACCGGGATCGAGACGCAGTTCGTGCGCACAGCGATCACGAAAACTGATCAGTCGCTACGCTGAGCGCATGACCGCATCCGAGATGCTGCTGGCGGTGGCAGCCGACGCTGAGCAGCGGGTCCACGATGTTGGCACCGGCCGTTACCTGTTCGTGGAGAGCCGAGGCTGGTACCTGAAGACCACTGTTGCGGACGGTGTGACCAGTTCGAAGATTGCTCCGGTATATCGGCGTCAGTGGAAAGCGGCCGATGGTTCCGGTCGAATCCTCTCCGTGTGGGGGACGCCTTATGCTGTCCCGGCTCCGGGCGAGGAGATCTGGCGTGATCCGTACGAGGACCACTGGCGGGACGAGGATGACCGATTCGAGCCAGGGGGACTGCACCTGAGTTGGCGGCCCGAAGACTTGTCGAGCAAACCTGAGGAATTGCGGAACCAACTGACAGCAGGCCAGACCGACGTCACCCCGATTCGCGTCCTCACCGCGGTGCGGGACCTCTACAACGAGCAACCCGTGGTTCCCAGCGTCGCTGCTGCCGTGCTTCGCATCGTCGCGGACCTGCCCGGCCTGCACAGCGACCAGAGGTACGCAGGTGTTCGAGTCAGCCTCGATGTGGACGACGAAAGCTACTCGACGCGACACGTGCTGATGTTCGACGAGGACACCGGGCTGCTGATCGGTAGCGAGGAATTGTTGATGCGCAGCGCTGGATATCTCGAGGCGTCGGTTCCCTGCGTCGTCAGTCGCAGGATCTATATTCGTGCGGCACGTACGGAATTCTGCGGGCCCGCTTAGTTTTCCGGAAGAGGTGGCGAGTGGACTTCTGGATATACTCCAGCGACCCGCTCGCCGCTCATCTGTCTATATCAGAAGTCAGCAGTACGAGTCAAAATATTGGGCCTTGTCGTTGTTTGCATCGCCGACATAATCTGAAGAGTCGTCCGGTGGTTCGACCCAGAGGTTGTTGCCACCGTTCCAGGCGCCGATGTACGCTTCAACTGGATCTTCTATCCCATAGGTGTTCACCCAGGACGACGTCTGATTGGTGAAATTCCAAGAGGAAAACGTCTGCGTGACCCCATCTGGGCTGCAGTCTTTGAATTGGAGCGTTCGGCCCAGGTAGTCCCTATCTGCGAAGAAGCAGTACCACGTCTGGGTCGCTCCACCAGGGCACCCGTGCTCGTAGAAAGTATCAGGGCTCGCCGGGCGCAGACTTTCGGAAGTTGGCACCTTGCCGCTGGCATCCGGAAAGACAACGATCACGTTGCCGCGCTCGTAGGATACCCCTTCGGGCTGATCTGGGTTCCCCCGTGAGTGTCTTCGAGTTGTTTTTGGATCTCCTGCTGGAGTAGTGCCGTGTAAGTTTGCGGCCCCGACTCCGCTGACGCTGTCGTGCTGTTGACGCCTATGAAAGCGGCTAAGATCACCGCAATGGCGAGCGCCGTCAATCTCATTATTCGCATACGGTCAAACCCCTGCCTCGTTGATTGTTTGCAGGAAACTCGAGGCAATTAAAAACACCTGATCTTGATTTCAGATGTGCGCACGCACGTTAGCAACACAGCTTTGTGGGCGTACGCCGGTGTGCTTACCGTAACGGCGCAATTCAGGTACTCCTCCCCGAGCTGCTTCCGCTGCTCCTCCCCGAGCAGTTCCGGACAGCATCCATCACGGTATTTACCAGACGGATCGCGACATACCGCCATTTGAGTGGTGCGAGCTCAACGGGCGAGCATGAAGACTTGTTGCAGGTCGCCCGCCGCTTCCACCGCGCAGCCAGCCGAGAAGACCGTGAGCACCAGCGCTGCCAACGCGATCATCGTGGTCGGCGAGAGCCGGCGCGCGGGCGGCGTGACGAGCAGTGCGGCGACGCGGCGCGGTACCTCGCCACCGGCCGCGGCCAGTACGACCGGGTCGCGGTTGGCCGCGTTCTTGGTTGCCAGCGCGGCTTTGCCGACGGCGGTGGCCACCACCGACCGGGAGCCGACGCTGCGCGCGGCGAGTTCGTCGGCCCAGCGTTCGGTGGTGTAGCGGACGGTCCTGCGCAACGGGCGCAGCAGCGGGTTGGCGGTGGCGAACACGTCGACGACCGCGACGAACAGGTGGTGCGACCGGTCCAGGTGCGCGCGTTCGTGCGCGAACAGGGCGCTGCGCTCGGGCGGGGTGAGGCGGGTGAGCATGCCGGTGGAGACCACGATCCGGCCCGGACGGCCAGGTACGGCGCGGGCGACCGGCTGGTCCTGGGCGAGGACGACGAGTTCGGCGCCCGCGCCGGTCAGTTCGCGCGCGGCACGCAGGGCACGCACGCGTCGGATGGTGGCGGCGACGACCGCGACGCACAGCGCCAGCAGGAGCACGGCGGCGATGATGTCGACGGGGCGGTCGGTGATGCCTGCTCTGCGCAACACCGAGGGGGACAGGTGGCCGATATCGGCCACAATGGACAGTCCAACGAGGCCGGCCAACGTGAACAGTGCCAACGACAACGCGGCGCCGAGGGTGAGCACCACCGAGGACAGCGCGGTCAGCCAGGTGGCCGCGGCCGGGTGCAGCCTGGGCGCGGCGAGCAGTACCAGTGGAACCGCGAGCAGCGGCAACAACAGGGGCAGGTAGCTGCCGAAGTCCATCGGCCGCTCAGCCGGCCTTGTCGGGATCGGACTCCGCGACGTGCTGGGCGAGCAATGTGCGCAGCAGGCGTTCATCCTCATCGGACAGGTCCGACACGAACCTGGCGAGCACCCGGCCCCGGTCGGATTCGGCGTCGAGCACCTGGCGCATGCGCCGGGCGGCGAGGCCGGGTTCGTCGGCGACCGGGGTGTAGGCGAATGCGCGACCATCTGGTGTGCGCTGCAACACACCCTTGGCGTGCAATCGCGACAGAATCGTAACCACCGTGGAATAGGCGAGCGTGTTGCCGAGTTCGCGTTGTACGGCGCCTGCGGTCAACGGTGCGTGCGCCGACCACAACGTGGCCAGCACCTCTGCTTCGAGCGCGCCGTGGCCGCGTCGACCTTTGGCCTGTTCACCAGACGGTCTTTCGCGCACAGCGCCGAATCTACCGCAGCGCCACCCCGCGACAAGAATGTCGAACCACGATTGTTTCGCCGGTACCCCCTCACCTACAGCATGTAGGTGATATGGTCTAGGTATTCCTGCCGGTGTCTTGCCAGTGTTTCGCGAAGGGCTGGAGAGAGCAGGAGGCATGCGGTGAGAATCGCCTTCGTCACCGAGACCTGGTTGCCGTCCACCGACGGCGTCGTCACCAGAATGACGTCGACCATTCGGGAACTGCGCAGGTCAGGGCATGACGTGCTGATCATCGCACCGGAAGGCGGCAACCAGGACTACCTCGGCGCCACGGTGCGCGGCGTACCGACCTTCGCGCTCCGCCGGGTATACGGCGGCAAGAGCTGGGGCTTCCCGATGCCCAGGATCGGCGGTTACCTGCGCGAGTTCGAACCGGACATCGTGCACGTGGTCAACCCGATGATGATGGGCATCGTCGCGGTCATCGCCGCCCGGTTCGCCCGGTTGCCGCTGGTCGCGTCGTACCACACCGACGTCGCCCGGTATGCCTCCTACTACAAGCTCGGGTTCCTCCGGCCGGTCATCTGGTGGCTGCTGCGCAGGCTGCACGGCAAGGCCGAGGTCAACCTGGCCACCTCCGGCGCCACCTGCGCCGAACTGCGCGAACACGGCATTCCCCGGGTCGCGCTCTGGCGTCGTGGCGTCGACCTCGACCTGTTCCGCCCCCGGGTCAGTACGGGCCCGGTGCCGGTGCCGCGTGCACCCACGCACCGTCAGGGTCCGATCACCGCGCTCTACGTCGGCCGGATCGCCGCCGAGAAGGGCCTGGACCGGCTCGCGCCGCTGACCCTGGCCGCGAACACCCGGCTGCTGCTGGTCGGCGACGGGCCGCAGCGCGCCGAACTCGCCGGCCTGTTCCCCGCGCACGCCGCCAGCTTCCTGGGCATCCTGCACGGCGACGACCTCGCCAGGCAGTACGCCGACGCGGACGTGTTCGTGTTCCCGTCCATGACCGACACCCTCGGCCTGGTGCTGCTGGAAGCACTGGCCAGCGGGTTGCCGATCGTCGCTGCCGACAGCCCGGCCAGTCGCGAACTGCTCGCCGAATGCCCCGCCGCGCGCCTGTTCCCTGCGCACGAATCGGAACAGCTGCCCGCGCTGGTCACCGAACTGGCCAACGACCCGGCGGCCAAACACCTCGCCCGCGCCGAAGCCGAACAGTGGGGCTGGCCCGCCGCCACCAGCGAACTGCTGGAGCACTACCGGATCGCGTTCGCCCGGCACCGCGAGCCCCGGCCCAGCCGGATCCGCCAGTTGATCGCGTTCAGCACGGTCGGCCTGCTCAACGCCCTGATCGACGTGCTGGTGTTCAACATCCTGCTGCTCGCCGCGCCGACCAACTCACCCTGGGTGCTGACCGCGTACAACACGGTCGCCGTGTGTGCGGCGCTGGCCAACAGCTACGCGCTGAACAGCCGCTGGACCTTCCGCCAGGCGCGCGCCCGCAAACGCGACGCCCGCTGGCGCCAACGGGTCGGGTTCGTCGCGCAGGCAGGCGTGAACATCGCCGTCAACGACCTGGTGCTGTCGCTGCTCGCCAGCACATCCAGTTGGACGGAGGCCAACGTCGCCAAGATCACCGCGATGGTGTGCGCGTCGTTCGTCAGCTTCGTGCTGCTGCGCACCGTCGTGTTCACCGAACGGCACATTACCGAAGGCCGGTTGACGCTGATTCCGGAAGAACCGGAATTCGCGCACCTCAGCCCGTCGCTGCCACCAGCCGCGCCACCGGAGCAGCAGGCGAGCTGACCGGGCGGCCCGTGACGCCGTGCTCGGCGAGCGGGCCGACCCGCAGTCCGCGTCGCGCGCACTCGTCGAGCAGTCGGGGCAGCGCGCCCAGCGTCGAGCGCCACGCGCCCACCGAGGCAGCGACGTCCGAATCGTGCAGCAGGATCGTGCCGCCGCCGCCGAGCCCACTCATGACGGTGTCGTAGACGCTCTCCGGCGTCGACTTCGCACTCCAGTCCCAACCCCAGCAACTCCACAGGACCGGGGTCAGGTCGAGCCTGCGCGCGGCGAACAGCGCCGAACTGGTCAGCACGCCGTAGGGCGGCCGGAACCAGCGCGGCGGGGTGCCGGTGACCGCCGCGATCAGGTCGCGACCACGCGCCATCTCGTCGTAGGTGCGGCGCGGGCCGTACCAGAGCATCCGGCGGTGCGACCACCCGTGCAACGCCACCTCGTGCCCGGCCGCCGCGATCTCCCTGCCGAGCTGTGGCGCGCGCGCCAATTCGCTGCCCAGCAGGAAGAACGTCGCCCGCACCCCGCGATTGTCCAGCTCGCGCAGGAAGAACGGGGTCGAGCGCGGGTGCGGACCGTCGTCGAAGGTGAGCGCGACGTGCCCGGGATCGCCGAGCCCGGTCAGGCCAGGCAGGAACTTCGCGCGCAACTGCGGCCAGAACGCGGCAGCGGGCAACGCGTGCGCCGCGAGCAGTCCGGCGCCGGTCACCGCGGCCCCGGCAGCGAGTCGGTTCATGTCTTCAAGTCCTCTAGTGCCGTCGGATGCAGGTTCGCCTGTGATGCCTCGGTGGCGAGTTCGTGCAGCACCGCGCCGAGCGCGCAGTTCGCGCCGTCGCCGGAGTGCACCAGCACCACGCCGCCGGTAGCCGGTAGTTTCAGTGGTTGCCCGCAGGTGAGCACGTGCTTGGGCACCACGATGCGCTCGTGGTAAAAAGCCGCCATACCCACGTCGATCGCGTCCACGTCGCCGTTGGACAGCATCAGGTTCGGCCGGTGCGAGGTGAGCTGGGTGATCAACCGCGCGCCAGCGCCGATCGAGCCGCGCCGGGTGAACACGCCGGTCTCGTAGGGCTCGCCGCCCGCCGAGTTCACCAGCACCAGTCCGGCGTCGGACATCTTGCGCACCGATTCCTGGTTGGCGACGGCGGCGGGCACGCTCACCGCGACCCCGGCGCGCAACTGCTTGAGCTGCGCGATGTTCTCGGCGCTCACTTGCTGGTCGGCAGGCAGGTCGACGACGAAGAACACCGAGTGGACCTGACCGGCGCTCGGGTTGACCGCGCGGAAACCGTTGGCAACGGCCATGCTCGTGCCGAACGTGCACATCCACAGCAGCGACAGCCCCGCCGTCGAATACACCGCGAGCTTGCGCGCGACCTTGTGCGATCGGTACACCGGCGTCGGCGATTCGATCCACTGCCGGATCAGGCCCGCGATCGGCACGCTCGGGCACGCGGTGCCGACCGCGCCCTCGCTCGGGTGGTAGCTCTGCAATCCGTTCACCGGCGGCGTACGCGGCGCCACTTCGGCGAGTGCGGCGTCGAGTTCGGCGCTGTTGTGCAGCCATGGCGCCAGGCCCGCCGACGCGAGCAGCCGCGCGTTGGTGCGACCGTGCCCGGCGAGTGCCCGGTAGGTGAACACCGGCAGCCCGCTGGCACGCGCCTCGAAGAAGGTCAGTCCGCCGGAGTTGAGCACGGCGACATCACAGGCACGCAACAACTCCGGCATGTCGTCGACCCAGCCGAGCACGATCCCGTCGAGGTCGGCGAGCCGCTCGCGCAGGGTTTCATTGTCCCCGCAAACAACAACGGGCGTGACCGAACCGGCGGCGGCGACCTCTCGCGCGGACTGTTCGATCTCGCCGACTGCCCACGAACCGGAGGCGACCAGCGCCAGCCTGGCATCCTGCGGCAGGCCGAAGGCGGCCCGTGCCTTGGCCTTCTGGTCAGGGCAGCGCAACGGGTGGAACTCCGGCCGCACGGCGGGCGCGACCACCGCGACGCACCGCGCACCCTGCATGCGCACCTGGTCGGCGATGCCGGGGTGCGCGGCGAGGTAGAGGTCGGTGCCCTCGGCGATCCACAACGGATGGACGGACGGGTCGGTCAGGTAGGTGACCAACGGCGCGGTGAATTTCCCCCGCCTGCGCAGCTGGTCGAGCACCTGACTGGCCAACGGATAGGTCGACACCACCGCGTCCGCGCCCAGCACGGCCTTGCCGAGCTTGCCGCACGCCTTGGTGGTCACCCAGACCAGCACGGCGGCCATCCCCGGGTGGCGCTGCAAGAAGTTCAGCAGCCATTCCCAGGTCTGCGGCACGACGTCCAACTGCCTGCGGTAGGCCGCTTTGGCGCGCCGACCGATACCGAAGGACAGCATCTCCATGAAGTCGTAGCGGTCCACCTGGTAGCCGGCTTCAGCGAGCCGGCGGCCTATCTCCTGGGCCGCTCCGTCGTGGCCGGCACCAAGGCTGGCCGACACGATCGCGATCCGTCCCACGACACTCTCTCCCCTAATGATCTTGCTTGCGACAGCTGAACATCATGATCCCGGATGGGGTGGATGGGGGTTGCCTCGGCTGCCGATCCAGCTTACTCCTACACAATGTAGGTGAATTTCCGGCCACCCGTGCCCCGCTCCGGGTATGGTCTTGAGCAGGTGAACAAGTAGGAGGATGCCAGTGAACCCGGCCGGCTCCAAACGCAATCGCCGACGTGGTGCTGGCGAGTTGGAGAGCGAGGTGCTCGCCGCGCTCTGGGCTGTCGAGAGCCCGCTCACCCCGCGTGAGGTGCAGCATGCGCTCGGCGAAGGGCTCGCCTACAACACCGTCCAGACCATCCTGGTCCGTCTGCACGAAAAGGGCCTCGTGCAACGCACCAACGACGGCCGGGCGCACCGGTACGCGCCAACCAAAGGCTCCGAGGAACTCACCGCCGAGCGGATGAACACCCTGCTCGCCGCCGAATCCGACCGGCGCACCGTGCTCAGCCGCTTCGTCAGCAACCTCCAGGCCGGTGACGAGAAAATCCTCCGTGACCTGCTCGAACAACTGATCCTGCCACCCCATGCCGAACACCCTCGCACGATGCGTTGACGCCGGTCATCAACTCATCGGCTCATTCTGCGTCGACCAAAGTATTACTCCGCGCGGCCTCGGGGATGCCCCTGAGGTAATTCGACTGACAGCTACTGCCGCGTAAGGCATAGTTCGTCGAGCCAACACATCGTCCAGTCCGGACACGGCGCGCATTCCGGGGGGAGTCGTCATGGAACACCTGTCCAAGCACCTGATCAACTGGGCCTCGATCCTGGAGCCCAAAACCCGCGAACAGGCGCTGGCCACGGCGTCGATGCCCTTCGTCTATCCGCACGTCGCGCTGATGCCCGACGCGCACCTCGGCAAGGGCGCCACCGTCGGCTCGGTCATCCCGACGCTCAAGGCGATCATCCCGGCCGCGGTCGGCGTGGACATCGGCTGCGGCATGATCGCGGTCCGCACCCAGTTCACCCGCGACGAGTTCACCACGCACCCGATCCCGCTCGCCACGCTGCGCGTCGCGATCGAACGCGCGATCCCGCTGTCGGCGGGCGCCGCGAACCAGAAGGTGACGGCGACCGCGGCACCGCGCATCGAACTGCTCGCCAAGAAGGCGGCCAAGGACGGATTCGACCCGGGCGCCTACGCACGCAAGTGGGAAGGCCAGCTCGGTTCGCTCGGTTCCGGCAACCACTTCATCGAAGTGACCGTCGACGAGAACGACCGGGTGTGGCTGTTCCTGCACTCTGGTTCGCGCGGGGTCGGCAACAAGATCGCCCAGTACCACATCGGCGTCGCACGCGAACTGTGCGAACGCTGGTGGATCACGTTGCCCGACCGTGACCTGGCCTACCTCCCGGAAGGCATCGACGAGTTCTGGCACTACATCCGCGAACTGCGGTGGGCGCAGGAATTCGCGTTGCTCAACCGGGAAGAAATGATGGACCGGGTCGTCGAATGCGTCGCCGACTGGCTCGGCACCGAGGTGATCGAACAGGAACGGACCAACTGTCACCACAATTTCACCCAGCTGGAAACTCATTTCGGCAAGGAAGTGTGGTTGTCCCGCAAGGGTGCCATCGAAGCCAAGGCAGGCCAGCCCGGCCTGATCCCGGGTTCGATGGGCACCGCGAGCTATGTGGTCGTCGGCAAGGGCAACCCGGTCTCGCTGAACTCTTCGCCACACGGCGCGGGCCGCAACTACTCGCGGTCGGCCGCGCGGCGCACGTTCAACGCCGACCAGCTGCGCGAGGCGATGAAGGGCATCGAATACCGCGACACCGACGCCTTCATCGACGAGATCCCGCAGGCGTACAAGCCGGTGGAACAGGTCATGGCGGACGCGGCCGACCTCGTCGAGGTGCGCCACGTGTTGCGGCAACTGGTGAACGTCAAGGGCGACTGATCGAGGTGCGAGACGCTGCCAGGCGTCTCGCACCTCAGCGGTCAGATGCCGCCCCTCCGGAAGTCGATCGACCGAACCCACTTGGTGTTGTGCACGCCCGGCAGTGCCGGGACGATGATGCGCGCCGGGAAACCGTGATCGAGTGAAAGATCAGCGCCGTTCACCCGCAACGCGAGCAGCGCATCGGGGTCGACCACCTGATTTCCTTGCAGGGTGGCGACTTTCCAGGCCCCGCTGCGTTCGGCGGACTGCACCAGTGCGGAGTGCGGTGCGGGCACGCCCACCAGGTGCGCCAGGTCGGCGAGCTTGACGCCGGTCCAGGTCTGCGTGCTCGACCAGCCCTCGACGCAGGCGATCGGCAGGTCGGCGGAGTGCTGCGGCATGGCGAGCAGCGTGGCGCGGTCCAGCACGACCGGTTTGCCGCCTCCGGTCAGGGTAAGCCGCCACGCGACGCCGACGTCGACCGTCCGCAGTCCGGCGGCGACCGCGGTGCGGTTGATCTGGAAGCCGTTCGGACCGTCGCCATAGGACCGTCCACGTGGGATCAACAGCGACGCCCACCGGGTGAATCCACCGACGGTCTGACCGGCGGTGAGCACCGCGACCAGCAGCGAACCGCCGCCGACCAGCGCGAGCGCGCCGCGCCGCGACAACGTCGGCTTGGCCGGATTGACCGCGACCAGGCCCTCGCCGTCCTGCGGTTCGGGCTTGGCGTCCGCGCGGCTGGTGCGCAGTTCCGCACGCAGCGACCGGGATTTCAGGCCGCGCACCATTTTCGGGAACTTGATGCCGACGTGCACGACGAACGCGCCGATGAAGATCCAGGCGCCCCAGTAGTGCGCGGTGTAGAAGCTGAAGCCGAAGATGTAGTCGTACTGGATGTTCAGCAGACCGGTGACGATCTGGAACAGGATCCCGCCGACCAGCAGCAGCAACGACAGCCGCTCGATCACCTGCGCGACCGACCGGGCGGGCGGCCAGCTGAACAGTTTCGGCACGACCGACCAGAGTTTGGCCAGCACGACGGGGGTCAGGATCAGGCCGAGGCCGACGTGCAGGCCCTCGGTCAACCGGAACAGCCACGCGGGCCGGCTCGGCCAGGTGAAGAACGGCAGGTGCAGGAAGCCGACGTGACCGGGCAGGCTCTGGCCGTACTGCGGTGCGTAGGCGATGTAGTCGAGCAGCCCGGTGATGATCACCAGCGGCAGCGAGCAGAGCAGGACGAGCCCGAAGATCGAGGTCAGCCATGGTCCGCGCAGTGGGCTGCGGAAGGCTTTCGCCGGGTCGGGGCCTGGCGGCTTGCGCCGTTCGATAGCGCGCCAGAACGCAGCAGGGAACCCGTAGTTCATGACAGCCGACTCTAGGCAGCAATGACCCGGTCGACCTCGTGGAACGGGGATCGGTAAGCAGTCCCTAATAGTCCTTACCGGACCAGTATCGACCGGAGCCTGCGCGCCGCCAGCAGCCAGGCGAGCCCGCCGACCACGATCAGGTAGCCGAGCGCGTAGCCGACCGAGCCGCCGATGTCGTCCAGGGTGACGCCACGCAGCAGGTCGATGCTCGGGTACAGCGGCAGCGCGCGGACCACGACCTGGATGGCGGGCGGGTACACGGTGATCGGGTAGAAGGTGGCGGAGAACAGGAACATCGGCAGCATGAACAGCTGGATCAGCTGGAAGTCGTGCCAGTTGCGCAGGAACGTCATGACCAGCAGGCCGAGCGCGCCGAACGAGGCGCCGGTGAGCGCGGCGGCGGGGATGGCGAGCAGCGCGATCGGGGTGCGGACCAGGCCGAGCACGGCCATCACCGCGAGAAATCCGGTACCGGACAGGGCACCCCTCGCCGCGGCCCAGCTGATCTCGCCGATGGCCAGGTCGGCCGTTGTGCTCGGGGTGCGCAGGATCGCGTCGTAGACGTTCTCCTCGCGCAGCCGGGTGTAGGCGCTGAAGGTCGTCTCGTTGACGGCCGCGTTCATGGCGGCGGTGGCGAGCAGGGCGGGCGCGACGTACTCGGGGTAGCTGACGCCGGCCAGGCCGGGCAGGGTGCCGATCAGGTGCCCGACGCCGACGCCGATCGAGACCAGGTACAGCAGCGGTTCGAGCACGCTGGCGACCAGGATGCCCCAGGTGTGCCGGTAGACCAGCAGGTTGCGGTTGATGAAGGCGAGCGCGGCCACTGTTCCCCCTTACGCGTGCAGTTGGCGGCGGTAGCGGTACCAGGCTGCTGCTGTGCCCGCGATGGTGAGCGCACCGAGGTAGCCGACGTGGGTGAGGGTGCTCGCGGTCGTCGCGGTGCCGAGCGAGAGCGTCCGGCACAGGTCGACGCCCTGCCACAACGGTGTGACGTAGGCGATTTCGCGCAGCCACCCTGGCAGTTCGGTGACCGCGAAGAACGTGCCGGAGAGCATGTAGAGCGGGAAGATGACGAAGCGGAAGATCAGGTTGAGCGACGCTGCCCTGCGCACGCTCACCGCGATGGCCGCCGCGGGCGCGGCGAAGGCGAGGCCGGTGAGCACGGCGGCCGGGACCGTCCACAGTGAACCGATGGTGTGTGTGGCGCCGAGGATGGTCATGGCAGCCAGGAAGGTCGCGCTGGTGGTGGCCAGCCGGAAGCTGACGTAGAGCAGGTGCCCGGCCAGGATGTCGCCGGGTTCCAGCGGGCTGCCTGCCGCGATGCGGTAACTGCGGCCGGTGTGCAGCGCGCGGTAGACCGGATAGGACAGTTCAAGGAACGCGGTCTGCATGGCGGACGCGGCCAGCACGCCCGGTGCCACGAACGCGAGGTAGGAGCTGCCGGGCACCGGCGCGTGACCGGTGGCGTCGACCAGGGTGCCAAGACCGAGCCCGAGACCGAGCAGGAACAGCAGCGGGTTCAGGACGCTGATCACCGCGCTGGCCCGCCAGCTGTGCCGGTAGCAGGTCATCCAGTACGCGAATTCGCGCAGGGCCGGTGGCATCAGCCCACCAACGTCCGGCCGGTCAGGGTGAGAAAGACGTCCTCAAGGCTGGCACGGCGCACCAGCGCGGTGAGCGGGCGCAGGCCGATCGCGTGCACGGCAGCCAGGGCGTGTTCGCCGTCGTCGGCGTAGAGCAGTAGCTTGTCGGGTAGCACTTCGATGCGTTCGGGCAGTTCGGCCTTGATCCGCGTGGTCGCTGATTCCCTTTCCTCGCGCGGGAAACGCACCTCCAGTACCTCGCGGCTGACGTGGCTCGCGATCAGGTCGCGCGGGCTGCCCTCGGCCACGATCCGGCCGTGGTCCATGATCGCGAGCCGGTCGCAGAGCTGTTCGGCCTCGTCCATGTAGTGCGTGGTGAGGATGAGCGCGACGCCGTCCTCCTTGAGCTGGAACAGCCGCTCCCACAGCACGTGCCGCGCCTGCGGGTCCAGGCCGGTGGTCGGCTCGTCGAGCAGCAGGATCTCCGGCTCGTTGATCAGCGAGCGGGCGATGGCCAGCCGTCTGCGCATGCCACCGGAGAGCGCCTGAACCCGTTCCGCGCTTTTCTCCGTCAACTGGGCGAATTCGAGCAGTTCGGTCGTCCGCTGCGCGCGGACGGCGCGCGGGATGTCGAAGTAGCGGGCGTAGACCAGCAGGTTCTCCCGCACGGTCAGTTCGGAGTCGAGCGAGTCGTCCTGCGGGACGACGCCGATCCGCGCTCTGATCCGCTTGCCGTCCCGGACCGGGTCGAGGCCGAGCACGCGCAACGTGCCCGAGGTCGGCGGCGAGACGCAGCCGATCATCCGCATGGTCGAGGACTTGCCCGCCCCGTTGGGCCCGAGGAAGCCGAAGGCTTCACCCCGGTGCAGCGCGAAGTCGATGCCGTTGACGGCGGGGAATCCGTCGCTGCCCTTGCCGGTGCGATGCACCTTGGTCAGGTCGGTGGCGAGGACGAGGGGTTCGGGCATGCGTGCTCCGTCCATCGGCGGGGCACCATGGAAGCACACTATTTACGCGACGTCATTCATTTTTTTCATCAGATGACACGAAATTTGCGGGATTAGGCAGATTGGGCGCGGTTTCTGCTGGTCGAGCGGTTTCGGGAGGGAGCGACCAGGCTCTGCGCGGCGATGGCCGCGCCGCCGCGGGCCCACTCCTCGAATTCCAGTGGGCGCACGATCACTTCGCAGTCAGCGGCGGCACCGAACGCCTGCGCCACGAACGACGTCCGGATCTGCTCGGCGAACAGGTCGTAGGAGGCGACGCCCTCCCCGGAGATGATGATCCGTTCCGGGCCGATCAGGTTGGCGACCGCGGCAAGCGCGAGCCCGAGCGCGTGACCGGCGCGGGTGAACACCGCGCGTACGGCAGGGTCGCCGTCGCGCGCCAGCCGCACGCTCTCCTCCATGGTCAGCCGGTTGTTACCGGTTGCCTGCCGCGCCTGTTCGACGATGGCCTGGGTGGACGCGACCGCCTCGACGCAACCGGTGTTGCCGCAGGTGCAGGTGCGATCCATGCCGCCGACCGGCAGATGCCCGACCTCGCCCGCGACGCCGTGCGCGCCGGACACCACATGCCCGTCCAGCGAGATCCCGCAGCCGATGCCGGTGCCCACCGTGACCAGCGCGAACGCCGAAATGCCCGCGCCGGCACCGAACCACTGCTCGGCGACGGTCAGCGCCCGCACGTCGTTCTCGATCAGCGTCGGCATGCCGGTCGCGGTCTCGACGAGTTGCGCGAGCGGGACGCCGTGCCAGTTCAGGAAGGGGGAGTGGTGCACGACGCCGGTCTGCCGGTCCACGTCGCCGGAGATGGTGATGCCCAATCCGTGCACCTCGGCGACGGGTTGCTGTTTCGGTGCCGCGATGAGCTTGCGGACGAGCCGGGCTATCGCCAACACGACGCTGTCCACGTCGCGCGAGTCCAAAGCGGCCCGTTTCGCGGCAATCGGCTTGGCGGTGAGGTCGGTGAGCACGCCGATCAGCTCGTCTGCGGTGACCTTCACGCCGAGAAAGCTGGCCCGTTCCGGCCGCACCGCGACCAGCGTGGCCGGTCGTCCGGTGAGCCGGTCGCCGACCGGGCGGCCGATCTCCACGATCCAGCCGTCCTCCAGCAACGGGGTGGCCGCTTTGGTCACCGCGCCGGAGGACAAACCGGTCCGTCGTCCGACCTCTGCCCTGGTCAGCGGGCCGTGGGCAAGCATGGTCTGGAACACCAGAGTGGCCGCCGGGGCCTGGTTGGGTAGCTCCACGCCGCCGATCATAGCTTCCGTCGGAAAGAAAAACGTCCCACGTGAAGCAGGTATGTCCCGCTCTGGGAGGTCACGGAAACATCATCCCTCCGATGTTTATGTTGACTGTGGAAGAAAACGATGGTTAGAGTGCCTCTACTCGGCCGGGCCCCCAGTCCACAACCACGGGGACCCGCGCTGAGCAGCGAAAACGTCCACAAACCGCAGTTCGCGCGGACCAGGTCCGCAGCGACGAATTCCAGGTGCCCACGCGTAGGGCGTCGGCCTCCCGCCGGTGTGCCCTGTACTCCGCGCGCCCAGGCACCAGCCGTGATTGGTCAGCAATGGTGCGACTGAGATGGAGTGATCATGGCAGGTCGTCGATCACCCGTTCGTAGAACGGTTTCGACCCGCTTAACCGGCGTAACGCTGTCCCTGTTGGCAGCGGTCGCGTTGACAGTGACTTCGGCAGCGGCAGCGACCAACGCGCCCGCCACCCCGCAAAACCAGCAACAGCAGCAGAACAACAACTCCGTGCTCGCGGCGAAGCCGTACATGGGTTGGAGCAGCTGGAGTCTTGAGTCCACGAACTATCCCGGCGTCAACCCGACCGGCGGAGCCAGCTGGCTCACCGAAGCGCACGTGCTGGCCAACGCCGACATCGAAGCGGCGAAACTGAAGTCGCACGGCTACGACTACGTCAACATCGACGCGGGCTGGCTCGGCGGATTCGACTCCTACGGCAGGCCGCTGGCGAACACCACGACTTTCCCGGACGGCATCGCCTACATCGGCAACTACGTCCACAAGAAGGGCCTCAAGCTCGGCATCTATCTCGCCGTCGGCCTGGACCCCAAGGCGTACGGCGACGGCACGACGCCGATCTACGGCGCGCCCAACTGCCACACCAGCGACCTGGTCTACCCGGACAAGCGGCTGACCAACGGCTGGGATTCGGCCTACCAGATCAACTACGCGAGCCCGTGCGCGCAGGCGTATGCCAACTCGATCGCCGACGAGTTCGCCAGTTGGGGCGTTGACTTCCTGAAGATGGACGGCGTCGGGCCGGGCTCGAACCAGAACGGCGCGAACCACGACGACACCGGTGACGTGAAGGCGTGGTCGGCGGCGCTCAAGCACAGTGGCAGGCAGATCCAGTACTACCTGTCCTGGTCGCTGGACCACAACGACGCGAGCACCTGGACCCAGTACGCCAACGGCGCGCGCGTGGACACCGATGTCGAGTGCTACTGCAACACCCTGGTGACCTGGAACAACTCGGTCAAGGAGCGCTGGAACGACGTGGTCCAGTGGATCCCGGACGCGCGCCCCGGCTACTGGAACAACCTGGACTCCCTGGATGTCGGCGACGGCACCATGGATGGCATCACCGACACCGAGCGGCAGAGTTACCTGACGCTGTGGGCGATCGAGGCCGCGCCGCTCTACGAGGGCGACGATCTGACCAAACTGGACAGTTACGGTCTTTCCCTGCTGACCAACGACGAGGTCATCGGCGTCGACCAGGCGGGCATCCCGGCCAAGCCGGTCAGCCAGGCCGCCGACCAGCAGGTCTGGTACGCGCACAACCCGGATGGCAGCTACACGGTCGCCCTGTTCAACATGGGTGGGCAGCAGGCCACGGTCACCGCGAACTGGAGTGACCTGGGCATCTCCGGTTCGGCTGGCGTGCGTGACCTGTGGCAGCACAAGAACCTGGGCAACTACGGCGGCAGCTTCAGCGCCACCCTGGCCTCGCACGGTTCGGAACTGCTGCACATCACGCCGAGCGGTCCGGCCATTCCCGCCGGCGCGCACGGCACCGCGTCCACCGCGAACAGCATCTCGCTGGCGTGGGACGGCGTCAGCAAGGCGACCGGTTACGACGTCTACAACGGCGCCACCAAGGTCGCGTCGGTGCACGGCACCTCGGCCACCGTCAACGGCCTCAAGCCGTCCACCGGCTACGACTTCACTGTGGTCGCGGACGGCTACGGCGGCCAGTCCCCGCACTCGGCGGCGGCCTCGCTGACCACCCCAGGCGCGAACGGACCGACCGCGTACGAGGCGGAGGCATCCGGCAACACGATCGCGGGCAGCGCGGCGATCTACAGCTGCGGCGGTTGCTCCGGCGGATCGAAGGTCGGCTACCTCGGCGGCGGCGGAACGTTGACCATGAACAACATCAGCGTGGCCGTCAGCGGCACCTACCTGATGCGGCTGTCCTACGTGGACGGCGATTCGAGTAGAACCGCGGACATCACCGTGAACGGGAAATCGTTCGAGCAGCCGCTGTCCGGCACCAACGACAACAACTGGGATGTCGCGCAGACGGTGACCATCCCGGTCCAGTTGACCGCGGGTCCGAACACGATCGAGTTCGGCAACCCGACCGACTACGTGTCCGACATCGACAAGATCAGCGTGTAGCACCCCAGGGGCCGGCCCGGCCGAAACCGGGCCGGACCCTGTTACGCAAAGCAGCTCTGTCACACAAAGGAGAGTGTGGTGGCCACGATTCCGGCCGACGTAACCACGATCGGGGGAGTCGAGAACCGCCCACCGGCAGCAAAAAGGCGGCGGGCGGGCAGTTCGAGACTGGCTCGGCGCGGCAACACCCTGGTCGCGTGGTTGTTCATCCTGCCTGCGATCGCCGGGTTCGGGGCCTTCTACGCCTATCCGACCCTGCGCGGCATCTACCTCAGCTTCACCGAGTTCCACGTGCTCAGCCCGCCGAAATGGATCGGTGGTGCGAACTTCGTCGAACTCGTGCACGACAGCGTCTTCTGGCATTCGCTGCTGGTGACCGTCTACTTCGTGATCCTGTCCGTCGTGTTCGGACTGATCTTCTCGCTGGTGACAGCGGTGATCATGAACCGGCTCGCGCGTTCGACCGTGGTCCGTGGCCTCGTCCTGTTGCCGTTCCTGATCTCCGGCGTGGTCGCCGCGCTCGCCTGGTCGTGGATGCTCGACTCGCAGCTGGGCATCGTGAACATCATCCTGCAGAAGCTGTTCGGCACGTCCATCCAGTTCCTCGGTTCCAGCACCTGGGCGATCCCGTCGCTGGCGATGATCAACGTGTGGAAGTGGATGGGCTACTTCGCCATCCTGATCTTCGCGGGTCTGCAGACCATCCCCACCGACGTCTACGAAGCAGGCAGGCTGGATGGGGCTTCCGAGGTGCAGATGTTCCGGCGGATCACCATGCCACTGCTGCGCCCAGTACTGATCATGGTCGTCATCCTCAACGTGATCGGCTCGTTCCAGGTCTTCGACATCGTCTCGGTGACCACCGAGGGCGGCCCGGCCGACGCCTCCTACGTGCTCCAGATGTACATCTACAACAAGGCGTTCTCCCAGTTCGACTTCGGTTACGCGGCAACCATGTCGCTGGCCCTGTTCGTGATGCTGATCTTCATCACGTTCATGCAGCTGCGCCTCGGTCGCGCCAACGAATCCGACACGAACTGAGGAGGATCGATGACCACTCCCTCTGTATCAGCACGAGCCCTTTCGCGAAAGCGGTTCCCGATCGGCCGATCGGTCGCCTGGCTGTACATGGCCATCGTCATCCTGATCACGATCTTCCCGTTCTACTGGATCCTGCGCACCGCACTGTCGAACAACCGCCAACTCACCACCGACCCGTCCTCGCTGCTGCCGGTCGGGTTCAGCTTCGGCGGTTTCGAACGGGCGCTCGGCCTGGTCTCCGGTGCGGCAGCCGTTGCTCAGGGCGGTTCTGGCACCGCGGTCAACACGCCGTTGTTCCTGCGCAACTCGCTGATCTACGCGTCCGTGCTGACCGTGCTCGTGGTGGTCTGCTCCGCCATGGCCGCCTACGCGTTCGCCCGCCTGCAGTGGCGCGGGCGCAATTTCATGTTCTCGCTGTTGCTCACCGCGTTGATGGTGCCGACCGTGTTGACCTTGCTGCCGAACTTCGTGCTGATCAAGGACCTCGGCCTGACCAACTCCTTCGCGGGCATGATCCTGCCCGGTGCGTTCTTCTCCGCGTTCAACATGTTCTTCTTGCGCCAGTTCATGCTCGGGTTGAGTCGCGAGGTCGAAGAGGCGGCGCTGATCGACGGCGCCGGACCGGTAAAGGTGTTCCTCCGGATCATCCTGCCGATGACCACGGCGCCGATGGCAACGCTGTCGCTGCTGACCTTCATCAACACCTGGAACGACTACTTCTGGCCGCTGCTGGTCGACAACGACGACAGCGTCCGCCCGTTGACGCTCGGTCTGGCCATTTTCAAGCAGTCCTCGCCGCAGGCGGCCGTCGACTGGTCCGGGCTGATGTCGGCGACGCTCGTCGCGGCCTTCCCCATGTTGTTGCTGTTCATGATCTTCGGTAAGCGCATCGTCAATTCGATCGGATTCACGGGTATCAAGTGATGGACGACAACGACCTCCTACTGTCCTGGCCGAAGCCGGCGGATAACTGGTTCGAGGCGGCGCCGGTCGGCAACGGCAGGCTCGGCGCCATGGTCTTCGGCGGCCCGCACCGCGCCCGCTTCGGCCTCAACGACTCCACCGTCTGGTCCGGCACTCCCGATGGCCCGACGAGCGCGCTGCGCGATCTGCTCAAGGCGGGCGCGGGCCCGCAGCGGCTGGCGAAGGTGCGCACCGCGATCCGCGCTGGCGACTATCGCCGCGCCGAATCGCTGCTGATGAGCTTCGAAGGCCCGTACAGCCAGGAGTTCCTGCCACTGGCGGACCTCTGGATGTCGCTCGGCAACCGTGACGACGGCGAATTTCACGGCCGTACGCTGAACCTGGACAACGGCGTCGTCGACGAACGCATGACCATCGCCGGTCAGAACGTCCAGCGTCGTACCTGGGCGAGCCGCCCGGCAGGGGCCATCTGTATCGCGGTCCAGGTCGACGGTGCCATCGACGCGAGCATCGAGCTCGCCAGCCCGCTGCGCGTGGTCCGCAGGGTCATCGACTCGACCAGCCTCACGTTCGGCATCGAGATCCCGGTCGACGGCGCGCCGCTGCACGAACCCGACGTCGTCGAACCACTGCGCTACGCCAACGAGCGCGTCGATGGCTACGACCCGTTCGGCGCGCTGGCGCTGGTCGTCGACACCGACGGTGAACTGTCCGGCTCCAACAGGGGGTTCACCGTGCGCGGGATGTCCAGCCTGCTGCTCACGTTGAGCACCTCGACCAGCGCCGAGGACGCCTGGACCAACCGGCCCGGCACGTTGCTGGAACGTTCGGCGCCGCGCGCCGAACACCTCGACCGCGCCGTCGACCGGGCCGGTGCCGCGCTCGCGCTCGGCGAGACCGACCTGTTCCGCACGCACGACGCGGACCTGCGCACGTTGCTCGGTGGAACCAGTCTCACGGTCGGTTCGCGCCGTGGCGGCACGGTCGACGTGCCGGACGACATACTGTCCGGAAAGGACGAACAGCTCGCCGCGACGGTGATCTTCCAGCTCGGCCGCTACCTGCTCGCGTCCTCGTCCCGCCCGCGTTCCGGCCCACCTGCCAACCTCCAGGGCCTGTGGAACGCGGAGCTGCGCCCGCCGTGGTCGTCGAACTACACCATCAACATCAACACCCAGATGAACTACTGGGGCGCGGAAGTCGCCGGTCTGGCGGAGTGCCACGGCCCACTGTTCGATCTGCTCGACCACCTCGCCGACACCGGTGCCGACGTCGCCACCGCCCTCTACGGCGCGCGCGGCTGGGTCACCCACCACAACACCGATATGTGGGGCTGGGCGCTGCCGGTAGGCATGGGGCACGGCAACCCGTCCTGGGCGATCTGGATGATGGGCGGCGCCTGGCTCGTCCAACACGTCTGGGACCACTACGAGTTCACCCGTGACCGCGCGTTCCTCGCCGAGCGCGCCTGGCCGCTGTTGCGCGGCTGTGCCGAGTTCTGCCTGGACTGGTTGGTCGACGGCGAAGACGGCTGGTTGGACACGATCCCGTCGACATCGCCGGAAAACCTGTTCCTGGTCGACGGCAACCCCGAATCGCTGAGCCACTCGACCGCGATGGACATGATCCTGATTCGCGCGGTCTTCACCAGGACGTTGCGCGCGGCGGAAATCCTCGATCTCGCCGAACCGGTCTGCGCGGAGATCGAGACCGCGCTACCGCGCCTGCGACCGATCAGGATCGGCCCGGACGGCAAGCTCGCCGAATGGTCCGTCGACCACGAGGAACAGGACCCGCAGCACCGGCACATGTCGCCGCTGGTCGCGCTCTACCCGCTCGACCAGATCGACACGCCCGCGTTGGCTGATGCCGCAACGAAGTTCCTGGACGTGCGCGGACCGGGTGCGATGGGGTGGTCGTGGGCGTGGAAGATCGCGCTGCGTGCCCGGCTGTTCCAGGGTGACGTCGCGCGCGACCTGTTCACCGAGGCCGTACGCCCGTTCAACACCGACCCGACCGTGTACGCGCCGGTCGACGGCAGCGAATGGGGCGGGTTGCTGCCCAACCTGTTCAGCACCCATCCACCGTTCCAAATGGACGGTAACTACGGTCTGATGGCCGCGCTCGCCGAACTGCTCGTGCAGAGCCACGGTGGCGTCATCCGGGTGCTGCCCGCGTTGCCCGCTGCCTGGCCGGACGGCAGCGCGCACGGGTTGCGCTGTCGCGGCGGTCTCGCCGTCGACGTCGACTGGGCCGACGGCAAGCTCACCAACCTGACTGTTCGCCGGCTCAGCGGCGACCCGCAGGACTGGGTGCTCATCAACTACGCAGGGCGGGACCTGCGCACCACGATCGCGGACGAAGAGGTGTTCACGTGCTGACCGACCTGGACCGCGCTGGCCTCGCCGCGTACACCAGTGCGTACCGCGCGCCCGCCGACTTCGACGAGTTCTGGGCGAAAACGCTTGCGTCGGCGGCGCAGTTCGAGTTGGACCCGCGCATCGTCGAAGCCGAGACCCCGCTGACCACCATCGACGTCTTCGACGTGACCTTCGCCGGTTTCGGTGGTCACCCGGTCCGTGCCTGGTTGCGCGTGCCGCGCGGGCACACCGGGAAGCTGCCGGGCATCGTCCAGTTCCACGGTTACGGCAGCGGGCGCGGCGTCGCGATCGACGATCTGCTCTGGGCGTCGTCGGGCTACGCGCACCTGATCATGGACGTCCGGGGCCAGGGCGGCGAACACGCGGGCGGCGCCACCGGCGACCCGGTCGGCACCACCGGCCCAGCGGCGCCTGGTTTCCTGACCAAGGGGATCGGCGCCAAGGAGGACTACTTCTACCGTCGCGTGTTCACCGACGCGGTGCGCGCGGTCGCCGTCCTGCGCGGTCTGGATTTCGTGGACCCGAGCCGGGTGGCGGCGATCGGGAACAGTCAGGGTGGCGGGATCGCGCTGGCGGTCGCCGGGCTGGTGCCCGACCTGGCGGCGATGTTCACCCAGTCGCCGTTCCTGACCGACGTCCGCCGGGCAACGCTGATCACCGGCACCACCCCGTACGCCGAGATCAGCCGATACCTGGCCGCGCACCGCGACGAGGTCGAGCGGGTGTTCGACGTACTGTCCTATTTCGACGGTGTCGGCTTCGCCAGCCGTGCTGTCGCGCCGGCCTGGTTCTCCACCGGGCTCATGGACGATATCTGCCCACCGTCCACCGCGTTCGGCGCCTATCACGCGTACGCGGGACCGAAACAGATCGCGGTCTGGGACTACAACGGGCACGACGCCGGGGGATCGGCGGATCTGGAGATTGTTCTGAAGGCCCTGCGCAAGCTATTGAAAACAGAGCCGCAGCGCTACTGAGAAACGAGGAATCATGAAGTTTGCAAAGCTCGGCGCCATCGCCGCCGCCGTGGCGGCCGTGGCGGGCATCGTCGCCGGCTGTTCCAGTAGCAGCAGCGATTCCGGCTCCAAGACGGTCAACTGGTGGACCTGGGACGACAAGCAGGCGGCGGCCTACCAGGCGTGCGCGACGGCCTTCCAGAAAGCCAACCCGGGTGTCACGGTCAAGATCTCCCAGTACGACGTGCAGGACTACTTCACCAAGCTGACCGCCGGCTTCGTCGCGGGCAACGCGCCCGACGCCTTTCAGAACAGCGTCCAGTACTTCCAGTCCTACGCCAGCCAGAACCAGCTGCTCGACCTCGGCCCGCTCATCTCCAGCACGAACTTCGACCTGAAGAAGTTCTCGGTGGGCGTGGACGCGTGGAAGTTCACCGACGGCAAGCAGTACGGCCTGCCGCTGGACTGGGCGGCGGAAGGCATCTACTACAACAAGGCCATGCTCCAGCAGGCCGGTTACTCCGAGCAGGACGTCCAGAACATGACCTGGAACCCGCAGAACGGTGGCACGTTCGACAAGATGGTCGCGCACCTGACCATCGACAAGAACGGCAAGCGCGGCGACCAGCCCGGCTTCGACAAGAACAACGTCGCCACCTACGGCATCGGCGTGATGAACACCGGTGACTTCATCGGTCAGACCACCTGGAACTCCTTCGCTTCCAGCACTGGTTGGACGCTCGGTAACAAGGCGAACTGGCCGACCCAGTTCAACTACACCGACCCGCGCTTCGTGCAGACCATGGACTACATCCGCTCCCTCTCCGACCGAGGATTTGCTCCTGCCGCCAATGCCTTCGGCACCGGCAACGGCCAGTCGACGGTCAGCAACGAGGACCTGATGGGTTCCGGCAAGGTCGCCATGGAGACGGACGGTTCGTGGTCCGCGCCGCAGTACGCGACCATCCCGAACACCCAGGTCGGCATCGCCCCGACCGTCGTCGGCCCGAGCGGCAAGCGCGCCGTGATGAGCAACTCCAACGGCAACAACATCTGGGCAGGCACCAAGAACCCCGACCTGACCTGGAAGTGGGTCTCGTACATGGGTTCGCAGGAGTGCCAGACGATGGCGGGCGCGACCGGCACGTTCTTCCCGTCGATCCCGGCCGCGATGGACAACACCGCGAAGCAGATGGCCAAGCAGAACGTCGATCTGTCGGTGTTCATCAACGAGCAGAAGAACAACGAGCTGTTCAACGCGGTCGACTACGCCAACGGCGCTGCGCTGCAGACCACGCTGACCCCCCTGTTCGAGGGTTACTTCGGCCACCAGAAGAACGACGACTTCTGGCCGTCGGTGCAGAGCACGGCGTCCGGTCTGCTCAACAAGAGCTGAGGTCAGTTCTGTTCGGTGGGGAGCATCGAGGTCCGGTGCTCCCCACTTTCCTTGTGTGCCCGCCAGATCGCGCTGTCCACGAAGTGGTTGTCGAACTTTTCCTGTGTCGCAAGGATTTCCTGCGGTCCGGCCGCGCCATTGCGGATGCGGTCCACCAACCGGAAGTAGTCGAACCGGTTGGTGCCGGGTGTCTTGATGATCAGGATGTCCGCGCCGGTCTCGGTCGGGGTACGCCAGGCGTGCGGGGTGTTCGACGGCACCAGCAGGAAATCTCCGGTGCGCACGGTCACGATTTCCTCGCCGACCAGCACGTCGAGCGCACCGTCGAGCAGGAAGAACAGTTCCGAGGATGCCCGGTGGTAGTGCGGCGGGGGACCGTCGACCCCGCGCCCGAGTGTGGTGCGGACCGCGTTCATGGTGCCGCCGGTGTCGTCCGCTTCGGCAAGTAGCCAGGTCTGGTTCGGTTCCGCGCCGAGGAGTTCGGCCTCAGCCGCCCGGGTCAGCATCGCGATCTCCCTCAATTTAGTTCGATAGCTGATAGTAAGGTACCGAACTATTAGGAGTCAATACAATGCACGACATGAGCGACGCCATCGACGTGATCATGGAGCAGTGGCGGCGGGAGCGTCCCGACCTGGACCTCTCCGCAATGGGGCCGCTCGGGCGGCTCTGGCAGGTGTCCGCGCTGCTCGATCCCGAGGTCGAACAGGTGCTGACCAGGCACGGCCTGCGTCGCGGCGAGTTTGACGTGCTCACCGCGCTGCGCAGGGCGGGCGAGCCCTACACGTTGATCCCCAGCGAACTGGCCGAAACGCTGATGATGTCCCGCGCGGGCATGACCAACCGGGTCGACCGCCTCGAAGAGGCCGGTCTGGTAGAACGCGCGCTCGATCCGGCCGACCGCAGGAGCTTCCTGGTCGCGATGACCGAGAAGGGGCGTGCGGTCATCGACGAGACCATGACCGAACACGCCGAGAACCTGAAACGACTCGTCGCCGGCCTGTCGCGGCAGGAACTCGAAGCCCTCGACCTCGCCCTGCGCACCCTGCTGCGCGGCCTCAGTTGAGCACCGGCAGCGCGGTCAACGTGGTCGGTGCGGTAGCCAGCACGAGTGCGGCGGCGCCGCGCACCTCCGCCTGCTCACCCAGCGCGCCCGGCAGCACCGACACCTGCTCGGCGACCGTGGGCAGCGCGTAGCGGCGGATCGCGCGCCGGATCGGCTCGAAGATCAGCTCGCCCGCCTGCGCCAGATCGCCACCGACCACAACGAGTTCCGGGTTGAACAAGGTCACCAACGTCGCCAGCGCGGTGCCGACCGCGGTACCAGCGTCCTCGATCGCGCGCAACGTGCCCCGATCGTTCGCGGCGATCAGCCGAGGCAGATCAGCGGGTGTGATCGGCTGGTGCCAGCTCTCGGCCAGCAGCCGCGCGATCGCGACCGGGCTCGCCACCGTCTCCAGGCAACCCCGGTTGCCACACCGGCAGATCGGCCCGCCCGAGACGACCGGCAGATGCCCGATCTCGCCTGCCAGCCCGGTCGCGCCGAGCAGCAACGTGCCGTCCGTGACGATGCCGGCGCCGATCCCGGCCGACAGTCTGATGTAGACCATGTCCGCGACGGACTGCCCAGCGCCATAACGACGTTCGGCCAGTGCGCCCGCGTTGGCGTCGTTGGTCAGCAACGTGGGCAGGCCCGTGCGCGCGGTCAGTTCCGCGCCGACGGCTCGTCCGGCCCAGCCGGGCATGATGCTCGCCCCGCCCAGTTCGCCGGTGTCCTTGCGCACCGGCGACGCGATCCCGACGCCGAGTCCGAGCACCCGCGCGCGCGGAATGTCCTTGCTGGCCTCGTCGATGAGCTCGACGGTCAGATCGAGGGTCGCTTCCGGCGCACGGTCGACGTCCTTGGCGACGACCCGGTGCCACACCGGCGCCCCGGCCAGGTCGCACAGGGTGACTCGCACGTGCTGGTGCCCGATGTCCGCGCCGATCGCGTAACCCGCCGACGGCACCAGCGACAACGACTGCGCGGGACGCCCGGTCCCGCGCTCTTCCGCGCTGGGTTCGTCCTCCTGGAGGAGCCCGGCCGCGATCAGTTCGGCGGACAGCGCGGACACGGTCGCCCGGGAGAGTCCGGTGCGGCGGACCAGTTCCGGCCGGGAGGTCCCGCCGGCCTCCTGCAACGCCTGCAATACCCGGACCCGGCCCACCTCACGCAGGTTCAACGGCTCGGCCATGAACCCACGATAGTCCAGCAGGCGGTTGACTTAGGTACATAGTCGGAGGAATCTGGGCCGAGATAGCGAGATCGGCCGATTGATTCGGTTCAAACTTGGCCGAGACGCGCGGCAGGGCGTTGCGGAGAGATTCCGGGACGCCTATTCGGCGTGAATTAAATAGAATTCACGGTTTTTATTCACGTCGTGAAAGTTCAAAGTTTGCGGGAGTTCGTCAAACTATTGCGGCCCGATGTTTCGAATATGTATCCTCGCTCTGTCCACGATCCCGTTGTGGCACTTGGGTTGTTTACCCACTCGGACGGGCGCGTCGGCGGCTGACTCCGCTGCCAGGAATGCCGTCGGCGCGCCTTCTTTTCAGTCGGGAGTCGCGAAAATGCGGAAACCCCATTTATTGTCGCTCGCGGCCGCGGTGGTGATCGGCGCCGCCGTCGTTGCCGCGGTCCCGCTCGCGCAGGCGGCCCCGGCCCAGCCGTGGCGCAACGCGGCACAGACCCCGGTCGACCGAGCCAACCAGCTGCTCGCCCAGATGACCGAGACGCAGAAGCTGTCGATGATGCACCAGGGCGCGAGCTGCGACTGGGGCGCCTGCGTGGACGCCATTCCGAGCCTCGGCATTCCCCAACTCCGGCTCCAGGACGGCCCGGCAGGCGTCGCGGACGGCGCCACCGGCGTCACCCAGCTGCCCGCGCCGGTAGCCGGTGCGGCAACGTGGGACACCGGCCTGATGCAGCAGTACGGGCAGGTGATCGGGTCGGAGGTGTGGGGCAAGGGCGGCGACGTCAACCTCGGCCCGACCATCAACATCGACCGCGATCCGCGCTGGGGCCGTTCGTTCGAGTCGCTCTCGGAAGATCCGTACCTGAACAGCCGGCTCGCCGTCGCCGACATCGACGGCATCCAGAGCCAGGGGCCGATGGTGCAGGTCAAGCACTACGCGGACTACAACCAGGAGACCTACCGCAACAACCCGCAGGACAACGTGATCATGTCCGACCGCACCGAGCAGGAGATCTACCTGCCCGCGTTCGAGGCGTCGATCGAACAAGGCAACGCCTACTCGGTGATGTGCTCCTACGCCGAGATCAACGGCACCTTCGCCTGCGAGAACGGCCAGCTCCTGAACACCGACCTCAAGCAGGACATGGGTTTCCAGGGATTTGTCACCTCCGACTGGGGCGGCACCCACTCCACGGTCAACTCGGCCGACAACGGCCTTGACATGGAGATGACCGGCGACACCTACTACGGCGACCCGCTCACCCAGGCGGTCGCGAACGGTCAGGTGTCGCAGGCGACCATCGACGACCACGTGCGCCGCATCCTCACCTCGATGTTCGCCTCCGGCCTCTTCGATCACCCGCCGACCGGCGCGATGTCCAGCAACGTGACCTCGGCCGCGCACACCGCGATCGCGAAGCAGGTCGCCGAGGAAGGCAGCGTCCTGCTCCAGAACACCGGCTCCCTGCTGCCCATCACGTCCGCCACCAACTCGATCGCGGTGATCGGTGACGACGCCGGTCAGAACGCGATGACCGCCGGAAACGGCAGCGCGCACGTGAACGCGCCCTACGTGGTCAGCCCGTACCAGGGCATCGCCAGCCGGGCGGGCAGCGCGGCCAAGGTCACCTACTCGCAGGGCTACGCCTCGCCCAACGGCGAGATCGTGGACAGCTCGTACCTGACCCCGGCGCAGGGCACCGGTCCCGGCCTGTATGCCCAGTACTACAACGGAAACAGCCTCGCCGGGAACCCGATCGCCACCGGCAACGTGCCGAACGTCAACTACAACTGGGGCGGCCTCTCGCCGACCTCGGGCGTGCCAGCGGACAACTGGTCGGCCAAGTACACCGGCACCATCACCCCGCCCACCACCGGCAGTTATACGTTCTCGCTGACCAGCGACGATGGCAGTCGCCTGTACGTCAACGGGCAGCAGGTGATCAACAACTGGGCCGACCAGCCCGCGACCACCAAGACCGGCACCATCAACCTCACCGCGGGCCAGCCGGTCAGCATCGAGGTCGACTACTTCCAGGACGGCGGGGGCAGCCAGGTCAACCTCGGTTGGCAGGTGCCCAACCAGAACCTGGACGGCGACGCGGTCACAGCCGCCAAAGCAGCGCAGACCGCGATCGTGTTCGTGGACAACGCCGAGGGCGAAGGCGCCGACCTGAACAACATCGACCTGGCCGGCGCGCAGAACCAGCTCGTCAGCGATGTCGCCGCCGCCAACCCGAACACGATCGTCGTGGTCAACTCCGGCTCTGCCGTCACCATGCCATGGGCCAATTCGGTGAAGGGCATCGTCGAGAACTGGTATCCGGGCCAGGAGGACGGCAACGCGATCGCGGCGCTGCTCTACGGCGACGCGAACTTCTCCGGCAAGCTACCGGTCACCTTCCCGCAGTCGCTGGCCCAGGTGCCCGCGAACACCCAGGCGCAGTGGCCGGGTCAGAACGGGCAGGTGCAGTACTCGGAAGGCGTCGACGTCGGCTACCGCTACTACGACGCGCACAGCGAGACCCCGCTGTTCCCGTTCGGCTTCGGCCTGTCCTACACCAGCTTCGGCTATTCCGGCCTCACCGTCTCCGCGCCGGACAGCAGCGGCAACGTGACGGTCGGCTGCACCGTCACCAACACCGGCAAGGTCGCCGGTTCCGATGTCGCCCAGGTCTATGTCGGTGAACCGGCGAGCACCGGCGAACCGCCGAACAGCCTGCGCGGCTTCCAGCGGGTCACGTTGAACCCCGGGCAGAGCCAGCAGGTCAGCGTGGTGCTGAACGCGCAGAGCTTCCAGTACTGGAACAACGGCTGGGTGAACGCGGCGGGCGCCAACAAGATCTCGGTCGGCGACTCCTCGCGCAACCTGCCGCTGTCCGGCACGGTGACCATCGGTTCCGGCGGTACGCAGCCTCCGCCGCCCAACACCAATCTGGCGCTCGGCAGGACCAGCACTGCCTCCGGCTACACGCAGAGCTACGGGCCGGGCAACGCCAACGACAACAACACCAGCAGCTACTGGGAGAGCACCGACAACGCGTTCCCGCAGTGGTTGCAGGTCGACCTCGGCTCGTCGACCCAGGTGGGCCGGATCGTGCTCACCCTGCCACCGTCCACGGCCTGGGGCACCCGAACACAGACCCTCTCGGTGCTCGGCTCGACCGACGGCAGCACCTTCAGCACCCTGGTCCCATCGGCCGGTTACACGTTCAACCCGGGCACCGGCAACACGGTGACGATCAGCGTGCCGACCGCAGGCACCCGGTACCTGCGGCTCAACTTCACCGCGAACACTGGCTGGCCGGCGGGCCAGGTATCCGAGTTCGAAGTGTTCAGCTCCTGATCAACCGAACTGACGCGTTGTTTGTTAGTAGTTGACAGATCACGCAGCGCAATCCTAGGGTCGGAATTCTGTCGTGCCGACGGAACTCCGGCCCTAGGAGCGCGAACATGCCGCCGTTATTACGCAGGCTTCGGACTGCCGTCGCCGCCGCGCTCGTCGCGAGCTTGGCAATCTTCGGCGTTCAGTCCGTCGCCAACGCCGGCACGCCACCGATCCTGAGTTGCCAGCAACAGCTGGCCAGTCACACCCAGAGCCAGCATCCAGCCTTCGATCCGACCGCCGCGCAGCAGTCGTTGACCAGGCTGATCGGCGCTTCCGCCGCTCGCCAGTTCATCCTCATCCCAGCGTTCAACGTGGGGAAGGGTGACTGTTTTCTGGTCACCGGCATCACCGGGCACATCATCATCGTCGGCACCACCCCCGGCACGCTGCTCACCGGCGCGAACTACTACCTCAAGACCGTCCTCAACGCGGGCATCACCTGGAACGGCGACGACACCAACCACCTGCCGCGCGTGTTACCCGCGCCGACCGGCCCGCTCTCCGAAAGTTCCCCGTTCCCCAACCGCTTCGCCAACAACGACACCATGCCCGGCTACACCGGCCCGTACTGGTCGTTCAGCGAATGGCAGCACGAGATCGACGTACTGGCCGCCAACGGCATCAACGAGATGATGGACTACCCGGGCGCCGCGATCCTCTACGACAAGGTGTTCCAGCAGTTCGGCTACTCCGACGCGGAACTACGCCAGTGGATCCCGGAACCCGGTCACCAACCGTGGTGGCTGATGCAGAACATGTCCACGTTCGACGAGCCCATCTCCACCGCGTTGCTCGACGAGCAGGCGAAGATCGGCCGCCAGATCGCCGACCAGTTGCGTTCGCTCGGCATGAAGCCCGTGCTGCCCGGCTACTTCGGCACAGTGCCGCCTGACTTCGCCAAGCACGACCCTGGCGCGAACGTGATTCCGCAGGGCATCTGGGCCGGTTTCCCGCGCCCCGACTGGCTCAGCCCGCTCGACCCGTACTTCGGCAAGATCGCCGCCGCGTACTACCAGGCGCAGCAACAGATCTTCGGCCCGGCATCGATGTTCGAGATGAACCCGTTGCAGGAAGGCGGCGAGACCGGAAACATCCCGCTCGGACCGGCGGCAAAGGCGATCCAGGACGCGCTGCTCAAAGCCAACCCGAACGCGATCTGGACCATGCTCGGCTGGCAGGCCAACCCGCAGGCCGCCGTGCTGGGCGCCATCGACACCAGCAAGATCCTGATCCTGGACGGCACCTCCGACACCAGCGACAACATCGACCGCGAGTCCGACTGGGGCGGCGCGCCCTACGTGTACGGCACGATCTGGAACTACGGCGGCCACAGCGGAATCGGCGCCAACACCACCACCTGGACCAGCCAGTTCCCGTTGTGGGCCAACAAACCGGACAGCGCGTTGACCGGGATCGCGATGATGCCCGAGGCCAACGACTCCAACCCGATGGCGATGGCGCTGTTCACTCAGCTCGCCTGGAGCCCTGGCGGCATCGACGAGTCGAACTGGGTGAACCAGTATTCGAGCTGGCGCTACGGTGGCGCCGATCCGCACGCCCAAGCCGCCTGGCAGGACCTGCTCAGCACCGCCTATTCGACGCCTGCCGACGGTTACGCGGCGCAGAACGAGAACGTCTTCTCCCTGCAACCCGGTCTGGGCCTCGGCACCGCACAACGATACGACACCACGACCTTCGCCAAGGCACTACCGCAACTGCTCGCGATCGCCCCGTCCTTGCGCAACTCGTCCGCCTACCAGTACGACCTGGTCGATGTCGCGCGGCAGGTGCTGGACAACGACAGCATGCTGTTGCTGCAACAGATCTCGGCCAGCTACACCACCAAGAACCAGACCGAGTTCGACGCGCTGACCAGCCGCTGGCTGAACCTGATGACGTTGATGGACAACCTGTTGGGCTCTGATCAGTCGTTCCTGTTCGGTCCCTGGATCCAGGACGCGCGCAACTCGGCGTCCAGCCCGGCAGAGGCGGCCCGGCTGGAATACGACGCGCGCACCATGGTCACCGAGTGGGGGACCGGCACCGCCGAGCCGATCCTGCACGACTACGCCGACCGGGACCGCCAGGGCCTGACGCAGTTCTACCGCAGCCGCTGGCAGCGCTACTTCGACTCGCTGGACACCTCGCTGCGCACCGGCGCGGCGCCGGCGGCGATCGACTGGGCCGCGATCGACGATGCCTGGTGCCACCAGCAGAACCCGTACCCGACCAAGGCAAGCGGCAACTCCTACGAGTTGGCGTCGCAGGTCTGGCAGCAGGTGTCCACCGATCCGGCGTTCGCCCGGCTCACCGCGCACACCACGCCGATCACCGCGACCGCGGGCCAGGCCAACACGGTCACCGTCGCGTTCGGCAACACCAACCCGGTCTACCCGGCCGCGAACGTGTCCGTCGCGGTCACCGCGCCCAGTGGTTTCACCATCGCTCCGCTCGGCCCGACCACGTTCGCCAGCGTCGCGTCCGGCAGCCAGGTCACCGCGAAGTTCGCGGTCACCGCACCCGCGAACTACCAGGCGGGCAGCGCGATGGACAAGATCCCGGTCACCTCGACCGCGTCCTTCGGCTACGGCAGCACCACCGCGACCAGCACGGCCGCCGCACCACTCGTCGGCGTGCTGCCGGTCTCCCCGAACTACGACACGGCCGCGTTCACCACCGGCGCGTTCGGCGAACAGGACGACACGTTCGGCATCGACGCGGGCGGCGCGGACATGTGGCTGGGCACCAACCAGTTCGACACCGTCTACCAGCCCGCCGGGCTCGCCGACGGTGGCACGGTGACCACCGAAGTCACCGCGCAGGACTACACCGGACCGTGGGCGCGCGCGGGCATCGTGGTGCGCAACAGCCTGGCCGGCAACACCTCGCCCGGATTCCTCGACCTCGCGGTCACCCCGGCGAACGGGTGCGCGCTGTCCTGGGACAGCAATGGTGACGGCCAACTCGACCAGGTCACCAACACCGGCAACTTCGCCGCGCCGACCTACCTCAAACTGGTTCGCAACACCACCAGCTACACCGGTTATTGCTCCTCCGACGACAAAACCTGGACGACCATCGGCACCGCGACCGTGCCGAGCGCGGCGGTCGTGCAGGACGTCGGCATCTTCGCGACCGCAGCCAACGGCGGCAGCGGCAGCACCGGCGTCGCCCGTTTCAATGGTTTTGCCGTGTCCTGACCCCAGTCCTGCGCCAGCGCGTCCCGCAGCGCGGTTACTCGTTTCCGGGGTGAGCACGACCGGGGCCCGGGTGTCACCCGGGCCCCGGTCCGCCTCAGTCGACCTCGGCGGTCGCCTGCGCGAACTGCGCGGTGTAGAGCCGCGCGTACGCGCCGTCGGCCGCGAGCAGATCCTCGTGCGTGCCCTGCTCCACGATCTGGCCCTGCTCCATCACCAGGATCAGGTCGGCGTCGCGGATCGTGGACAACCGGTGCGCGATCACGAAACTCGTCCGCCCCTGGCGCAACGCGTTCATGGCGCGCTGGATCAGTACCTCGGTCCGGGTGTCCACAGAGGACGTCGCCTCGTCGAGGATGAGGATCGCCGGTTCGGTCAGGAACGCCCTGGCCACCGTGATCAGCTGCTTCTCACCGGCACTGACGCTGTTGCCCTCCTCGTCGATCACGGTCTCGTAGCCCTCGGGGAGGTGCCGGACGAACCGGTCGACGTAGGTGGCTTCGGCCGCGCGGACGATCTGGTCCATCGGCGCGCCCTGCACGCCGTAGGCGATGTTCTCCGCGATCGAACCACCGAACAGCCACGCGTCCTGCAACACCATGCCGGTCTTGGCCCGCAGATCCTCGCGGGTCATGGTGGCGATGTCCACGCCGTCCACGGTGATCGAGCCGCTGGTGATCTCGTAGAACCGCATCAACAGGTTGACCAGTGTGGTTTTGCCCGCGCCGGTCGGACCGACGATGGCCACCGTCTGACCGGGATTGACGCACAGCGACAGGTCCTCGATCAGCGGGGTTTCCGGCTCGTAGCGGAAGGACACGTTGTGGAACTCGACCTTGCCGCGCATGGCCTGCGGGCGCACCGGGTTCTCCGGGTCCGGCTCCTGCTCGTCGGCGTCGAGCAGCGCGAACACCCGCTCGGCCGAGGCCACCCCGGACTGCAACAGGTTCGCCATGCTCGCCACCTGGGTGATCGGCTGGCTGAACTGCCGCGAGTACTGGATGAACGCCTGGATGTCACCGAGCGAGAGCGACCCGCTGGCCACCCGCAGCGCACCGACCACCGCGACCAGCACGTAGTTCAGGTTGCCGATGAACATCATCGCGGGCTGGATCGTGCCGGAGATGAACTGCGCCCGGAAGCTCGCCTGGTAGAGGGTTTCGTTGTGCTCGCCGAAGACCTGCTCGGCCTCCTTGCCGCGCCCGAACACCTTCACCAGCGAGTGCCCGGTGTACATCTCCTCGATGTGCCCGTTCAGCTTGCCGGTGGTGCCCCACTGCTTGACGAACTGCGGCTGCGCCTTCTTGCCGATCCGCGCCGCCACGAACACCGAGACCGGCACCGTGACCAGCGCGATGATCGCGAGCACTGGCGAGATGATGAACATCAGCACCAGTACGCCGATGATGGTCAGCAACGAGGTGATCAACTGGCTCAGCGACTGCTGCAACGACTGCGACAGGTTGTCGATGTCGTTGGTGACCCGGGAGAGCACCTCGCCCTGCGGCTGCCGGTCGAAGTAGCGCAGTGGCAGCCGGGCGAACTTCTCCTCGACCTGGCGCCGCAGGTCGAACACGACGCGCTGCACCACGTTGGTGGTGATCCGGCCCTGGAACCACATGAACAGCGACGCGAACACGTAGAGCAGCGCCACCACCAGCAGCACCACGCCGACCTGGCCGAAGTCGATGCCGTGCCCGGGGTTGAGGTTCATCGAGCTGTACAGGTCGGCCTGCAGGCCGTTGCCGTGCGCGCGCAGCTGGGCGACGATCTCGGCCTTGGTCACGCCGGCCGGGATCTTGCTGCTGATGAAACCGGAGAAGATCAGGTCGGTCGCCTGGCCGAGGATCTTCGGTCCCACCACGCTGAGCCCGACGCCGATGATGCCGAGCGCGAAGATCGCGGTCAGCAGCAGCTTGTGCGGTTTGAGCAATCGGAACAGCCGCTTCGACGAGCCCTTGAAATCCAGCGCCTTCTCAGCGGGCATACCGCCCATGAACCCGCCGGGTCCTCTGCGCATCTCCGGCGACGGGCCGGGTCCGCGCTTCGCCGAGGCCCGCTCGCCTTCCCCGGTCGGCACCGCGGGTGCGTCGGGCGCGGCTCCGTTCTTGGTTCCCCCTGGGGTGGTCACGCCGCCTCCTGCTCGGTGAGCTGGGAGAGCACGATCTCCCGGTAGGTTTCATTGGAATCCATGAGTTCGTTGTGCGTGCCCGACCCGACCAGCCTGCCCGCGTCGAGTACCAGGATCCGGTCCGCGTTGCGGATCGTGCTGACCCGCTGCGCCACGATCACCACGGTCGCGTTCTGCGTCTCCTTGGTCAGCGCCGCGCGCAGCCGCGCGTCGGTCGCGTAGTCCAACGCGGAGAACGAGTCGTCGAACAGGTAGATCTCGGGCTTGTGCACCAGCATCCTGGCGATGGCCAGCCGCTGCCGCTGTCCACCTGAGACGTTCGTGCCGCCCTGGGCGATCTTGCCGTCGAGCCCTTCGGACATGGCCGCGACGAAGTCCCGCGCCTGCGCGATCTCCAGCGCGTGCCACAGTTCTTCCTCGGTCGCGTCCGGCTTGCCGTAGCGCAGGTTGCTGGCCACCGTGCCGGAGAACAGGTACGGCTTCTGCGGTACCAGCCCGACCGCCCGGGACAGATCGTCCTCGTCGAGGTCGCGCACGTCGATCCCGTCCACGAGCACGGTGCCGCCGGTCGCGTCGAACAGGCGCGGGATCAGGTTGATCAGCGTCGTCTTGCCAGCACCGGTACTGCCGATCACCGCGGTGATCTCACCGGGCCGGGCAACCAGGCTGATGTCGGTCAACACGGGCGTTTCCGCACCGGGGTAGTGGAATCCGACATCGCGCAGTTCCAGGTGGCCCCGGCTGGCGCCGATCCGGGTCGGCTGCTTGGCGGGCACGACGCTGGAATCGGTGTCCAGCACCTCCTGGATGCGTTCCGCGCACACCTCGGCGCGCGGCACCAGGACGAACATGAACGTCGCCATCATGATCGCCATCAGGATCTGCAGCAGGTAGGCCAGGAACGCGGTCAACGCGCCGACCTGCATACCGCCGCTGGCGATGCGCTGCCCGCCGAACCAGAGCACCGCGACGCTGGAGAGGTTCACGATCAGCATCACGGTCGGGAACATCAGCGCCATCAACCGGCCGACGGCCAGCGACACGTCGAACAGTTCCTTGTTGGCCTCGCCGAAGCGCTCCCGCTCGGCGTCGTCGCGGACGAACGCGCGGATGACCCGGATACCGGTGATCTGCTCGCGCAGCACCCGGTTGATCCGGTCGATGCGGGTCTGCACCAACCGGAAGATCGGCCGCATCCGCATGATGATCAGCGCCACCGAGATGCCCAGCACCGGCACGATGATCAGCAGCAGCGAGCTCAGCGGTACGTCCTGGTTCAACGCCATCAGCACGCCGCCGACGCACATGATCGGCGCGGAGACCATCAACGTGAAGGTGAGCAGGATCAGCATCTGCACCTGCTGCACGTCGTTGGTGGTGCGGGTGATCAGCGACGGCGTGCCGAAGCGGCCGACCTCCTGGGCGGAGAAGTCCTGCACCCGGTGGAACACCCCGGAGCGGATGTCGCGACCCAGCGCCATGGCGGTCCGCGCACCGAAGTAGACGGCCGCGATCGAACACACGATCTGCACCAGCGAGACCGCGAGCATGACGCCGCCGATCCGCACGATGTACCCGGTGTCTCCGGTTACCACGCCGTTGTCGATGATGTCCGCGTTGAGTGAAGGCAGATAGAGGCCGGCCAGCGACTGGATGAGTTGCAGTACGACGATCAGACCGACCACCTGTCGGTACGGATGCAGATAGCTGCGCACGAGTCGGATCAGCACGCGTGGTCCCCCAGGGGCAATGGAAGTTGTTCGGCCGCACCGGCGGCCGGGGCCGAAAATAGCGCGTCGCGCGCGCCAGGGAAATTCATTTGTTCGTCAATCATCATCGTTGTGGTGGGTTTCGTCATTGCGGTTCGCGTTCAGCGAAGGGAGTCCGTTGGCTAGTTCGTCGAGTGCCGCACGAACGCAATCGGCCATCGTGGACTCGCGGTCGTGGTTGAGCCAGCGATGCATGCCGACCCGCATCGCGCTGGCGATCGCGCCAGCCAGGAGCATCGGACCGAGATCGCGTTCGACATCGGTCCCGGTCCGCTGTGCCACCGCGAGGCTGAGCTTGCGTTCGACCTCGCCGTGCGCCTTGAGGAATTCACCGCGCAGCGCATCGCTGACCAGCAGCAACCGGAACTTGGCGATGAACTCGCGGGGTGCCTCGCCGGTCAGGTCCCCGTAGTGCTCGCTGACCGCGTTGGTCACGGCGGTCCAGATGGGTTCCTCGGCGGGGCGATTGATCAGGAGATCGGCGATGCGTCCGTTGCGCCGGACGGTGATGGCGCAGATCGCCTCTTCCTTGCTGGAGAAGTAGTTGTTGAAGGTGCGCGGGGAGACGCCGACCTCGGCGGCGATGTCCTCGACGCGGACGTGTTCGAGGCCCTTCTCCATGGCGAGCCGGATGGCAGCTGAGCTCAGCGCTTCCCGGGCCGCCAACCGCTTGCGTTCCCGCAGGGTGAGGCCCTCATGCTCGTCAATGGCCAAGCCGGCATCCGAGGTCACCCGGGCAGCTTAACCAAAACTTTGCGCGGTCCGCAACTTTATACGCGGATAGCAAAAAGTTGCGGTACTGGTCGGTTCAATTACTGACGGTATACAGCCACTCGTCCTCGTCGTCCTGTTTCTGCCCGGTCGCCCGCAGTCCCAGCGCCCGCGCCACCCGCGCCGACGCGACGTTGTCCGGATGCACATGCGCCACCACCGTGCGCACCCCCTCCTCGCGCAACCACCCCATCAACCCCAGCGCCGCCTCGGTCGCGAACCCGCGCCCCTGCCACCCGGTCCCCACCACCCAGGCGACCTCGGCCCGCGCACCCGCGACCTTGCCTTGCGCGTCCGCGCCCGCGACCCCGGCCCGTGTGCCCGTGACGGTCGCCTGCACCGTCCCAACCAGACGCTCGGCGACGTCGAACCGGATCACCCAGTTCAACCACCGCACCTCAGGATCCGGCGATCCGGCCGCCCATCGCGCATAGCGGACGCGCAACTCGTCCAGCGTCTCCGGCCGACCGCCGATGAACGTGTGCAGCGCGGGATCGCCGAGCACGCCGACCAGTTCGTCGGCGTGCTCGGCACCCAGCGGCAGCAACGTCAGCCGCGCGGTTCTGATCTCGCTCAGTTCGTGTTCACCCAATCCACCAGTTCCACCGTCACCCCGTTCGGATCCTTCACCTGGAACAGGCGCTCGCCCCACTCTTCGGTGCGCAGCGGCAAGGTGATTGTCACGCCTTCCCGTTTCAGCCGCGCGAGCTCGCCTTCCAGGTCGTCCACCACGAGCGCGATGATCACGCCATCCGCGACCCGGTCCCGATCCGACGCGGGCATGACCGCAAGCCCCTTGCGCAGCAACACGATATTGGTCGCCGCATCGTCCCGGCCGAGCGAGGCGAACCCGTCCGCGCTCATCTGGACGCGGTAGCCGAAGTGCTCGGTGAAGAACTCGACCGATGCGTCGAAGTCCGCCACGGTCAGTGCCAGTGCACTCTGTTTGACCTGCATGAACCCTCCCCAAGGGTTATCTCCGTACAACGTACATAGTACAACGTACAGGGCATGGCAGAATGTGGCAATGCCCGCGAAGCCGTCGTCGTCGAACCGCAGTGCTGATCGCAGCGGTGCCGGCGACCCCGCCCGCACCCTCGAACTGCTCTGGCGCCAACCCGGCCACGGCCAGTCCACGCACGGCCCGCGCCAGCGGCACAGCATCGACGAAGTGGTGGACGCCGCCATCGCCATCGCCGACGAAGGCGGCATCGAGACCGTGACCATGCGTGCGGTCGCCGCCCGGATCGGCATCGCGCCCATGTCGATCTACACCTACGTGCCCGGCAAAGCCGAACTGCTCGACCTCATGCTCGACCGCCTCTACCTCGCCATGGCGCGCCCGCCCCTGGCCGACCTGCCCTGGCGCGACCGGCTCACCTCGGTCGCCGAGCACAACCGCGCGCTGTTCCGCGCCCACCCCTGGGTCGCCGCGGTCGCCACCATTCGCCCCACCCTCGGCCCAGGGACGATGGCCAAATACGAGCACGAACTCTCCGCGTTCACCGGCCTCGGCCTCGACGACGTCACCACCGACGACGCCCTCACCTACCTGCTGACCTTCGTCCAGGCCGGCGCCCGCGCCGCGAACGAGTCGACCGATCAGGCCATCGACAGTGCCATGACCGACCAACAGTGGTGGGCCGCGAACGAACCCCTGCTCTCCCGCGTCTTCGACCCCACCGCCTACCCCCTCGCCGCGCGCATCGGCACCGCATCGGCGGAAGCCAACGGCAGCGCCTACGCCCCCGACCACGCCTATGAATTCGGGCTCGCCCGCACCCTCGACGCCCTCGCCGCCCTCATCGAGAAGTAATTCGAGTTCCGCGCCCAAACCGCGCTTGAGCGGGCGGAAGCTCAGCATTCCAACCTATGGGTGAACTGCGCCGCCCAGCTTGATCAACTAGGGTAATATGGTCGTTCGCGCGTTCCGGCGAGGAGGGCCACAATGACGCGTCCATGGGAAGCGGACCCGCAGGCAAAATTCAGCCGAAGATTGGGTAAAACGGCGCTCGAACTCGGCCACACGACCGACCGGCCGGACTGTCCGGACATCTGGGAACTGAGTAACGGCGATGTGGCGGTGATCGGCCGAGACCTGACCCCGAATTATCTGGAGCAGCTACCTGGCGGTGTCTCCATTGGTCACGACGAGCGGCTCGTGATCATACCGGGAACCATGTTGCGAGCGGCAAAGGCAGACATACCTGATGAGTGAGTTCACGGAAAACCTGTCAGGTCATCGATTGGCGGCAAAGCAGTATTCGGCAGATTATCTGGCGCGCTACGAGAAGATCAGGAACACCACGTCCTGGAAATTCGAAAGACAGCAGTCATTTGTCGAGCCGGGCAACGACAGTTGGCGGGAATTCGAGCAGGGTAACTGGGAGAAATCCCTTGCACGGTCCAACGAGCGGCGGGGTCAGCTCTTGGCCGCTGCCCGGGAGGATGCCGCTCGCGGCATCGACCTGTACCGCGTCCGGGTCGTGGCCGAGCCGATCAGCAGCTACCTGCTCTGGGAGCTGAACGTGCTGAAAGTCCGAGCCGAGTGCGGAGAACGGATCCGCGTCGTCGATGCGGAACTGATCACCGAATTCGAGCACGAAGGTAAGCTTCCAGAAATTCTCACCCTCGGCGAGGAAACCGTCTACCAGGTAATTTACGACGATTCCGGTGCGCTCAACGGAGCAATTCGATCCACTGATCGAGCCGATGTGGAGCGTTGGGTACTGTTTATCGAGAATCTTTACCGTAAAGGTGAAGAAATCGACAGGTTCTTTGCGCGCAGAGTAGCCGGGAGAAGGCCGTCGAGCGCGGCATGAACGCAGATTCGGAGCACCAGCCAGGTGACGCACAGAATGATCTGTCCGGCACCGGATCGGACGTCGTCCAGGCTCGCGACGTCAGCGGTGGAATTCATTTCCACGGTTCGGTCGTTCCGATAGCCGGTATCCCACACCAGTTGCCTGCCGACATCCATGGTTTCGTAAATCGGACCGACGACATGGGGCATCTCGATGCGATTCTCGCGCCGTCAGAAACCGATTCGCACGAATTCGGCGTCTGCGTGGTCGTCGGCACCGCCGGGGTGGGCAAGACGTCCCTGGCGGTGCACTGGGCGCATCGGGTCGCGCCGCGATTCCCCGACGGTCAGCTCTACGTCAACCTGCGCGGCTACGATCCGGGTGCCCCGGTCCGGTCGCACGAGGTGCTCGACGAGTTCCTCCGGTCGATGGGCGTACCGGCCGAGGCGATCCCGGCAGCCCTGGAGTCCAGGTCCGCGCTGTATCGCTCCATCCTGGCCGGTCGCCGGGTGCTGATCGTGCTGGACAACGCGTCCTCGGCGAGTCAGGTCCGACCGCTCATGCCCGGCACTTCCGGCAGCCTGGTGCTGGTGACCAGCCGAAACCGGTTGGCCGCGCTGATCGCTCGCGACGGCGCCTACCGGATATCCATCGATCTGCTCACGCCGGACCAGGCCGTCGAGTTGCTGCACACCGTCATCGAGCGGTACCGGTCGGCGGACAGCGCAGCCGAACTGGCCGAGCTGGCGAGGCTGTGCGCACGTCTTCCGCTGGCGTTGCGGATCGCGGCGGAGCGAGCGATCAGCAGACCGCACATGCCGCTGCGGGACCTGATCGCGGAACTCCGCGACGAGTCCTCGTTGTGGGACGCCCTGACGGCCGATGACGACGACGAATCCGAGGCGGTCCGGGCGGTGTTCTCGTGGTCGTACCGGGCCATGTCGAAGGATGCCGGTTGCCTGTTCCGGCTGCTCGGCCTGCATCCAGGACCGGATTTCGGGCTGGCGGCCGCTGCCGCGCTCGCCGATGCGCCGGTGAGCAGGGTGCGGCGACTGCTGGACGACCTGGTCGGCGCGCATCTACTCGAACAGCCGCAGCCAGACCGGTATCAGTTCCACGACCTGCTCCGCGCCTATGCTGCGGACCGGGCGCGCCGCGACGAATCGCCGGAGGCGGCGCGTGCCGCTGTCCGTCGAGTGCTGCTCTGGTACCTGGGCGGGTCCGCCGCCGCGGTGCGCGCGATGACTCCGGGTGCGGCCGGTGGACTCGACTTCGTCCAGTCCGTCGACGAGGTACCCGTGTTCGCCGACTACGCGATGGCGAACACCTGGTACCTGCGCGAACGAGTCAACCTGCTGGCGGCGACACGCCTCGCCGCGGACCTGTCGATGTATGACATCGCCTGGCAACTGCCCGCTGCGCTACACGACGCCTACGCGGGTCGCAACCAGTTCGACGACTGGCTGACCGCCGCTGCGATTGGGGTGGGCGCCGCTCGTGAAGCCGCTAACCGACCCGGTGAGGCACGGTTGCTGGCCAGCCTCGGCACCGCGCACAACCAACGCGGCGACCGGCAGGCGGGCCGGAGACTCCAGTCGGATGCGCTGGATATCTACCGCGAGCTCGGTGATCGGATCGGTGAGTTGCGGTCGGTCAACCAGATCGCTCTTGGGCACTTGAAATCCCACGAACTCGACGATGCGCTGACCTTGTTCCAGGAGGCGCATTCCGTTGCGCTCCAGACCGGGAACGCGTACTGGATCGCGCTCACCACCGGCAATGTCGCCCAGGCGTACCTCGAACTGGAGCGTTTCGACGACGCGATGGCGCTGTTCCACGACACGCTGGCGATGAGCCGGGACCTCGCTGACCGATCCGGCGAAGGCTTCGCTCTCGGTTCCCTCGGCGAGACACACCGGGCGAGTGGCCGGCCGGATCAAGCGAAACCCTTGCTGGACGCGGTTCTGGACCTCGTCAGTGAATTCGACGATCGGGCGTCCGAGGGCTACTGGCTGATCTTCTACGGCCGGCTGCAGGTCGATCTCGGCGATCCGGCCGGTGCGCTCGTCTCCTGCCAGCGCGCGGCCACGTTGCAGCGGCGGATCGGTCATCGGACCAGGGAGGCGGAGGCGCTGGACGCGACCGGCGTGGCCTACCGCGAGCTCGACCGGTCTGCGGACGCGGTGAACTTCCACCGGATGGCCGTGACCATCCTGCGCGAGTTGGACGAGCGCTGGCTGCTGGCGGTCGCGCTGGACAACCTCGCGACCGCGCTGGAGCGCACCGACACGCCGGTGGAAGCCGGGCAGCGCTGGGCCGAAGCGCTGGAGCTGCTGGCCCGGTTCTCAGATCCGGGCGCCGTCCGGCTCCGCGCTCGGATCGGGGATCGACTCGCTCACTAGCTCCGCGAACACCCGGCGACGGTCGCCCTCGGCCAGGAAGTCCTTGATCTGCATTGCGCAGTCGCGCGGGTGGTTGACCTCGGTGTCGCACTCCAGGTCGTAGCCGCCATGGCTGTGCACGCTGCGGAACTGGCGCGCGGCAAGGCCGGTCTCGCGGTCGTCGCGCAAGCGTTCGCGGCGGTTGAGTTCGGGCAACGAGCAGTGCACGCCGACGAACACCACGTCGTGCTCGCGCCAGGTGTCGACGCAGTCGGTGAACCAGCGCGGCTGGTCCAGCGCGTGGTCGACGACGATGTCGTTGCCTGCCGCGGCCATGCCCGCAACCGCGCGGTGAAAGCCGAGCACGGTGCGCTCGTCGATCGGTTCGGTCGGCTCGGCGGCGCGCATGGCATGGAACGCGTCGACCGAGAAGTGGAAGTACGGTCTGCCGAGCACCAACAGCAGTTGCCGGGCGATGCTGGATTTCCCCGAACTGGATGCCCCGTTGAGGAACACTATCTGCGCGCCCTGATCCACTCGCGCATCGTAGAGTCACCGACGGGTTGGTAGGGACGAGGGGAGCGGGTGGGATGGCCGGGTCGCGGTACACGCGCGTGGTGTTGAAGGTCAGCGGCGAGGCGTTGGCGGGCGAGCGGGGCTGGGGTGTGGATCCGGCGAGCCTCGCACACGTGGCCGGGGAGATCCTGGCCGTGCACGAACTGGGTGTGCAGGTCGCGGTGGTGATCGGTGGCGGCAACTACTTCCGGGGGCGGATGGCCGACGGGTGGGGGATCGGGCGTGCGGAGGCCGACAACATCGGGATGCTGGCCACGGTGATGAACGCGCTGATGATGCGCGGCGTGCTCACCGGTTCGTCCGACGACTCCTCGATGGATGTGCGGGTGATGACGGCGGTGCCGATGAACAGCGTCGCCGAGCCGTTCATCCGGTTGCGCGCCATCCGGCACCTCGAACACGGCGCGATCGTGTTGCTGGCGGGCGGCATCGGGCAGCCATACGTGACCACGGACTATCCGGCCGTGCAGCGCGCGCTCGAACTCGGCGCGGACACGCTGCTGGTCGCGAAGCGCGGCGTCGACGGGGTCTATGACGACGATCCGAACAAGAACCCGGACGCGCGCCGCTACACCGAGCTGACCTATTCCGAGGCGCTGACCAAGAACCTGAAGGTGATGGACACGTCGGCCTTCGTCCTCGCCAATGAACAGAATCTGCTGATGCACCTGTTCGACGTGGCCGCGACCGGCGCGATGCGCGCGTTGTGCGAGGGCTCGGAGATCGGCACCCGGATCATCCCGGGCTGACTGACGTGCAACCTTGGGGTTGCGCATCATCGATTTGAGGTGCAACCTGTGGGTAGCACTTCAAATCGAGCGTGGAGGTGGTCATGCAGGACAAGATCGAGCGCGAGATCCACATCAACGCCGGGCTTGGCCGGGTCTGGGACCTGGTCAGCCAACCCGGCTGGTGGGTCGGCGAGGGTGTCGACGACGGCGTGACGTTCGCCGACGAGGGCGAGTTCCACGTCGTCACGCATCCGAAGCACGGCCGGGTGCCGATCAAGGTGGAAACCGTGCGGCCCAAGAGTTATCTCGCCTACCGCTGGGCCAGCGCGTTCCCCGGCGAGGACCCGGTCGACGGGCGTGCGACGCTGGTCGAGTTCTGGTTGTCCGAACGCGACGGTGGCACCCAGGTGCGCGTGGTGGAGAGCGGGTTCGCCGCGCTGGCCACGTCGGCGGACGAGCGCAGGAGCGCGTTCGATGGCAACACCGAGGGCTGGCGCTACGAGTTGGACCTGTTGCACAAGCGCGCGATCGCAGCATGACCGAACCGGCCGAGATCAGCGCGGTGCTGGTCGCGCTCGCCGATCAGACTCGCCGAGCGTTGCTCGACGTCCTCGCCGACGAGGGGTCCGCCAGCGCGACCACGCTGGCCACCCGGTTGCCGGTGTCGCGACAGGCGGTGCTCAAGCACCTCAACGTGCTGACCGAGGCCGAACTGGTGGAGTCCGATCGCATCGGGCGCGAGGTGCGCTATCGCGTGCGACCGGCCGCGTTGGACGCGTCCGCGCGGTGGCTCGCCGATCTCGCCGCGACCTGGGACCGGCGCCTGGCGATGTTGAAGCGTATCGCCGAAGCCGCGCAGGACTAGCCGCGCAGCATGGGTGGGCGCAGCACGGTCGCGTCGCCCCTGCGGAACAGTGCGGCCGGGCGGCCACCGTCGCCGCCGGTGGTGTCGCCGGTGGGTGCCAGCAGCCCGTTGACACCGGTGACCTTGCGGTGGAAGTTGCGCGGGTCGATCCGTTGCCCCCACACGAGTTCGTAGACCCGGCGCAGTTGCGCGACGGTGAACTCGGGCGGGCAGAACGCGGTCGCGAACGGGGTGTACTCCAGTTTGGCGCGGGCGCGTTCGAGGCCGTCGGTGAGGATGCGGTGGTGGTCGAAGGCCAGGTGGGCCGGTTCGGTGAGCAGTTGCGCGACCGGTTCCCACTTGGCCGCGACCGCGTCGGTGCCTGCCAGTGGCACGGGCAGGTCGGGCGCCAGTGCCAGATAGGCGACGGTGACCACGCGCATTCTCGGGTCGCGGTCCGGCGCGCCGTAGCTGGCCAACTGTTCCAAGTGGACGCTGTCCAGGGTGAGGCCGGTTTCCTCGGCGAGTTCTCTGCGTGCCGCCTCGTCGAGTCCTTCGCTTGGCCGGACGAAGCCGCCTGCCAATGCCCACCGGTTCCGATACGGTGCCTCGCCGCGCTTGATCACCAGCGCGCACAGTTCGTCCTCGCGGATGGTCAGCACGACGAGGTCGACGGTGACCGCGAAGGGCGGATAGTCGGCCGCCTGGTAGTCCGCCATGACAGTCATCGTACCGCCTAATCGTCACGTTGACGAAAACTGGCCTCGTCGGTTATCGTCACCACGACGATAAAGAGGAAGAGGTTGTCATGGCGGACATCGAGCGCAGGCTGGGCCTGCGGCACCTGCGCGGCACGCCCACCGCGTACCTGCGGTGGGTGCGCAACGGAAAGCTCGTCCAGGAGGGCGCCGGGCTCTCCTTCTGGTTCCGGCCGCTCACCGCGGTCCTGTCCGAAGTACCGGTCGACGACCGCGAACTGCCGCTGCTGTTCCACGCGCGCACCGCGGACTTCCAGGACGTCACCGTCCAGCTCACGCTCACCTATCGGCTCACCGATCCCGCGCTCGCCGCGCAGCGGCTGGACTTCTCGCTCGACCCGGGCACCGGCGCCTGGCGCGGCGACCCGCTCAGCCAGCTCGGCGGCCTGCTCACCGAGAGCGTCCAGCAGCACGCGCTCGACCTGCTCGGCCGGCTGACAATGGCGAGCGCGCTGGTGGACGGCGTCACACAGGTGCGCGAACGGGTCCGGGCCGGGCTCGGCGACGACGAGCGACTGGCGCAGACCGGGTTGGCCGTGCTGGACGTGCGCGTGGTCGCGATCCGCGCCGAGCCGGAGGTGGAGAAGGCGTTGCAGACCACCGCACGTGAACAGGTGCAGCAGGAGGCCGACCGCGCCACCTACGAACGACGTGCCCGCGCGGTCGAACGCGAGCGCGCGATCAGCGAGAACGAGCTGCAGAACCAGATCGAGCTGGCGCGACGCGAGGAACAACTGGTCGCGCAGCGCGGTGCCAACGCGCGTCGGCAAGCCGAGGAGTCCGCTGCGGCCAACCGGATCGAGACCGAGGCGCAGGCCAGCAGGCAGGAACGGCTCAACGAAGCCAAGGCGAGCGGTGTGCGCCTGCTCGGCGACGCGCGGGCCGCTGCCGAGACCGCGCACCTCGCCGCGCATCGCGATGTGCCGGACGCGGTGCTGATGTCGTTGGCCGTCAAGGAAATCGCCGCGAACCTGCCCAAGATCGGCAGCCTCGTGCTCACCCCCGATCTGCTCGCGCCGGTACTGGTCAAGCTCGGCGGAGCCAGGCAGTGAGCCTCGCGCCCAGGGTGGTGCTGGTGCACCGCAGGACCGAGTACGCGGAGCTGCTCGCCCGGCACGGCACGCGTGGCCAGATCGAGTTCTTCCTGGCCTCGCGCGGTCGCGACGTGGCCGAGCTGGTGCAGCGGGAGGAGCGGATGCGCGCGGCCATGGCGGAGGTGGCCGCGGCGGTCCCGCTGGACTGGCGGCGGGGCAGCGTGGAACGCGCCGACCTGTCCCGGTTCCTGTTCGCGCCGGAGGACATCGTGGTCGTGGTCGGGCAGGACGGGCTGGTCGCGAACGTGGCCAAGTACCTGTCCGGCCAGCCGGTGATCGGCATCGATCCGGAGCCGGAGCGCAACAGCGGCGTGCTGGTCGCGCACCCGCCCTCGGCCACCGAGGACCTGCTGCGTTCGAGGGGTACGCGGCAGGTCCGCACCATGGTCGAGATCGACGCGGACGATGGCCAGAAACTGTTGGCGCTCAACGAGATCTACCTCGGCAACGCGACCCACCAGACCGCCCGGTACACGCTGCGCGCCGGCGAGATCCGCGCGGAGCGGCAGGCGTCCTCGGGCATCCTGGTCGGCACCGGCACCGGCGCGACCGGGTGGTGCCGGTCGGTGTGGCAGGAACGGCACAGCGGTCTTGGTCTGCCAGCACCGGAGGAACGCAGGCTGCTCTGGTTCGTCCGCGAAGCCTGGCCCTCGCCCAGCACCGGCACGGCGAACACCGAGGGCGAGCTGACCGACGCGCGGCTGACCGTCGAGGTGGAGTCGGACCAGCTGGTCGCGTTCGGCGACGGCATCGAGGCCGACGCGCTCCAACTCCGCTGGGGACAGCGGCTCACCATCGGCCTCGCCGCCGAGACACTGCGCCTGGTCGGCTAGATCCAGCCGCGCCGGACCAGTTGCACCCCGGCCGCGAACCGGGTGCTGACCCCGAGTTTGTCCATGATGGACGCGATGTTCCTGCGGATCGTGCGTACGGACACGTGCGTCATCGTGGCCAGTTCGTCGTCCTTGACCCCGGTGCACAGCAACGCGGCGATGTGCTGCTCGAACGGGCTCAGCGGGCCGTCGGCCGGATTGTTGGGCGGGTAGAGCGTCGCTCGTTCCCAGATCGCCTCGAACAACGTGACCAGTGCGTCGACGACGACCGGGGAATGGAAGTGCACGACGCCCGCGACCCCGGGACGGTCCAACGGGAGCAGCGCCCGCGACCGGTCCGCGATCAGCAGCTTCATCGGCGCGCCGTCGGCGATGCGCACCCGGCCACCGAGTCGCATGGTCGTGTCGACGATGTGCTGCCACTCCGGGGCGAGGTAACCGGTGGTGAACACGGTCCGCCAGACCGGCGGCGGCGAACTCGCCGCGGGGGACAGGCGCGGCAGGCAGACGTTCCCCGCCGAGATCGGGATCTCGCAGGACAGCAGCTCCTCGGTCGCGCCGCGCTGGATGTCGTCGACCAGCGGCAGGATCCGGGTGGCGTCGGTGATCACCTCGGCGAGCGGGTGCAGCACGCCGGAATCGAGTTCCAGCAGGCTGTGCACGGTCCGGGCCGCGCCCTGGTGCCACTCGCCGATCTTGTCCGCCGCGTGCCGCAACACGATCTGCGCGGCGGCGGCCGGCGCGACCGCGACCAGCTTGGTGTAGTAACCAGGCACGACGTGCGCGAGCCCGGCCTTGACCAGCTCCTCCTCGACCGAGTGGAACGGCCCGGTCTCGGAATCGAGGACGTGGGCGCCACCGTTCAGCAGGCTCCAGTACAGCTGGGCCGCATCGGTCGACACGATCTGATCGAGCATCTGGCCCCCCCGGGTCACGTGGCATTCACCAGCTTTGACGACGTTCGGCGAAACCGGTTCCCTCCAGTCTTGGTCACGCTACGCGACCGATTCATGGCAGGAAAGCGTCAGTGGCAGTTTCTCGCCTTGTGGGTGTGCAGCCTGTCTGGCGAAACTCGCCCCATGGGGCTGAGGAGAACGTTGTTGCTCGTGGTAACCGCTGGACTGATCGCCGGTGCGGTGGTGGCGCCGCAGGCCAGCGCCGACACCCAGTTGCGGGACAACATGCTGCTGTCCCACCAGCTGACCGACCCGGCCACCGGCAAACCGGCCGACGTCTACGACTACGCGCCGACCGTGGTGCAGGAGGGGACCGTCCAGCACTACTACTGGTGCGGCTACGGCACCCACCCCAGCGCCACGTACACGCTGACCGGCGACGGCAAGACCTACACCGGTGGCGGTGGCCGCACCGACAACATCTACTACCGCTCCTACGACACCGCGACGCACCAGTGGCAGCAGTCCGCGCCGCAGGAGGTCATGTGGCCATCGGCCGACGCCAAATACGGTTCGGCCGCGCAGAACTACTGGGACAGCGCGTTCACCTGCAACCCGTCCGTCATCACCGGCAACTTCAGCTACGACGGCACCGTTTACCACCAGGCCCTCTACTACGTTGGCGCGCGGTGCGAGTACGTCGGCGGCACCAACCCGGTCAACTGCGGCATCCACAACAGCATCGGGGTCGCCTTCACCAATGACTGGGTGCACTTCACCCGCTACGCGGACGCCAACGGTGTACCTCGGCCGGTGTTGAGCTGGCCCTGTGCGTATGGCTACGGCTACGGCCAGCCCTCCGTCTACAACCTGGACGGCGCGGGCGGAATCCGGATGTTCTTCGCCCGCAGCCACTCCGACCGGCCCACCGAACCCGGTAAACCGGCGGACTGCGCGGGCGGCGCCGACTACCGCATCGCCGATTCCACCGACGGCGTCCACTTCGGCACCGCACAGGTGTTGTCGACGAACGGGATCACCGAAGGCAGGCAACCCGAGAACGCGGCCTTCGCCTACGACAAGGACCAGCACGACTGGTACCTGGCAGCGGAGTTCGGCTCGTACCAGGTCGGCAGCACAACCGTCGCGCTGCACGGGTTCTCCCTCTACCGGTTGTCCGGCAACGATCTCACCTCCGGTGCGGCATCCTGGCAGAAGCTGACCACTGTGGACACAGTGCGCACCGGGTTCGCGGCGAACTTCATCCCCACCATCACCAGAGACCGCTTCGGCAACGTCAACATCGACGGGCTGTATCCCGACATCCAGATCAGCTACAGCATGTACGACCCCAGACTGCCCTGGAGCGACACCACCGGCGTCCCGGCCGACCGCAAGACCCGCGCGATGCACTGGGACATCAGTCAGGTCAACTGGGAACCCGGTCATCCGCTGGTGGACCTCCAGCGTTACTACTCGTCGCACCTGGACCGGCACGTCGCCACCACCGGTCACATCGACACCACCGAGTTCGCCCTTGAGGACGCGAGCAAACAGCTCGGCGCGCTCTACGAGGCACCGAACCCGGCGGACGGCGCCACGGTCGCGATGTACCTGTGCAAGTTCGAATCCACCTACGACTACTTCGTGTCCGCGCAACCCGACTGCGAGGGGCAGCAGATGGTCGGCTTGGAGGGCTACGGCTACGCACCCGACGCGTCCGCGTCCGGGAAGGTGCCGCTCTACCGATGCATCGCGCGGGGCAGGCACTTCGTCAGCAACGACCCGAACTGCGAGGGCCTGACCAAGGATCCAGGCGTCCAGAATTACCTGGTCGGCTACGCACACGCCGCCGTCTGATCGAGAGCAGCAACGAATGACAGTGCGACGGGTGCTCAACAACGGGTGCGTGGCCCGACTGCTGGCGATGGTGATCGTGCTCGGGATCGCGTTGGGGGTGACCGCTCTGGTCGAACACCTCAACGCACCCAAGCCGGTCGCGCCGTTGCTGATCGGGCACGCACCGGCCACCTCGACCGGGCACGTGGACGTGTCCCAGGAAGCCGACGACGACGGTTATGCCCCAGCGGAGGACTGGCCGAACGCCTGCGACTTCCTGACCGACCAGGACATCCGGTCGATCCTTCCGCAGCTGACCGGACCCATCCAGCGCACGCCGAGCGATGTGCAGATCGACGTGTTCGACGTGTCCGGGCAGACCGCGGGCGAGAACATCGACGTGCCCGACGCGAACTGCAAGATCACTTTTCACCTGCCCAACTCCGACAACGACTCCGACTATCCGAGCAACGGGGAATCCGAGATCGACGTAGGGGTCGACGCGGTCGGAGACCCGGCGACGTTGCAGCAGAACGTCCAGAGCGACTCCGACGATTCCCAGTCGGTCGAACAGGGCTGTGCGTACCGCGCCGGTTACACCGACTATCTGTGCGGTCACCTCCAGGTCGGCGTGAGCCTGAGCAGCCTGGATGTGACCGATCGCTCCGACGAAGACACCCCGGTCGACCGGATCCAGGTCGGCGGCAAGGTGACCACCTTCCACTCGGGGGATTCGGCGGCGGAAAGCAAATTCGAGGACACATACGTGACCCCGGAGCTCGTGAAGGCGATGTTGGCGAAGCTGGCACAGTGACCGGATCGTTCCGGCACCGGCCCTGATGGTGCCTGGCCCGCGCCGGGTTCGGCGGCCACACTCGAAGCATGACCAGAGCGCTGATCGTGATCGACGTGCAGGAATCGTTCCGGCAACGGCCCAACTGGGCGGAGATCTCCGACCCGGACATCGCGGAGAGAGTGGGCAGGCTGGTGGACGCCGCGCGCGCCGCCGGTGACCAGGTGATCTGGGTGCTGCACACCGAACCCGGCTCGGACACCGTGTTCGACCCGGCCAGCGGGCACGTCCGGCTGATCGACGGGCTCAAGCCCGAACATGACGAGCCGACCATCCACAAGACCGCGCACAACGCGTTCACCACCACGAACCTGGCGCAACGGCTGACCACGGCGGGTGTCCGCGAGCTGATCATCTGCGGCATCCGCACCGAACAGTGCTGCGAGACCACCGCCCGGGTCGGCTCGGACCTCGGCTACGACATCACCTTCGTCACCGAGGCGACCGCGACCCAGCCGATCACGTTGGGCGGCAAGACCCTCGGGGTCGACGAGATCAAGGAGCGCACCGAGTTCGCGTTGGCGGCCCGGTTCGCGACCATCGCGAGCATTGCCGAGGTGACTGGCCTATCCTGACCGGATCGTGAGCAGAGTCGTCTTCCTGTTGGTGCCCGGCCTGCACCTGCTCGACCTGGCCGGGCCCGCGCAGGTGTTCGCCAGCGCTGCCGATTTCGGGTTCGACTACCGGGTCGACTACGTCGGCGAGCACGCCATCGTCCCCACCGCGCAGGGGCTCACGGTCAACGCCGAACCGAGCCTGCCCGCGTTGACCAGCACGGATCTGATCGTGGTGCCGGGCTGGCGGGCGCCTGCCGGACTCGTCGGCACCGGGCCGCTCGCACCGGACACACTTGCCTGGCTGCGCGCGCACCACGCGGCGGGCGGCACGATCATGAGCGTCTGCGCGGGCGCCGACGCGCTGGGCAGGGCCGGTCTGCTGGACGGCAGGCGGTGCACGACCCACCACGACCTCCAGGACGAGCTCGCGCGCCGCTATCCGCAGGCCAGCGTGGTGCGTGACGTGCTGTTCGTAGTGGACGGTCGAGTGATCACCTCGGCCGGTATCGCCAGCGGTATCGACCTCGCCCTGCATCTGATGGCGACCTGGCACGGCCCTTCCGTCGCCGCCAAGATCGCCAGGACGATGGTGGTCTACGCGCGCCGCAACGGCGACGATGCGCAGGCCAGCGCCATGCTGCGACATCGCGGTCACCTCAACGACACCGTGCACCGGGTGCAGGACCTGATCGAGAACCGGCTCGCCGACCGGTTGCCGCTGGCCGATCTCGCGGACGCGGCCGGGTGCAGCGAGCGCACGGTCACCCGCATGTTCGGCCGGGCCACCGGCATGACCCCGCTGCGCTACCAGCAGTTGCTTCGCGTCGAACGTGCCGAGCACCTGATCGGCCAGGGCGCGACCGTCGAATCGGCTGCCCGCATGGTCGGTTTCGAGGACGCCCGCATGCTGCGCCGCCTGCGTCAACGGGCGAGCTGAGGCGAGAGAGTCGGCCGGCTGCCGGTCTGGGGTTTGTCCGCAGCCGGCCGACTCCGATCGCCGAGCGGCCTCAGCTCACCGTCAAACCGGTGAACGATGCCGTGCTCGGGCTGGCCGCCCCGGCCGTATGGAACAGGGCGACATCCTGGTTGCCTGCCGCGGCCACTGGGGAGACCGCCGCGATGGCAACCGGGATCCAGGTGGTTCCGTCGGTCGAGTAGTAACCGGTGTAGCTCGTGCCCGAGCGGACCAGCTTCAACCGGACCGGGTAGGGCTGGGTGGCGCTGTTCGCGGACGCAGTGTCCACTGTGGAGCCACCGGTGGCGTCCCAGGCCATGCCGACGTCGCCGCTGCCGGTCACGTACAACACAACGCCTTCCGGACCCGAATTGATGCTGTCGCGCAGCATCAACCCGCCCTTGGCACTGCGCCCACTGCCCGGCGCGACGGTGACCGTGGTGGTGACCGTCGCATCGGTACCGGCGGCACCGGGCAGGTAGATCGCGCCGTACTGGTCGGTGGCCGCGCCCCTGGTGGTGGCCGGGCCGACGCCGCTACCCGCTGCCGAGATCGCGAAATCGGTGCCGGACTGGCCGAACGCGGCCGGTGCGCCCGTCGTGTTCGCGCTCAGGTACGGGGCGCGCAGCGGGGAGATCAGCTGTAAGCCGAGGGTGGCGGTGGCGGGTCCGAAGCCGAAGATCTGCGCGGTGGCGGTCAGGTCTGCTATGGACAGTGGCGGACCGGACGCCGGTGCGGTCGCGGTGAAGGCGGCGGTCGTGGCCCGGCCGGAGCCGAGCAGACCGATGGGCGGCTGCCAACCGGACGGGCGCGTCCGCCAGCCCGACGGCCCGGCCAGGGTCAGGGCGCCGTAGCCGACCGGTAGGACGCCGTTGTCGGTCAACGACACGGTGACCGGGCCGGTCCCGCCCACGGCCGCCTGACTGTCCTGATCGGACACCCCGAGCGTCGTGTTCGGCGCCTCGGCCAGGATGGTCGCTGGGTTGCGCGGCGCGGACACCCGGTAGAGCACCGTCGCGTGGGCAGGCACGAAAGCCCCGATGGTGCCTGCCGACTCGCTGACCTGTCCGCTCCACAGGTCGGTGAGCTGATAGGCGGCGTCGTGGCGCAGGCCCGTGGCACTGGCGTTCGTACTGATCGTGCTCGCCGTGTCAGTGGAGTTGAACAAGGCCACCGCGACATCGCCGCCTGCCAGCGGCTTGGCGAAGACGAACCGGCCATCGGCGGAGGTGAGCAGCGTGCCCTGCGCGCCGAGCCGATCCTGGTCGACCGCGATCACGGCCTTGTCGCGGTAGGTGTCCAGGGTCTGCTGGGACGCGGTGAGCAGGTTGGTGCCGATCAACAGCGGCGCGGCCATTTCTGCCCAGAGGCTGAATTCGGACCGTTCCTCGGTCACGGTCATGCCGCCGTTGCCGATCTCCAGCATGTCCGGGTCGTTCCACTGGCCCGGCCCCGCGTACCGCGCCAGCGCCGCGTTCTGGGTCACGTTGGCGACCATGCTGCCGAACGTGTCCTGGATGTCCGTGGTGGTCCGCCACAGGTTGGACACCGGTCCGCCCCACAGCCAGGGCAGCGCGGCGGAGTCCGTGCCATTGCACATGCTGAACACGATCGGCCTGCCGGTCGAGCGCAACGCGTCGGACATCCTCGTGTAGAGCGTGGTGTCGATCTGTTCGTGGGTTTCGCCGGGATAGTCGGCGAAGGGAATGTTGCACTGGTCGTACTTGAGGTAGTCGACATCCCACGAGGCGAACGTGTTCGCGTCCTGCTGCTCGTGACCGAGACTGCCCGGGTAACCGCCGCAGGTGGTGGTGCCCGCGTCCTCGTAGATGCCGAACTTCATCCCGAGCGAGTGCACGTAGTCGGCGACCGCCTTGATGCCGCCCGGGAACTTCACCGGGTCGGGCACGAGGTTGCCGTTGGCGTCGCGGGACTTGGTCTGCCAGCAGTCGTCCACGTTGACGTACTGGTAGCCGGCCGCCGTGAGGCCGGTGACGACCATCTGTTCGGCCGTCTGTTCGATCAGTTGTGCGCTGGTGTTGCAGCCGAACGCGTTCCAGTCGTTGAAACCCATCGGCGGGGTGAGCGCGAGACCGCCCGGTTCCGCGCTGGCTGGTAACGCCGGTAAGAGACCTGACAGGACCAGGCCCGTAGCGCAGGCCACCAGGGATCTTCGCATCGGAATCGCTCACCATCGATCAGAATCCAACAGAAACGCTGCCTATTGAGCGCCATCTGCCAGATTCCGGCAAGCCTTTCGACGCTGGTCGAAAGGAGTGTCCACTTACGAGTAGCTGAAGCCGATGACCTGGCCTTCCTCGATGACCCTGCCGAACACCGGCCAGGGCGCGACCGTCGAATCGGCTGCCCCGTCTGGCCGGACCAAGCGCGCTGGATACTGGCATTCGACGCCTCGTGCGGAACCTGTCGAGAGATCTCACAGGTTGTCGACGTGGCGGCGGAAGGCAAACTCGAAGTCCTGTCGCTGAGCCGCCCCGACGTTCGAGAATGGCGGGAGCAGGCGTTCGGCGCCGACGCACCCTGGATGCCGACCCTGATCCGGGTCGACGCGGCGGTCGCCGCCTGGACCGGTGTTGGCATGTCGGTCCAACTGGTCCGCTCGCTCGGACTGCGATCCTCGATCCGGGTGCTGCGCGCGCTCGGCGAACTCAAGCACCAGACCAGCGCGGCGCACCCCACCGGCGTTGCCGGCGGCGGGCGCTGCGCATCGGGGCAGCCGCGGTCGTCGCCGCGGGCATGATGATCGCGGGCCAGTGCCCTCGTTCGGAGCGACCGCCGAGGGCTGGGTCGCGAAGAATCCCGGCAAGCTGCCCCACGACTACGACGAGTTCAGCACGTACTCGCTCACCTACCGCAAGCGATCTTCCGCGCGCTCCCGCCGCAGGCGCGATCGCAGCTGTGGGTGGCGCAGTTCCAGCGCTATCGCAGTGCGCATCCCGGCCTGACCGCCGCACAACGCGCCGTGCTCGACAGGGTGGAGGCGATCGCCGCCGATCCGAGCACGCACGGCACCGCCATGACCGAGGCGAAAAATACGCAGTTCCAGCAGCTTGGTGCCTCAGCGCGGGATGCCTTCGGCGTGGAGGAGGTGTCCGTGCTGTTCGCCAGCCTCGGCCCAGCTACCGCCGGCGCGTTCGGGCCGCAACAGCCCGAGGATGAACCGAACTGCACGTGCTCGACGACCGATGACTGGTGTGGCAAGCCCAACTGGTGCTTCTACGTCAAGGACGAGTGCACTTTTGTCGGCGGTTGCGGCTGGCAATGGGTTTACTGGCAATGGGTTTACCTGTGCGACGGATTCTGCATGACCCCGGTGTGAGCCCGGAGAGTCGGCCGGCCACCGGTCTGGGGTTGCCGAAAGCCGGCCGACTCGGCAAGCAACGGTTTACAGGTAACTGAAACCGATGACCTGGCCTTCTTCGATGACTCCGCCGAAGACCGGTCCGCCGTACTGGGACAGCGCCTGTGCGAGTTGCGGGACGATGTTGTTCACCGGGCCGAGTGGCACGCCGTAGGAGCCGGGGCCGGTGCCGCCGTACTTGCCCTGCAGCCCGTTGATCTCGGGGTGGCGCTGCGGGAAGTTCGGGTCGGCCATGTCCATCACCAGCCGTACCCGGTAGATCTTGGGCGCCACGATCTTGGTGGTGTCCTGATGGAAGGCGGTGGTGACGGTGACTTGGCGGAACTCGCTCCAGGGCAGTGTGAACCCGCCCTGCTTGCCCTTGTGCGCGAGGCTGTCCGGCGCGATGACCAGCTGTCGCTTGTTCATCTTGGCGGCCAGCTTGGCAACGCCCTTGCCCTCGATCGGGATGACGATCGGCGGCCCGCCGCCCTGCTGCGGCGCGGCGTACTGACCGGGCGCGTACTGGCCCGGCTGCGCGGGCGGGTAACCCTGCTGCGGAGGGTAGCCAGGCTGCGGGTTGGGCTGCTGGGGGTAGGGCTGTTGCGGATAACCGGGCTGCGGATAACCAGGTTGCGGGTAGCCGGGCTGGGGATAGCCCGGCTGCTGGGGGTAACCGGTCTGCGGCGGGTAGGGCTGCTGCGGCGGATAACCAGGCTGGGGCGGATAACCAGGCTGGGGCGGATAGCCCGGCTGCTGCGGATACGGCTGTGGCGGGTATCCGGGTTGTTGTGGATAGCCGGCACCCGGTTGCTGTGGGTCATACGGATTGGTCATGCCAATGCCCCCCTGCGCGCCGCTGTCATTGTCCTGGATTCTAGGGCCAATGCCCGCGCGAGCGCCGGAGAACCATCGGCGACAATGTGCGCGTGACCTTCGCTGAATTGTCCCAAACCGAGCTGTCCGACCTGGTCGCGAGCTTGCGCGCCGCCTATGGCGAGCTGAGCGCTCGTGGTCTGAAACTGGACCTCACCCGGGGTAAGCCCTCCGCTGAGCAACTGGACCTGTCCACCGCGCTGCTCGATCTGCCGGGCTCCGCCGACTATCGGGCGGCGGATGGTTCCGATGTTCGCAATTACGGCGGTTTGCGAGGTCTGCCGGAACTGCGGGAAATCTTCGCGCCATTGCTCGGCCTCAAGCCGGAAGGCATGATCGCGGTCGGCAATTCCAGCCTGGAACTGATGCACGACTACCTCATGCATGCGGTGCTGTTCGGCGTGCCCGGTGGCAGCGCGCCATGGCGCGACGTCGCGTTCCTGTGCCCGGTGCCCGGTTACGACCGGCATTTCTCGATCTGCGCGAAGCTCGGCATGGAGATGATCCCGGTGCCGATGACCGCCGACGGCCCGGACCTGGCCGAGGTCGAACGGCTCGCCGCCGATCCGAAGGTCAAGGGCATCTGGTGCGTGCCCAAGTACAGCAACCCGACCGGCGAGATCTACTCGCCCGAGACCGTGCGCCGGCTCGCGGAGCTGCCGACCGGCGCCGAGGACTTCCGGATCTTCTGGGACAACGCCTACGCGGTGCACCACCTCACCGACGAGCAGCCGGAGATCGAGGACATCATCGGCGCGGCGCAGGCCGCCGGTCACCCGGACCGGCCCATCGTGTTCGGGTCCGCGTCCAAGATCACGCTGGCCGGCTCGGGGATCGCCTTCCTTGGCGCGTCCGACGCCAACCTGGACTGGCTGGTCGGCCACCTGAGCAAGCGCACCATCGGCCCGGACAAGATCAACCACCTCCGACACGTCCGGTTCCTGGAGAGCCCGCAGGGCGTGCTCGACCTGATGGCCAAGCACCGCGCCCTGCTGCGCCCCAAGTTCGACCTGGTCGGACAGGCCCTCACCGACGAGCTCGCGGACACCGGCGTGGCCTCCTGGACCACCCCGCGCGGCGGTTACTTCGTCACGCTGACCGTGCGCCCCGGCTGCGCGTCGCGCATCGTCGAGCTCGCGGGCCAGGCCGGGATCGCGCTGACCCCGGCAGGCGCGCCGTTCCCGCACGGCAAGGACCCGCAGGACAACGTCATCCGGATCGCGCCCACGTTCCCGCCGCTGACCGAACTGGCCGACGCGATGGCCGCACTGGTGCTGTGCGTCAAACTCGCGTCGGCCGAACAGCTGCTCGCCGCCTAAGCCGGTTTGCTCTCGTCGAGGTTGATCTCGGTACCCCTGCCGGTGACCAGCCGGATGATCAGCACGATCACGCCGATGCCCAGCCAGATGCCGCCGCCGATCTTGGCGGGGGTGTCCGCGCTGTACTCGACGTAGCCGATGATCAGGAAACCGATCAACGGCACGACCAGGTGCATGCCGTAGGTCTTCTGCCGCTTCTTGATCAGGTAGTAGAACGCGACCGAGATGTGCAGCAGCAGGAACGAGAACAGCGCGCCGAAGTTGACCAGTGTGGACAGGAACTCGACCTGGCCGACGAAGCCGATGCCGAGGATCAGGCTGATCACCGCGACGACCAGGATCGCCCGCTGCGGCACCTTGCGCTTCGGGCTGATGTGCGCGAGGAACCGGGGCAGCACCCGGTCGCGGCCCATCGAGTAGAGCAGCCGGGAGATCGCGTTCTGCGCGACGAGGCTGTTCGCGATCGCGCCCGCCAGCGCCGAGGAGACCGCGATCAGGATGGTCATCCAGTGGCCCGCGGTCAGCCCGGCGACCTGGTAGAACGCCTGGTTCACGTCGTTGTCGCTGAACGCGGTCTTGCCCGGCACGAGCAGCGCGGCCAGGTAGGTCTGGGCGATGAACAGCACGGCGACGATCAGCAACGAGATGATCGTCGCCCGCCCGACCACCTTCGGCCCGCCCTGGACCTCCTCGGACTGGGTGGAGATCGCGTCGAAGCCAAGGAAGGACAGCGCGGCGATCGACAACGCGGTGAAGACCAGGCCGGTGCTGAACTCCTTGGGGTTGTAGAAGGGCAACGTCGACCAGTGCGCGCCGCCGGAGCCGTGGCTGATGGTGATCACCGCCAGCACGACGAACAGGGCCAGCACCAGCATTTCACCGACCAGGAACACCCGGTTGACCCAGGCGCCGAGTTCCACCCCGGCCAGGTTCACCGCCGTGTTCAGCACCAGGAAGATGACCACCCACAGCCAGCCCGGCACACCCGGCAGCACGGCCGCCATGGCAGCGGCGCCGGTGACGTAGAGCAGGGTCGGGATCAGCAGGTAGTCCAGGATCAGCGCCCAGCCGGCGAGGAATCCGACCCAGTTGGCGATGCCGCGCCCCGCGTACGCGTAGACCGAACCGGCGACCGGGAAGGCGCGGCTCATCTCGCGGTAGCTCAACGCGGTGAAGATCATGGCGACCAGGCCGATGACGTAGGTCAACGGGACCATGCCGTGCGATGCGTTGAACACCGGCCCGAAGATCGCGAACGGTGCGATCGGCACCATGAAGATCAGGCCGTACACGATCAGGTCGCGTAGCCGCAGGGATCGCCGCAGTTCCTGCTGGTAGCCGAACTCGGCGAGCGCCTCTTCCGAACCGGAGCCGGTGGTGCTCGGTTCGGGGTGGCCGCGCTCTTGTGACATCGGTGCTCCTTTGCGCTCGGTGTGCTCCGAATGGCTCTACCCGTTGGTCAACGGTGGCATGCGGCGGCGATCTTCGCTTCCCGCCGGGAGTCGGGAATTCCGAGCTCAACGGGTGGTCAAGGGTCAAGTGTGACGCGGAACACGCTGGCTCGCGACCGCCGGGGAAGCAACCTCACCCCCCTCTCGGGCGTATTTGGAATGCAGCGAAAAAACGGGGAAATCGGGGCGAGCGACGTCGCGGGCTCGATATCGCTCCGTCCGAAGTTTTGGAGGCTGAGCTTGTGAGTTTGCTGGACGTGACACTCACGACCGTGCCCATCGCCGATGCGGCAGCGCCGATGGCCGGGCCCGTTGTCGAGCCCGCGCCACGCGCGGTGACCTCGGCGCGCGAGGCGGCCATCCGCGAGCACAGCCGCGCGTTGACCGAGCTCTACCAGCTCGCGCGCAACGACGAACAGCGCTATCCCGGGATCACCGTGATCCGCGACCGGGACCGGCTCTTCCAGCGCTACCAGTGGATCCAGCGCACCGCGCGGCAGCGGGTGCGGCTGATGGATTCGCCGCCCTACTTCGGCAACCCGGACGCGGTGCTGGTCCGCCAGCAGCTCGCGTTGCAGACCGAGCGGATGGCGACCGGGGTCGAGTACCGCAGCGTCTACACCGACGCGAGCCTGCGCCACCCCCGCTTCACCCCGCTCAGCGCGCCGATCGTGGATCGTGGCGAACTGGCGCGCAGCCTGCCCAGCCTGCCGATGAAGCTCGCGATCAGCGACGAGTCGGCGGCCGTGCTCACCCTCGCGCCCAGCGGCGGCGCGGACGGGCCCGCGCTGGTGCTGCATCCCTCCGGCCTGCTCACCGCGTTGATCGGCACGTTCGACCTGCTCTGGCGGGTGGCCGCGCCGGTCGACGGGACCGAGCCGGTCGAGGCACCCCGGCCGCTGGTCGACGAGGACGAGCAGGACGGCGAGGAACCGCTGGAGGAACGCGACCGCAGCATCCTGATGCTGATGTCCGCGGGCGCGACCGACGAGACCATCGCGCGCAGGCTGCACATCTCGCGCCGCACGGTGGTGCGCAGGACCTCCGCGCTGCTGCTGCGTCTTGGCGCGGGCAACCGGTTCCAGGCTGGTGTGCAGGCCGCGCGCCTCGGCTGGCTCTAGCTCTGCTGGTTCTGGAAGGCGGCGCGCTCTGGAAACCGGCGCGCCAGGAGGGGCGTCCAGTCCAGTGTGGTGCGCGCGTAGCCGTTGTCCGCGCCGCGCGCCCACCCGTGCCGCGCCGCGCCGGATCGCACGGGTTCGGGGGCACCGAGGCCCGCGCAGAACGCCGGGAGCCAGTCGGTGCCTGGCGCCGGTTCGTCGTCGCAGACGTTGACCGCGCCGCTCGGCCAGTCCAGCGCGGCGACTGCCGCGGTCACCGCGTCGTCGACGTGCAGGAAGCTGGTCAGGTCGGCGTCGGCGGTCAGTTCGCTCGCCAGCGCTCGCCGCGCCACCAGACCGTCCGGGGAGTACCGGGTCGTCGGACCGTAGAGCAGCCCGTAGCGCAGGATCACCCACTCGGGTAGTTCGCGGACGGCCTTTTCCAGATCGGCGACCCCTCGGACGCTGATCGCGCGCGGTTCCGGTGCGGCCAAATCGAGCGGAACGTCTTCGGTCGCGGGTGCCGACCGACCGCAGCAGCGCGTTGGCGTTCGGGTCGCCGCTGCCCAGATCGGTCAACTGGTGCATGACCAGGCCGGGTGCGGCGAGCGCGGCGCGGTCGAACACGTCGCCGACCACGGCCTCGGCGCCGTGCGCCCGGATCGCGTCGGCGCCTTCCGCTCTGCGGGTCAACCCGACGACCTGGTGCCCATCGCCGACCAACACGCATGTCCGCTGTCCTTCTGTTGTGACAGAACCAGTTTGGGACAGATCATCGCTGTCGGTCCACTGTGTACCAGTGCTGCCGCGCAAGCGCACCGAGTGTTTGCGCAGGTGGGAGCGGGTAGGGCGAAAATTGGACCACGGATTCGGACCGGAAATGGCCCATGCCGGAGCGCTGGATCGGCCTACCGTGAACGCCATGGCGCTTTCCGCGAACCGCATGTCGAACTATGTGAACCCGTTGACCCAGCAGCCATCCCTGCCCGCTGGGTCGCACGTCATGGTGGGCACGGTCACCGTGCCGCCCGGCGATCCGGGCGCCGCGCCGCACCGGCACTCCGGACCGGTGTTCGGGTACGTGCTCGAAGGCGAGATCCTTTTCGAACTCGAAGGCGAGCGGCCGTACCCGATCAAGGCGGGCGAAGCCTTCTGGGAACCCGGCGGTCCGGTCGTGCACTACCAGGCGGCGAACCTGCGCCAGGACATCGCGAGCACGTTCGTGGTGTTCATGGTGTGCGCGCCCGATGTGCCGATGCTGACCTTCCTCGACGAGGACGAGATCCGCGAGCGCGACCACCTGCGGCGCCGCTAGCTCCCGAGATGCTGGATCAGCGCGGTGGTCGCGTTGTCGAGCTCGGTCCTGGCCGCGTCGTACTGCGCTGCGCTGCCGTGGCCCGCCCTGCTGGTCAGGACAGCCACGACGACGTCGTTCCTGCCGTCCAGGATGCCGGTCGAGTTCAGCACCGTCGCGCCCTGCCACGCGCTCCAGCCCTGCTTGGCTTTGGTCGTCGCGGTGCGCGTCTTCGGGTTCAGCAGGCCGAACGCCTGGTTGAAATCCTGATACCCGACCGGATTGGCCTGGTTGAGGGTGTTCACGATCAGGTCGCGGTCGGCAGCGGTCAGCTTGGTCAGCAGGTAGGAGTAGACGGCGAGCACGTCGCGCGGCGAGATCAGCACACCGCCCCATTTGCCGGTCGCCACGGTCGGGGGGATCTGCGCGTCCGGCAGTTTCGCGATGTCGATCAGCTGCTGGATCGCCGCCTGGCCGTGGTACTTGCCCCACAACGTGTTCATGGCCGCGTCGTTGGAGATGGTCAGCGCCGAGTTGATCTCGGTGAGGTCGGCCGGGCTCAGCTTGATCGTGCCCTGTTCCTGTTGGTGGAACAGATCCGTGATCAGGAACAGCTTGAGCACCGACGCGCACGGGAAGGTGGTGTGCGCGGCGGTGCCGTCGGTTTCCTTGCCGGTGACCCGATCGAGTACCGCGACGCCAAGCTTTTCGTCGCTCGGCGCGGTCGCCTCGGCGGCGTGCACTGCGGCGGCGGGGTCGCCGGTGGGTGGCGGGACCGCGGCCGTTGTGGTCTTCGCGGGCACCGGGACGTCGCCCGCGCCGCTGGCCATCGAGCGCACGCCCATGACGACGATCCCCGCGAGCACCAACGGGGTGAGCAGAAAGATCAGGTTCCGACGCAGCTTGAATCCACCCACGCGGCCGGATTCTACTGATTGGGCGATCTACACGATCGGCGCTATCCACTTCGAGTTTGTAGGGTGACGAGAGGGTCGCTCTGCCAGCAGGGATGACCTGCTGGTTGAACGAAGGAGAGTGTGGTGCGGGGTCGTGTCGGGGGTTCACATTCGGCCTGTTCGATCGGGGGCTGCTGATGGGCGGCTCAGCGTTCGACATCACGCCGAGCGAGTTGCATTCGTCCGGTTCGACGTTGCAGAGCTTCGGCAATCAGGTCGCGGCGGGCGGCGACAAACTCCAGACCATCGGTGATCATCTGGTCACGCACGCCGGTAAGGACAAGTCCGGCGTCGGCTCGGTGATCGCGAAGGCGCTCGGTTCGGGCACCAAGGTCGCGGGCAAGGTGTTCAGCGAAGGCGGCCGGGTCGCCGGTGCGGCGGGCGGCAGGCTGCACGGCAACGCCAGCGCGCACGAGGCGAACGAGGCGCACCAGACCGGCGTGTTCCGCGGCATTCACGGCAACGGTTCCGACGAGCACGCGCCGACCACGAAGCCCGGATCCGGTGGTCCGAGCGACAAGGGCAGTCCGGGCTCCGGCGACAAGACCCCCGACAAGCCGCCGACGCCGCACACCGACAAGGGCGGCTCCGGCTCGGATCTCAAGGGCGGCAACGGCGACCCGGCCAAGAACGCGACCCCGCCGGCCTGTCGGCCGGGCAGCGGCGACCCGATCGACATGACCACCGGTCAGATGATGATGACCCAGATCGACGCGACCGTCGAGGGCCTGCTGCCGCTGGTGATCACCCGCACCCATCTTTCCGGTTACCGCTTCGGCCGCTGGTTCGGCGCGGCCTGGGCGTCCACTGTGGACGCGCGGATCGAGGTGGACGCGGACGGCGTGCACTTCGCCACCGACGAGGGCGCGCTGCTCGCCTATCCGCTGCCGTTGCCCGGTCGCGAGGTACTGCCCGACTTCGGCCCGCGCTGGCCGCTGCGTGAAACGGCAGACGGCTACGAGATCAGCGTGCCTGAACAGCATCGCAGCTGGCTGTTCGGTCCGGCCGGGACGCTCGCCGCGATCGTCGACGACGGCGGCGCCCGCATCGACCTCGGCTACGACGATGACGGCACGCTGACCGAGTTGCGGCATTCCGCCGGTTACCGGGTCGCCGTCGAGACCGAGGACAACCGGATCACCGCGCTGACCCTGAGCGACGACGCGGGCGCCGAGGTGCCGTTGATCCGGTACCACTACGACGATGCCGGTCAGCTCACCGACATCGTCGACTCGACCGGTATCGCCTGGCAGTTCGGCTACGACGACGCGGGCCGGGTGAACCACTGGCAGGACCGCTCCGGCCAGTGGTACCGCTACGAGTTCGACGAGCAGGGCCGCTGTGTGCGCGGCGAAGGCAGCGGCGGGTTCCTCAACGCGACCTTCAGCTGGGACACCGACCGCCGCGTCAACACCTCGACCGATTCGCTCGGCAACACCACGATCTACGAGCTCAACGAGTTCTGGCAGCCGGTCCGCGAAACCGACCCGCTCGGCGGGACAACGGTCTCCGAGTGGAACCGCGCCGGGCAGCTGCTCGCGCGCGTCGACCCGCTCGGCCGGACCACGCGCTACGAGTACGGCCCGGACGAGAACCTGATCGCGGTCCTCCGCCCTGATGGCAGCCGCGCCGAGCTCGACCGGATCGAGCACCGCACGTTGACGGTGACCGTCGACGACGCGGTGCGCACCTACGCGGCCCCGAACCTGCCCGATCCGCTCGCCGAACAGGTCGGCGTCGGCGGGTCCCTCAGCGCCGACACCGACACCGAGGCGGTCGACCCCTTCGACGAGGTGAGCGAGCAGACCAGGACCGGGCTGCCCGCCGCCACCGAGGACGGCAGGCACTTCCAGCGCGACCTGTTCGGCAGGCCGCGCGTGGTCACCGACGCGCGCGGTGGCCGCACCCTGTTCGACTGGACCGTCGAGGGCAATCTGACGCGTCGCCAGGACCCGTCCGGCGCGACGACCCAGTGGCGCTACGACAACGACGGCAACGAGGTCGAGCAGCTCGACCCGGCCGGTGGCCTGATCCGCACCGAGCGCGGCCCGTTCGACCTGGTGCTCGCCGGCACCGACCAGGCAGGCGCGCGCACCACCTACACCTACGACACCGAACTGCGCCGCACCTCGGTGACCAACCCGGCGGGCGCCACTTGGTACTACCGCTACGACGCGGCAGGTCGCCTCGTCGAAGAGGTGGACTTCGACGGTCGAGTGTCGCGTGTGGACTACGACGCGGCCGGCCAGATCACCCGCACCACCAACGCGGCCGGGCAGACCGTCGAATACGACTACGACCCGCTCGGCAACGTGATCGCGCGGCGCGCGGACGGCGAGACCACGACCTTCGGCTACGACCCGGTCGGCAGGCTCGTCGCGGCGCGGTCGCCCGGCGCCGCGCTGACCATCGTCAGGGAACCCGACGGCCGGGTGCTCGCGCAGAGCGTGAACGACCGCACCGTGGCCTTCGACTACAGCCTGGACCGGCACACCAAGATCCGCCGCACCCCGGCGGGCAGCACCAGCACCTGGTCGTTCGAGTCCGTTGTGGACGGCGCGCTGCGCGCGACGCTGAGCACGTCCGGCCACGAGCTGCGCTTCGAACACGGACCCGGGGACCGCGAGCTGTTGCGGCAGATCGACGACACCGTGGTGCTGCGCCAGTCCTTCGACGCGGCAGGCCGGCTCGGCGAGCAGCAGATCGGTGCCACGCAGCGCGGCTACGACTACCGCCCGGACGGTCAGCTGCTCGCGGTGCGGGACGAGGGCGGGCAGCGCTTCCACCTGGATTCGGTCGGCCGGATCGTCGAGTACACCTCGGCCGAGCGCACCGAGAGCTACCGCTACGACGGCACCGGCAACATCACCACGTCATCCGCGACCGGCGGCACGCCGCCACCCACCACCGGCCAGCGCACCTACACCGGCACCATGCTCACCGCGGCGGGCGCCGAAACCTTCGGCTACGACGAGCAGGGCCGACTGACCGAACGGGTGCGGAAGGCGGCCGGCGGCGCGGCACTGATCTGGCGCTATGCCTGGGATTCGCTGGACCGGCTCACCGACCTGCGCACGCCCGAGGGCGCGCACTGGCACTATCGCTACGACCCGCTCGGCCGCCGGACAGCGAAGCAGCGCATGGTGGAGGACCGCGTTGCCGAACAGGTCGAGTTCGCCTGGGACGGCACCAGGTTGATCGAGCAGGTGCACACCGGCGCCGACGGGCACGTCACCGTGCTCACCTGGGAGCACCACCCGGACGACAACCGGGTGGTCAGCCAGCTGGAGTGGACGCCGGACGGCGAGCACCGCTTCGCCACGGTGATCACCGACGGGATCGGCACCCCGCTGGACGTGATCGGCTCCGACGGCGCGCTGCTCTGGCACGCCGAGTCGACCGTGTGGGGCCACCAGCCCGCGGGCGGCGCGGTGCCGCAACCGCTGCGCTTCCCCGGCCAGTACCACGATGCCGAATCCGGCCTGCACTACAACGTCTACCGCTACTACGACCCGTCGACCGGTCGCTACATCAGCCCGGATCCGCTCGGCCTGGAACCCGCGCCCAACCCGCTCGCCTACGTGCCCAACCCGTTCACCGCCGCCGACCCGCTCGGTCTGAGCGGGCGCGGCGTCGGTTGCGGCGACTCGTCGTCGGATACCGGTGGCAACAAACGTAAGCGCGATGATTCGGACAACGCGTCCGGCTCCGGGTCGGCCCCGCCGAGCAAGAAACCCAACACGGGCGCCGAACCGGGGAAGTGGACGACCTCGGGTGGCGGCACCACCTCCGGCGAGCACACCTTCAAGGATGGCCTGCCCTCCTACGGCAGCGGGCCGAAGGCGGGCCACGTCACCGATGTCGAGAAGCTGAACCAGGCGCCGCAGACCTCCGACGCCCTGGGCGACGCCCTCGACAACGGCCACCTCCAGCTCGAAGAGAAGTGGATCAAGGGACACCTGCAGAACGACAACCTGGGCGGGCAGGGCGTTTCACACAACATGACGCCGTTGACGTCGACCGCGAACAAGCGGATGGCCAGCCGGTTCGAAGGCCGGATCAAGCAGGCCGTGCAGCGACCCCCGCAGATCCGGGCCACCGGCCCGAGGACCGCCCAGACCCTGGTCAACCAGGGTTATTCGCAGCACGATGCCGACCAGATCATGCACGGCATCAACAACCTCGGCGTGAAGTACGAGGTCAAGACCAGCGACGCGGTCAAGTTCCCCAACTCCGAGTTCAAACACGAGCAGGGCATCCGCGACCATCTGGTGATCAACACGAGCTACTCCGGCCAGACCCCGGAATTCACCAAGTGGATGTCCGACACCGGGCGGACCCTGCCGACGCTGCCGCCGCCGAACACCACGATGGATACCATCACCGGCGAGTTCACCCCGCATCACGACACCTGGATGAAGAAGTAGGCCATGCTCGCGATTCCCGGCACGCTGTGCGCGCCCAGCGTCTTCCGTCGCCTCGCCGAGCGGCTCGCCGGTGAGGTCCAGATCGACGCGGTGTCCTGGCTGACCGAACCAGGCCCCTGGGACATTCCCACGGTCGCGGACCGGATCGCCGCGCGCATCAGCGAACCCACGATCGTGCTCGGGCACTCGACCGGCGGCGCGATCGCGTTGGCACTCGCATTGGACCATCCCGATCTCGTCACCGGTTTGCTGCTGGTGAACACCGGCGCGCACATGCGCGGGCACGGCGATGTGGATCGGATCCTGGCGAGCATGGCCGCTGACTGGGGACCGGCACTGCACGAAGCGGTGCTGGACCGCTCGTTCGCCACCCCGCTCGACCCGGCCGACCGCGTCGAACTACTGGCCTACGCCGCGAGCATTCCCCTCGACGCGGCGCTGGGCGTGCTGCGCAGCCAGCGCGATCTCGACCTCACCCCGCGCCTGGCCCGGTTGCGTTGCCCGGTCACCATCGTGCACGGCGTGCTGGACCAGGCGCGCACCGTCGAGCAGGCGCACGAACTCGGCGCGGACATCCCCGGCGCGCGGCTGCGCCTCGTCGACACCGGCCACACGCCCGTCTACGAAGCGCCCGATGCGGTGGCCGGGGAAGTTCTGGCGCTGGTCACTTCTTGAGCGGTGCCTGCAAGCTCCACTCGCGACCGTCCGGGTCGCGCACGACCATCTCGCGGGTGCCGAAATGCGTGTCCTCGAACGGTTTCACCACGTCGACCGATGAATCGAGTTCGACGGCGTCCGCGTCCGCGACCTTCATCACCAGCTGGGTCGCGATCGGTTCGCTCTCCGGCACCTCCGCGATGAACACGTAGGGCCCGGTGCTGTTGCGGAACTGGCCGGAGCTGTGGCCGGTCTCGAATTCCAGCTCGTAGCCGAGGGACTGGAAGAACTTGGCCGACTTTCCCCAGTTGTGCGTGGTCAGGAACACGGCCTCGATGCCTTCGGTCGTCATCGGTTTTCCTTCTTCTCGTCGTCAAGGTAAGCGCGCAGCGCGTCGGCGACCAGCGCCGAGAGCGACATGCCCGTTTCAATGGCGTGGTGCTTGACCTGCTTGATCAGCCCGATCGGCAGGTACACGTTGAACTGCTTCACGTCCTCGTCGCCCACATCTAGGATGCTAGCACGCTAGCGCTCACGGCGCTTCGAGTCCGCCATCCGGTCGGCGAACCTGCGCGGCCCACGCCTCATGCAGGAACTTCACCGGCGGGTGCAGCGCGGCGGCTTTCTCATCCAGGTCGATGCCCCAGCCGGGCGCGGTCGACGGGTACAGGTGGCCATCGCGCACGACCGGTGTGCCGGGGAAGACGTCGTGCGTGGCGGCGTTGTAGGTGTGCGATTCCTGGTAGCCGAAAGCCGGAGTCGAGATGTCCAGCGCGAGGTTCGCCGCCACGCCGACCGGTGACACATCGGCGGGGGAGTGGAACGCGGTGCGCACTCCGCACAGTTCTGCCAGCGCCACCAGCTTGCGAGTGGGCGTCAGGCCGCCGACCGCGGACGTGTGCAACCGCAGCAGGTCGACGCCGCCGTCCCGGATCAGCCGCGCCGCGTCGGTCACCGAGGAGAGCTGCTCGCCGACCGCGATCGGGATCGGCGCCGCCGCGCGCACCTCGGGCAGCCGGTCGTAGAACTCCGGGGCGACCACGTCCTCCAAAAAGGACAGTCGATACGGTTCGAGCGCGCGGGCCAGGATCACCGCCTGCTTCGGCGTCAGCCTGCTGTGCACGTCGTGCAACAGGTTGACCTCGTCGCCCAAACGTTTGCGCGCCGCCGCGAACAACCCGGGCGTGACGCGCACATAACGCTCGGCGTCCCAGCCGTCCGGATGCGGCGAGCGCGGATAGCCACCCGGTGTGCCGGGCGCGCCGTAGTTGCCCAGCCCCGGTCCGCCCACCTGTAACCGGACGTTGCGGTAACCGGCCGCGATCAGGTCTTCGGCCTGCGCGAGCGTTTCGTCGATGGTCGCGCCCGCCGCGTGCGAGTACACCTCGACGGCGGCCCTGCTCCGCCCGCCGAGCAACTCGTACACCGGCATGTTCGCGCGCTTGCCCGCGATGTCCCAGAGCGCCTGGTCGATCCCGGACAGCGCATTGTTCAACACCGGGCCCTGCCGCCAGTACGACGAATAGTGGATCAACCGGGTGATGTCCTCGATGTCGGCAGGCGACCGCCCGATCACCAGCGGCGCCACGTGTTCGGTGACCGCCGCGACGACAGCGGCGAAGCGCTGGGTGAACGTCGCGCAGCCCAGCCCGTAGAGCCCCGGCTCGGAAGTGTCGACGCGGACCACGACCAGCGGAACGCGTTCCGGCGCGGTGACGATCGCGCGCACATCGGTGATCCGCACATCGTCGCGCGCCGCCCACGGCGGCATGGCCTCAATCACGAGGGGCCCCCACCACGCGCAGGTGCCCGAGCGAGGCTTCGCGGGTCTGTACGCGCACCGGCAACACCACCAGTTCCGGTCCGGCCGCGCCGCCCGGGTCGATGATCCGCTGGTGCAACATGCGCATGCTGCGCCTGCCCAGGTCCCGCGACGGCAACGAGATCGCGGCAGCGGTCAGCGGCAGCACGTCGAACGGGCCCGCGTCGTCCATACCCGCGAGGTCGATGTCGCCGGGGATCTCGTAGCCGAGCGCGAGCAGGTCTGCGGCAGCGGTCGCGAGCACGTAACCGTTGGCGCACAACAACACTGTCGGCGGCTCCGGGCCATCCAGCAGGCTGGTCAGCAACGCGCGACGGTCGGTGTCCGGTTGGCTGCGGTAATGCCGCAACACGGTCAGGTCGGGCCGGACCGGGATGTCGTGCGCGCGTAAGGCTTCCACGTGCCCGGCGAGCCGATCGCGCACGCTCGACGCCTCGGTCTCCTCCCACAACGTGGCGATCCGCCGGTGCCCCGCCTCGATCAGCGCGGCGGTCAGTTCGCGTCCGGCGGCCAGGTTGTCCGCGACGACCGCGTCGGTCGCCAGATCGGGCCGGAACCGGTCGACCATCACCAGCGGCACCCGGGCCCTGCTCGCGCGCAGGTACGGTTCGAGCACGGCGGTGCCCTCGGTCGGGTAGACGATGATGCCGTCCACGTTGTGCGCCAACGCGTTCAGCAGCGCGCGTTCCTCCCGGGCGGGGTCGTCCTCGCAGTGGTTGAGAAACAACCGGTAGCCGAGTTCCGCGCACACTTCCTCGACTCCGGCCAGGATCTGGCTGACGTGCGGGCCCTGCCGTTGCAGCACGCACGCGATCGTCCGATCGGGACGGTGACTCGGCTCGGCAGGCAACATGTCCGCGACGAACGTGCCCTGCCCGCGCCGCCGCACCACGTAGCCCTCGTTGGCGAGGTCGGACAGCGCGCGCACGGCAGTCGCGTGGCTGACCCCGAACCGCTCGCAGATCTCCCGCTGGGTCACGAACGGTCGCCCCGGTGCGTAGTCGCCCGCCGCGATCTCGGCCAGCAATGCCCGCTTCACCTGCTGGTAGAGCGGTAGCTGTGCGTCACCGGGTTCCTCGTCCGCCATGTGGAGCACTTTAACATGACAAATCGCGCTATTGACATGTTAAAAAGGCGCGAATTATGGTCGGAGTCACTCGACTCGGGTGGCAGCGGCCGAGGTCGACCCACACGGCAAGGAGGGTCGCATACCCATGTTCCGACGAGGAAAACGACTGTTATCGCTGGTGGCGGCGGCTGCTGCCGGAGGTGCTCTGCTAGCGGGCTGCGGTGGCGGCTCCTCCGCGTCCGGCACGACGTTGACCATGTGGACGTTCAAACAAACACATGTCAAAGCCCTCCAGGACGCGGCAGCCGCGTTCAAGGCGAAAACCGGCATATCAGTGAACATCACCGCATATGCGCCGGACGCCACCTACACCAGCAAGGTGCAGAGCGCCGCCGCCACGCACGGCCTGCCCGACGTGCTCGAAGTGCACGCGGCGGGCGAGGACTTCACCTTCGGCGCAGCAGGTTTGCTCACCGACCTCACCCCGGACGTCGACTCGTCGTGGAAATCCCGGTTCCTCACCGGAACCGCCGACGCCGGCCTGGTCACCCAGCAGATCTACCAGGCGTCGCTGAACGCCAAGTCCACCCACGACGGCGTCAAGCAGGGCCAGCTGTTCAGCGTTCCGTTCACCGCGGGCACCTTCGGCGTCGTCTACGCGAACAAGGCGAAACTGAAGGCAGCCGGTCTCGACCCGACCGCGACGCCGAAGACCTGGCAGGACCTGATCAACTGGTTCAAGGCGACCCCGGGCGGCGTCACGCTCGGCTTGTCCGACTCGTCCACCGGCCTGGACTGGCTGATGGAACCGTTGGCGTACAGCGAACTCGGCAAAGCCAAGTACGAGGCGCTGTTCGGCAGGGACCGCGCGCAGGACTGGGGCAGCCCCAACGGTCAGGCCGCGCTCGACCTGTACAACCAGATCACCCCGTACTGGGCGCCCGGCGACCAGACGCTGTCCATCGACAACGCGGATCTCGCGTTCGCGCAGGGCAAATCCGCGTTCGACATCGGCGGCACGTTCACCGAGTCGTCCCTGCAACAAGATGGCATGAACCCGGGCAACATCGTCGCGTTCGGCCTCCCACCGGCAGCCGGTGGAGCAATCGGCAGCGACTTCAAGCTCGCCCCGATCGCGCTGACCGGGCTCGCCGTCACCAGCCAGACCAAGAACTCCTCGGCCGCCGTGCAGTGGATCAACTTCCTCAGCACCGAATCGGTCGCGGGCAAGTTCGCGCAGACCTCGTTCGACCTGCCCGCCGTGAACCTTGGCGCGAACGCCAGCAAGGACGTCGGTCCGTACCTGAGCTCGCTGGAGTCCGTGTTCGGCAGCGGCGACGATGCGTTCAACTCGAACCTGAACGCATTCCAGAGTCCGACCTGGGACATCCAGAAGGCGGGCAACATCGTGATCAAGATGTCGCCGTTGAAGCAGGCCGATTCGGCGACGGTGAACAACCAGCTCGGTGCCTACAACATCGACAGCTGGAAATAGCGTGGTCGCGCTCCGGCCGGGCCGAGTAAAGGCAGCGCTGACCGGTTACGCGTTCGTCGCGCCGGCGATCGTGCTGTTCGCGGTGATGGGCGTCTACACCATCGGTTACGGGCTCGCGCTCAGTTTCGCGCGGTGGAACGGGTTCACCCCCACCTGGAGCTGGGTCGGCTTCAGCAACTACCTCGACCTGCTCTACCGCGATCCGGTGTACGCGCCGCTGGTGCGGGGCGCCGCGTTCAACACCCTGTCGGTGATGATCGCGGTGCCGGTGCTGACCGTGCTGATCAGCTTCCCGCTCGCGTTCACCATGAACCGGATCCGCCGGTTGCGCACCACGTTCCGCACCATCTTCTTCCTGCCCTACGTGACCGCCGGGATCGCGGTCTTCTACGCGTGGACCTACGTTCTGCAACCGGACGGGTCGCTCAACTTCATCCTCAGCCACCTCGGCCTCGGCACGCTCACCCAGCCGCAGGGCTTCCTCGGCAACCCGTCGACCGCGCTGCCGACGTTGATCGTGGTGCAGTCCTGGGGCGCGATCCCGATCGGCATTTTGCTCTACCTGACCGGTTTGCAGGGCATCGACAACACCGTGCTGGACGCCGCCCAGATCGACGGCGCGGGCACCACGCGCACCATGACCGCGATCATCTGGCCGTTGCTGCGGCCGATCACCGCTGCGGTCGTCATGCTCAACGTGCGCGACGCGCTCCAGGGCTTCCAGATCTTCCTGATCATGACCAACGGCGGGCCGGGCACGGACACCACCGTGCTCGGCCTGGAGTCCTACACGCTCGCCTTCAACGCGAACCTCGGGCCGACGCTCGGTCTGGCCAGCGCGCTGGGCTGGATCCTGTTCGTGGTCGCGTTGCTGCTGGCCGCAGGCAACCTGCGCCTGCTGCGGAGCCGCGCATGAAACGACTGCCGCGCGTGATCACCTACCTGGTCCTGGTCATCTACGCGCTGATCAGCCTGTACCCGTTCGCGCTGATGGTGTCCGGGGCGCTGAAGAACGACCAGGAGATCCGGGTCGACGGCCACCTGATCCCGCACCAGCCGACCCTGGCCACCCTCATCCACACCTGGACCCAGCTGCACTTCTTCAGCTACTTCACCAACTCGCTTGAGGTCACCGGATTCACCACGCTCGGCGTGCTGGTGATCTACTCGCTCGCCGGTTACGCGTTCGGCGTGCTCAGCTTTCCCGGCCGCAAGCTGCTCTACGGGCTGTTCGTGGCGTTGATGTTCGTACCGGGCATCACGATGCTGCTGCCGGTCGTGCTGTTGCAGAGCAAGCTCGGCATCCTCGGCACCCATCTCGGCATCATCCTGCCCTTCATCAACGGCACCGCGCCGCTGTCCGTGCTGGTCATGACCAGCAACTTCCGCGCGGTGCCCACCGAACTGCGGGAATCGGCGCGCTGCGACGGCGCGGGCGAGCTGCGCACGTTCTACTCCATCTACCTACCCACCTGCCGGCCCGCGCTGACCACGATCGCGCTGCTCACGGCCATCCCGACCTGGAACGAGTACGTGCTGACCCGGGTCTCGCTGAACGACCCGTCGACCTTCACGCTCCCGATCGCGCTCCAGAACCTGAACGCGACGCTCACGCCGCAGCAGAACGTGCTGATGGCCGCGTCGCTGATCATCGTGATCCCCGTGGTGATCCTCTTCGTGCTGTGTCAGCGGTACTTTGTGAACGGGTTGCAGGGCGCGGTGAAGGGCTGATGGACATGCGGGTACTGGTGACCGGAGCGGGTGGCGGACTCGGCAGGGAGACGGTGACACGGCTGCGCGCGGAGGGCCACTCGGTCCGCGCACACGACCGCATCGACGGATCCGGCGACCTCCTTGACACGGATCTCGCCGAGTTGATGAGCGATATCGACGCGGTCGTGCACGCGGCTGCGCTGCCGTCACCGGGCGCGGGCACCGAGGACGAGGTGTTCACCAACAACGTCAACGCCGCCTACCAGGTGCTCTACGCGGCGGGCCGCGCCGGGATCAAGCGGATCGTCTACATCTCCAGCCTGTCCGCGCTCGGCATCGCCTGGTCGAGCCGGGACGTGTCGCCCGAGTTCGTGCCGATCACCGAAGATCACCCCTACCTCGGCGAGGACACCTACGGCCTGTCCAAGTACCTCGGCGAACTGATCGCCGACACGGCAGCCCGCCGATTCGATGCGACGATCATCAGCCTGCGCTTCCCGTTCCTCGGCACCGGCGACCGCATGCGCGACCACATCGCAGGCGTACGCGAGGACCCCGCGCCGGAACGGGTCGGCCTCTGGGGCTGGCTGGACACCCGCGACGCCGCCGGTGCGATCGCCGCCGCGCTGGTCGCGCCCGCCGAACCCGGCAATCACGTGGTGAACGTCGCCGCCCCCGACACCACAGCCGTGGTGCCCACCCGCGACCTGCTGGCCAGATACCACCCGAGCACCCGAGTTGACGCCGACCTGCCCGGTTTCAGCACCCCGTTCGACACCACCCGCGCCCGCGACCTGCTCCACTTCATGCCCGAGCACCAGTGGAGGACCGAGGAATGACCCGTGCGCTGATCGTGCGCGGCGGCTGGGAGGGCCACTTTCCGGTCGAGGCGACCGACCGCTACGCCGCCGAACTGCGCGCCCGCGACTACCAGGTGACCGTATCGGACACACTGGACAGTTACCTGGACGCGGACCTGCTCGCCGCCAGCGACCTGATCGTGCAGTGCTGGACCATGGGCACCATCACCAGCGAACAGCTCGCCGGTCTCTCGGCGGCCGTCCGCGCGGGCACCGGATTCGCCGGTTGGCACGGCGGGATCATCGACTCGTTCCGGGCCGAACCCGGCTACCACCTGATCACCGGCGGCCAGTTCGTCCACCACCCCAAGGGTTTCGTGGACTACACCGTGCGTCCGGTGTCCGAGCTGCTCGCCGATCTCGGCGAGTTCCCTGTGCACACCGAGCTGTACACCGTGCATGTGGACCCGTCGATCCAGATCCATGCGGTTACCGGCACCGCGACGCCGGTGGCCTGGACCAGGAACTGGCGCGGTGGCAAGGTGTTCGTGACCACCCTCGGCCACCACCCTCCCGATTTCGAGGTGCCGGAAACCAGCGAGCTGATCATCAGGGGGCTGTTGTGGGCGACGCGTTGAGGGTCGGCATCATCGGGATCGGCCAGATCAGCGGTCAGTACCTGAAAACGTTGCCGCGCTTGACCAATCTCGACGTCACCGCCGTTGCCGACCTCGACCCCGCCCGCACCGTCCCCGGCATCCGCACGCTCACGCCCGCGCAGCTCTACGCGGCCGACGACGTCGACATCGTGCTCAACCTGACCATCCCCGCCGCGCACCACGATGTCGCGCTCGCCGCGATCGCCGCAGGCAAGTCCGTCTACGGCGAAAAACCCCTCGCCGCCACCACCACCCAAGCCCGCGAAGTCCTGAACGCGGCGAAAAAAGCAGGCATCGCGGTCGGCTGCGCCCCGGACACCGTGCTCGGCACCGGCATCCAGACCGCGCGCGCCGTGCTCGACGCGGGCGAGATCGGCAAACCGATCGCGGCGACGGCCTTCATGACCACGCCCGGCCACGAGCGCTGGCACCCAGCGCCCGAGTTCTACTACCAGCCCGGCGGCGGACCACTGCTCGACATGGGCCCGTACTACCTGACCGCGCTGGTCACCCTGCTCGGTCCGGTGCGGCGCGTGGTCGGCATGTCGGCGACTCCGCAGGCCACCCGCACCACCGTCGCCGGTAAGACCTTCCCGGTCGAGGTGGCCACGCACGTGACCGGTGTGCTGGAACACGCGAACGGCGCACTGTCGACGTTGCTGATGAGCTTCGACGTGTGGGCGGCCGACCTGCCCAGGATCGAGGTGTACGGCACCGGCGGCAGCCTGTCCGTGCCCGACCCGAACGGTTTCCACGGCCCGGTCCGCATCTTCCGCGCGGGCGCGGAATCCTGGGCCGATCAGCCCGAATCCGGCGGTTACCCGAACGCCGCGCGCGGCTACGGCCTCGCCGATCTGGCTCGCGCCATCCGCACCGGCGGCACGCCTCGCGCCAACGGACTGCTCGCGTTTCACGTACTCGACGTGATGGAGTCGCTGCTCACGGCAGCCGAAACCGGCACCTCGATCACCATCACCAGCGACGTCGACCGTCCCGCTCCGGTCCCGTTCGGCGCTCGACCCGAGGAGGCATAGTGCGTGTTGGCATGGTCGGTCATGCGTTCATGGGCGCGGTGCACTCGCAAGCCTGGCGAACCGCACCGCACTTCTTCGATCTGCCCGACCTCGAACTGACCGCGATCTGCGGCCGGGACGAGAACCGGGTCCGCGCGGCAGCGGACAAATTCGGTTGGCGCAGCTACGAAACCGACTGGCGCGCACTCATCGCCCGGGACGATATCGACATCGTCGACATCTGCACGCCCGGCGACAGCCACGCCGCGATCGCGATCGCCGCCCTCCAGGAGGGCAAACACGTGCTGTGTGAGAAACCGCTGGCCAACACGGTCGCCGAGGCGGTCGCCATGGTCGCCGCCGCCGAGCGCGCCACGGGTTTCGCGATGACCGCGTTCAACTACCGCCGGGTGCCCGCGCTCGCGCTGGCCCGCCAACTCATCGAAGCGGGTCGCCTCGGCACTGTTCGCCACGTCCGCGCGCAGTACCTCCAGGACTGGCTGGTCGACCCGGACTTCCCGCTCACCTGGCGCCTGGACGCGGAGCAGGCCGGTTCTGGTGCGCTGGGCGATCTCGGCGCGCACATCGTCGACCTGAGCCAGTGGCTGACGGGCCAGCGCATCACCAGCGTCGGCGCGCTGCTGCACACGTTCATCGACGAGCGCCCGCTGCCCGGGTCGGACGAGCGCGGTCCGGTCACCGTGGACGACGCGGCACTGTTCACCGCGCGGTTCGACGGCGGCGCGATCGGTTCGTTCGAGGCGACCCGCTTCGCGACCGGTCGCAAGAACAGCATGCGCATCGAGATCAACGGCTCGGCGGGCAGCCTCGCGTTCGACTTCGAGACCATGAACGAACTGTCCTTTTACGACGGGCAGGAGACGAACGCGGGCTTCCGCCGCATTCTCGCCACCGAATCCACCCACCCCTACATCGACGCCTGGTGGCCACCCGGTCACGGTCTCGGCTACGAGCACACGTTCACCCACCAGGTGGTCGACTTCGTCACCGCGATCGGCAACGGCGAACAGCCGCGCCCCTCGTTCGCGGACGGCCTCCAGGTGCAACAGGTGCTTGCTGCCGTCCAGTCGAGCGGCCAGGCCGCAGGCACGCACATCCCCGTCCCTGGCAAGAACTAGGAGGCCGCGCCATGGCACGCCCGATCACCCTGTTCACCGGCCAGTGGGCCGACCTGCCGTTCACCGAGGTCTGCCGACTTGCGTCCGAGTGGGGTTACGACGGTCTGGAAGTCGCCACCTGGGGCGACCACTTCGACGTGCAAGCCGCGCTCAACGACGAGGACTACCTACCGCGTTTCAAGGAAACCCTGGCCAGGCACAACCTCGGCTGCTGGACCATCTCCTGCCACCTGACCAGCCAGGCCGTCTGCGACCACCCGATCGACGAGCGGCACAAGGCGATTCTCACGTCCCGCGTCTGGGGCGACGGCGACCCGGAAGGCGTGCGCCAGCGAGCGGCGGCCGAAATCAAGGACACCGCGCGGGCGGCAGCCAAACTCGGTGTCACAACCGTCGTCGGGTTCACCGGATCGTCCATCTGGCACACCGTCGCCATGTTCCCGCCGGTCCCGCCCGAGATGATCGACCGGGGCTTCGCCGACTTCGCGGACCGCTGGAACCCGATCCTGGACGTGTTCGACGAGGTCGGCGTCCGCTACGCGCACGAGGTGCACCCGAGCGAGATCGCCTACGACTACTGGACGACGGTCCGCGCACTGGAAGCCGTGAACCACCGACCGGCCTTCGGCCTGAACTTCGATCCGAGCCACTTCGTCTGGCAGGACCTGGATCCGGTCGGGTTTCTCTACGACTTCCGCGACCGCATCTACCACGTGGACTGCAAGGAGTCGGTCAAGCGGTTCGACGGGCGCAACGGCAGGCTCGGCTCGCACCTTGGCTGGGGCGATCCGCGGCGCGGCTGGGACTTCGTGTCCACCGGGCACGGCGATGTGCCGTGGGAGCAGTGTTTCCGGATGCTGAACAGCATCGGCTACACCGGCCCGATCTCCATCGAGTGGGAGGACGCGGGCATGGACCGGTTGATCGGCGCGCCGGACGCGCTGGCGTTCGTGCGGCGGTTGAGCCAGATCGAGCCGCCCGCCGCGTCCTTCGACGCCGCGTTCAGCTCCGGCGACTGAGCAGTTCCGGCAGCACGTCCAGTACGGCGGCCCAGGCGGGGCTGTCTGGTTGCAGGTGCGCGAAATGGTCGCCGGGCACCTCGATCAGGCGCGCCCCGGTCTTGGCCGAGTACGCCTCGCTCTGCGCGAACGGCACCAGCTGGTCCGTTCTACTGTGGACACACACAACCGGAACCCTCGGTGTCATGCCGATCGGATCGGCCTTCGCATAGTGCTCCGGCACCTCCTCCGGCGTCCCGCCCATCAGCCTCAGCACCGACCGACCACCAACGCGGTCCCTCGCCGCGGTCGCCAGATCCAGCACGCCAGCCTGCGCGACCACCCCGGCCAGCCGCCCGTACTGCGCCGCGTACACCGCGAGCTGCCCACCAGCCGAATGGCCCACCGCGACGACATCGCCGGTCAGGCTCGCGACACCAGCGAGCACATCGGCGGCCATCGATTCCCAATCCGATCGCCGGTACTCCAGATTGACCGCCGTGTAGCCGCGTTCGGCCAGATCTTCGGCGAGCGGTCGGCCTATCGATGCGTCGTACTCCGGTCGCCAGAAGCCGCCATGGATGATCAGCACGGTGCCCGGGTGGTGTACCTGTTCCGGCACATAGTGCTCGATGTACTGATCGGGTTCGGGGCCGTAGCGCTCCTTCACGCGCTTTCCCGCAGTCGCGGCCATTCGATCTCGCTCGACTCGGCCTGCCGAGCGGCCCAGCGCAGCAGGCCCGCGATGTCGATGTGGTGCGGCGGCCGGTCGGCGTAGGGGCGGATGTTGGCCGCGCCCCTGGTCAGCAGCGCGGACGCACCGGATGAGTTGCCGCGCGCCGCGTGGGTCAGGCCGACCGCGAGCTGCGCGAGGCCGCGCCACAGTTCGCGGTCCGCCTCCGGCGCGGACTTCCACGCGTCTTCCAGGACTTCGTGGGCGTGGAACGGCTTTTCGGCGTCGAGCAGGCGTTGCGCCTCGGCGAGGGATTCGGCTGGCGTGCGCACGATGCCTTCCGGATACCGCTCGACGCCGGGGCTGCCATAGGGGAGTGGCCTGCCGAGGCCGTCGCGCGGCCGGGCGTTGCGCGCCCGTCCGGTCTGGTCCCGGTCTCGGCCCTGTTCCGAACTCACTACCCGATCATGCCACCTTCCGATATAGTGAAGTGCATGGATAGTGAACCAAGTACGCGACTTGTCAGGGCAACGCTGGCCGGCAGACCGAATCCCGCCCAACTGCTCCTGAACGAACCGCGCATGCTGGCCGCCTTCATCCGCTGGTTCTTCCGGCGCCACCGCACGCACGCGCCCGACGAGTTCGGCTACCACGACGGCAAGAAGATCATCGTGTTCACCTTCTTCGGCCTGTGCGCACTGGAAGGCATCGGCACTCACCTCGTGCTGCTGTTGATCTTCGGCAGCCGGTGGTGGATCTGGACGATCTTCGCACTGGACATGTACACGCTGATCTGGATCTTCGGCCTGTACGCGTCCATGGTCGTGCTGCCGCACCGGATCGAGGCCGACGTGCTCCGGCTGCGCAACGGCCACCAGGCCGAACTGGTCGTCCAGCTGGCCGCCGTTCGCGGCGCGCGGATCGTCGGCGGGAGCCAGGCCAAGAACGGGAAGGTGATGGTCGACGGCACAGGGCGCGGCGTGTTCTGCTCCGGCGACACCACGGTCGCCGTCGACCTCGATCCCGAATTTCCCCTGCACGTCAACGGTTTGCGCGTCGTGGAACCGGTCAGCACACTGCACGTCACCGTGGACGAGCCGCGCGCGTTCGTCGATCAGCTGGCCAGCAGTATTACGCCCGATACGAGGCACACCACTGCCGTTGCCCAGTGAACGCCGAACGCGATCGCGAGCCTGCTTTTGATGGACAACGGCCCCTTGTTGGCCAGCACGATCGCACCGTCCCCGATCGGCGTCACCGCCTCGATGACCATGACCAGGCCGAGCGTGTGCGCGCTGGCGAAGATCAGTAATCCGAGCGGCACCAGGCCGGACACGATGTCCCGCACGCCCTTCACGCTCAGGTAGCCGCGCACGCCCTGACCGGGCAGGACCTTGACGCCGAAGCCGTCCGCGCTGGCCTGCGGTTGCAGCAGGAACCGGATGCCGATCGCGATGATGCCGACCCCGATGATGCCCGCGAGCACATCCGCGATGGTCACAAGCATGAGAAGCCCCTCCGTGAACTGTCGTCGACCGGAAACCTAGCAACGCTAGAACACTAACACGAGCGTAGCTCTTTGTGCTAGCACTGCTAGAATTTGGTGGTGTCCATCTCCGAGCGACGACAGCGCGAACTCGCGAAACGTGCCGAACTGATCGTCGACGCGGCGCGTGAACTCGCCGAGGAACAGGGCTGGGACGCGGTCACCACCCGCAGGCTCGCCGAACGGGTCGAGTACAGCCAACCCGTGCTGTACAGCCATTTCGCCGGTAAGGACGCGATCGTGGACGCGGTCGCGGTGGCGGGCATCGCCGAGCTCACCGAGCGCCTGCGCGCGGCCGTCGCCGACGCGTCACCTGGCCGCGAAGCGGTCGGTGCCGCCGCGCGCGCCTATTTCACGTTCGCGGTCGACCATCCCGCCGCCTACCAGGCGATGTTCACCCTCACAACCGGTCTGCCGTTCGCGACCGACGATGCCCCGCAGGCGCTCAAAGACTCGTTTGACGAGCTGACCAAGGTCCTGCCCCCGGCGAGCAAGAATCCCGGCTCGCTGACCGAGGTCTTCTGGAGCACGCTGCACGGCATCGCCGTCCTGGCGGCGAGCGGCCGGATGCGACCGGAGCACCAGGAGGAGCGCCTCTCCATCGTGATCGACCTGTTCGGCTAGGTTGCACTCCATGCCCAGTGATTTCGTGCTCAAGACCATGAACGCCGTGCACCGCGCTGCTCTGCGCGTCACCGGTGGCAAGGCGGGTTGGCAGGCCAGCGGTATGCCGGTCGTCCAGCTGACCACCATCGGCCGCAAGAGCGGCGAGCCGCGCACCGTGCTGCTCACCTCGCCGGTCCAGGAGAACGGCGCGATCGTCGTGGTCGCATCGCGCGGCGGCGACGACCAGAACCCGGCGTGGCTGCTCAACCTGCGGGCGAACCCGCAGGTCAAGGTCGTCTACGCCGGTCAGCCCGAGCAGCCGATGACCGCTCGGATCGCGGACGACACCGAGCGTGCGGAACTGTGGCCGAAGGTGGTCGCGGGCGGCAAGCAGTACGCCGGTTACCAGCGCAAGACCGAGCGCCAGATCCCGCTCGTCCTGTTGGAACCCGACGATCAGCCGGAGCAGAAAGCCGAGTAACCGGCCCATAATCGGCGCGCCGTCCGCCAAGAAAGGTGCGCCGATGCGGTCTCTCGCCGTTGCTCTCGCTCTCGCCGCGTTCTGTATCGCGGCCCCGACCGCGCAAGCCGCTGTGCCGTTACCCCCGGCCGGCGCGCAGGTCACACCACCGCCGACCGCGCCGGTCTGCTACCCGGACATCGGTTGCTACAACTACGTCGCCGGTCGCGAATGGATCGACGGCACCGGCGCGAGCATCCTGATGACGCAGGAAGATCCGACGATCAACCTCGCCGACCCCGCCGACGGCGCACACTCGCTGCAAGAGCTCGCGGTGGAAACCGCGGACAAGAAGCAGATCATCGAGATCGGCTGGACCGTCGACCACGGCCTGAACGGCGACACCAAGCCGCACCTGTTCATCTTCCACTGGATCGACGGCGTCGGCACCTGCTACAACGCCTGCGGTTTCGTGCAGACGTCGTCGATCGTCAAACCGGGCATGCCGGTGCATCCTGGCGCGGTCGGCCAGTACGGCATCGCCTATCGCGGCGGCAACTGGTGGCTCACCTACGACGGCATCAGCTTCGGTTACTTCCCCGCGTCGATCTGGGCCGACTTCCACAGTTTCGGCCTGGTGCAAGCGTTTGGCGAGGTCGTCACCAGCGTCGGTCAGACCAGCTGCACCGACATGGGCAACGGTCAGTTCGGCACCAGGCTCGACTCGTCCTGGATCAGTGCGCTGCAACTGGCCGGTGGCCGCAACGACCAGCAGTGGCAGGTGTTCGCGACGCTGCCGCAGGACTACCGCCAGGGCCTGGTTTCCCCGCTCGGCTTCCACCTCGGCGGACCGGGCACCGGCAGCTGCTGACGTCGGGGGCGTCGGATCGGCAGGCGAGGATCCCACCGGTCCGACGCCGGTCGGCGATCAGGTCGCGAAGACCTGGAACTCCGAACACTGTCCTGCGGGCCAACCGGTGTTCGCGGTGACGTTCAACCGCAGGTACCGGGTCGTGGCCGGGGCGAGCGTGACGGTCACCGTGTTGCCGGAGGCCGGATCGAACGTGTGCGGCGCCGAACCGACGAGGGTCGAGAAGTTGGCACCGTCGGTGCTGCCCAGGATCGAGAACGTCTGCGTGCGCGCGCCCCACGCCGACGAGGGCGGCAGGTCGAGCACGATCCGCGAGATGCTCTTGCTGCTGCCCAGATCCACCTGCAACCACTGCGGGAACGCGTTGTTCGTGCTTTCCCAGTAGGTGCTGGTGTTTCCGTCGACCGCGTTGCCGCTGCCGTAGCTCTGCGTGTGGCTGCTCTCCGCGGATGCCGCGCCCTGCGCGAGGTCGGTGTTGCCCCCGCCCCCGCCGCTGGTCGATCCGTTCGGCGCGGTGGGCCGGGTCGCGGTGAGCGCGATCTGGCCCTTGAGCATCTTGCCGCCGTCGTTGGTCAGCCGCAGGTAGTAGTCGGAGGAGCAGGCGGTGCCGTCCTCGTCCAGCGACAGCAACCCGGAGCCGCCCGGCACCGTGGCCTGCGTCGGCGTGGTTTTCGCGATCTGGTTACCTTCGCCGTACTCGTCGAACATGGAGATGTAGATGCCGTTCGCGCCAGCGCGCACCATGTTGTAGAACTGGCGCCACATCAGGTCGCCATGTGCGCGTTGGCGTCCCGACAGGTCGCCGGGCAGCACGCATGGCTGGTAGTCGACGCCGTGCGACTGGCAGGCGGCCACGTCGGGCACGTTGTCGGCCTGGTAGTAGTAGTCCGAATCGCCGACGTTGCCGATCGCGCCGACCATCCACGGCGAGATCATGTTGAACGCGTAATAGACGCTGTCGAATCCGGCCCGCGAACCGTTGTTGCCGGAGCGCCATTCCCGCGCCACGCCGCCGATCACGTAGCAGCCCGCGTTCTTGAACCAGTTCACCACGTTCAGACAGGTCGGCGCGTCCCAGGTGTGGTTGGCGTCGTCCATGCCGAAGCCCCAGATGCACACCACCGGTTTGCCGTTCTGGTGCGCGTACTGCGACGACGAGGTCAGCGCGGACATCTTGTTCTGCCAGTCGACGGTGATCTCGTTGGCCATGTTGGTCCAACCGGTCACGTCGTACATGACGTAGAACTTGACGCCGGTGCTTTCCGCTGCCTGCCGCACCTTCGTGGCCATCGCGTCCCGGGTGGGGCCCTCGCTGCTGTTCGGGTTGAACCGTTGCAGCGCCGCGGTGTCGCAGCCGTTCTGGGCCATCCACTGGAAATGCGTGTTCACGGTCTGTTGGTCGTAGGAGGAGAACAGCGTGGCAGGCTGGCCGTTCTGGCAGTTCGGGTACGCGGTCTGGTAACCCTTCGTGTACTCGGACATGTCGGGCCAGGCTTTGATGTTGTTGTTGGAGGTCGATGGCGGCTGGCCCCAGTTGTTGCTCCAGTGCCACCAGCCGTTGATCGGCGCGCCATCGCCGGTGCAGGCGAACCAGCCCTGGTAGCCGACGGTGATCTTGCCGACCACGTCCCCGGCCGGGCTTGCGGCAGGCGCGGCGGCCGCCGATTCCGATGCCGACAACGCGCCAACAGTGCCGATTGCGGCGCCCGCAGCCACGGTGCTGAGAAAACTACGACGCGAGACTCCCATGTGGAATCCTCTCGATACGCAGTGCGCCCTTTTTCTGGGCGCGCGTTTTTCGGCTGCCAGGCTGGTGCGGAAGCGTAACGATGCCCGACACATCACCGCAATACATCTGTGAAAAAAGGTAATATGTTTACTCGGAAACGCAAAAACCTGCCCGTCGGCAACTGATCACCGTGTGCGAGCGGCCCCGGCGCAGGTGGACGACGCGCGGTGACCGATAATCGGCAGCCATGACCGCCCCGCTGTTCGCCACCGTGCTCACGCTTGCCGCAGTGGCCGGTGCGATGTGGTCATTTGTCCTGTTGTTGCTGAAGCGTCCCGTTGGTCTGGTGGTGCTGCTCGGCTTTCTCGGCGTCGTCGAACTCGGTCTGCTCGTGCAGGCCGTGCTCGGTCTCGTCGCGCTGGCAGGCGATCACCGGCACATCGAGAGCGTCACGTTCGTCTGCTACCTGATCGGCTCGCTGCTCATCCTCCCGGCCGCGGTCTGGTGGGCACGGACCGAAAAGAGCCGATGGGGCGTCGGCGTACTGCTCGTCGCCTGCCTCGTGGTGCCGGTGATGATCCTGCGAATGAACCAAGTCTGGGCAGGTAGCGTTGTCTGATTCGGAAAAGCCGATGACTCTGGCCGAAACCACCCGCAGCGGCCCCGGCCGCGTGCTGATCGCGCTGTACGCGGTGTTCGCGCTCGGCGCGACCTCCCGCTCGGTGGTCCAGATCCTGCTCCAGTTCCACCGAGCCCCGCTTGCCTACATCCTCTCGGCCTTCGCCGCCGTCGTGTACATCGTCGCCACGGTCTGCCTGGCCCGTGCCAGCGCGACCTCGCGCCGAGTCGCGGTGATCTCGTGCACGGTCGAACTGGTCGGCGTGCTCGCCATCGGCACCGCCAGCGTGCTGGCGCCGAGCGCCTTCCCGGACGCCACCGTCTGGTCCGTCTACGGCGAGGGCTACTTCTTCATTCCGGTGATCCTGCCGATCCTCGGCATCCTCTGGGTCCGGCACACCGCGAAGCTCAGCTCGCCACGCTCGCCGGTCGACCAGACAGGTTCGCGCTGATCGAGTGGGCCACGCGGTGCAGCGCCTCGCCGATCACGGTCAGCGGCGAACCGGGCGTCAGCATCGCGGCCAGCGCGGCGACCGCCTCGCCGTCGCGCTGACGGATCGGCACCGCGACGCACCAGATACCGGGGAGGATCCTCTCCCGGTCGAACGCCATGCCGCGCTCGCGGATCTCCGCGGCGTGCCGCGCCCACGCCATCGGGTTACCGCGCGGGATGCCGGTGGGCGTCGAGGAGTTGGCCAGCAGCAACCGGCCGGCCGCCGTCGCCCACGGCAGTGACGCGCCAACGCGCACCGGGGTGTCCGGTGTGATCTCGCCCGGCGCGACCGACACCGTCATCAGCTGACCCATCCGCAGCACGCACACCACGACCGTCGCCCTCGACGTGCGCGCGAAATCGTGGATCGGCCCGGTACACGACTCGATGAGCCGGGGGTGCGGCTGCCAGTGCAGCCCCAACTGGAACATCCTCGGCCCGATCCGGTACTCGCCGCCCGCGCGCTCCACCGCGCCGACCGCGATCAACTGGTCCAGCAGGCGATGCGTTGTCGCCTTGGGCAGGCCACTGGCCACCGCCAACGCGGTCAGCCCGGCCTGATCCGCCTCGCCGAGCGCGCTCAACAGCGCGAACGCGCCCTCCAGCACCCCGCGCCCGCTGACGCTGGTGCTCTCCACAACCCCGGTCGTACTCTCGATCATCTTTCCGCCCCGATCCCCTGGCGCCCGCCTGGTGCGGTCGTCGCACACCTTCACCACAACGGCCAAAAAATCACCAAAGGTCACAACGGGTCGTGGAACCATCACGGAGCGTTCCGCTGAGTGGACCGGGTCACGACGTGAAGCCCAGCCCGGCCGCGTCCAGCGCGCGCAGCCACAGATTGCGCCTGCCACGGTTGCGGTCCGCGCGGCGCAGCGACCACGTGGTCAGCGCGATTCCGGTGTAGCGCAACGGCTCCGGCGGGAACGGCAGCGGCTTTGCGTGCACCATGCGCAGCCCGGTTCGCGCGGTCGGCGTGCCGGAAAGCAGGTCGAGCATGACGTCCGCGCCGAACCTGGTCGCCGCCACGCCCAGTCCGGTGAACCCGAGCGCGTACGCGACCCGGCCCCGGTGCGCGGTCCCGTAGAACGCGCAGAACCGGGACGACGTGTCGATGACGCCGCCCCAGCGATGCGTGAACCGGACATCGCCGAGCTGCGGAAACGTGTCGAAGAAATGCCGGGACAGCTTTTCGAAGGTCTCGTACCGCGCTTCCAGTGACGGCGATATCTTGCTGCGATAGTGATAAACCGCGTCGTAGCCGCCCCACAGAATGCGGTTGTCGCTGGTGAGCCGGTAATAGTGGAACTGGTTGGCGGAATCGGACAATCCCTGGCGGCGTTGCCAGCCGACGCTCGCCAACTGGCTCTGGGTCAGCGGTTCGGTCAACAGGACGTAGTCGTAGACGGGCACCACAAACGGACGAATTCGGCGCAACAGTGTCGGGAACGCGTTGGTGGCCAGCGCGGCGCGTTCCGCGCGCACCGAACCGTAGGGCGTGCGCACCAGCATGGCGCCGGTCGCGTCCACGTGCAACGCCCGCACGGGGCTGTGTTCGTGGATGCGCACCCCGAGCGACCGGCACGCGTCCCGCAACCCCCAGGCAAGTTTCGCCGGATGCAGCAACGCGGTCGAGCGCTTCTTCCACAGGCCACCGAGATAGGTCGGCGAATCGACCTCCGCGCGCATCGCGTCGGCGTCCAGCAGTTCGACATCCTGGCCCAGTTCCGCGATCTCGCGCAGCTCATCGAGTTGCCACGGCTGCGTCGCCACGCTGATGTCGCCGGTGCGCTCGAAGTCGCAGTCGATCTGGTACGCGTTCAGCGTTCGTTCGATCTGGGCCAGGTTTTCCGCGCCGAGTCGTTCCAGCACATTGTGTCCGCGCTGGACGCCGCCGCCCTCGGCCTCGACGACGCGGTCCGCGAGGCCGATCACCAGTCCTGGCAACGGATCTACGCCCATCTGACTGGCCACCCGAACATCGCGCGCAACGCCGCCTACCTGATCGAAACCATGCCGGACAGCTCGTTCCCGACCGCCATCGACCTGTTCCTCAACGCGCTGGCGGTCAGTGCACGATGACCAGCGCCCGCAGGAACCGCTCCCGGTCGCCCGGCTCCCGCTCCGCCCGAGCCACCTCTGCAAACCCGGCATCGGCCAACAGGCCCGACATCGCGTCGGTGGGCCACCGGTAGCCCGGCGTCACCCGGTGATCGAACTCCCGCGGCTCGCCGCCCAGGTCGTGACCGCTGAAGAACCCGACCAGCACGTGCCCGCCCGGCGCGAGCACCCGGCGGAACTCGGCGAAGATCGCGGGCAGCTCGGCGGGCGGCGTGTGGATGGTCGAATACCAGGACAGCACGCCACCGAGCTCGTCGTCCGCGATGTCCAGCGCGGTCATACTGCCCTGCTCGAACCGCAGCTCCGGGTACTCGGCGCGGGCGATGTCGATCATCTCGGGGGACAGGTCGATCCCGAACGCCTTGTGCCCGTTGGCCGCGAGCCGCGCGGTGTAATGCCCTGGTCCACAGCCGAGATCGGCGATCTGACCAGCGCCGACGAGTTCGGCGAACGCGTCGACCAGCCGGTCGTCAACCGGATTGCCCTGCATCGACTTGGCGAACTCCTGATAACGCTCGGCCCAGCCGTCGTAGGCGGTGCGGACCTTGTTGAGTGTGTTCGTCACGGGGCGGAACGTATCGGCCCACCCCGTCAAAACCGCGATCAGAGCATCGTCCAGGCCTTTTCCAGTACACCGTGCAGGATCTGCTCCATCTCGTCGAACTGGGTCTGGTCGCAGATCAGCGGGGGAGAGAGCTGCACGACCGGCTCGCCCCGGTCGTCCGCGCGGCAGTACAGGCCCGCTTCCCAGAGCGCCTTGGACACGAAGCCGCGCAGGACCCGCTCGGACTCCTCGGCGGTGAAGGATTCCTTGGTCGCCTTGTCCTTCACCAGCTCGATGCCGTAGAAGAACCCGGCGCCGCGCACGTCGCCGACGATCGGCAGGTCGAGCAGCTTGTCCAAAGTGGACTTGAACTTGTCTTCGTTGTCCAGCACGTGCTGGTAGATGTTCTCGCGCTCGAAGATGTCCAGGTTGGCCAGCGCGACCGCGCAGGAAACCGGGTGGCCACCGTAGGTCGAGCCGTGCATGAACGTGGTCGTGCCGTGCATGAACGGCTCGGCGATCTTGTCGCTGATGAACACCGCGCCCAGCGGTGCGTAACCCGAGGTCATGCCCTTCGCGGTGGTGAGCAGGTCGGGCTGGTAGCCGTAGCGCTTGGCGCCGAAGTCGTGGCCGAGCCGCCCGAACGCGCAGATCACCTCGTCGGACACCAGCAGCACGTCGTTCCGGTCGCAGATCTCGCGTACCCGCTCGAAGTAGCCGGGCGGCGGTGGGAAGCAGCCACCGGTGTTCTGCAACGGCTCCAGGAACACGCACGCCACCGTGTCCGGCCCCTCGAACTCGATCGCCTGCGCGATCTGGTCCGCCGCCCACTGGCCGTAGGCCGCGTAGTCGTCGGCGTGCACCGGGGCGCGGTAGAAGTTGGTGTTGGGCACCTTGAGACCGCCGGGCACCAGCGGCTCGAAGTCCTGCTTGGCGCCGGGCAGGCCGGTGATCGCCAGCGCGCCCTGCGAGGTGCCGTGGTAGGCAAGCGAACGGCTGATCACCTTGTGCTTGGTGGGTTTGCCGGTCAGCTTGAAGTACTGCTTGGCGAGTTTCCACGCCGTCTCAACGGATTCGCCACCGCTGACGGTCAGGAAGACCTTGTTCAGGTCGCCCGGCGCGGCATCGGTGAGGCGCTCGGCGAGTTCGACCGCGGCCGGGTGCGCGTGCGACCAGAGCGGGAAGTAGCCCAGCGTGCCCATCTGCTTGGCGGCAGCTTCGGCGAGTTCGGTGCGGCCGTGGCCGACCTGGACCGCGAACAGTCCGGCGAGGCCATCGAGGTAGCGGCGACCGTCGGCGTCCCAGATGTAGGCACCTTCACCGCGCACGATCAGCGGGGCCTCGGCCGCGCCCCCGGACATCCTGGTGAAGTGCAGCCACAGCCGGTCCTGCGTGTCGATGCTCATGCCGATGTCCTCACGGGAGGGGTGTGTTCGCTCCTACGTTTATCGCATATGAAACTGGATTCGGCAACTAATATCGTTGTCGATCACCGTGTTCCCCACTGATATGACTGCTTGTGCAGCTTCAGATAGATCAACGTCTCCACGTCGCGCACGCCCTGCACCGACCTGACCCGATTGGACAACAGATCGAGCAGGTGCGTGTCGTCCTCGCAGACCGCCTCGCAGAGCAGGTCGTAGCGACCGGCGCAGATGATCACGTAGTCGATCTCGTCCATCGCGCCCAGCGCCTCGGCGATCGGCTCCAGCGGCCCGTCCGCCTTGATCCCGAGCATCGCCTGGCGGAACAGGCCGACCTGCATCGGATCGGTGACCGCGACGATCTGCATCAGCCCGCTCTGCGTCAGCCGCTGCACCCGTTGCCGGACGGCCGCCTCGGACAGGCCGACGGCCTTGCCGATCGCGCCGTACGGCCGGCGGCCGTCCTGCTGCAACTGCTCGATGATTCGCTTGGACACGTCATCGAGGACCAGCGCCTGTTCCGGCGTCGTGTTGTTCCTGCGCACGGGCGCGACACTAGTCCACAACGAGGCTGACCTCAGGCGTTGCGAGGCGCGACCGCTGGAAGTAGGGCGAGCGGCGCCGCCACGCGATCGTCAGCGGAATGATGCCGAGCGCCAGCGCGCCCAGCCCGATGCCGTTGACCGCCGCCGAGTTGCTCCGGATCGACTCGCCGAGCACCCAGAACAGGAACGCGGCGCCGACCAGCGGCCACAACCCGATCAGCATGGCGTTGCCGAAGGACTTGAAGATCTCCCTGCGATAGGTGATCACCACCGCGACTCCGGCGAGCCCGTAGTAGAAGGCGATCTGCAGGCCGATCGCGCTGATCGCGTCGGTCATGATGGTGCCGATCGAACCGAGGAAGTTGGACAACACGAACAGCACCACCGACACCACGCCGACCACGATCGTGGCCAGCGCGGGCGTGCGCCACTTGGGGTGGGTGCGGCCGAACGCGCCTGCCAGGGTGCGGTCGCGGCCCATCGCGAACATCGTCCTGGTCACCTGGATCAGCGTGGTCTCCAAGGTGGCAACGGTGGAGAGCATCGCCGCGATGGACAACACCTTGCCGCCGATCCCCGGCCAGATCGCCTGCCCGAGCACGAACAGCAGGTTGCCACTGCTCCCGTTGACCTGATCGGTGGTCAGCAGCAGGTTCACCAGCAGCGTGAACCCCATGAACAACGCGAACACGATCAACACACCGACGATGCCGCCCAGCCCCGCCGAGCGGCGTGCGGATCGGGTCTCCTCGTTGAGGTTCGCGGCGACGTCCCAGCCCCAGTAGTAGAAGGCGGCGACCAACGCGCTCGCGGCGAACCCGCTGAACCCGCTGAAGTGCCCGAAACCCAACCAGGACAACGAGAACGCGTGCACCGCGATGTGCGGCGCCCGGACGAACCCGATCACCACGAACACCAGCAGAATCGCCACTTCGATGCTGGACATGATCCACTGCGCTCGCGCGGTGATGTGCGCGCCGAGCAGCACGACCGTCACCATCGCCGCGAACCAGACGGCTCCGACCAGGGTGACCAGCGCGGTGTTGTCGGCAAGATCGGGATTGAACAGCGCGAGCGTGAGCGACCCGGCAGGCAGCGAACCCGCGACCATGAAAATGGTGGCCGACACGATCAACGCCCACCCGGACAGGAAGCCGAGTGCCGGGTGCAGCGCCCGGCCGACCCAGGCGTAGCTCGCGCCCGCGTTGACCTCCGTGCGGCCGAGATGGCTGAACGCCCAGGCGATGCCGAGCATCGGAATGCCGCAATAGAGGAGTGCGGCCGGACTGGCCAAACCGGCGACCGCGACCAGAGTGGCGGTGCTCGCGGCGATCGAATAGGCGGGCGCGCTGCCCGCGACCGCCATCATCGCGGTGTCGGCGGCGCCGAGTACCCCGGACCGTAACGCGTGGGTGTGCTCGGTGGGCTGAACTGTGGACTGACTCATCGGGGCGACCTCTCCGATGGGGGCTGCGTGACCTGGGGCACAGACCGTGTCGGGTCATTTAAGGTGCAGAGAACGCGTATGTCAACGGCGTTGTCAACGAATTTAGTTGCGAATAGGCTAAACGCCGATTGATACAGTCGCTGATCGGCGGGTAACGCAACCGTTTCCGTGTGTTACGGTCTTGGCAAGTGACCTGGTGAGGAGCTGTCCGTGCCCGACAAGATCGCCTTCCACAACGTCATCGACGGCCAATCCCGGGATGCTGGCGACGGCCGGCTGCTCGACATCATCGACCCGGTCAGTGGCGCCGTCTACGCCACCTCGCCCCTCTCCGGCGAAGCCGACGTCGACGCCGCGCTCACGTCAGCCGCGAAGGCGTTCGAGAAATGGCGCGACGCCACCCCCGCCGAACGCCAGCTCGCCCTGCTGCGCATCGCCGACGCGATCGAATCCCGCACCGACGAGTTCGTCCGCGTCGAGTCCGCCGACACCGGCAAACCGGTCGCACTCACCACGTCCGAGGAACTCCCGCCCGCCATCGACCAGATCCGCTTCTTCGCAGGCGCCGCCCGCGTCCTCGAAGGCCGATCGGCAGGCGAATACATGGCAGGCCACACCTCGTTCATCCGCCGCGAACCGATCGGCGTCTGCGCGCAGGTCACCCCCTGGAACTACCCGCTGATGATGGCGGTCTGGAAGATCGCCCCCGCGCTCGCCGCAGGCAACACGGTCGTCCTCAAGCCCTCGGACACCACCCCCGCCAGCACCACCCTGCTCGCCGAAGTGGCCAACGAATTCCTGCCGCCCGGCGTGTTCAACGTCGTCTGCGGCGACCGCGACACCGGCCGCGCGCTCGTCGCGCACCCGATCCCCGACATGGTCTCGATCACCGGCAGCGTCCGCGCGGGCATGCAGGTAGCCGAAGCCGCCGCCGCCGACCTCAAGCGCACCCACCTCGAACTCGGCGGCAAAGCCCCGGTGGTCGTCTTCGACGATGCCGACGTGGCAGCGGCGGCCGAAGGCATCGCAGGCGCCGGCTACTTCAACGCGGGCCAGGACTGCACAGCGGCCACCCGGGTGCTCGTCGCCCGCGGCGTCCACGACGATTTCGTGGCGGCCCTTGCCGAACAAGCCAAGCAGACCGTGACCGGCGCCCCCGACCAGGACGTCTACTACGGCCCGCTCAACAACCCCGACCAGTTCGCCCGCGTCGGCGGCTTCCTCAACCGGTTGCCCGGCCACGCAGATGTGCCCGCCGGTGGCCACGCGGTCGAGCGCCCCGGCTTCTTCTTCCAGCCAACCGTGGTCGACGGCCTGCGCCAGGACGACGAGATCATCCAGAACGAAGTCTTCGGCCCAGTGATCACCGTGCAGACCTTCGACGACGAAACAGAAGCACTGGCCATGGCCAACGGCGTCCGCTACGGCCTGGCCGCCAGCGTCTGGACCCGCGACCACGGCCGCGCCATGCGCATGTCCAAGCGAATGGACTTCGGCTGCGTGTGGATCAACACGCACATCCCGATCGTCGCGGAAATGCCGCACGGCGGCTTCAAACAGTCCGGCTACGGCAAGGACCTGTCCATGTACGGCTTCGAGGACTACACCCGCATCAAGCACGTGATGAGCAACATCGAAGCCTGAAAACCAGTTGCCGGGCCCGGACACCGCGCCGACACTGCCCGCATGTCCTCCCAGCCCGCCACCGCGTTGCGCCTGCACGAGATCGCCGAGGCGAACCACCGCATCCTCAACCCGATCACCGCGCCCAAACTCGACCTGCTCGGTGAAATCTGCCAGTGGCAGCCCGGCGGTCGTTTGCTCGATCTGGCCTGCGGCAAAGGCGAAATGCTCAGCCAGTGGGCGGCGCGTTACGGAATCGACGGCACCGGCGTCGACATCAGCACGGTGTTCCTGGACGCGGCCCGCCTGCGCGCGGCCGAACTCGGCGTAGCGGACAAGATCACCTTCGTCGAAGGCGACGCGGCCACGTACCAGGCGAGCGGTTTCGACGTGGTGTCCTGCCTCGGCGCCACCTGGATCGGCAACGGCGTCGTCGGCACGATCAACCTGATGCGCCCCGCACTCGCACCCGATGGCCTGCTGCTGATCGGCGAACCCTACTGGATCGACGAACCGCCCGAGGCCGCGTACGCCGCCTTCGGTTGGGACCGCGACGAATTCACCTCCCTGCGTGGCACCCTCGACCGGTTCACCGCAGCTGGTTGCGAGCTCGTCGAGATGGTGCTGGCCGACGGCGACAGCTGGGACCGTTACGTGGCTTCGCAATGGCGCACCCTGTCCGACTGGCTACGTGCCAACCCGGACGCTCCCGAAGCACCCGCGCTCCGCGCCTTCCTCGACAGCTCGCGCAGCACCCACCTCGAATTCGGCCGCCGCTACCTCGGCTGGGGCGTTTTCGTCTTGCGCCCGACCCGGTGACCCGGCTTTCCGAACAGTTGCTGCTTTTGGCCTGAGGCAGTTTCCGCGCAGCGGCGAGCGCAGCCGTGCAACGTGGTGCGGCGAGGCTCGCCCAGTACGACCCGATCAACCTCGCCGTGGGCGTCAACGGACCGTCACCGACCGGTCCATCCTTCGGTGGCAGTACCTTCAGCTCCAATCCGGGTCCCGGTACGAGCTCGGCTGGAACGCGGCAGTGCACAGTCAGTACTGGGACCAGGACAACAAGGTGCTGGTGAACATGGGCTCATCATCGCCGGAAAGTCGACGTTCTGATGGGGCAGACAGCAGCGACAAGACTTGTCCTCCGGCTGTGATCAGGTCGTGGATCGCGTTGCGGGCGTTGCGTACCCGCTGGAACGGTGGCGAATCGTGCGGCTTCAATAGCGAAGAATTCGCCGAGTTCGACCCTCAGCGGACGGGCGGCCGTCCCGGCTAGATCAGTGACGATGACAACGCGTTGATCTAGAGGTCGATGACGATCTTCCCCTGCACGTGCCGGCCGGCCTGGAGTTCGACCGCGCGGCGGATCTGCTCGGCCGGGAAGCTCGCCGCGATAGGCACCCTGAGTCGGCCCGCCGCGACCAGGCGGGCGATCTCTTCCAGGGCCCCAAGAGCGGCGTTCGCGCCGTTGGCCGCCGACACGCCGTCGAGTTGCGTGGCAATGGTGCAGATGCGGCCGTCCGGGACGCCGAGTTCCCGTGCGGCGTGCACCGTCTCCGTCCCGTGCAGGTCGATGGCGGCGGTGACACCGCCGGGAGCGAGGGTTCGGACCCGGTCGGCCAGACCATCACCGTAGGCGACCGGCTCGGCTCCGAGCTCGCGCAGGAAATCCGACGATGTCGCCGATCCTGTTCCGATCACGCGTGCTCCTGCGATCCGCGCCAGCTGGACCGCGAACACCCCGACTCCGCCCGCCGCGCCGCCGATCAGCACTGTGTCGCCCGGGCTCGGGTCGACCACGGCGACGGCGGCGGAGGCTGTACGGCCGGCGATCGTGAGGGCGGCGGCAGTGCGGTCGTCGACGCCGTCGGGGATGTGATGGGCCTCGTTCGCCGCAGTATCCCCAGCCGGGTCGATCACCACGAAGTCGGCGACCGCGCGGGACAACGCGCCCCCGAACACCCGGTCACCTGGTGCGAAGCCGGTCACCCCGTCGCCGACCTGGTCGACCACTCCCGCGTAGTCGGTCCCGAACCCGGCCGGGAGACCCAAGCCGAACCGGGCGGCCGTGTCCGCGTCGGCGGTCATGATCCAGTCCATCGGGTTCAGACCGGCCGCGGCGACCCGCACGCGGAGTTGTCCCGGGCCGGCCTGCGGAGCGGGAACCTCACGAATGTCCAGGACTTCGGGGCCGCCGAATGAATCGAGCTGGACCGCCCTGCTCCTGCTCGTTGACGATGGATCGCTCTGTTGCTGCATGTTCGGCTGTCTCCTTGGACCGAGGGAGCATTGAAACGGACTATGCTCCGTTTTACCTGGACGACCATAACACAACCGGAGCGTGATCCGTTTTGACTGAGGCGGAGATGCGTGCGCCACGGGCGGACGCAACCCGTAACCGCGACCAGCTGCTCGCGGTGGCGACCCGCGTGTTCGGGTCGGCTGACGCCGAGCCGTCGATGCGTGCGATCGCCCGCGAGGCCGGTGTCGGCATCGCCACGCTCTACCGGCACTTCCCGACCCGCGAGTCGCTGGTCGACGCGGTCTACCGTGACCAGGTCGTGCGGCTGACGACCGGTGCCCGCGAGCTGCTCGGCCAGCTGCCCCCGGCTGCGGCGATGCGGCGCTGGATGGACCAGTTCGGGGACTGGATCGCGACCAAGAACGGCATGCTCGGCACGCTGCTCGCGATGATCGAGTCGGGCGAGATCGCCCATGCAGAGACCCGGACCGAACTACTGGCGGCCATCACCACGATTCTCGACGCCGGGCGCGCGGCGGGAGACCTCCGCTCCGACGTCACCGCCGAAGACATCGCCGCCTCTCTCATCGGCATCTTCACCGTGGCCCCCCGGCCCGAGCAGGAAGCCAAGGCCAGCCGCCTGCTGAGCCTCCTGATGGACGGCCTCCGGCCCGCCGCCCGCCCGGCCTGACGTCAAAAGAATCGCTTGCTGCCGATTCCCCATGCGACGCAACGAATCCGTCGTTCCTGGGAGTGTGGCACCCAGGTTCGCACGTCCTGTTCGCGGCGGCCGGGTCGTTGCAGAATCGGGGGTGTGAAAGACAAGCAGGTCAGCGCCTGGGTCGAGAAGTACGTGCAGGCGTGGCGCACTTACGACGAGGCGGATATCGCCGCGCTGTTCACCGAGGACGCCGAATACCACGAGTGGCCCTACGAAACCGCGTGGATCGGGCGGGAACGGATCGTGGCCGGCTGGTTGGAGCGCGCGGACTGGCAGGCGGGCGGTTGGGAGTTCGACTGGTCGGTGCTGGCCATGAGCGGTGACACCGCTGCCATTGGTGGCACCGGTGTCTACGTCAAGCTGGGCACGTTCTCGAACTTGTGGACGGTCACGTTCGCCGAGGATCGCTGCGCCCTGTTTCGCATGTGGAACAACGAGGTCTGATCATTGGTGGGCGACGGCTGCCTGTTCGACCCGGTCGCGGTAGGCGGCCCACCAGGCTTCGTCTTCCTCCGGCAGGTTGCTGGTGCCGGGGCGCAGGCCCGCCTTGCCGTCGACGAGTTCGCGGACGATGTCGGCGTGGCCACCGTGCCGGTTGGTTTCGGCGAGCATGTGCACCAGGACGGTGTGCAGGGTGGTCTTCGCGTGCTGTGCGGGCCAGTGCGGCACGTGACCGATCGAGTCCAGGTCGAGGGCGTCGATTGTTTCGTCGGCGTGATCGCAGGCGCGACGGTACCGGTCGATGATCTCGGCGCTGGATTCGTCGGCTGTCGCCCACATGTCGATGTTGGGCTCGGGGTCGTCTTCCAGCACCCAGTGCGGCGTATCCGGGAAGTCGCGACCGAAGGTGTCGCCGAAATAGCCGATCTCGCAACCGGTGATGTGCTTGACCAAGCCGAGCAGGTTGGTCGCGGTCGGGGTGAGCGGGCGGCGCAGGTCGTATTCGGACAGCCCGTCCAACTTCCACAGCAGGGCGGCACGCGCGACGCGCAGATACCGGTGCAGCACGACCTTGGGATCGGCGGGCGGAGTCTGTTCGGTCATGCGCGCCAGTCTGGCACGCGCCACCGACAACCCGCCCGCCAAATAACTCTCGCGCTCAGGCCACGGTCGCGTCGATGGTGACCTCGATGTTGCCCCTGGTTGCCTTGGAGTAGGGGCCGATCTGGTGCGCGGCGTTGCCGAGTTCCGTTGCGGTCTGCTGGTCGACTCCGCTGACTTCGAGGTGTAGCACGGCGCTGAGCCAGAAGTCGTCGCTTTCGTGGTGCAGGGTGATTTCCGCGATCACGGCGAGGTCGTCGAGTTTGATTTGCGGGCCGCTGCCGCGCGCTTGGTGGCGCCGATGAAGCAGGACGACCAGCCTGCCGCGAACAGCTGCTCCGGGTTGGTGGCACCGCCGTTGCCGCCGAGCTCTTTGGGGATCGCCAGGGTGAGGTCGAGGATGCCGTCGTTGGTCACGGTGCGGCCGCCGCTGCGGCCTTCGCCGGTCGCGGTGGCAACGGCGGTGTAGGTCGTTTCGCTCATGAGCCGAGCTTCGCATCGCCATTCGTAACCTGTCAAAGAGGTGCGTTAATAGTGTGACCTATTGCGCACCGGTCAGACAGGTTACGGTGGAGTCTGGGTGGCGAGTCGACCAAGTACGGGCGTCCTGGGCGCTGGTCGTTGCCCGGCCGCACGCACGCCGGACAAGCTGGGGCGTGCCCTCAACCACCATTGGAATCTTCGGCGCGGGCCGGGTCGGCTCGACGCTCGCCACCGGCTTCGCCGCGACCGGCCACGACGTCATCGTCGGCACCAGGGACGGTGCACGGCCTGCGGACTGGAAGGGGCCGGACGGCGTCCGGTTCGCCGACCATGCCGATACCGCGAGCGGTGCGGCGGTCGTCTTCAACGCGACGCCTGGCAATTCCGCGGTCGAGCGGTTGAGCGCGCTGCGGTCCGAGCTGAGCGGCAAAGTGCTCGTCGACCTGTCGAACGCGCTGAAGCCCGGACACGACGGTGAGCCGCAGACGCTGATCTACCCGAACAGTAGCGTCGCGGAGCTCCTCCAGCAGGCACTGCCGGACACCCAGGTGGTCAAGGCGCTGAACACCATGACGTTCATGGTGATGATGAACCCGAAGGCGACCAGCACGCCGCCCGCCGTGTATCTGTCCGGCAACGACGACGGCGCCAAGAAGACCGTTGCCGGGTTGCTCGGTGCGGTGGGCTGGCAGGAGGACTGGATCGTCGACCTCGGCGACGTGCGCACCGCGCGCGGGCCGGAGTCGTTCATGTTGTTCGTGCCGTCACTGTTCGGCCTGCACGGGTTCGTGCCGCTGGCGATGACGGTCGCGTATTGATCGCGGGGTCGCGCCGAGTTTGCTGAGCGTGTGTTGACGCAGCGAGTCCGCGGTGCCCATGCCGCTGTGCCAGGCGACCTGGTCCATCGGCAGGCTGGTTGTTTCGAGGAGTTGCCGGGCGCGGTCGAGCCTTCTGTGTAGCAACCAGCGCAGCGGGCTCTGGCCGGTTTCCGCCTGGAAGCGGCGGGTGAGGGTGCGGACGCTGACGCCTGCGTGCGTGGCCAGGTCGGTCAGGGTGATCGGCTGGTCGAGCTTGCGCAGCGCCCATTCCCGGGTGTTGGCGACGGATGCGTTTTTGTTCGTGGGCAACGGGGTCTGGATGGTTTGGGTCGCTTCGGCCGGGCGCGGGGGTGCGACGACGGCCAGCCTCGCGGCGGCGTTGGCTGCCGCTGTGCCGTGGTCGGTGCTGATCAGGTGCAGGCAGAGTTCCACGCAGGCGCCCGCGCTGGTCAGGATCGGACCATCGGCTGCGTAGAGGACGTCGGAAACCACTGAGATCGCCGGGTGCCGGCGGGTGAGGAGACCGACTACATGTCGCACCGTCCGTTCGTGGTGGACGCGAGCCGGATCGAGGCGACGTTCGGCCTGACCGCGAGCCCGCTCGACGAAGCACTGTGAGATGCGCAGCTAAAACTGGACAGTTTTAGTTGATTAATTTATCGTGAAGTCATGAGCACGAGCCCGCAGCTGGCACCGTCCGCCGTTCAGGCCGCGCAGCAGGTCCGCACGATCATCAGCCGCCTGCGCCGTCGCATCCTGAGCGCCGCGGAGACCGAGGACATCACCCTCGGTCAGGCCTCCGCGCTCGCGCACCTGACCGGTTCGCCCGGCGTCACCGCCAGCGAGCTCGCCGCCGCCGAGGGAGTGCGGCACCAGTCGATGACCAGCACGATCGCCGCCCTTGCCGCGTTGGGGCTGGTGCAGCGGTGCCCCGATCCGCATGACGGGCGCCGCCAGCTGGTCAGCCTCACCGACGAGGGACATCGGCGCGTCGAGGAGGGGCGGCAGCTCCGGGGCGAGTGGTTGACCGGACGGTTGCAGGAGCGCTGCACGGAGGACGAACGGCAGCTGGTGATCGCGGCGATGTCCGTGCTGGAAAGGCTCATTCATGACTGACGTGCCCACGGCGCGCACCGGATTCGACCGGCGGCTGTTGCCGGTGATGATGCTGGGTTCGATCCTGAACCCGGTCAACTCCACGATCATCGCGGTCGCGCTGATCCCGATCGGCATCGCGTTGGGGGCGCCGCCCGCGCAGACCGCGTGGCTGGTGTCCTCGCTCTACCTGGCGACCGCGCTCGGGCAACCGGTGGTCGGCCGGTTGATCGACCTGTTCGGTCCCCGGCGGCTGTTCCTGGCCGCGACCAGTCTGGTCGGGGTGGCCGGGTTGATCGGCACCATGGCACCGAACCTGGTCGTGCTGATCGTCTCCCGGGTGGTGCTCGGGTTCGGTACCTGCGCCGGTTATCCGGCGGCGATGGCGTTGCTGCGCAGCGAGGGACGCCGTACCGGGCAGGACAGTCCGGCGGGCGTGCTGACCGCGTTGGCCATCGCCAACCAGACGATCGCGGTGATCGGGCCGCTGCTGGGCGGGGCGCTGATCGCGGTGGGCGGCTGGCGGGCCACGTTCGTGGTCAACGTGCCGCTGGCGATCGCCGCCGTACTCCTCGGGCTCCGACTGCCCAAACAGGACAGTGGGGACGTGGCGCGGGCCGGTCTGGTCAAACGGCTCGACCTGCCGGGGATGGGGTTGTTCGCGGCGATGTTGTTGTCGCTGTTGCTGTTCCTGATGAACCTGCACCTGAGTAGCTGGTACCTGTTCGTCATCGCGGTCGCCGCCGGGGTCGCGTTCGCGATGCGCGAACTGCGCGCGGAGACGCCGTTCATCGACCTGCGGGTACTCGGTGGCAACCGGCCGCTGGTGGCCACCTATGGGCGGGCGCTGGTCGCCTACACCGTCTCCTACGCCTTCCTCTACGGGTTCACGCAGTGGACCGAGGAAGGGTTCGGGCTCTCGCCGTTCGTCGCCGGGCTGGTGCAGATCCCGATGTTCGCGGTGGCGATCGGCATCTCCTTCCTGACCGGACGGCGCAAGGGCGTCCGCGGCAAGCTGCTGCTGGGCGGGGCGGGGCAGATCGTCGCCTGCGTGCTGATGCTGACCCTCACGGCGGCCAGCCCGCTGTGGCTGTTGATCGCGCTCGCGCTGATCTTCGGCATCCCGCAGGGCACGAACAGCCTCGCCTTGCAGAACTCCGTCTACTTCCAGTCCGACCCCGAGCGCACCGCGTCCTCGGCCGGGCTGCTGCGCACGTTCGGTTACCTTGGTTCGATGGTCGCCTCGGCCGCCACGGCCGCCTCGTTCGGTCAGCGCGCGAGCACCGGCGGCATGCACGAGCTGGCCTGGATCATGCTCGCCGCAGGGGTTCTCTACCTGGCCATCACGGTGTTCGACCGGTCGATCGGCCGGCTCGGCTCGTCCAGTTGAAGCAGTTGATCACGCCCAATCCCCGTGCGATCTTTCGAACATCTGTTCTATAATTGATCGTGACGGTGAGCCACGGGGAGGCTTGTGATGCGACGAGGGCAGCACTTCCAGACGATGCCGACGCGAGTGGAAGTCATGGAGCACACGGGCAGCGAATCGCTGTCGATGATGACCGACTGGGTGATCGATCTGCATCTCAGCGGGTTGATTCCGACTCAGGTCTCGTTCAACATGATGGACGACGCCGGTCGGCCGGTCGGCCGGCTGCACCTGGGGCCTGGCGCCGACTCGTTGATCACTCAGGGTGGTCACCTGGTGTTCCGGCCGGGGCGCAAACCGGGACCGGGCGTGCTGGAGGTCGTCGACGCGGAGCGGTTCTACCGTGAGTTTCAGCCGCTGCGCTGAGCGCGGGCTGCGCGCGCCTGCGCGACGTAGTCGGTGGAGGGCCGCAGATAGCTGAGCACGATGGTGGTCAGCGAGACCAGCGCGGCCAGGATGCTCAGCACCGAGTACGCGCCCGCCTGCACGAACAGCAGCAGGTCGACGATGGCCGCGAAGATCAGGAGGATCCTGGCCCAGTTGCGACCGGCGCGCAGCTGGAACGCGAACAGCACGAACAGGCCCGCGAACAGCAGGGAGACCACCACGTTGGTGCCGACGATGAAGTTCGCCGCGGACTGGATCTGACTTTCCGGCAACGGGGTGGACTTCGGCCCGCTGGCCACGTTCGCCCCGTTCAGGATGTCGACGGTGTTCTGGCGGGTGGCGATCGCGTCCACCGCGCCGTAGACCCGGATGGCCGCGATCACCAGCCAGCCCAAGAAGGCGTACTGGATGGTCCGGGGTGGCGTCGGCATGGCCGCAAAGCTAGCGCCTGGCTCAGGTACGGTCTGCACGTGGCTACCCTGGTGACCTTCCATGCCCACCCCGACGACGAGTGCATCGCTTGTGGTGGCGTGATGCGGATGGCGTTCGAACAAGGACATCGCGTCGTGCTCGTGGTCGCGACCAAGGGCGAACTCGGCGAGATCCCCGAGGGGCTGCTCGCTGACGGCGAACAGTTGTGGGATCGGCGGGTCAAGGAAACCCACGCGTCCGCGGACATTCTCGGCGCGGCGCGGGTGGAGTTCCTCGGTTATCGCGACTCCGGGATGCTGGGGGAACCCACCAATGACGAACCGGGCACGTTCTGGACGGCGTCGGTCGAGGAGGCCGCGCAGCGCCTTGCCGACATTCTCCTCGACGAGCAGGCCGACGTGCTGACCGTCTACGACGACCACGGCGGCTACGGGCACCCGGACCACATCCAGGTACACCGGGTCGGCCTGCGCGCGGCGGAGATCGCGGGCACGCCTCGGGTGTTCCAGTCGACGATGAATCGGGACAACGCGGTGCGGGTGTTCCAGGACATCGCGTCGCGGGCCGAGGAACTCGGCCTGGACATGCCTGGCGACCCCGATTCCGACGTGAAGATCGGCGTGCCCGAAGCGGAGCTGACCGGCGCGGTCGACGTGACGTCCTACCTGGACTTCAAGAAGGCGGCGATGCGCGCGCACGCCAGCCAGATCAGCGAGCAGTCCTTCTTCCTCGGCGTGCCGGACGACGTGTTCAAGGCGATCTGGGGCACGGAGTGGTTCATCCGCTCCGGGCAGGGACCGGGGATCACCGAGACCGATCTGATGACCGGCCTGTAGATCACGCGCTGCGCAGCGTCAGCAGGGAGATTTCGCTCGGCGCGAACACGCGGAACGGCGGTCCCCAGAAGCCCGCGCCCCTGCTGGTGTAGAGCTGGGTGCGCGCGTTGATCCTGGACAGTCCTTGCAGGTAGCCCTGTTCGAGCCGGACGAGCAGGTGGAACGGCCAGATCTGGCCACCGTGCGTGTGCCCGGAGATCTGGAGGTCCACGCCGCCCTCGGCGGCGGTGGTGACCTGCTTGGGCTGGTGCGCGAGCAGCACGATCGGGGTGTCGGCGTCGATGTCGGCCAGCGCGGCCGGCAGGTCGGCGCCGTGCCCGGCCAGGCCGGAGGACGCGGCGGTGCGGTCGTCGATGCCCGCGAAGACGATCTGGTCGCCGCCGCGCTGCACGATGTGGTGCCGGTTGTGCAGTGGGTCCCAGCCGAGCGATCCCATGTGGTCCAGCCAGTTCTGCGCCTGGCTGAAGTATTCGTGGTTGCCGGTGATGTAGACCTTCGCCTCGGTGGCCACGATGTCGCCGAGCGGGTCGACCTGTGCCTTGCGCTGTTCGACGGTGCCGTCGGCGAGGTCGCCCGCGTGACAGACGACGTCCGGCTGCATCGCGTTGACCGCCGCGACGACCCGCTCCGACCAGCGGCGCCGGTTGATCGGGCCGTAGTGGGTATCCGCGAGCACGACGACCTTCAGCCCGTCGAGCGCCTTGCCGAGGCGCGGGATGACCACGTCGACCGCGCGCGTCCTGGGCACCCGCATGGCTGCGCGGTTGCCGTAGATGGCGAGGACGATGGTGATGCCGAGCGCGATGAACGCGGTGATCCGGCAGCGCAGCGGGTCGTCCACTCCGGACAGCATCAGGACGAGCCGGACGATCAACGCGAGGATCGACCAGACGAACAGGATCCAGACCACGCCGAGCGTGGTGTCGCCGGTGCGGGCCAGAGCATCGCTGCCACCGCCCCGGTGTCCGCGCCACATGAGCAGCGGAAAACCGACTACGCCCAGCGCGAACACGGCGGTGCCGACGATGTAGACCGGGATCGGCCACGAGTCGCTGGCGACGACCGTCCACCACGGGACGCCGAACAGCAGCAGCAGAATGACGATCAGGATGACGAAGAACAACGGGCGCGCACGTCTCATCGGTGGTACGGCACCTTTCCGCAGAACCGTGCCCTACCAGGCCGGTGACGACTAACTATCCGTCTGGTTAGTTTACTCGCCCGCGCGGACCACCCGGGCTGATGCGCACCAGCGGCAGCTCCTCGGCGCGCCGCAGCGGGACCGGCTGGCCGTGCGCGAACTCGGGGATGCCGAACGCGCGGCCGAGCACGCGCGCGGCGTGCGGGTGGTGGTGCCGGTAGCTCTCCAGGATCGCGGTGCCGTGTTCCGCACACATCGGCACGGCGTTCGCCTCGGCGTGCCGGATGCCGCCGCACCAGATCCGCACCTTCGGGTCGGCGGCGACGTTGCGGTACCACTGCGCGGTCGGGCCGTAGCCGGAGATCACCACCAGCGCGCCGGGTTCGCGGTGCACAACCTCCAGCACGACGTAGCGGAGTTGACCGCTGCGGCGACCGCGGTGTTCGAGCAGGACGAACCGAGGGCCGAGCAACGGGCCCGCCCTCCGGAACACCGGAATCGGGGCTCTGAGCAGCCAGCGGGGCATTCTGCGCAGCATGCGGCCTCTCACCTGCTACGAACTGTCCGGTCCCCGACCTATCAGGAATCCTACGACAGCCACTCAGTCCTCACTCAGCGATTCGCGCACAAACCGCTCCAGCCCGGCGACGAACGCGCCGGCCTGCTCCGGTGGCCAGGAATCCAGGCGGCGCTGGAAGATCGCGGCCAGCCGTTCGCGCAGCACCGCCACGATCCGCTCGCCTTCCCCGGTGAGCGTGAGCAGGGTGGCGCGGGCGTCGTCCGGGTCGGGGGAGCGGCGCAGCAGACCGAGAGCTTCGAGCCGGTCGCTGTGCCTGCTGACCACCGACCGGTCCAGGCCGATCTCCGCGCCGAGCCTTGCCGACGTGGTCGGCCCGATCCGGCCGAGGCCGGAGAGCACCGGGTAGGTCGCCTCGTCCACCATGCCTGCGAACGGTTCGAGCAGTTCGCCGTAGATCTTGGCGCGGTGCCGCCGTTGCAGCAGCAGGACGAGCGCGACCTGCAACCGAGCGCCGGCGTCCTCGGCCATCAGTCCATACCGCGGCGGCCGGGGGTCCAGAACGGCTTGGTGACCACGTTGCGGCGCGGCCAGTCGCGGTCCTTCACCAGGTGTTTGCGCACCATCTGAATGGTGCGCGCCTCACCGGCGACGTAGGCGATCCCGGGCTTGCCGGGCAGCTTCAGCTCCCGCAACGCCGTGACCAGGCCCTCCGACGACGCCGCGGTGCCGCCCGCGCGATAGGTCCAGGTGATCGAATCGGGCAGCGCGATCCGGTCGTCCGGCGTGTCCACCTCGATGACACCGAACGCGTTCGTGCCCGACGGCAACGCGCGCAGCATCGCCGCGAACGGGACCGACGCGGTCTCCTCGCCGACGAACAGGTGGTACGGCGCGGGTTGGCGCAGCACGAACGAGCCTTCCGGCCGGGAGAAGTTCACCGGCCGGCCGACCTTGAGCGCTCGCGCCCACACGCCGCCCGGTCCGTCCTCGCCGTGGTCGAGCACGCACAGCTCGATGCTGTCGTCCTCGTAGGCGTAGATCGAGTAGCTGCGGCGCGGACCGTGCCCGTCGCCGCCGGTGCGCACCCGAACCTGCTGACCGGGCGTCCAGGACTGGCCGCGCAGTTCGGTCGCGCTGATCCTGATCTTGCGCATCCGCCTGCTGACCAGGTCGATCGCGGTCACGGTGCCGTGCAGGCCAGCCATTGTCGTCGGTCCTCTCGCCGCCGTTGCGGTGATCAGTATGGCTTGCGTGCCTCGATCAGGAAGCGGGGCGCCCGGCTGCGAAACGTGCCATCGGCCGTGATCCGCTCGTGCACGGCGCGGAGTTGGTCACGGTAGCGCTCGACGGTGAATCCGGGCACCGTCCACAACACCTTGCGCAGGAAGTACACGACCGCGCCGATGTCGAAGAACTCCGAGCGCAACGTCTCTTCGCGCAGGTCCACCACGTCCAGCCCGACCTCGGCGGCGCGTGCGCGGGCGGTGTCCGTGCTGCGCGCCGGTCCTGGCGTGTGCGGGCCGATCATCGCGTTGATCAGCTCCAGTTGCTGGCCCGCGCCGATCTGCTGGGACAGGAACGATCCGCCCGGCGCGAGCACCCGCGCGATCTCCGCCCAGTTCGTGGCCACCGGATGCCTGCTCACCACCAGATCGAACGTGCCGTCCGCGAACGGCAGCCCGTCCTGTTCGCTCGCGGCCACCACGCGTCCGCCCAACGGTGCCAGGTGCGTTGCGGCGACTGGCACGTTCGGCTGCCAGGCTTCGGTCGCGACCAGGAGCGCGGGCGGATGGGGGATCGACGCCAGGACTTCGCCGCCGCCGGTGTCGATGTCCAGCCCGGCGCGCACACCGGCCATCCGCTCGCCGATCAGCCGCGCGTAACCCCAGGAGGGCCGGTCCTCGATCGCGCGGCCGTCGAACCAGGAGAAGTCCCAGCCCTCCACCGGCTCGGCCGCACCCTCGGCGACCAGTCGCTCGAAGTCGCCGGAGCTCACGGCGTCCAAACGTAGGGCGTCGTGGTGGTCACTTCGGTGAAGCCGAGCCGGGCCACGATCGGTTTGCTGTCCTTCGACGCGTCGATCTGCAGGTACCGGTACCCGCGCTCGACGGCGAGCCAGGCGCGTTTGGCCAGCAGCGCGCGATAGATGCCGCGCCCGCGCCATTCCGCCAGCGTCGCTCCGCCCCAGATACCGACGAACTCGATGCCCGACTTGAACTCCGCCCAGGCGGCCGACACCACTCGTCCCCCGGCGAACGCCGCGTAGACGGTGACCAGGCCCGCCCCGACCTCGCGGGTCAGTTGTGGCACCAGGTGGTCGCGGTTCTCCGACCACACCTCGTTCTCCATCTCCGCGATCTGCTGGAAGCCGGCCTCGTCGGTGACCTCGCGCAGTTCGACGCCCGCGGGCAGCGTCGGGCGCTCGTCGGCGATGTCGGCGGCCACCCCGATCAACACGGTTTCCACGTCCTCCGGCACGAACCCGGCGGCGCGCAACCGGTCGACCAGTTCGGCGGGCCGGTCGTGGGCGCGGGTCTTCCACTCCAGACCTTCGCCGCGCGCGGCGAAGAAGTCCTGCTGCCGCTTGATCAGCGCGTCCAGGTCCTGGCCGGTCACCCCCAGGTCGATCGGACCGTTGACGAAGCCTTGCCGGTCGCCGACCACGCGCACGATCGGTCCGTCCGATTCCGCGAACAGGCCCGGTGGCAGGTCGCGCGTTTCGGCGGGCCGGGCTTGTTCGTCGTAGGCGCGCAGCAGTGCGGCAGCATCAGGCATGCGGTCAAGCTAACCGGGGGATGTCGCATTCGGCAGCTGATTTTCGGCTGGTGGCGTAATCCGTGGCGGGCCCGGCGCACGCCCGACCACGATGGAGGCATGACGACGGCCTGGCTCGCCCGCGATCTCGCCGAACACGACGACTGGACCTGGCGCTACGCCGAGGATCCCGCGTTGTTCGAGCGGATCCGCGCGGAGCTGGGCACCGGGCGCGGGGTCGCGCTGCTGCGCGGCCTGCCGGTCGACGGCCTGACCGACGAACAGGCGGAAGAGTTGGCAGTCGGTGTCGCCGGAAAGATTGGTGAGGTGGTGTCGCAGGGCGGCGGTCTGGTTCGGCACGTGCGCGACCTCGGCGTCGATCCGAACGCGTCGACCAGCAAGAGCTACATGCACAGCGCGCAGCTGAGCTTCCACGCCGACCCGACCGACGTGGTCGGCCTGCTCTGCCTGCGCCCGGCCAGATCCGGTGGGCGCAGCGCGGTGCTGAACACGGTCGCGATCCACGACGAGATCGCCCGCATCCGTCCGGATCTCGTCGATCTGCTCTACGAACCGTGGTGGCACGACCAGCGAGACGGCGGCTTTGTGCAGCGCCCGCTGTATTCGCGCGACGACACTGGCCGACTGTCCGCCGCGTGGGGGCTGGACTACCTGCGCTCCGCGCAACGCGGCGCGAACGTACCCGCGTTCACGGCGGCCCAGTCCGAGCTGGTCGATCTGCTGGAGGCGCTGACCCACGATCCGCGCTTCGCGTTCACCATGGACCTGCGCGCGGGCGACTTCCAGTTCCTGAACAACCACCTGATCATGCACAACCGCACCGCCTACGTCGATGACCCCGAGCCGGAGCGGCGCAGGCACCTGATCCGGATCTGGCTGAATACGCCACCCGCTGCCAGCTTTTCCTGATCGCCGTTGGCGACCGGTACTTTCTCGTAGGCATGACGCCTCGGTTGCGGCTGTTGCGGTTGATCACCGGGCACTGGATCGCGCAGACCGTGCGCGCGGTGGCCGAACTGTCCATTGCGGACCATCTGGCGGCTGGCGCGCGGCATGCCGATGACATCGCGCTGACCGAGGGCAGCGATCCGGCGGCGACGCTGCGCCTGCTGCGCGCCTGCGTCGGCATCGAGCTGGTGACCGCGCTGCCGGACGGCCGGTTCGCGGCGACGCCGCTGCTGCGGTTGTTGCGCGCGGACGCGCCGGACTCGTTGCGCGACACCGCGCTGACCATGGCCGCGCCCGCGCGCTGGCCCGCCTGGACACACTTCCCGGACACGATCCGCGCCGGTGTGTCCATAGTGGACTACACGGACGAGGTGGACATCTTCGCTGACGCGCTCGCCGAATCCGAGCTGGCGACCTTGATCGACACGTCGGGTGCCGAGGTGGTGGCGGATCTGGGTGGTGGTGACGGCGGGCTGGTGCACGCGCTGCTGCACCGCGATCCCGGGTTGCGCGGGCTGGTGCTGGAGTTGCCGCACGCCGTCGATGCGGCGCTCGCCCGAACTCGCCGGGAGGGGCTTGCCGACCGGTGCGAGGTTCGCGCGGGTGACTTCTTCGCGGAGATTCCGCCAGCCGATGTCTACCTGCTGAAGCTGGTGTTGCGGGACTGGAACGACGATCTGTGCGTGCGGCTGCTGCGGGCCTGCCGCCGCGCGATGGCGCCGGACGCGCGGTTGGTCGTGGTCGATTTCGCAGGCGGGCTGCTGCCTGCTGGTGCCGATCGCGATCTGGCCGAGTTCGACGAGCTGTTCGCGGCTGCCCGGCTACGTCGTGCCGACCTGGTCACGACGCGGAGCGGGTTGTGCGTCATAACGAATACTGTATACAATTGACAGATGGAATCGGTCGTCACGCTGCCGACTGGCCGGCAGTGGTTCGGGTGCTACGCCACCAGTCAGTCCAGTGCTGACCTGCGCCTGATCACCAACGCGGGCGCCGACTGGACCTACCGCGACACCGGACTGCCCGCGAACCGCCCGCTCACGCTCGTGCTCGGCGCCACCGAAGTGCACGCCTGCCTGCCGCTCGGCGGCACCGTGCTGGTGCGCCAGCGGGGCGTCGAGCACCGGCTGGAACCCGGGCGGTTCGGGCTGTTCGCGGGCGAGGAACCGGTCACCGCGACGCACTCGGCGCAGTGCCGGGTGCTCAGCCTGGCGATGGCCGCGCCGGGCGCGTCGAGCGCGCGACTGGGCACGCCGCTCCCGGTTTCCGGCGCGAGCGAACTGCTGATCCGGCACGTCCAGACCACCATGCGGATCGCGCCGACGCTCGGTCCGGCCGCACTGGCCGCCGCCGCTGCCGCGGCGGGCGAACTGTTCGCGGCGACGGTAGCCGACGCGGACTGGCAACCGTCGCACACCGCGCTCGCCACCCAGATCGCGCTCTACGTGGACAGCAGGCTCGGCGATCCGCACCTGTCCGTGCACCGGATCGCCGCCGCGCACCACATCTCCGTGCGCACGCTGTACCGGATCTTCGCCCGGCGCGGCGACACCGTGCACGGTCACCTGCGCGCGCGTCGCCTCGACCGCGCTCACCACGACCTGCTCACCAGGCCGGACCTGTCCGTGTCCGCGATCTGCACGCGGTGGGGGATCACCGACGTGTCGCACTTCGCCAGGCAGTACCGCGTGCGGTTCGGTTGCACGCCAAGGGAAACGCGTTCGGTCAGAGGCTCGATCCCGGCGTGAGCAGGTCGCCGATGCCGACCCGGTGGAAGAAGTCGACGCGGATCCGGTCGGCGACCGCGGAGACCACCTCGCTGCCGTCCTTGCTCGGGTCGATGTGCGTGCGGAACGGCCGCTGACCCGAGGGCAGGTCGACGACGCGCACGATGGCGTCGGCGACTTCCCGCACGTCAGCGCCCTCCGGCAGCAACGCGGCCAGCGACTTGTCCAGGTTCGCGCGCAGTTCGCCGTACTTCTCGTCGTAGGCGGCGGCCACGTCGGTGTCGGCGGGGGTGCCCGCGTGCAGGAAGTGGTTGGTACCGCTGGTGTACGCGCCCGGCACGATCAGCGCGGTGTCGATGCCGAACCGGATCACCTCCGACGCATAGCTGACCGCGAGCGCGTCGGCGGCGGCTTTCGCGGCGAAGTACGGCCCGAGGAAGGGCGGGGTGCCGCCGCGCGTGCTGCTCGACGCGACCCACAGCAGCAGGCCGCTGCCCTGCGCGCGCATGCTCGGCAACGCCGCCCGGTTGACCCGCTGCGCACCGACGACATTGGTGTCGTAGATGGAAACCAGCTGTTCGGGCGTGAACGCCTCGGCCGCACCGAGCACCATGTGGCCCGCGTTGTGCACGAGGACGTCGATCCGGCCCTGTTCGGCCAGTATCCGCGCGATCGCCGCATCGACAGAGTCCTGTGCGGACACGTCCATCTCGACGGCGTGCAGGGTGACGTCGTGTTCGTGCGCGTAGCGGGCGAGTTCGGCGACCGCCTGGGCGTTGCGGCCGTCGGTGCCGCGCATGCCCGCGTAGACCGTGTGCCCGGCCTTGGCCAGCGACCGAACGGTCAACGCGCCGAATCCGCTGGACGCACCCGTGACCACGATGGTCTTGCTCATCTCGCGCTCCTCAGTATCTCTGATATCGGACCATTGGTAGCGACGATAGCACGAGTTCGGACTAGTGATAACGGAAAACTGTTAGCGACGTTAGTCATGCCGTGCCGGTCGAGCTCGACCTGGATAAACTGGGCACATGGGTTTCCTTGATGACGTCAAGAAGCAGGCAGAAGAACTGAAGGAGCGCGCCTCCGAGTACGTCGGCCAGCACGGCGAGAAGATCGCCGAGGGCATCGACAAGGTGGCGGGCAAAATCGACAACAGCACCCAGGGCAAGTACTCGGAGAAGATCCAGTCAGCCACCACGAAGGCCAAGGACGCAGCGCAGCGCTTTGGCGAACAGTCCGGCCAGCAGCCCGAGGGCAACCAGCCGGAATGAGTGTGGGGGCTCCTAGCCGGGCCGGTTGAACTGCGCGGTCAGGTCCGCGTGGGTCACCGGCGCCGGTATGGGGCGTGCGCCGAGCGGGCGCAGGCCGTCCACGAACACGCGCACGTGCCGCGCGGAGAGGTTGGTCGCGTCCGCGACCGACAGGTGCGGCATGGGCCGGCAGACCAGCGCTGACGCGGTGATCAGGTCGACCGAGTTGAGGTCCTCCCGGATCACGCCCGCCGCGCGCCCCGCCATGAGCACCGTCTCCAGGTTCGCGGCGATCTCCTTCTGCATCGCGAAGATCTCCGGGTTGTCCACGGATGGCCCGCCGAGTAGCGGCAGCACGAGCTCATCGCGTCGCCCGACCAGGCTCAGCAGAAAACCTTCGACGGCGGCGGCCGGGTCGGCCAGCCTCGTCCTCGCCCGCCGCGTCTCGTTCCGTACCAGCGTGTACGCGTCCAGCACGACCTGGCGGATCAGCGCGCCGCGATCCGGGAACCGCCGGTAGAGCGTCGCGATGTTCACGCCCGCCGACCGGGCGATGTCGTCCAGCGGCGCGGACGTGCCCCGTTCGCGGAACGCGGCCCTGGCGGCGGTGAGGATCAGTTCCCGGTTGCGCGCGGCATCGGCGCGTAACCGCGTCGGCTGGGTCGTCACTCTCGCATCCTACGCGTAAACGCATTGAGACTCTTCGGTTACGCGATCGCGGCGATCGCGACCTGGAACCCGGCGCTGTCCGGCTCGACCACTGCCAGCCGCACCGCGCGCACCCGGCTCAGGTCGACCTGACCGAACTCGGCCAGCGGGATCCGGTGCCGCTGGTAGTCCGTGGTCACCGCGATCGGCACCGTCGGCGGCTGCTTGAGCGGGTAGCCCGCGTCCAGGCTCACCAGCAACGCGGTGGGCCGATCCGCGCGCACGGTCACCTCGATCGTGCTCGCGCCGGTCAGGTTCACACCGTCCACATCGGACCTGGTGGTCGCGAACACCGCGCCCGCGTAGCCGAAGTGGAAGCCGCGCGCGGCCATCACCGAGGTGCGCACGGTCAGCTCATCATCGGTCACGGTCAGCTCGGCGGTCGACTCGCCGCCGGTCGACGGGCGCCAGTCCGCGACGCCGATCGGGCCGGTCGGGTGCTGGGGTCGATTCGCCAGTTCGGCGACGCGGTCGTGTACGTGCGTGCGCCAGTTGTCGTGGCGGACGGGCTCGCCGCCGATCCAGACCCCGCGAATCCGCCGCGAATCGGTGATCTGCTCGGTCGGATCGCCGTTTACCAGCAGCAGATCCGCGCGCAGACCGGGCGCGATCCGGCCCCGGTCGGTCAACCCGAACACGTCGGCGGGCGCCGACGTCGCTGCCGCGAGCGCGTCGACAGGCGACAATCCGGCCTCGACGAGCAGACCGAGTTCGTGGTGCAGGCTGACGCCGTGCGCGGTGCCGGGCATGCCCGCGTCGGTGCCGGCCAGCACCCGGCAACCACGCTCGTGCGCGTGGCGGACGTTGGCGCGCACCTGTTCGTAGCGCCAGTGCGGTGGGATGCGCCAGGTCTGGCGCAGGTTGTCGGCGGCGTCCACGTCGATCAGCCCGCGCAACGCGGGATCGGTCAGCACATCGGGGCCGTCGCGGAAGAAGCCGGAGCGCAGCGTCGCCAAGGTCGGTACCAGGACCGACGGGGCGAGGTCGGCCATGTCGTCGACCGGGACGTGCATCAACGCGTCCACGCCCGCATCGAGTGCGGTCGCCGCGTCCCTGGCGACGGTCGCGTGCGCGAGGGCCAGCACACCGTGCTCGTGCGCGGCATCGACCAGGGCGCGGACGATCTCGGGGGAGAGGCTGTAGGCGGTGCCGCGCACCGAATCGCAGATGATCTTGATGTAGTCCGCGCCATCGCGCAGCCTCGCTGTGACGAAGGCGTCCGCGTCGGTGATGGCGGGGGTGCCGATCCCGTATTCGGTGCCGTGCCCGCCAGGGACGGTCGCGGGAAAGCCTGCGGTTTTCGTGTTCGCCACCGGTCCCATGCCGGGCAAGCCGGTGCGCCACAACGGGTTGAGCTCCGGCGGGCTGAACATGTCCAGCGCGGTGGTCACGCCGAAGATGGCCGACTGGGTCGTCGCGTGCTCGGCCCAGAGGTGGGTGTGCGCGTCGATCAGGCCGGGCAACAGGGTGGCGCCGCGCCCATCGATCCAGGTGGCCTCGTGCCGCGCCGGATCCGCTTGCAGGTCAACGATTCGGTCGCCGTCGACCAGCACGTTGCGGTGGCCCGGCAGGATGCCTTCGCCGTCGAACACGGCGACTTCGGTGAACAACAACATGGTGGTGGCTCCTCACGCTTCCGCGACGCGGCGCGCTTCGCCAGCGCGCCTGCCATAGCCGGCGGTCCAGGTCATCAACACGGCCAGCGCCACTCCGGTCAGCACCGGGGAGAGGGCGGCCGCGGTGTTCACCGAAACCGTGGGGACCAGCACGATCCGGGTGGCCGCCTCGATGAGCAGGCCGATCGCCCAGGTCAGCGTCATCACCCGCAGGCAGCGCCGGAACATCGGCGACGCCCAGTTGTCATCGGCGACGAACTGGCGGATCAGGTAGTACATCAGCGGCCGCTTCGCGCCCATGCTCGCCAGCGCGACCAGGCCGAAAACCCCGGTGTAGAGCGAATCCTTGGCCACGCCGAACTGTGGGTTGCCGGTGAGCATGGTCAGCGCGCCGCCGATGACGATGCCGCCGAGCACGCACAACGACACCACGTCGACCTTTCTGGTGCGCGCCAGCGTGAGTGCGGTCCACAGCCCACCCGCGGCGATCGAGATGAGCAGGACGGCGGTCGTCGTCAGGCCGAATCGGCCGTGCAGTGCGAAGTAGACGGCGGGGGTGAGGGCGATGTCGATCAGGAGCTGTAGCATGAGATTATGAAACTACAGTCTCAGTTGAGATTCAAGTATCAAAACGAGAGCTGAGTCTAGAAAGAGACGGAGGTCTCATGTCCTGCTACGGTGAGTGCATGCCGTCCAACGCCTCGCAACAGCCCCTCGGCCTGCGTGAGCGTAAGAAACAACAGACAAAACGGGCACTGGAGCGGGCGGCGTTCGACCTGTTCGCGCGCCAGGGCTACGTCGACACCACGGTCGAGGACATCGCCGCCGCCGCGCAGGTGTCCCGAGCGAGCTTCTTCCGCTATTTCGGTTCCAAGGAAGATGTGCTCGCCGCCGACGACGACCAGCGCCGCGCGGCGTTCATGGCCGCGTTCGCTGGTCAGCCCGCTGACCAGCCGGTGCTCGCCGCGATCAAGACAGCCGTCCGCGAATACCTGGCCGGCGTGCACGCCGACGACCGGAGTTACACCTATACCAAGGTGATTCTCGGTTCGCGGGTGCTGCTCGGCCGCGCCTACGAGATCCGCATTCGCTGGTTACGCGAGCTGGAAAGCGAACTCGGGGCCAGGCTGACCGGAGTGTCCAATGCGGACATCGTGGCCGCCGTGCTCGCCGACATCGTGCTGTCGATCCTGGAAACCAGCCTGCGCCTCGCTGCCGCCGACCCGGATCGGGACGTCACCGACATCCTGGACACCGGTTTCGCCCTGCTCGCCCCGGCCGTCGCGGGCTGAGGTTTGCTCGACTGCTCCGACCGGGTAACCACCCGATCGAGTAGGCGCGCGAAAACCCGAGGTCCCAGCCCTTGTTCCTATCGTTGCAGTCACAGCGGGCAACCCGAGCGGGTACGCCGCGTCTGGACATGTAGACAGCGCAGAACAACGCGGATCGAGAGGTTGGCGGAACCGATGGCCGGACAGTGGGGACACAACGACCAGTACGTGGAGCCACATCGCCCCCCGGTGAACCCTCGGCCGGGATATGCCAGGCAACAGGCCTACCAGCGGCAGGTCAACGATGCGCGACGCGGCGGTTACGGCGCCGAGTCCTACGTCGATCCGGACCGGCCGCGCAAACCACCGCGCCCGATGCGCACCAGAAACGGCTGGAAGATTGTGCGGAGGATCATCGCGATCCTGTTGGTGCTGCTCGTGGTCGGTGCGATCGTACTGTGGTTCTACCTGGATTCGTCGCTGAACCGGGTCAACGCGCTGTCCGACTATTCGGGCCGGCCGGCGCAGGGCACCGGCACCAACTGGCTGATCGTCGGTGACGACTCCCGCCAGGGACTGACCGACGCGCAGGCCGCGCAGTTGCACACCGGCGGCGCTGCCGACGTCTCCGGCGGTCGCACCGACACCATCATCGTCTTGCACCTGCCGGACAACAGCACCAAGCCGACCATGGTCAGCCTGCTGCGCGACTCCTACGTGAGCATTCCGGGGCACGGCAAGAACAAGATCAACGCGGCGTTCTCCTTCGGCGGTCCGACGCTGCTGGTGCAGACCGTCGAGCAGGCCACCGGCATGCGCATCGACCACTACGCCGAGATCGGGCTGGGCGGCTTCGCCTCGGTCGTCGATGACGTCGGCGGCGTGGACATGTGCCTGGACCAACCGGACAACGACTCCTACGCGGGCATCAACCTGCCCGCCGGTTGCCAGACCCTCGACGGCGCCAACGCACTGGGCTACGTGCGCAGCAGGCATGCCTTTGCCACCAGCGACTTCGCCCGCACCGACCACCAGCGGCAGTTCCTCGGCGCGCTGGCGGACAAGATGTCCAGCCCCGGTGTGCTGCTCAACCCGTTCGACTTCTTCCCGATGATCTCCGACCTGCCCGGCGCGATCACCGTGGACAACGGCGACCACCTGCAGAACCTGATGGGGCTGGCCTGGGCGATGCGCAGCATCTCCAGCGGTGGCGTGGTCAGCACCGCGGTTCCGGTCAGCGGCTCGACCGGCAGTTCGCTGCTGTGGGACCCGACCAAATCCAAGGACCTGTTCCAGGACCTCAACACCGACCAGGCAGTGCCGACCAGTCTGATCACGGACCACTGACCACCTGATCCCTGCCGCCCGCAGCCGGCCGTCGCCCGTCGACGGCCGGCTGTCGTGTGCTCAGGCCAGACCGATCGCGACCTGCTCCAGGTAGTCCAGGGCCTCCTGCATGCCGTCCTCCATGCCGGAGTTCAGGTGTATGTCCCGGTTCTGCTTGTTCTGGTGCCGCACCAGGATCTCCATCCGGGTGCGGCCGTCCTGCTCGGTCAGCGTGCACGTGCTCACCGCGGGTGCGTCCGGCGCGCCCTCGAAGATCTCCGTGCGGCTGAGCCGTTCGTCCGGCACCACCTCGGTGAACTCGCCGTGGAAGGCGACCTCGAAGCCGCCGTTCGCGGTCATCACGTACCGCCAGGCGCCGCCGACCCGGACGTCCATCTCGATGCTGTCGACTTTCCCCCGATCCGCCGCCCACCACCGTTTCAGCAGTTCGGGTTCGGTGTAGGCGCGATAGACCAGGTGCCTTGGCGCGTCGAAGTCGCGTGTGATCAGGATTTCGGTGTCGCTGGGCAGGGTCACCTTCGCGGAGTTACTGGTCGCCATCGCCTTCTCCTTCTTTCAGTTCGGCCAGCACGTCGTCGAGCAGTTCGAAACGTGCCGACCAGGTCTGTTCGTACGTCTTCACCCAGTCATGGATGACCTTGAGCGGGGTGCCGTTGAGGCGGTACATCCGTTGCCTGCCTTCCTCGCGCACCTCGACCAACCCGACCTCGCGCAGCACTCGCAGGTGCTTGGACACCAGCGGTTGGGCCAGGTCGAGCAGCTCGACCAGCTCGGTCACGGACCGTTCACCACCGGCCAGCAGATCGAGGATCTGCCGCCGCCGAGGTTCGGCCACCGCGTTGAACGCGTCCGTCGTCGTTGCCGCCCGAGCCATGCGACAAACATATACCCATATGGGTATATGTCAAGAACGCCCTCGGGAACCGGTGTGACGCAGTAGTTTTCCGTTCATGGGGGAACTACCGAGACTCGCGATTCGACCGCTGGCTCTCGTACTGACCGGGCAGGCCGCTTTGCTCACCGCGCTGTCCGGCCGGTACGGGTTCAACCGCGACGAGCTGTACTTCATCGCAGCAGGCAACCACCTCGCGCTCGGCTACGTCGACCAGCCGCCGATCACCCCGCTGCTCGCCAAGCTCTCGGTGACCCTCTTCGGCGACACCCCGGTCGGCCTGCGCGTGATCAGCACCGTGATGGCGCTGCTCACCGCGTTGCTGGTGGCGTTGATCGCGCGTGAGTTCGGTGCGGGCCGGGGCCCGCAGATCTTCGCCGCCGCGGCCACCGCGGTGTCCTCCTACGTGCTCGTGGTCAGCCACCTGCTCTCCACCAGCAGCTTCGACCTGCTCATGTGGACGTTGCTGGCCTGGCTGTTCCTGCGTCTGCTGCGCACCGGCGACGGGCGCTGGTGGGTCCCGATCGGCGTGGCCGCCGGGCTCGCGCTGGAGAACAAGTGGCTGGTGTTCGGCCTGCTCGCCGCCCTCGCGATCGGACTCGTCGCGTTCGGGCCGCGTCAGGTGTTCCGCAGTTGGTGGCTGGCCGCGGGCATCGGCGCCGCCGTGCTCATCCTGCTGCCCAACCTGAGCTGGCAGATCCAGCACCAGTTCCCGCAACTCACCGTCGCCGCGCAGATCAGCAAGACCGACGGCAACGCCAACCGCATCACGTTCATCCCGCTGCAGCTCGTCTACCTCTCGCCGGTGCTGGTCGGAGTCTGGTTCGGCGGGATGCGAAAAATCTGGCGCGAGCTGCGCTGGGCGCGGTCGTTCGTGCTCGCGTATCCGTTGCTCTGCGCGGCTTTGCTGATCGTCGGCGGCAAACCGTACTACCCGGTGCCGCTGCTGCTGGTGTTCCTCGCGGCAGGCGCCGAACCCGCCATGCGCACGGTTCGCTGGTTCCTGGCCGGCGGGTTCACCATCGACCGGGTCGCGTCCTGGGCAGGTGTGGTGATCGCGTTGGTGCTCTCCATCGTGATCAGCCTGCCGGTGCTGCCGCCGCGCGCGCTCGGACCGGTCCTGGCCATCGAGCCCGATCAGGGCGAGGAGGTCGGCTGGCCCGGTTTCGTCGACGCGGTCGCGGCAGGGTGGCGGCAGATTCCGGCGGGGGAGCGCGGCAACGCGGTCATCCTCGCCGAGAACTACGGCGAAGCGGGTGCCATCGACCAGTACGGCTACCTCGACGGGCTGCCCGCCGCGTACTCAGGGCACATGTCCTATTCGGCCTGGGGCCCGCCCGCCGACGCGATGACCGGTCCGGTGCTGCTGGTCGGCACGTTCACGCCGCCCCAGTTCACCGGCTGTCGGACGATTTCCCGCTACTACAACGAATACGGCCTGCACGACGACGAATGGGGTGTGCCGATCCGGCTCTGCGCGACCGCGACCGGCGCGTGGTCACAGCTCTGGCCCCAGCTGATCAGGTACTACGACTGAGGACGGGCGTTCGGGGTCGGTTACGGGTCGACCTCGAACACCCGCCCTCATCGGACGGCTTACCGGAAATCAGCCGGTGATCGCGTTGAAGATCTTCGAGTAGGCGTAGCCGACCTTCTTGTCGTACTCGTCGACTTCCCAGAAGGCCAGTTCACGCACGCCGTTGGAGGCCGCGAAGCTCTCCAGCGTCTTGGCGTTGGCCTGGGTGAAGTTCTCGTTGTCGTCGTTCTTGCCCGCGATCGGGGTCAGGCCGAGCTGGTTCCAGGCCGCGGTCGACGAGCTGCCGAAGATGCTCTCCAGCTGGGTGTGCGTGGCCTTGGCGCCGGACTCCGCATCGTTGAGCGCGTTCTGGCCGTTGCCGAAGTCCATGGTCATGATGTTGACGATGGAGACGGTGACGCCCTTGCTCTTGGCGTCCTTGAGCAGGCTGGTCGCGTTGCTCTCCAGACCGGTCGGGTCGACCGGCAGGGTGTAGTCCACCTGCACCGACTTGTTCCACGCCTGGACCTGCGCGAGGGCCTGGTCGCGGCGGGTGATCGAGGCGCTGTTGTCGAGCGGGGAGCCCTCGATGTCGAAGTCGAGCCGGAAGACGTTGTAGGTGGTGACGACCTTCTCGTAGGCGGCGGCGAGGCTGGACACCGTGGTGCAACTCTGCGCGAGCTCGGTGCTACCGGCACCACCGAAGGAGATGGCGACGTTGCCGCCCGCCGCTTGCAGCGAGCTGATCTGCGACTTGAACGCGCCGACGGAGTCGCCGCCGTCCTCCCACTGGAGGTTGCAGCCGCCGTTGGAGGTCAGGAAGGCGAGGGTGTAGTTCTTGTCGCCCGATGCGTTCATGTCGGCGGCCATGTCGCCCGCGTCGCCGCTGCTGATTTGCAGGTACGGCGCGGCGAAGTGGGTGGGGAAGGCCGCGGGGGCAGCCGGGGCCGCGTTGGCGGCGCTCACGGTGCCTGCGATGAGGCCGGCAGGCAGCAGAGCGATCGCGGACGCGACCAATGACCTGCGGAGATTTACTGCCATAGTGTGTTTTCTCCCAGTCGAAAAAGAGCGCGGTCGAGCCCCTCTTGTCGAGGTATTTACTGATCGGGATGGACGAATAATATGTAAGGAAATCTCCCTTACATATGGCGAACGGTACGCCCGGGGTCAGGGGGCGTCAAGACCTCGTTCATCGGCTCTTAGCTTTGAAATCATTGCCAGACAACGGAAAACTGTTAACGGATCGTCCGCCTGGGCTAGTGGCAAGGTCTGGACCAGTCTGGTGAGTGGTCCAGACCTACCCGAATTGGCCACGCACCGTAACCCCTGCTCAGCCCAGACCCACTCGGGAAGTCGCCTCGTCACCCGACCAGCCCACCGCGCGATATGACAAAGCAACCGGCGTGCGGTGTCGTTTGGCGTTAACCGCAAACAATGACTCGTTCGGCACGGTGCGAAAAGGCGAAAGCCCCGATTTCCCCGACACCCGATCTCGACCGGTACGGCACGGGATGGTTGGCTTGGCCGTCGCAACGCAAGCGCGAATGTGGAGGTGGCAGTGCGGATCGGCACCGAGTCGGTACACCACGCCTGGGACAACAGCATCGCCCCGGTTCTGGAGATCGAGCCTGGTCAGGTCGTCGAACTCGACCTGCTCAACTCCTCAGGCGGTCAACTCGGCCCCGACTCGACCGTCGCCGACGTCGCCGCGCTCGACTTCGCCAGGGTCAACCCGGTCACCGGACCCATCGCCGTGCGCGGTGCCCAGCCGGGCGACGCGCTGCGCGTGCGAGTGATCGAACTCGGCGTGGACAGTTGGGGCTGGACCGCGTGCATCCCCGGATTCGGCCTGCTCACCGACGAATTCCCGGACGCGCACCTGGCCGTGTCGAGCATCGCCGACGGCACGATCGCCCTCCCGTTCGGACCGACCCTGCCCGCCGTGCCCATGATCGGCACCCTCGGCGTCGCCCTGCCCGAACCCGGCGCGCACTCCCTGGTCCCGCCGAGCCGCCACGGCGGCAACCTGGACATCCGCCACCTCACCGAGGGCGCCACCATCACGTTGCCGGTCGGCGTCGCGGGCGCGCTGCTGTCCGTCGGCGACGCGCACGCGGCCATGGGCGACGGCGAGGTGTGCGGCACCGGCATCGAAACCTCCGCGCGCACCGTGCTGGAAATCGACCTGCTGCCCGGTGCCGCCCCGCGTTTCCCGATCCTGGAAACCGCCCCCGCCGCCAACCGGGTCGGCCCCGCCCTCGCCACCACCGGCGTCGGCCCCGATCTGATGACCGCCGCCAAGGACGCCACCACAGCCATGGTCGAGGAGATCGCCCGCCGCACCGGCCTGGCGCCGATCGAGGCGTACCTGCTGGCCAGCACCACCGCCGACCTGAAGATCAGCGAGATCGTGGATATGCCGAACTGGGTGGTGTCCATGCACGTACCCCTGAGTGTTCTCAGGGATTAGCCCGATGCCCCGCGCGGCCCGCGACCGGTACAAATAGCGGTATGAAGCTGATCCTGAACGTCATCTGGCTGGTGTTGTGCGGCTTCTGGATGGCGATCGGCTACTGCGTGGCCGGTATCATCTGCTGCATCCTGATCATCACGATCCCGTTCGGCATCGCGTCGTTCCGGATCGCCGGTTACGCGTTGTGGCCGTTCGGCCGCACCATCGTGGACGCGCCGGACGCGGGCGCGGCCTCGCTACTCGGCAACATCATCTGGTTCATCGTCGCCGGCCTGTGGCTGGCCATCGGCCACCTGATCACCGGTGTCGCGCTGTGCGTCACGATCATCGGCATCCCGTTGGGCCTGGCCAACTTCAAGCTGATCCCGATCTCGATGATGCCGCTCGGCAAGATCGTCGTCGAGACCTGAGTCACGAGGCCGTTTCGATCGAGCACACGCGCTCGAACCCGGCCGCGACCGCCATTCCCGACCCGTCATCCGTCGAGTGCTGGGCCGTGTCGGCGAGCAGGTGGGCGGCGGCGAGGCACGCGCCGGTCCGGGGATCAGGCTGGTTCAGGAAGAACAGCGTGCCGAACAACCCCGCTGCCACCAGCAGCACCGACGCCACCACGACCAGCCCCGGTACCGGAGTTTTTCCTTTCACGCCAACGAACCTAGCCGCCGTTCGTGGCCGCTCCCGGTGGAAGGTGTGCAGATCAGGTGTACGTTTTGCCGAGCTCCGCGAGCCGGGCTTCGAGCGAAGCGCGGATCCCGGCCACGGCATCGGCGCCGACCGCCAGCCGCAGCGGCCGGTGGGCCAGCCGCGACGTCGTCGAGTGGAGCCAGGGTCTGAAGATCCTGCACCACCCGCTGGTCGGCGAGCTCACGCTGCGACCAGAAGCGGTCACCTTCCCCGGCGACCCCGACCAGACCATGATCGTGTTCCTCGCCGAACCCGGTTCGCCCGCCCAGCACGCATTGGACTTGTTGGAAATGTCTTGACCGCGATCGGGCATGGCGGTCAGTCCCAGTAGCTGAACAACGCCTCGCCGAGCGTCGTGGGCTTCCAGTACCGGACATCGGCCGTCGAGACATCAGGCCACCGACTCGGGTCGAACGGCGAATCCAGTTCGGCCTTGGTCAGCACACGCGCCCCGGTCAGCGCCGCCACCAGAGCGGGCTCGTCGAGGAAGGTCAGCGGGCCGGAGTCGTGCTTGTCGGTCCTCGGCACCGCTATCGCGTAACTGGCCGAATCGTGAGCACGGATGATGGCTACCGTCCGGTCGCCGTAGTCGAGGACGGCCTGGTCGAAACTTGGCGTCACGCCGTCGGCGAAGCGGAATTCGGAGACCGATCCTCCGGTGCGCCGGGCGGCGTCGTGGCACCTGGTGCGAAACGTGCGGCGGTCCGGCATCGGCCAAACGTAGCCAATGTCGATCGGCCGGGCGCTACGGTCGGTTCGTGACGACCAGTCGGGATGATCTGCTCGACCTGTCCGACTACGCGTGGCAGCGGCTGCGGAAGCGGCTGACCGGCCTCACGGATGCGGAGTACCGCTGGCAGCCTGCCGAGTCCGGCGCGGTGACCGCGATGCCGTGGCGGCTCGGCCACATCGCGGATTTCCTGACCGAGCAACGCAACGCGGTCTGGCTCGGTCTGTCCGCGACCGGGATCGAACGCGACGGCGAGCCGGACACCGCCACGGCCGCGTTGGCGGCACTGGATGCCGCGTATGCCAGTTGGCGCGCGCTGCTCGAGGCGAGCACCGAGGAAACGCTGGCCGCGCCGATCGGCACACCGGCGGGGCGCTACGGCGAGGCCACCCGGCGTTCGTTCGTGTTGCACGTGCTCGATGAGCTGATCCACCACGGCGCGGAAGCCGCGTTGTTGCGCGACCTCTACTCGGCGACGCGCTAGGTTGCCGGAATGAGGATTCACCGGGGGTTGGTTCGCGCTGGTCAGGTCTGCGTGGTGGTCCTCGCGCTGGCCGGTTGCTCGACGGTGGTGACCGGGTCGGCGGTGCCGGTTCCTGGCGCACCGGCCACGCCGCGCTCGCCGGGCCCGTCCTCGTCGAATCCGTCGGCCGCGCCGCCGGCTTCGGTGCCGGGCTGGCAGGTCGTGCTGGCGACCAACGCGGGGCTCGCCTACGACGTGCCGCCCGACTGGAAGGTGGCCACGCCGGACACGGTGATCGGGTTCACCGACCAGCAGGGCAAGCAGGTGGTCGGGATGAGCGACTCGGCGAGCTACAAGGTCGGCTACTGCCAGGGCCACAGCGGCAGTTCCCGTGGCGGCGTCGGCGTGAACAGCACGAACACGACCGACCCCGGCCAGGCGGCCAGCGACTCGGCGCAGAAGTGGGCCAACGCGGGCTACATCTCCGAGGTCGACGTGCCGCCGACGATCACGGCGGGCACGCCGCAACCGGTGACCGTGGCCGGTGTTGCGGGCATGCTGGTGCGCGACACGCTGACGGTCGCCCAGCACAGCCCGTGCGACCCCCCGACGGCCGAGGTCGACGTGCTGGCGCTGCCGCTGTCGGCCCCGAACACCGGGTGCGATCAGCTGATCCTCTACGCCGACCAGGGCACGCCGGACTCCGCGCCCGCGCAGGAGCTCCAGCAGATCATCGGCAGCCTGCGCGCGGCGTGAGCCAGATCAGTCCACAGTGGATGGTTCGTAGCCGAGGTTGGGCTTGAGCCAGCGCTCGGCCTCGGCGACGCTCATTTCGCGGCGTGCCGCGTAGTCCTCGACCTGGTCGCGACCGAGGCGGCCGACGGTGAAGTAGCGCGAGTCCGGGTGGGCGAAGATCAGGCCGCTGACACTGGCCGCCGGGGTCATCGCAAAGCTCTCGGTCAGGTCCATGTTCAGGCGCTTGGCGTCGAGGAGTTCGAACAGCTCCTGCTTCTGGGTGTGGTCCGGGCTGGCCGGGTAGCCGAGCGCGGGCCGGATGCCCCGGAAGCGTTCCGCGTGCAGATCTTCGAGCTTCGGTTCGACGTCCGGTTCGAACCAGTCGCGGCGCGCCTTGAGGTGCAGGTATTCGGCGAACGCCTCGGCGAGCCGGTCGGCCAGCGCCTTGACCATGATCGCGCGGTAGTCGTCGTTGGCGGCCTCGTACTGCGCGGCCAGCGTGTCCGCGCCGTGGATGGCGACGGCGAAGCCGCCGAGATGGTCGCCCTGGGGAGCGATGTAGTCGGCGAGCGAGCGGTTCGGCCTGCCTTCGGGCTTCTGGGTCTGCTGGCGCAGCATGGGGAAGCCGACCGTGCCGCCTTCGTCGCCGGTGTCGAGCAGGATGTCCTCGCCGTCGCTGCGCGCGGGCCAGAAGCCGTACGCGCCCTGCGCGGTGAACAGGCCCTTCTCGATGATCTCGTCGAGCAGTGTGTTGGCGTCGTCGAACAGTTCTCTGGCCACCGGCTGGTCCAGGATCGCCGGGTACTTGCCCCGCACCTCCCAGGCCAGGAACAGGAACTGCCAGTCGATCATCGCGCGCAGCTCGGTCAGATCCGGCTCGACGAACCGGACACCGGTGAACGCGGGCGTCGGCAGGTCCTCGAAGGACACCCGTTCGTGGTTGGCGCGCGCCTGTTCGACGGTCAGCAGCGGCTTCTCCTGCCGGTTCGCGTGCGCGAACCGCAACTTCTCCTGCTCTTCCGCGTTGGTTTTGGCCAGCGCCGCCGCCCGGTCCGGGTCGAGCAGGTTGGACACCACACCGACCACCCGGGACGCGTCCAGCACGTGCACGGTGGTGCCCTCGTAGGCGGGCGCGATGCGCACCGCGGTGTGTTGGCGGGAGGTGGTCGCACCGCCGATCAGCAGCGGCAGGTCCAGCCCGCGCCGCGCCATTTCCGTTGCCACGCCGACCATCTGGTCCAACGACGGGGTGATCAGACCGGAAAGGCCGATCGCGTCGGCCTTCTCGGCGATCGCGGTGTCCAGGATCTTGGCGGCGGGCACCATCACGCCGAGATCGATCACCTCGTAGTTGTTGCAGCCCAGCACGACGCCGACGATGTTCTTGCCGATGTCGTGCACGTCGCCCTTGACCGTGGCGAGCACGATCTTGCCCTGGCCGCGATCCTCTTCGAGCCTGCCTTCGGCGCGCGCCTTCTCCTTCTCCGCCTCCATGAACGGTTCCAGGTAGGCGACCGAGCGCTTCATCACCCGCGCGCTCTTGACCACCTGCGGCAGGAACATCTTGCCTGCCCCGAACAGGTCGCCGACCACCTTCATGCCATCCATCAGCGGACCTTCGATGACGTCCAGCGGACGTGCGGCCACCGCGCGGGCCTCTTCGGTGTCGTCCTCGATGAAGTCGACGATGCCGTGCACGAGCGCGTGCGAGAGCCGCTGCGCGACCGGGGCGTCGCGCCAGCTCAGGTCGATCTCGCGCTTGGTGCCGCTGCCCTTGACGTTCTCCGCGAAGGACACCAGCCGGTCGGTCGCGTCCTCGCGCCGGTCGAACAGCACGTCCTCGACGAGCTCCAGCAGGTCGGCCGGGATGTCCTCGTAGACGGCCAGCTGACCGGCGTTCACGATGCCCATGTCCAGCCCGGCCTTGACCGCGCGGAACAGGAACGCGGAGTGCATGGCCTCGCGGACGATGTCGTTGCCCCGGAAGGAGAAGGACAGGTTGGAGATGCCGCCGCTGGTGCGCGCGCCTGGGCAGCGCTGCTTGATCCTGGGCAGCGCGTCGATGAACGCCTTGGCGTACCCGTTGTGTTCGGCGATGCCGGTCGCGACGGCGAGCACGTTCGGGTCGAACACGATGTCCTCGGCGGGGAAGCCGACTTCCTTGGTGAGCAGGTCGTAGGCGCGTCCGCAGATGTTCACCTTGCGGTCGGCGGTGTCGGCCTGGCCCTGTTCGTCGAACGCCATCACCACGACACCCGCGCCGTATTCGCGGATCTTGCGCGCCTGTTCCAGGAAGGGCTCTTCGCCCTCCTTGAGGCTGATCGAGTTGACGACGCCCTTGCCCTGCACGCACTTCAGGCCGGCTTCCAGCGCGCTCCACCGGGAGCTGTCGATCATGATCGGGATGCGGGCCACCTCGGGCTCGGTCGCGACCAGGTTCAGGAACGTGGTCATCGCCTGCTGGCTGTCCAGCAGGTCCGCGTCCATGTTCACGTCGAGCAGGTTGGCGCCACCGCGCACCTGCTCCAGTGCCACGTCGACCGCGGCCTGGTGGTTGTCGCTCTCGATGAGCCTGCGGAACCGCTTGGACCCGGTGACGTTGGTGCGCTCGCCGATCATCACGAACCCGGTGTCCGCGCCGATCTCGAATGGCTCCAGTCCGCTGAACCGGGTGTGTCCGGTCAGGTCCGGTACCGGCCTCGGCGCGACGTTCTGGACCGAGGACGCGATCTTGGCGATGTGCGCTGGCGTGGTGCCGCAACAGCCGCCGACGATGTTCACCAGTCCGTCCCTGGCGAACTCGCCGAGCAGTTCGCCGGTCTGCTCGGGGCTCTGGTCGTAGCCGCCGAACGCGTTGGGCAGGCCCGCGTTCGGGTAGGAGGCGACGTAGCTGCCCGCCAGCCGGGACAGTTCCGCGACGTGCGGGCGCATCTCGGCCGCGCCCAGCGAGCAGTTCAAGCCGACGACCAGCGGTTTCGCGTGTTCGACCGAGCTGTAGAACGCCTCGACGGTCTGTCCGGAGAGCGTCCGTCCGCTCAGGTCGACGACGGTCACGGACAGCCAGATCGGCAGGTGCGGGGCGACTTCCTGAGCCGCCGCGAGCGCGGCCTTGGCGTTGAGCGTGTCGAAGATCGTCTCGATCAGCAGCAGGTCGACGCCGCCTTCGGCGAGCGCGGAAATCTGCTCGGCGTACGTGTCGCGCACCTGGTCGAAGGAGACCGCGCGGAAGGCCGGGTCGTCGACCTTGGGCGAGAGCGACAAGGTCACGTTCAACGGGCCGATCGAACCGGCAACGAAGCGCCCGCCCGCCTCGTCGGCCGCCTGCCGCGCGATGCCCGCCGCCTCGACGTTCATGTCGCGCACGAGGTGTTGCAGGGCGTAGTCGGCCTGCCCGATCGAGGTCGCGGTGAAGGTGTTCGTGGTGGTGATGTCGGCGCCCGAGTCGAGGTACTGGCGGTGCACGTCGAGCACGACGCTGGGCTTGGTGATGTTCAGCAGGTCGGGATCGCCGGTCACATCATGGGAATGGTTGCGCAGCGACGCGTTCAGATAGTCCTCGGGAGAAAGTTTCGCGTTCTGGAACATGGTGCCCCAGGCACCGTCCAGCACCGCGATGCGTTGAGTGAGCAGCTCTCGAAGAGCGGACTCGGACTTCTGCACGTGCGCACCTCCCAGTCGTCGAATGGGAGGCGCCCTTGTTTCGCGAATCCACCGAGCGTGGCGGGCCATCCGGCCCGTTGCAGCGCCTCTCGGTTCAGTTGATGAATATACTCTTCAAGCCTTGCCGCTCAGGGGTCTCTCCAGCCCGCCTCGACCGGCCGTTGATCCATGCAGGTCGGGAAATGCTTACCGGGCCGCGCCAATCGGCCGGACGACCACCGTGTTCACGTCCACCCCTTCGGGTTGGGCCAGCGTCCACATGATGGAATCGGCGATTTCTGCCGCGGTCAGGTTGCGGCCATCCGGTGCGCCGCCGTGCACGTCCCAGAACGGCGTTTCCACTCGTCCTGGCGCGATCAGCGTGACGCCGATGCCGTCGTCGGTCACCTGTTGGCGCAAGTTCTCGGCAAGGCCGGTCACCGCCCACTTCGTGGCCCCGTAGAGGTTGCCGCGCGAATGTGTCAGCCCGACCGTGCTGCCGAGCAGCACGATCCGGCCCTTGCTCGCGCGCAACGCGGGCAGCGCCGCCTTGATCAGCACGGCGGGCCCGAGCACGTTGGTCAGCACCATGTCCCGCCACTGGTCCGGGTCGCCCTGCTCCAGGTTGCCGATGGTGGCGAATGCCGCGCTCGCCACGACCGCGTCCAGCCGCCCGAACCGGTGCCCGGTCTGCTCGATCGCCGCGCGTACCGCGTCGTAGTCGGCGGTGTCACCCGCGCAGGTCAGCAGCTCGTCCGGGCGACCGAGCCGCCCGGCGAACGCGGCCAGCCGCTGGACCGAGCGCCCGGTCACGGTGACCCGGTGGCCGCGGGCCAGCAGACGCTCGGCGGTCGCCGCGCCGATGCCGCTGGCGCCGCCGGTGATCAGGGTTACTGAGGGTTCGATCATGTGCGCGAATGCTAGAAGTTGGAGTGGCCTCTAACTCAAGCGTTTAGGCTGGACGACATGGAGACCGTCGCGCGGCTCACCATCGGCCAGGTCGCGGAACGCACCGAACTGAGCGTGCACGCGCTGCGCTTCTACGAGCGCGAGGGGCTGTTGGCCAATCCGGTGCAGCGGGACAGCGCGGGTCGGCGGGTGTACGACGAGTCGGACGTGGAATGGCTCAATATCTGCGGCAGGCTGCGTGCGTCCGGTATGCCGCTGCGCGTGATCCGCGAGTACGCCGAGCTGGTCCGGGCAGGCGCGGGCAACGAGGCGGCGCGGCTGGGACTGCTGCGCGAACACCAGGAACGCGTCGCCGACCAGATGCGCGAGCTGACCGAGTGCTACGAGCTGATCAGCCACAAGGTCAAGATCTACGAACAGCACCTGGCCGACGGCGAAGCCGACCAGCTGTGGAGCCCCGCTCGCTGAGGCTGGTCATGGCCGCAACGTGCGCAGGTACGCGATGGCCTGATCGATGGCGACCGCGAGCGGTGTGCTGTCTCGGCGGGTCTGGCTGAGCAGCAACCCACCCTGAACCGCCGCGAGCAGCGCGAGCGCGAGCCGGTCGGGGTCCGCGTCGGCGCGCAGTTCGCCCCGGTCGCGCATGGCGGTGATGCCCCGGTGGAGCAGCTTTTCCCAGCGGACGAAGGACTCCGCGAGTTCGCCGCGCGCGTGCTCGTCGGTCTCGGACAGCTCGCTGGCGAGAGTACCGATAGGGCAGCCGCCGACATTGTCGCGCTGCCGTTGCAGTTCGACCAGATCGTCGCGCCACGCCTCCAGCGCCGCGAAGCTGTCCAGCCCGGCCAGTGACTTTCCCTGGAATCCGAGCACCTCGTCGGCCTGGTGCTCGATGACGGCGTAGACCAGCGCGTCCTTGTCGGCGAAGTAGTGGTAGAGCTGCGATGTGCTGACGCCGGCCTCGGCCTGCACGTCCGCGATGGTGGTGCGGCCGACGCCCCGGTCGAGCATCAGCCGTGAGGCGGCGGTGACGATCCGCGCCCTGGTCGCGCGGCCTTTCGCGGTCAGCCGGTGGTTGCTCGTACCGCGTTGCCGGGCCGCGCTCACCCGTCCGTTGCCCATGGGGTCGAGCGTACCAAATTTTGGAGTTGACACTCCATTTTTCACTCCGCAGTATTGGAGCATCAGCTCTAAAACTACTGAGGAAGCCGATCATGACTGAGTCGTTCACCGACACAACCGCCCTGGTCACGGGCGCCACCAGCGGCATCGGCCGAGTCGTCGCGGGCAAACTGGCGCAGCGCGGCGCACACGTGATCATCAGCGGCCGCAACACCGAACGCGGTGAGCGGGCCGTCCAGGAGATCCGCGCGGCAGGCGGCACCGCGGACTTCGTCGCCGCCGACCTTGCCGACACCGCGAGCGTGCGCGCCCTGGCCAAGCAGGCGATCACGCTCGGCGGCGGACACGTCGACGTGCTGATCAACAACGCGGGCGCGTTCCCGTTCGGCCCGACCGCCGACACCAGCGAAACCGATTTCGATGTCGTCTACGCGACCAACGTGCGCGCGCCGTTCTACCTGGTCGCCGAGTTGGCACCGGCGATGGCCGCGCGCGGACGCGGCTCGATCGTCAACGTGAGCACGATGGTCGCCAAGTTCGGCAAGGCAGGCATGGCGCTCTACGGGTCGAGCAAGGCCGCGCTCGAACTGCTGACCAAGGCATGGGCCGCCGAGTTCGGCCCGAACGGCGTCCGGGTCAACGCGGTCAGCCCCGGCCCGACCCGTACCGAGGGCACCTCCCCGATGGGCGATGGCCTCGACCAGCTGGCGTCCACCGCTCCGGCCGGGCGGGTCGGGACCCCGGACGAAATCGCCGAGGGCATCCTGTTCCTGGCCTCGGACGCGGCCAGCCTCGTGCACGGTGTGGTGCTGCCGGTCGACGGGGGTCGCGTGGCCGTCTGACGCCTATGGTGAAGAAGTGACCGAACCCAAGTACCGACAGGTCAAGAATCAACTGGTCGCCGAACTCCAGGACATCCCGCTCGGGCGGCCGATCCCGCCCGAGCGGGTCCTGGCCGGTCAGTTCGCGGTGGCGCGCTCGACGATCCGCAAGGCGATCGCCGAGCTCACCGCCGAGGGGCGGCTGCTGCGCACGCACGGCAAGGGCACCTTCGTGGCGCAACCCCAGCAGGCGCAACGCCTTCCGCTGGCGATGACCTCCTACACCGAGTACATGCGCGGCCACGGCCGGGTGCCGTCCTCCCGGCTGCTCGAACTGCTCCCCGTGCCCGCCGACGACGAACTGGCGCAGCGGCTCGCGGTCACGCCCGGTTCGCGGGTGCTGCGGATCGCCAGGCTGCGGCTGGCCGACGGTGTCCCGGTGATGGCCGAGACCACCCACCTGTCCCTGGTCCGATTCCCCGGCCTGCGCAAACACCTCACCCAGGACGCGTCGCTGCACCAGATCCTGGCCGCCCGCTACGGCGTCGAACTGCCCGGCGCGGAGAAGAGCGTCGAGACGGTGCTGGCCGGTCCGGCCGAGGCGCGGCTGCTGGACGCGCAGGTCGGCCAGCCGATGTTCCTGATCCGCAGGCAGTCCTTTGACGCGCACGGGCGGCCGGTCGAATGGGCGCGGTCGATCCTTCGCGGCGACCGGTACAAGTTCGTGGCAGGTTGGACGCCGAAGAATCAAAACTGAACAACCACGAATAGGGAGGGCATCAGGTGGAGTACCGCAAGTTCGGCTCGACCGGTTTGGAAGTGTCCAGGATCTGCCTCGGTTGCATGAGCTTCGGCGAAGGCGATCGGGGCTGGACACTCAACGAGGAACAGTCCCGCCCGTTCATCCGGCGCGCCATCGAGGCCGGTATCAACTTCTTCGACACGGCGAACGTCTACTCGCAGGGCAGCAGCGAGGAGATCACCGGCCGTGCGCTCAAGGATTTCGCCTCGCGCGAGGACGTCGTGATCGCGACCAAGGTGTACAGCCGCATGCGCCCAGGTCCCAACGGTGCCGGCCTGTCGCGCAAGGCGATCATGGCCGAGCTCGACAACAGCCTGCGCAGGCTCGGCACGGATTACGTTGACCTGTACCAGATCCACCGCTGGGACGAGCTGACGCCAATCGAGGAAACGCTGGAAGCGCTGCACGACGTGGTCAAGGCGGGCAAGGCGCGCTACATCGGCGCGTCCTCAATGGCGTCCTGGCAGTTCGCGCAAGCCCTCTACACCGCGGACCTCAACGGCTGGACCAGGTTCTCCTCGATGCAGGACCACTACAACCTGATTTACCGCGAGGAAGAACGGGAAATGCTGCCGCTGTGCGAGGACCAGGGGATCGCGGTGATTCCGTGGAGCCCGCTCGCGCGCGGCAAACTGACCCGCGAGCCGAGTGACCTGTCCACCAGTCGCTCGACCGAGGACAAGTTCGTGAGCAGCCTCTACCCGCAGGAGCAGAACGACAACGCGGTGATCGAGCGGGTCGGTCACGTGGCCAAGCAGCTCGGCGTGCCGATGGCGCAGGTCGCGCTCGCCTGGGTGCTGGCCAGCGACGTGATCACCGCGCCGATCGTCGGCGTGACCAAGCAGCACCACCTCGACGACGCCATCGCGTCCCTGGACGTCGATCTCGGCGCCGAGCAGATCACCCAGCTCGAGGAGCCGTACCGCCCGCATGAGGTCGCCGGGTTCTGATCGGCCCCGCGTTATGGTGGGCCCATGACCGCCAGGGTGGAGCACATCGTCACGTCCGGCACCTTCCACCTCGACGGTGGCGCCTGGGACGTGGACAACAACGTGTGGCTGATCGGAGACGACGACGAGGTGCTGGTGATCGACGCCGCCCATGACGCGGACGCGATCGCGACGGCCGTCGGTTCCCGGCGGCTCGTCGCGATCGTTTGCACCCACGCGCACGACGACCACGTCAACGCCGCGCCCGCGCTGGCCGAGAAGATCGGCGCGCCGATCCTGCTGCACCCGGACGACCATGTGCTCTGGGCGATGACCCACCCGGATCGCGAGCCGGACGGCGAACTCGCGGACGGTCAGACCATTTCGATCGCGGGCACCGGCCTGCGGGTGCTGCACACCCCGGGCCACGCGCCCGGCGCGGTCTGCCTGCACGCGCCCGAGCTTGGGCTGGTGTTCACCGGGGACACGCTGTTCAACGGCGGTCCCGGCGCGACCGGGCGCTCGTACAGTGACTTCGACACGATCGTCGCGTCGATCAAGGCGAAGCTGCTCGTCCTCCCGCCGGACACGGTGGTGCACACCGGTCACGGCGACGACACCTCGATCGGGGCGGAAGCGCCGAACATCTGATCCGTGCGCTGGATCACCTACCGGAATGCGTTGAATAGTCAGTCATGTTGACGATCAGCAGAGACTGTTCACGCAGGGTTCGCCGGGAGGTCAACGATGTCCGTCCAGCAGCCGAACCGCACCGTCAGCTACGGTCCGGATCCCGCCCAGTTCGGTGACCTGTACTTACCGCAGGGCTCCGGCCCCTTCCCGGTCGTCGCGCTGATTCACGGCGACCACTCGACGATCGCGCTCGCGCACGACCTGCGCGCCAGGGGATATGCGGTGTGGCACGTCGAATACCGCGCCCGCGCAGGCTGGCCCGGCGCCTTCGCCGACGTCGCCGCCGCCATCGACGCGGTGCAGGATCTGGGGCATTCGCTTGATCACCGCAGGGTGATCACCGTCGGCCACGCGGTCGGCGGACAACTCGCGGTGTGGGCGGCGAGCAGGCCCGATCTGCCCAGGCAGGCACCGGGTTTCGCGCCAAGGGTGCTGCCGATCGGCGCGGTTTCCCTGTCCGGTGTGCTCGACCTGGTCGCCACCGACGCGGATCGCGGCCGGCTCGCCACCGAGCTGACCGCGCTGCTCGGCGGGCACGCCGCCGAATATCCCGAACGCTACGCGTGGACCTCGCCGACCATGCTCAACTCCGGCACGGTGCAGGTGCTCGCGGTGCACGGGATCGACGACGACGTGGTGCCGATTCGCTACGGCCGCAACTACCTGAGCGCGGCGACCGAGCGGCACGAACCCGTCGAGTTCCGCGAGTTCCCCGGCGTCGGCCACGTCGACCTGCTCGATCCGGCCCATCCGAAGTGGGCGGAAATCGTCGGCTGGCTGCAAAAACGCTTCACCTCAAGCTGAACCGCGCAGCACCAGTTCGGTCGGCAGGATGACCGTCGGTTCGATGGTTTCGCCGCCGACCAGCCGCAACAGCTGGCGCGCCATGTGCCGTCCGATCTCGACGATCGGCTGCCGTACGGTCGTCAGCGGCGGATCGGTGTAGGCGGCGAGCGCGATGTCGTCGAACCCGATCAGCGCCACGTCGTCCGGCACGCGCCGGCCGGACTGGCGCAGCGCCTGCAACGCGCCGTCCGCCATCAGGTCCGATGCGACGAACACCGCATCCAGCTTGGGGTCGTCCTCCAGCAGTTGGCGCATGGCCGAAGCGCCCGAGTCCATGGTGAAATCGCCGACCGCGACGATCGAGCGCCGCGACGAACCGCGCAGCGCTTCCCGGTAGCCGGTCAGCCGGTCGATGCCGCCGATCATGTCCTGCGGTCCGGCGATCGTGGCGATCCGCGTCCGTCCCGCGTCCAGCAGGTGCTTCACCGCCGCCGCAGCGCCGCCCATGTTGTCAACGCCGACGTAGGGCACCGAGGTCGGACCGAGCGAACGTTCGTTGCACACCACCGGAATCCCGATCCTGGTCAACACGGTGGGCAGCGGATCGGCGCCGTGCATCGACGCCAGCATCACGCCGTCCACGTGGTGCGCGGCGATCGAGCGTTCGATCCTGGTGTGACTGGCTGCCGAACCGGCCAGCATCAGCACGAGTTGCTTGTCCGCGGCTTCCAGTTCCTGACTGACGCCGTGGATGACGCCGGGGAAGAACGGGTCGTCGGAGAACACCCGGGTGGTCGGTTCCGGCAGTACCAGCGCGATCAGGTCGGTCCGCCGGGTGACCAGTGTGCGCGCGGCGTGGTTGGGCACGTAGCCGAGTTCGGCGATGGCGCGCTGCACGGATTCCTGGCTGGCCGACGTCACCGGCAACCCGTTCACGACCCGCGACACCGTCGCGCGCGACACGCCCGCGCGCGCCGCGACGCTCTCCAGCGTCGGCCGCCGATGGTCGGAATGCACCTGTCGCACCTCGTTCCCGGTTCGTACTGAGAGCGCTCTAACCGCTTGTCACTGTACGCATGTTCTGATCGCGAGAGCGCTCTTAGTCGATCCAGGGTTCGATTCAGCCCGCAGAACCCTGCCGGATCTCCTCGATCAACGCGGTGACCTGCTCCCTGCGCCGTTCCTCGTGCGCTGGCAACGTGTCCAGTGCCGCCGCCAGCAGGTTTTCCGCATCATGAACCCGGCCCAGTTCGAGCAGGATGCGGCCCTGCAACACCTCCGCGATGGTGACCTGCTCGCCCGCCTCCAGCGCGACGAACCCGGCACGTGCCGACTCGATGCGTGGGAGCGCCTGCGCGGGCTGCTCGATGTTGGCGAGGATGCGCGCCCCGTCGTAGTTGAGCAGCGCGGTCAGCCAGATCACCTGCGGCTGGTCGTCGGGCAGCTGGGCGGCGGCGTTGTCCGCTGCCGCAAGGGTTTCCAGCGCTGCCGCGTTGTCACCGGCCCAGTGCCAGGAGGCAGCGGACTGGCGCAGGTTGTCGAGCTCCTCGACGGCGAAGCCCGCGTCGTGGTACGCCGACGCCGCGCTCGCGTAGTGCCCGGCCGCTTCGGCGTCGCGGTCCACCTTGTCCAGGATGTCGCCGCTGAGCGCGTGCATCTGGCCGACACCGGCCCAGTTCTGCTGCGCTGCGCAGTGTTGCTCCACTTGGGACAGTAGGTCGATGGCCTGGTCCGGTTGGGCGAGCGCGCGGTAGGACTTGGCGAGGATGAACCGCAACCGCGCGAGTTCCTCGATGTCGCGGGAGTTCTCCAGGTCGGTGAGCGCGTCCTCGGCGGCTTCGGCCGCGTCCTCGAATCGTTCCAGGTTCAACGCGGCAGCGGCCAGATCCACCCTGGCGTAGGCGAGCGGTGGACCGGCGAGGTCCGGGATCGCCGCGGTGATCAGGTCGTAGGCGAGTTCGTCTTCGCCGTTGCCGACGGAAAGCTTGCCACGCAACCGGTTCGCCTCGCCGCGCATTGCCGGATCGGTCGCCAGCGCCGCCTGGGCGAAGGCGATCTTCGCGGCGTCGGTCTCACCGGTGAACATCAGGAAGGTGCCCAGCTGCATCTGGGCGGTGCGCAACGCGATGCTCGGCGCGAAGGTCTCGTACCGCGCGATCGCGTACCGGGCGAACTCGATCGCCTCGGGCAGACTCTCCCGGCTCCGGCCGGCGAGAAAGTTCGAGCGCTGCAACGCGATCGCGGCCTGGAGTTCGCGGTCCTCGCCGCGTTCGGCGAACGCCGCCGCTTCGGCGAGCGCGGTGCCCATCTCGTCGACGTGACCGGTCGCGCCGAGAGTGCCCGCCAGACGGAAACGTGCCTTGGCGCGGTCGGTGCCGGTGCCGATCTCGTCGACCCGCTCGGCTGCCGCGCGCGCCTTGGCGATCGCCTCGTCGCCGCGACCGTTCATGGCCCACAGGAACGCGAGGCGCCCGTGCATGGCCTGGCTGCGCGCCTCGTCGCCCGCTGACGCGAACAGTTCGGCCGCGCGCAGCCAGGTTTCCTCCGCCTGCGCGGGATCGGTGTCGGCCTGGTCGTTGGCCACCGCGTTGAGCCTGCGCGCGAGTTGGGCGGGCGTGGGTTCCCGGCAGGTCTCGTCGAAGTGGGTCCAGGTCGCCTTGGCCGCGTCGGTCTCGAACACCGCGGCCTGGTGTTCGGCCAGTTCGATCAACCGGTCCGGCTCGGCCGGATAACTCGGCGCCTGCGCGGGTTCGGGCAGCGTCCGGTGCTGGGATGTGCGGATCGGGCCGGACAACGGGAGGTAGTCGACGAGCTGCGCCGGCTCGATCGACGCGGCCATCAGCCTGCTCTGCTCGCTGCTGCCGTTGCGCTCGTCGAACTGCGCGGCCAGTGCGTGCGCGCGCTCGACGAGCTCGTCGCGCAGCGCGCCAACGCTGATCTCGTCCGAGCCCCGCCGCACGGTCACGTCGGCATGCCCCGCCTCGATCACCTTGCCGAGCACGCCCGCCGCCGCTGCCGAGAACTCCATGTCCGCGTACGGCGTCGGCGGTTGCCGCAACCAGTCCAGATGCCGTTCGACGAGTTGCAGGCCGCGCGCGTGGTTGCCGGTCTGCGCGCAGAACAGCAGATGCTCGGCCACCATGTCCAGTTCACCGCGATTGGTCTGGATGGCGCGGTAGCCGTTGCGATGTGCCTGCGTGGCTTCCGCCAGCCGGCCGGTGCGCAGGTAGGGGAGGAGCAACGTGGTGAGCAGGCTGTGCGGCTGTTCGGTGCAGTTCAGCCGACCGGCCAACGCGGCCGTGCCCACCTCGACGGCCTCCTCGTCGCGCCCACCCCAGGACAGGTGCGCGACGACGGAAGTCGGTTCACAGCCCACGCAGTCGGACATGCTGGTACGCGGCGCGGCCTGCCACAACCGGTACTGCTCGGCCGCGGTGGCCGCGTCGCCGATGTGCCGCGCGACGCTGCTCCGGTACTGGTGCACCGGATTCATGCCGTGCCCGGCGAGCTGGTAGCGGCGCTGCATGTCCGCCAGCACCGCATAGGTGCGGGCCAATGGCACCTGCGGGAAGCGCCGCAGGTTGGTCACCATCGCCTTGAAGTCCCAGAACAGGTTGTGCGTGTAGTTCCCGACGCCCTCGCCCCGGTCGTAGGCGGCCAGACACCAGGAGAAACTGACGAATGCCTTGGCCGGTTCGCCGCCGTACTGATAAGCCGTGGTGGCTTCCATGCGGGTGGCGTACTGGAGGTAGGGCAGCTGCGCGGCGTCGGCGCGGTTGACCAGTTCCTCGACGGCGGTGATCCTCGCGAGGCCGTAGGGCAGGTCGCTGATCGCGTGCAGTGCCGTCCAGAGCTCGTCGGCGGTCGGGTTCACCGGTTGTCCTCCATCAGTACGGCCGCTTCCAGCAGACCCAGGAACGAGCGGTTGAGCAGCGCAGCGTCGGCGGGCCGGATCGGGTGGTAGCCGAGCAGCAATGCCTGGCCGTACAAGGCTTCCACGGCCAACGTGACCAGGTTCGGATCACCGATCCGGCTCAACCGCGCGACGAGCGGGTTGCGCTGGTTGAGCACCAGCTGCGGCCGGTCGTCGGTGGGTTTGTCGAATGCGGACAGCACCCCCGCCCACAGGTCGTCGACCCGATCCCGGGTGGCGCGCAACTGCGCCTGGAACGCGGCGGCCCGGTCGACCAGGTAGAGCACCGGTAGCGACGCGGGTTCGAAACCGCGCAGCAGCACCTCGGTGCCGAGCCGGTCCATGGCGCGCTGCGCGGTCGCCACGAACGGGCGCAGCGCCAGTTCGGTGTCCGGGTCGAGCGGTTCGAACCGGGTGGCCAGATCGGTCGGGTCCAACCGTTCCACGGTCAGGCCGTCGACGATGCTGGGCAGGCGTTCGATGATGTCGGCGTCGTAGGTGTAGCCGCCGTTGATCACCGCGAGCTCCTGCGCGGCGGTGACCGCGGCGAGCTGCCGGAACTCCTCCGCGGTCGCGGTGTAGCGGATCGTGCCGTAGCGGGCGCGGAACTCGCCGAGCGTCATCCGGCCGACGTTGGTCTCCATCGGCCACCACTCGTCGACCAGCGCGAGCATGTCCGCGTCGTGCAGTGCCAACGCCTTCACGCCGAGGTGGTGGATGGCCAGGAACTTGGTCAGCCGCCCGGGATCCGTCCTGGCCAGACTGATCAGCCAGCCGCGGATCTGCCCGCTGAGCACCTCGCGGGTGTGCGTGAGTAGCTCGTCCGCGTAGAGGTCCTCGCGACTGGCGGTCGGGCGCAGCTCGGTCGAGTCGACCACGCAGCGCGCGAAGAACGCCCAGTCCGGCAACAACTCCGCAGCGCTCTCGGCGAGCAGCATGTGCTTGAGGTAGACCCGGTGCCCCGCGCGCTCCGCCGGGCTGGTCGGGAACGGCAGCACGTAGGCGACACCGGTCAGCCCGGCCTCGGGCGCGGCCAGCTCGATCACGTCGAACGGGGTCAGCTCGAACGTTTCCTGCGCGTAGCCGACCAGATCAGCGCGCCGCTGGCCGACCGGCCGGTCGTCGGCCCGCCACGGCGCGCCCGCGCCGCTGATCGCGGTGCCGGAAACGGTGACCGGGAAGGGCAACAGCGAACCGTAGAGCCGAGCCAGGTCGAGCACGGTCTGCTCGTCGAACCACTGGGCCGCGCCCTGCCTCGGCGTCAGCCTGACCGTGGTGCCGATCTCGGTGCGGTCGCCCGGTTTGATGGTGTACGTCCCGTCCGCGCGACCGACCCATTCGACGGCGGGCGCGCGCGAAACCGACCGTGTCCGCACGGTGACCTCGTCCGCGACCAGGAATGCGGAGAGCAAGCCGATGCCGAACTGGCCGAGGAACTCCTGACGCGCGAAGCCCAGATCGTCGCGTTTGGAGCTGCGGCCGATGGTGGCCAGCAGCTCGTGCACCTGTGCCTCGGTCAAGCCGATGCCGCTGTCGGTGATCTCCAGCCCACCGCCGCTCATGGTCACGGTGATCTCGGTCGGCGCGGCCGGTTCGAGGGCGCGGCGCGCGGTGACCGCGTCGACGGCGTTCTGCAGCAGCTCCCGGACGTAGACCCGGGGGCTGGAATACAGGTGCAGGCTCAACAGATCGACGACGCCGCGCAGGTCGACCTGGAACGTTCTGTCCACGCGTTCATGATGCCGGGTGGCTGTGACGTTTCGCTGCGATTTTCCACATACCAGGGAAAAAGGCGAAGCGCCGACGGGTCTTGGCACCGCCGGCGCTTCCGTGATCAGACTGGGGGACCCGTCTCCGGGCCGAAAGGGGAGTAGCCGACGCCCGCCATGACCAAACCCGGAGTGCCTGGGAAAGTTGGTTTCTGTTCGGTAACGGCTCAGGATGCGCTGGTCAGGCGGGTTTCGGCGGTGGCGAGTGCGGCGAGCAGCGCGTCGGGTGACGCACTCAGACCGGTGATGATCGCGTCGATGTCGCGGAGATCTGCACGTTGCAACAAGGTTTTCTCGTTGGTGACCCACTCGCCCCGACCGGCCAGCACCGCGTGCGCGGTCTGCGTCGCGGCCAGCGCGAGCGTGCCCGCGACCTCGGTCACCCGACCGGCGGGCGCATGGTTCGCGGTGGCGTAGTGCAGGGTCATGGCCGCGTTCGCCCGCCAGAACTCCTGGGCCGATCGGCGTAGCGCGTCCGGGTAACCGTCCGGTGTGGGCAGTTCGCCGTGCAGCACCCGATTTCCCGCCAACTCGGCGACGACCAGATAACTCGGGATGCCCGCGAGGTGGAACGCGAGCGGCTCCCAGTGGAAGCGTCCAGCGCCGGCTTCCGCCAGCTCGTGTTCGACCACGGCAAGATCGCGATAGTGCACGTCGACCCGGCGGCCGTCGACGGTCAGCCAGGCGCCACCGTTGAACACACCGCCGCCCCAGCCGCCGATCTCGGACACGTCGCCGGGATGACCGAGCGCGCGCAGATCGGCGGGATCGAACTCGCCCCGGTAGCAGAGGGCCAGGTCCCAGTCGCTGTCCGGCCGGTGCGTGCCCGCCGCGCGCGAACCACCGAGCGCGACCGACTGAACGGTCGGCAGGCCGGCGAGCTGCGCGGTGAGATCAGCCAGGAAGGTCATGCCGGGCCGAAGCCCCGGCAGAACGTGTCGAGCACGAGCGAGGCGAGCTGGGCAGGGTCGTCGTCGGGTGACGAGGCGAGCACGGCTTCGTGCACGAGCGCGAAGTAGACCCGGCGCGCCCACCGGATCGACGTATCCTCGCGCAGCACGCCCGCTGCTTTCGCCCTGGCCAGCAGGGCGTCCGCGCGCTCGGCGACGGCGTCGTGCGCGGCCTGGGCAGGGTCGGGGGAGTCGCTGTTGTCCTGGGTGAAGGCCAGGTTGATCTTGATGCGCAGCACGTTCGCGGTCGCCTGGTAGAGCGCGACGTAGGGCGGCGCGGTCTCCGGGCTGGCCTCGTCGAGCGCGGTCGCGATCTGGTGCACTGCCCACCGGTCCAGCGCGCGCAGCAGCAGTTCGCGGGTGGCGAACCTGCGGTGGATGGTGGTGCGCGCGACCCCGGCTTCGGTGGCGATCTCGTCGAGGGTCGCGGTCGGGTTGGTGCTGAGCACGCGGTCGGCGGCGGCCAGGATCTCCAGGACGGTCGCACGGGCATCCGCGCGCAGCCGCTCGCCGGAGTTCACCACGTCGTCCAGGAACACCCAGTCGGTCACGCTCAGATCGTACCGCCGCGTCGCAAGTTATACTTGACTTGCAACATAGATGTTGCATTTAATGGTCGAGTTGCGACCAACATGATCTGAATGGGGAGTCAATCATGGATCTCGAACTGGCTGGCCGGACCGCGCTGGTGACCGGCGCGAGCAAGGGGATCGGGCTGGCCATAGTCCGCGCGCTGACCGCAGAGGGGGTGAAGGTGGCAGCCGTCGCCCGGACCACCAACGCCGATCTCGACGAGACCGGCGCCATCGTGGTCACCGCAGATCTGTCCACTGCGGACGGTGTGCGGACCGGTATCGGCAGCGCGCTGGACGCGCTCGGCGACTTGGACATCCTGGTCAACAACGTCGGTGGGGGCTCGGCGGACATGCTGGGTACCTTCCTGCAGCTCACCGACGATTCCTGGACCGAGGGCTTCGACATCAACTTCTTCGCCACCGTGCGCACCATCCGGCTCGCCCTGCCGGGTCTGCTGCGCACCAAGGGGAACATCGTCAACGTCTCCTCCATCGGCGGACGCGCGCCCGGCACCGCGCCCGCGAACTACACCACCGCGAAAGCCGCGCTCAACGCGCTGGGCAAGGCGCTGAACGAGGAGTTCGGCCCGCAGGGCGTGCGTGTCAACACGGTCAGTCCCGGCCCGACCCTGACCTACCTGTGGGAAGGCCCGGTCGGCGCGGCCATCGCCGCGTCACAGGGCATCGACCAGGCGACGCTGATCGAGGCGATGCCGGAGGCCAGCGGCATGACCACCGGTCGACTGGTCGAACCCCGGGAGATCGCGGACCTGATCACGTTCGTGGTCTCGCCGAAGTCCGCCAGCGTCGCGGGCGCCGAATACATCATGGACGGTGGCGCGCTCAAGACCACCTGATCCGGCGTAGTTTCGCGGTATGCGGGATGGCGAACGGTCGCGGTGGACGCGGGTAGCCGCGCGCCCCGACCTGCCGCTGGACCTGCTCGACGCGCGCTTCGTGCACCACCGGTTCGCCCCGCACGCGCACGAGGAATTCTCGATCGGGGTCTGTTCGGAGGGCGTCGAGGTGCTCGACTACCGGGGTACCAAGTGGCACGCGAGCCCCGGCACGGTCGTCATCCTCGAACCCGGCGAACCGCACACCGGATATTCGGCGATTCCGGAGGGTTTCGCTTACCGCGCCATGTATCCGGCCGCGTCGCTGGTCGCCGAGTCCGGGTTGGCCGCACCGCACTTCCCGGTGCCGATCGTGGCCGACCCGGAACTCGCCGACGCGCTGCTCGCCGCGCATCTGGCGCTCACCGCGGGAGCCGACCGGCTCGAAGCGGAAACCCGGCTGACCAGCGGACTCGCCACGCTGCTCGCCCGGCACGCCGAACCGGGCCCGCGCCGTTCCGGTCCGCAGGCCGGGCACCGGGTCGCGCGCGCCACCATGGCCCGGCTCGCCGACGAACTGCTCGACCCGCCGTCGCTGGCCGATATCGCCGCCGAGTTCGGCCTGTCCCGGTTCCAGCTGCTGCGCGCCTTCCACGCCGAGGTCGGCATGCCGCCCTACACCTGGCTGGCCCAGTACCGGGTCAACCGGGCGCGTTGCCTGCTGGTCGAGGGACATCGGCCCGCCGAGGCGGCGGCGCTGGCAGGTTTCGCGGATCAGGCACACCTGACCCGCTGGTTCCGGCGCGTCGTCGGGGTCACCCCGGGCAGCTTCCGCAACAGCGTTCAAGACAGCGTCCACCGCATCGGCTGAACTGCCGTCATGAGCAGGCGTGGCTGGGTGTTGTTCGGGTTGATGGCGCTGCTGTGGGGAATTCCGTATCTGCTGATCAAGATCGCGGACGACGGCGTCTCGGTGTGGGTGCTGGTGTTCGCGCGCACCAGCATCGGCGCGCTCGCCCTGCTGCCGTTCGCGCTGCGCCGTGGCGGATTCGCGATTCTGCGCAGGCACTGGTTGTGGCTGCTCGCGTTCGCGGGCACCGAGATCCTGGTGCCCTGGTTCCTGTTGCCGGACGCGGAACACCGCCTGCCGAGTTCGTTGACCGGCATGCTGATCGCGGCGGTGCCGATCGTCGGCGCGTTGCTGGACCGCGCGAAGGAGCGGCTCGGACCGGTGCGCTGGACCGGGTTGCTGGTCGGGTTCGGCGGCGTCGTTGTGCTCGCCGGACCGGACCTGACCCACGGCGGCGGCGATACGTTCGCCATCGTGGAAGTGCTGATCACCGCGATCCTCTACGCGATCGCGCCGCGCATCGTCGCGAGCAAACTCGCCGATGTGCCAGGGCCGCTGATGACCAGCGCCAGCCTCGGCTTCGCCGCGATCCTCTACGCGCCCGCTGCCGTGCTCACCTGGCCTGCGTCGTTTCCGGGCACCCGCGTGCTGCTCGCGTTGATCGGGCTCGGCCTGGTCTGCACCGCGCTCGGCTTCATCGTCTTCTTCGCGCTGGTCCGTGCCGAAGGGCCGGGCCGGGCGATGGTATTCACCTACTTCAACCCGCCGATCGCGGTATTGGCGGGCGCGCTCGTGCTCAACGAGACCATCACGCCGCTGACCATCGCAGCGTTCGTGCTGATCCTCGGCGGTTCGGTGCTCGCGACAGCTAGGCAGCGGGAACGAGCACCGGCTTCACCACATCGCCGCGCGCCATCGCCTGCTCCGCCTCGTTGATCCGCTCCAGCGGGAACGTGCTGACCAGCCGGTCGAACGGGAAGCGACCTTGGCGCCACAGTTCGATCAGCTCGGGGATGGTCCGCCTCGGCACCGCGTCGCCCTCGATGATGCCCGTGATCGTCTTGCCGAAGGACAGGATGCGCGGGTCGAACGTCATCTCGCCCTGCGGCACCCCCAGCAATCCGCATGTCCCGCTCACCCGCAACGCGTTCACCGCGGCCAGGATCACGTCCGGCACGCCTGTGGTGTCCACTGTGTACTGTGCGCCGCCGTTGGTGATCCGGTGGATCTCGCCGACCAGGTCGGCATCGGCGGCGAGCGCGTGCGTCGCACCCAGTTCGGTGGCCAGCTCAAGCCGCGATTCGAGCCGGTCGACCGCGACGATCGTGGTCGCGCCGGCCACCCGCGCGGCCATCACCGCCGACAACCCGACCGCGCCGACGCCGAACACCACGATGCTCTCGCCCGGTCGCAGGCCCAGTGCGGTGAACACCGACGCGGCGCCGGTCTGTACGCCACAACCCAGCGGCCCCAGCATCTCCAGCGGTAGATCCGCGTCGACGACGACCAGGTTGTTCGCGGCGACCAGCGCGTGCGAAGCGAACGAGGACTGCCCGAACCAGCGCGCGCTCACCTCAGCGCCGGACGTGTCCCGCGCCACCGTCGACCCGTCCAGCGCGCGACCGCTCATGTTGCGCGCGGCAAACGTGGCGCAGTAGGCCGGATGAGCGGCGAGGCAGTTCGCGCACGCGCCGCACGAGTCGAACGAGGCGATCACGTGATCCCCGACCGCGATCCCGGTGACGCCCGCGCCCACCTCGGTCACCACGCCGCTGCCCTCGTGCCCGGCGATCAACGGCAACGGGGCCGGATAGGCGGGCGCGCGTGGCAGCATGTCGGTGTGGCACAGGCCCACCCCGCTGATCCGCACGATGACCTCGGCCGGCCCCGGATCGGCGAGCTCGACCGTTTCCAGCGTGTGTTCCGCTGTCTTGTCGCGCAGGATGGCAGCGGTGATCCGCACGGCGACCTCCTTCAGTTGTGGGTCAGGTAGCGCTTGCGCAGTTCGCCCTTGACCAGTTTTCCGGTCGGCGTGCGCGGCAGGTCGGCACTGAAGTCGATGGTGCGCGGGCATTTGTAGTGCGCGATCCGCGCCCGCGCGTAGTCCAGCAGTTCTTCTGCGAGCTCCGGACCTGGCACGACGCCCGGCGCAGGCTGCACGACGGCTTTCACCACCTCGCCCATCTCCTCGTCCGGCACGCCGATCACCGCGACGTCGTCGACCTTGGGGTGCAACGCGAAACAGTCCTCGATCTCCTGCGGGTAGATGTTCACCCCACCGGAAATGATCATGAATGCCTTACGGTCGGTCAGGAACAGATAGCCGTCCTCGTCGACCCGGCCGATATCGCCCACGGTCGTCCACATGGGATGGTCCGGGTGAGTGGCGTCGACGGTCCGCACGGCGTCGTTGTGGTAGCGGAAGATCTCGCTGTCGTTCTCCCAGTACACCACCCCGATCTCGCCCACCGGCAGCTCGGCGCCGTCCTCGCCGCACACGTGGATGATCCCGAGCCCCGCGCGACCGACCGACCCCGGTTTGCGCAGCCAGTCCGCGCTGCCGATGACCGTCGCGCCGATGGCTTCCGTGCACGAGTAGTACTCGAACAGGATCGGTCCCCACCAGTCGATCATCCGCTGCTTCACCTCGACCGGGCACGGCGCCGCCGCGTGGATCGCCACCCGGTGGCTGCACAGGTCGTAGCGATTCCTGGCCGCCTCGTCGAGCTTGAGCATGCGCACGAACATCGTCGGCACCCACTGGCTGTGCGTCACCTGGTACTTCTCGATCGCCGCGAGTGCCGCTTCCGCGTCGAACCGGGCCATCAGCACCACGGTCCCGCCCAGCGCCTGCACCATGCCGCCGAACCGCAGCGGCGCCGCGTGGTAGATCGGCGCGGGCGAAAGATAGACGCTGTGCTCGTCGAACCCGCACAATGCGCCGAACAGCGGGATCATCCGGTCGCCCGGCTCGTCGACCTGGCGTTCCGGCAGCGGCTGCTTGATGCCCTTCGGCCGACCGGTGGTGCCGGACGAGTAGAGCATGTCCGCGCCACACGGCTGGTCCGCCAACGGCTCGTCCGACACCGACGCCAGTGCGTCCGAATAGGACCCGTCGAACAGGAGCCGGTGTTCGACGTTCGGCGTCAATGGGACAAGCGCGTCCGCGAGGTCGGCAAGCTTCGGTGAGACGATCAGCGCGCGGGCGCCGCAGTCGTTGAGGACGTAGGCAGCCTCGGCAGGCGCGAGATAGCGGTTGACCGCGGTGATGTAGAGGCCCGAGCGCATCGCCGCCCAGTACACCTCGAAGCAGCGCGGATCGTTGTCGGTCAGCATCGCGACGTCGTCGCCCGGGCGCAAGCCCGCATCGTGCAGGTAGCGGGCGAGGCGGATCGAGTTCTGGTCGAGTTCGGCGTAGCTGATCGAGGCACCGGTGCCGCTGTGCACGACCGCGGGTTTGTCCGGGGTGAGCGCTGCATGGGTGCCTGGATACATAGTCACTCATCGCCCTTCATCACTTAGCGATCGCTCACTAAGCTATGGACCCGTGCCCACCACGTCAAGCATGCCCGCCGACGCCGAACTCCACCGCGCCGGACTCGAACTCGCCACACCCGCCGCCTACGCCGAGGACGCCCGGCTGCACGCCGCCGCGACCCTGCTGCGCAGCGCCGACCCGGTGCACTGGGTGGATCCGCTGCCCGAGATCAACCCGTTCTGGGCGGTCACCAAGCACGCCGACATCATCGAGATCGAGCGCCAGCAGGCCCGGTTCCTGAACCAGCCACGACCCATCCTGGACAGCGCCGCCATGGACAAGCGCGCCGACGAGGAGGGCAGGCCGCTGGAGACCCTCGTGCACATCGACGACCCGCGCCACCGCGCGCTGCGCCCGATCGCGGCGGACTGGTTCCGGCCCAAGACCCTGCACACCATGCAGCTGCGCATCGACGAGCTGGCCAAGCGCTACGTCGACCGGATGGCCGAGCTCGGCGGCAGCTGCGATTTCGTCACCGACATCGCCATCAACTACCCGCTCTACGTGATCCTCTCGCTGCTCGGCCTGCCCGAATCCGACTTCGGCAGGCTGCTCCTGCTGACCCAGGAGATGTTCGGCGGCCAGGACCCGGACCGGCAGCGCAACAGCGACCCGCAGGCCGCCTACCAGGCGGCCCTGGACATGCTCGGCTACTTCCACCGCCTCACCGAAGAACGTCGCGCGAACCCCGGCGAAGACCTCGCCTCCACCATCGCGAACGCGCGCGTGGACGGCGAACTGCTCTCCGACAAGGACGCGGCGGGCTACTACGTGATCATCGCGACCGCCGGTCACGACACCACGAGCTCCACCATCGCGGGCGGCCTGCACGCGTTGATCGAACGCCCGGACCAACTCGACCGCCTGCGCGCCGCCCCTGAACTGATGGCGTCGGCCGCCGAGGAGATGATTCGCTGGGTGACCCCGGTGAAGGGGTTCATGCGCACCGCGACCGAGGACTACCAGCTGCGCGGCACGCGGATCCGCGAAGGCGAGTCGCTGCTGCTGTGCTACCCGTCGGCCAACCGGGACGAGGAGATCTTCGCCGACCCGTTCACCTTCGACGTCGCCCGCACGCCCAACCGGCACCTCGCCTTCGGCTTCGGTGTGCACTACTGCCTCGGTGCCGCGCTGGCCCGGTTGGAGATCGCATCGTTGTTCCGCGAGTTGATTCCCCGGCTGGCGTCGATCGAACTGGCCGGTCCGGCGGAGGGGATCGCGACCACGTTCGTCGGCGGGTTGAAGCACCTGCCGGTCCGCTACGAACTGCGGTAGACAGCTTAGCGAGCGATAAGTAAAGTCCGTGGCCATGGTCGACCAGAACGACTTCCGCACCAGGGCCAGGGCCTGGCTCACCGCCAACGTTCCCGCGCAGGACAGCGACGATCTCGGGGTGGCCAAACGATTCCAGGCCGCCATGCACGAAGCCGGGTTCGCAGGCATCACCTGGCCCGCCGCCTACGGCGGTCAGGGTTTGGGCGAGTCCGCGCAGCTCGCGTTCAACGACGTTGCCAAGGATTTCGACCTGCCGGTGCGGCCGTTCATCATCGGCATCGGCATGTGCGGACCGACCCTCGTCGATCTCGGTACCGACGAACAGAAGTCGCGCTACCTGCCGCCGATGCTGAGCGGCGAAGAGATCTGGTGCCAGCTGTTCTCCGAGCCCGGTGCCGGATCGGACGTGGCCAGCCTGCAAACCCGCGCGGTGCCCGACGGCGACGAGTGGGTGCTGGACGGCCAGAAGGTGTGGACGACCAACGCCCAACTGGCCGACTACGGCGCGGTGCTCGCGCGTACCAACCCCGATGTGCCGAAACACCAGGGCCTGACCATGTTCGTCGTGGACATGCGCGCGCCCGGCGTCGACGTGCGCCCACTGCGTGACATGACCGGACGCGCGCCGTTCAACGAGGTCTTCTTCGAGAACGCCCGGTTGAGCGCGGATTCGGTGATCGGCACCGTCGGCGGTGGCTGGGCGGCAGCGGTCACGATGCTCGGGCACGAGCGCGTGTTCATCGGCACCACCGCCGCTCGGCGCTCCGACCCGTTCGCGTTCGACGTGCTCGCCGCAGACGCCCGCGCCAACAACCTGCTCGGCGAAGCGAACGTGCGCGCCGAACTCGCCGACCTCTACGCCCGCCAGCGCGCGCTGCAACTGTTCAACACGCGACTGCGGCAGGAAGCCAACGCGGGCAAGCCGCCCGGCGCGCGCGGTTCGGTCGCCAAGCTCGTCGGCGCCCTCAACTCCGCGTTCGCCATCGAGGTGGCAGGAACCGTCGGCGGACCAGGCGTGGTCGCGGCGGCGGCAGACGATTCGCACGCGGTCGACCGGGCGTTGATGATCAACGGCCAGCCCGCCGCCGCGATCGCGGGCGGTACGAACGAGATCCAGCGCAACATCATCGGCGAGCGCGTGCTCGGCCTGGCCAAGGAACCGTCGGTCGACCGCGACGTGCCATTCCGGGAACTCAAGGTCGGCACCCAGCGCGCGGAATGACAGGAGCGTCCACAATGGAACTGGTTCTCACCGCGGAACAGGAAGACCTGCGCGCCACCGTGCGCAAGTTCCTGCGCGCCGAATCGCCGATGAACAAGGTCCGCGCCGTCGTCGACGGCGAAACGGATTTCGACCGCGCCCTGTGGCGGCGGCTCGCAGGCGAACTGGGTCTGGTCGCGTTGGCCATTCCCGAACAGTACGACGGGGTCGGCGCCGGTCAGGTCGAACGATCAATAGTACTGGAGGAAATGGGCCGCGCCCTGCTGCCCGCCCCGTACCTCTCCACCGTCCTCGCCGCCGACACGCTGCTCGCCCTGGACGACGAGTCCGCGCGAGCCCAACTGCTGCCCGCCATCGCGGCGGGCGAATCGCTGGCCACGGTCGCGATCGCCGAGGACACCAGTCGCTGGGCCGCGACCGACACCCGCACCATCGCCACCCCGGACCCGGACGGCTGGCACCTCACCGGCAGCAAGAACCTGGTACTGGACGGCCTGACCGCCGACCTGCTGATCGTCCTGGCGAACAGCCCGGAGGGCCCGGCCTTCTTCGTCGTCACCGGCGACGCGCCAGGGCTCACCCGCGCGCCGCTGGTCGGCCTCGACCCGACCCGCCGCTTCGCCCGCCTCGACCTCAACGAAACCCCGGCGGTGCACCTCACGGCGTCCGATCCGGTCGCGGCACTGGAGAAGATCGCCGACCTCGCCACGCTCGCGCTGGCCGCCGAATCCGTTGGCGTGCTTCAGCAAACGCTGACCATGGCGGTCGACTACGCAAAGGTGCGCGTGCAGTTCGGTCGCTACATCGGTTCCTACCAGTCGGTCAAGAACCTCTGCGTCGATTCCTATGTGGACTACGAGCTGGCCTACTCGGTGCTGCGCGGCGCCGCCTGGTCGGCAGACCACGACCCGGCCGAGTTCCCGCGCGCGGTAGCGCACGCCCGCGTCACCGCGCTCCCTGCCGCCTTCCAGGCGGCTATGCGAAACGTGCAGGTGCACGGTGGCATCGGCTACACCTGGGAGCACGACGCGCACCTCTACTACAAGCGCGCGAAATCCAACGAGCTCCTGCTCGGCAGCGGGATTTCCGCGCGGCTCGCGTTGGCCGACCGACTCGGGATCTGAGCGTGGCAGCGGACACCAGCGAGGACTGGCGGGTCTCGGCACCCGCCGAGCTCTCGCCGATCCTCCTGCACACGCTGGCCGCGTTCGAGGAACACGGCTATCACGGCACCTCGGTACGCGACATCGCGCGCCGGGTCGGGGTGACCGTGCCCGCGCTGTACTACCACTACGAGAACAAGCAGGCGATGCTGTACGCGCTGCTGTCCGGGTCGATGGAATCGCTGCTGGACAAATGCCGGATCGCCTTGGCCGAAGCGGGTCCCGATCCGGTCGCGCGGGTCTCGGCGCTGGTCGAGTGCATGGTGCGGTTCATGGCGTACCGCGGTTCGAAGGGCCTGCTCGACTCGGAGATCCGCAGTCTGGAACCGGACAACCGCGCCGTGTACATCGGCATGCGGGACCGGCTCGACGAGCAGGTGCACGCGGTCGTCACCGATGGCGTCCACAACGGAGCGTTCCACACCGAGCACCCGGTCGAGGCGGCCCGCGCGCTGCTGACCATGTGCCATGCGGTCGCCAGGTGGTACCACCTCGGCGGTGAGCTCACTCCGGAGGAACTCGCCGACCGGTACGTCACCCTGGCTCTCGGCATGCTCGAACACCGCCCGGCCAAGCGTCGATCGCGACCATCCACCAGACCAGGAGGCACGCGATCATGACCGACGACGTAACCACGGCGCGGGCAGCAGGTCGCCAGTCGTTCGGCAGCCAACTCGCCGCCTCCGCGCGCCGCTACGCCGACCGGGTCGCCATCCAGATGGACGACATCCGGCTCAGCTACGCCCAACTCGACCAGCGCGTCACCAGGCTGGCGCGTGCTCTCGCCGAGCGCGGCATCGGACGCGGCGACCGGCTCGCGGTGCTGATGCGCAACCGGCTGGAGACCGTCGAGGCGTACTACGCGGGCCTGCGCCTCGGCGCGATCGTGGTGCCGATCAACTTCCGCCTGGTACCAGCGGAAGTGGCCTATGTCCTCGCGGACAGCGGCGCGGCAGCACTGATCGTCGACGCCGCCGATGCCGCCACCGTGGCCGACCTCGACCTGCCCCCGGTCGTACTCGCCACCGACAACGCCTTGCCCCGCGCGGAGTCCTACGAAGCCGCGATCGCCGCGATGACCGACGAACCGCTCGACATCGACGTGGACGAGGGTGAACCCGCGTTCATCATGTACACCTCGGGCACCACCGGTCGGCCGAAAGGCGCGGTGCTCACCCACCGCAACCTGTCGACCGTCATCCTGCTGAGCTCGGTGTCCAGCGGCGGCGTCCTGCCGGAAGACCGCACGACCCTGCTCGGCGTGCCCATGTTCCACATCGCCGGGGTCGGCAACATCCTGCCGCGCCTGCTCACCGGCGGCCGGATCGTCGTCTACTCCGCACCGACCTTCGACCCGGCCGCGTTCGCCGATCTGCTCGCGCGCGAACAGGTCACCAGCTGTTTCCTGGTGCCGAACCAGTGGCAGGCGCTGTGCGCGTTGCCCGGCATCAGGGAACGCGACCTGCCGCTGCGCCGGATCTACTGGGGTGCGGCGCCCGCCCAGCCGTCGCTGTTGACCGCGCTCGCCGAGACCTTCCCGCAGGCGCCCGCGTACACCGCGTTCGGCCAGACCGAGACTTCCGCGACGATCTGCCTGCTGCGCGGTGAAGACGCGATGCGCAAACTCGGTTCGGTCGGCACGCCGCTGTACGGGGTCGAGGCGCGGATCGTGGACGACGACCTGAACGACGTCGCGATCGGCGAAGTGGGGGAGATCGTCTATCGCGGCCCGACCGTGATGCGCGAGTACTGGAACAAGCCGCAAGCGACCGAGGAAGCCTTTGCGGGCGGGTGGTTCCACTCCGGTGATCTGTGCACAATGGACGAAGACGGGTTCATCTGGGTCGTCGACCGCAAGAAGGACATGATCATCTCCGGCGGCGAGAACATCTACTGCGCCGAGGTCGAAGCCGCCGTCGACGCGCATGCCAAGGTCGCCGAGGTCGCGGTGATCGGCGTCCCGCACGAGAAGTGGGGCCAGACCCCGCTGGCCATCGTCACCGCGCTCGACCCGGCCGATCCGCCCACCGAAGCCGAGATCGTCGAGCACTGCCGAGGCTTGCTCGCCTCCTACAAGAAGCCGACCTCGGTCGTGGTCATCGACGCCATGCCGCGCACCGCGAGCGGCAAGATCCAGAAATTCGCGCTCCGCGAACGTTTCCGCGGATAATCCAGGCAA
>DASXOJ010000047.1:0-13341 GCA_036494465.1 Pseudonocardiaceae bacterium
CCGGCCGCCGAGCACGTCAAGCGCGATCACGAGACACCCGGGCTCGCAGCACGGCGCCGGCGTGCAGTGCGAACGCGCCGAGCCAGGAGCGCGCGGTGACCTGGAGCCGGTAGAGCACGTCCGCTCCGGCCTGCGGTTCGACCGGTAGCACCGGTCACCGGCACGGTCGCGCGTTCCAGCAGGTCGCGCGGGTGTGGCCAGGCCGGATCGTCGACCGCCAGCAAGTCAGAAATCGGACGTTTTGCCAGCACGTCGCCGATCATGCCATAACAATATCTTGACTCACGCCATCTAATGGTAGCTACTATCACTTCATATGAACTCTCGAAAGATGGGGGATGTCATGAACGGGACCCGGAAGTGGTGGGCGCTGGCGGCGCTCGCGCTGAGCATGCTGGCGGTCGGCCTCGATCTGACCGTGCTGAACGTGGCGCTGCCGACGCTGGCCACCGATCTGCACGCGTCCACCAGCGAACTCCAGTGGTTCGCCAGCGGATACACGCTCGTGCTCGCCGCCGCGCTGCTCCCGGCAGGGACGCTCGGCGACCGGTTCGGCAGGCGGAAATTCCTGATCATCGCGTTGATCATGTTCGGCATCGCGTCGCTGGGCTGCGCGTACGCGCCGAACTCCGGCACGTTGATCGCGGCCCGCGCACTGCTCGGATTGGCCGCCGCGTTCCTGATGCCGCTGACCATGTCAGTGCTGCCGGTGCTGTTCACCGAGGCGGAACGCCCCCGCGCGATCGCGATCTGGGCGACGTCGACCATGATCGGCATTCCGCTCGGGCCGATCATCGGCGGTTGGCTGCTGGACAACTTCTGGTGGGGTTCGGCCTTCCTGATCAACGTGCCGATGGTGCTGATCGCGCTGGTCGCGGTGCTTGCACTGCTGCCGGAGTCGCGGAGTTCGGCGCGGGGCCGGCTGGACTGGGTCGGCGTGCTGACCTCCAGCGTCGGCCTGCTCGGCATCACCTACGGCGTCATCCAGGCCGGTCAGGACGGCTGGGGCGCGGCGGGCACACTGGTGCCGCTGCTGGCCGGTGCGGTGGTGCTGGTCGGATTCGTGTTGTGGCAACGGCGAATGGGCACCCGCGCACTGGTGGACATGTCGCTGTTCCGGTCGCCGAGTTTCACCTGGGGCACGACGCTCGCCACCTTGGTCAACTTCGCCATGGTCGGACTGCTGTTCGCGATGCCGCAGTACTTCCAGGCGATCGAACACACCGACGCGCTCGGCAACGGGCTGCGGCTGCTGCCGATGATCGGCGGCATGCTGGTCGGCACCCGGGTCGCCGGTCCGGTCGCGACGAAGGCGGGCGCCAAGATCACTGCCACCATCGGCTACCTGGTCATGGCGGTGGGACTGGGTGTCGGCGCGACGACCGGCCTCGGCAGCGGTTACGGATTCGTGGCCGCGTGGTTCGCGGTGTTCGGCTTCGGCCTCGGGTTTGCCATGCCCACCGCGATGAACGCGGCGATGAGCCCACTCTCCGCCGAGCGCAGCGGCATCGGATCGGCTGTCATGTCCGCGCTGCGGCAGACCGGCGGGGCGATCGGCGTCGCCATTCTGGGCACCGTGCTCAGCTCCGGTTACCAGAGCGGACTGCACCTGACCGGCCTGCCCGGACAGGCCGCTGACGCGGTACGCACCGGCGTGACCGGCGGGGTCGCGGTCGCGGACCGGCTCGGTTCGGCGCCGTTGCTGGCCAGTGTGCGGACCGCGTTCGTGCACGGGCTCGACCAGACACTGTGGGTCTCAGGTGGACTCGCGTTGCTCGGCGCGCTGGTCGCGATCACGCTGTTGCCCGCTCGATCTGCGACGATGAGCGGAACGGAGACCAAGCCAGTGCAGAGTGCGGCAGTGCAGAGTGTGGAAGGGGAGCGTGAAGTCGTTGGCTGAGGATCACCAACAGTCGACGGTCGGCGACCCGGGTCGGCCGACCGTCGGCTTGCGGGAACGAAAGAAGGCGCGGACCAGGGCGAGCATCCGCCAGCACGCGATGCGCCTGTTCCGCGAGCAGGGCTATGGCGAGACCACGGTGGAGAAGATCGCGGAGGCCGCCGAGGTCTCGCCGAGCACGTTCTTCCGCTACTTCCCCACCAAGGAGGACGTGGTCATCTCCGATGACTACGACCCGCTGCTGATCGCGGCGTTCCGCGCGCAGCCGCCGGAGGTCTCGGTGGTGGAGGCGCTGCGCCGGTCGGTGCGGGCGGTGTTCTCCGGCCTTGATCCGGAAAACATCGAGCGCGAGGCGTACCGCCACCAGTTGATGGAGACCGTGCCGGAGCTGCGCGCGGCCATGTACACCGAGTACCGGCGCTCGATCGACCTGCTCGCGAACCTGGTAGCCGAACGGGTCGGCCTGGACCCGGAGAGCCCCGAGTTGCGTGCGTTCGCGGGTGCGCTGGTCGGCGTGATGCTGGCGGTCGCGTACACGTCGGAGGGCATGGTGCTGGACGAGGGCGGGTTCGGCCGGATCGACAGGGCGCTCGCCTTCCTTGAGGCGGGCCTGCCGCTGCCGGGGAGCAGGCCGTCCGCCTAGCCGACCATTGACGCAACTCGAAGGTTGCCATAATGTGGCAACTGTCAGGTTGCCACATTGGAGGCTGTCATGCCGAACTTGCCAACGATCGTCGACCGCAGCACCTACCAGGTCGAACTGGACGCGTTGCGCGTCAAGGAAAAGGCACACACCAAGGCAGGCGACGCGCTCGCCGCGGCGCGGCGCAGGCTGCCGATGGTCGAGGTCGACGCGAGCCTCGAACTGATCGGACCGAACGGGCCGGTGACCCTGCTCGACGCGTTCGAGGGGCGCGAGCTGCTCATCGCCTACTACTTCATGTGGAACGCGGGCGCGCCCGCGCCCGAGCAGTGCGAGGGCTGCACCTGGTGCGCCGGCGAGGTCGGCGAACTGTCCTATCTGAACTCGCGCGACATCACGTACGCGGTCATCTGCCAGGGTCCGTACCCGGAAGGCGTGCGGTACAGGGAATTCATGGGCTGGCAGACGCCGTGGTACTCGGCAGAGCGCGACCTGCCGAAGCTGCTGGAGGGCCGCCAGGTCGGCCTGATGCACCTGGTCTGTTACGTCCGCGATGGCGACCGCGTCTTCGAGACCTACTGGACCAACTACCGGGGCGTCGAAGCGATGGACACCAGCTACGCGCTGATGGACCTGACCGTGTTCGGCCGCCAGGAGGAGTGGGAGGACTCGCCGCGGGAGTGGCCGCAGCCGTGGCTGAACAGCAAGGCGCGGATGCGCACCAACGGCCGCCCGATCTCGCACTGGTCACGCATCGCCGCCGGCCGCGACGACAACCTGGCCGGTTAGCTCGTCGCGGCGGCGAGCAGGCGCCGGAAAGCGTCCTCGTCACCGACGACCTCGAACCCGTCCACCGCTCGCCCCGCCAGGAACACCGCGCGGAACGCCTCGACGTCTGCGCGAATCACCACGCTCGACGCGGACGGTTCGCCTCGGGTGATCGTGAGTCCGCTGTCGTCGGCGCGGACGCCGAACACGTCATCGCCGAGTTCGACGCGGTAGACGGCCGGAGCTCCGTGCCACCGGGCCGGGGCGAAGTGGGTCTTGAGGGCCAGCAGGAGCGAGTCGGCGCCGATCGGCGCGTCTCCGGATTTGAGCGGTGAGCCCCGCCCCCAGGCGCCGAGGGCGAGCAGGACCGGTTCGAGCTCCCGGCCGCGTTCGGTCAACTCGTACACCCACGCCCGCACCGGCGGGCCCAGCTTGCGCCGCTGGATGATGCCGACCTGTTCCAGGTCCCGCAGACGCTGGGACAGCACGTTGGGCCGCGCGTTGGGCACGCCGGCCTGGACGTCGCTGTACCGCTTGGGACCCAGCAGCAGCTCGCGGATCACCAGCAGAGCCCAGCGTTCCCCGATCAGGTCGAGCGCGTGCGCGATCGCGCAGGCGTCGCCATAGGTGCGGGTGGGCAGCACATCGGTCACCAGCACATGTTAGCCCAAAACAAGAACTAGCTTGTTTTTTAGAAGTATCTACTTCTACGATGCATGTACTTGATTGTCCGGACGAAGGGATTGGGCGATGCTTCTCGTGACTGGTGGCACCGGCGTCAGCGGATCCGCGGTGGTTCGGGAGTTCGCGCGCCGGGGGATCCCCGTCCGCGTTCTGGTGCGCAGCCAGGACAAGGCGCGACCGTTCGCGGCCATGCCCGCGGTCGAAATCGTCGTCGGCGACATGCTGCGCCCCGGCACCCTGGGACCTGTCCTGCGAAACGTGCACCGGGTGCTGATGATCTCCTCGCCCCGCGAGCGGATGGTGCGGACGCAGTGCACGTTCATCGACGCGGCCAAGGCCGCCGGGGTACCGCACATCGTGAAGTTCTCCGGCAAGGAGTCCGGGACCGGATTCGACGCGAACGCCTTCCGAGGCACCCGCCAGCACGAGGAGATCGAACGCTATCTGGAGGCCAGCGGACTCGCCTGGACCCATCTGCGCCCCAGCCAGTTCATGCAGTTCTACCTGCCCGGCACGCTCACCGGTGTCGATCCGCACGACCGCGCGCTCGTGCTGCCGATCGGTCGCAGCAGGCTGGCACCGGTCGACATCGAGGACATCGCCAAGGTGTCCGCTGCCCTGATGACCAGCGAGGGGCACGAAGGCAAGGCGTATGAGATGACCGGTCCCGATGCGATCACGATGGCCCAGGCCGTCGAGCACATCTCAGCCGCGACCGGCGTGCCGTTCCGCTACGTCGAGGTGTCCGCCGAGGAGAAGCGCAGCCAGCTCGCCGCGTCAGGCAGGCCGCCGGAGACGGTCGAGCTGCTGGACGAACTGTTCGCCGAACGCCGCCGACGTCCCGAATCCGACGTCCGGCTCGCCACCCACCGCCGCTTCGGCGTGGAACCGACGTCCTTCGCGCGGTTCGCCCGTCAACACGCGCAGGAGTTCGTTTCCCCAGTCCTGGTCGGCTAGTGTCGTGTAATCCTGTTCGTCTTACTCGTCTCCGGCGCCCAGGCGGCCCCTCGCCCCTAGTCGGCGGGATCGGGCGTCACGCTCCAGCGCTGCTCGATCCGGCCGAACCGCCAGACCGCGAGCGCCACCACCCAGGTCAGCACGAACAGGCCGACGATGGCGTAGCCGACCGTGTTCAGGTCGAGATTCCCCAGCCACACCAACGGTCCCGAGTTGATGTCGAGTTCCTGGCCGAGCAGCCCGAGCAGCTCGATCAGGCCGACGATCAGCGCGACCGCGACCGACAGCCCGGTGATGGTCATGTTGTAGAAGACCTTGCGCACCGGCTTGGCGAACGCCCAGCCGTAGGCGAAGTTCATGAAGCAGCCATCGATCGAGTCGAACAGGCTCATGCCTGCGGCGAAGAGCACCGGCAGCGTCAGCACCGCGTACCAGGGCAGGTTGACCGCGACCGCGCCACCGGCGAGTACGAGCAGTGAGACCTCGGTGGCGGTGTCGAAGCCGAGCCCGAACAGCAGGCCGACGGGGTACATCTGCCACGGCTTGCGGACCGCTTTGGTGACACCGCGCAGGATCCGGTTCATGAAGCCGCGTTCGTCCAGCCGACGCTCCAGTTCGGACTCGTCGTAGCCGCCATGCCGCATGCGGCGGAACACCTTCACGATGTGCCGCAGCACGACCAGGTTGATGATGCCCAGGATGACCAGGAAGCCACCGGAGACCAGGGTGCCGATCAGACTGGTGACCGTGTGCAGCGCGGAGTTGTCGTCGGCGACCGGACCGGCCAGCGCGCGCACGCCGATACCGAGCAGGAAGCACAGTCCGAACACGACGGACGAATGCCCGAGCGAGAACCAGAAACCGACCGAGACCGGACGTTTGCCCTCGCCCATCAGCTTCCGGGTGGTGTTGTCGATGGCGGCGATGTGGTCGGCGTCGAACGCGTGCCGCATGCCCAGCGTGTACGCGGTGACGCCGATGCCGACGCCGAACACGCCGCTCGCGCCGAGCGCGTAGTGGTGTGGAATCACCAGGACGATCAGCGTGCCCCAACCGAGAACGTGCAGCAGCACAACGGCCAGCGACATGCCGCCGATGCTCGCCCACTCACCCGGAGTGATCTTCCGGGAGGTCGCGGCGCCGGTGGTACCAATCGAATCACCACTACTGACCGTTGCCATATTGCCGCTGCCACCTCACCGATCCGAGCAATCCATCCACGGGCGATTGTCTACCTGCAATCGTCTGGCAACAACCCATCGTTGGCGTGATGAGCAAAAGGTGACCCAGCGCACGATCAAAATCCGGACATCCCACACCCGTTCGCACCCCCGTCGACCACTGATGATTACCCGAACAGCGGTGAATCCCCACCGAGCGGCGCAGCGAGTGAGGGGTTTCGTAGTGAAAGATGGGGCCCGTGGAAGCGGCGGAGAACCCGGACCGGCAGCGGATCATCGCTGCCGCCAGCCAGGCGCTGGCCGCTGCGCGCGCCGGGGACGACGACGAGGCGGTGCAGCAGCTGATCGGCTTCGTCGCGGACTCCGAGGACGAGCACACCGACGTCCGCGAACTGGTGCTGTTGCTGTTCGCGGAGTGCAGCATCATGGTCAGCGAGCTCAGCCAGGGGGGCGAGACTCCGGTTCGGATGCAGGTGTTCGACGCGGACGGCCAGGAGGTCCCGATCGACAAGGCGGACCCGCCGGTGCGCACCGCGGTCCGCACGCTGCTCGCCGAGGTGCACGGTGATTCGGACGCGGCCCGCGAGCAGGTCGAGATCGCGCTGGAGAACGCCGCGCCCGAGGACATCGCGACGGTGTTGATCCAGGCGCTGCGCTGGACCATCCGGCTCGCCACCGAGTGCGTCGACCGCTCGTTGCCGGTACCCGAATGGGTAGCCGACGCAATCGAACCCTGAGTAACGACCAATCGACCAAAACCACCCGATCGGGGCATGGACAGCGGCCCGCGCAGCGACCCTGATCAGCCGGTACTCAATCGATTACCCGCCGCGTTTCCGTTGACGCCCACTCCACCGCTGCGGAAGCATGCGGGAACGCGGGGGTGAAGAGCGGGTTAATCTGCGAGGGAAGAGCCCTCGCGCGCTCGATTCATCTCCGTCGCCTTCATACGATCCTTCACGGCCGGTGAGAACGCTTGTCCGCCGACCGGCGAAGGACGTCCCGATTCCCGACTGGAGCAACCGCGTGCCGGATGGCTCGAATCCCGAAGGCCGCGACGGCCAGTCAGGCAGGCGTCGGCCGGACCTGTCCACGATCGGCCTGGTTGCCGTCGTCGTCGCCTTGATCGTGACGATCTCGGTGGTGAACGCGAACACTCCAAGTAGTCAACCCGCCGCCGCGTCGGCCGGACCAAGCCTCCCGCCGAACACGTTGCCGGTTTCGCAGAGTGACTGCGGCAGCAACTGGACCCAGCCCAAATCCGGTCCGCAGAACCTGGTGATCGACAACGTCGGCGGCGCGCCCGCCGAAGCCGACCTGGTGAACGTGGCCAACGGCCAGGTGCTCGCCGAGATCGAGGGCCTTGGCATCAACACCAGCGAAACCATGCGAGTCACCCTCGGGCCCGGCGCCTACGCGCTGCGCTGCCTGATCGAGGACATCGACCCGATCACCGGCCCGACCGTGCACATCACCGGCGGCGGCGCCAGCAGCCCCGGTGTGGTCCCGGTGACCGCCGCCGACCTGCTCGATCCGCTCAAGCAGTACCAGGCGTACGTCACCTCGGGCGTTGCCGACCTGGTCGGCAGGACCGACGCGCTACAGGCCGCCGTGCACAGCGGCAACGTGAACGTGGCGCGCACCGCGTGGCTGCCCGCGCACCTCGCCTACGAGCGGCTCGGCGCCGCCTACGACGCGTTCGGCGACTACGACGGCGAGATCAACGGCACCACCGCCGGCCTCCCGGATGGCGTGCAGGACGCCGGTTTCACCGGTTTCCACCGCGTCGAGTACGGCCTGTGGCACGGCGAGAGCGCCACTTCCCTGGCAGGTCCTGCCGACCAGCTCGACGGTTACGTGCACGGGTTGCAGAACGACCTGCCGCAGATGGAAACCGAAGCGCTCGACATCGGCCTGCGCGCGCACGAGATCATGGAGAACACGCTGCAGTTCGAGTTCACCGGCAAGACCGACTACGGCAGCGGCACCAACCTGGCTACCGCGCTGGCCAACCTCCAGGGTGACGAGGAGGTCGTCTCGGTGCTGCGCCCGCTGCTGACCACCCGCGATCCCCAACTGTCCCAAGTGGATCAGTCGACCAGCGGACTGCAAACCCTGCTGCAAGCCCAGCAGCACCCGGACGGCAGCTGGACCCCGGTCACCGCACTGTCCACGATGGACCGCGAGCGGCTGGACGCGGCCCTGTCCGGACTGATCGAACAGCTCGCCCCTATCGCGGCGATCACCGAACCGAGGCGGGTGTCATGAGCGAGCACACCGCGCCGCACCACGATGGCAAGCCCGGCGTCGACCGGCGCAAGTTCCTCGGCGGCGCCCTGCTCGGCGCGGGCCTGACCGGCGTCGCCGCCGCCGGTATCGCGGGCGGCGTCGCCTACGCGGGCAACGAGGCGCCGGTCCGGGCAGCGGGCGAGGGTGCGGAACTGGCCGCCTTGACCGGAAACGCGCCGGCGCAGCCGATCATCGGCACGCACCAGACCGCGATCCTGACCAAGACCCAGCGGCAGAGCACGTTCCTGTCCTGCGACGTGTTCGCGGCCAACCGCGACGAGCTCACCGACCTGCTGCGCACGATCAGCCAGCGGATCTCCTTCCTGACCGTGGGCGGCTACCCGGCGCCACTGGGCATCAGCGCGCCACCGTCGGATTCCGGCGTGCTCGGCCCTGAGGTGCCTGCCGACGGATTGACCGTGACGGTCGGCGTCGGCGCGAGCCTGTTCGACGACCGATACGGCCTGGCGAAGCAGCAGCCCGCCAAGCTGACCGCGATGAAGATGTTCCCCAACGACGACCTCGATCCGGCCTGGTGCCACGGCGACCTGCTGCTGGAGATCGCGGCGCCGAACACGGACACGGTGCTGCATGCGTTGCGCGACATCACCAAGAACACCAGGGGCGGCATGCAGGTCCGCTGGCGGATGGACGGATTCGGCTCCCCGCCGCGTCCGGCGGGCACGCCGCGCAACCTGATGGGGTTCAAGGACGGCACGTCCAATCCGGACACCAGCAGCGCGACCGACATGAGCCACCTGGTGTGGCTGGACGGGCACGGCGGCGAACCATCGTGGACCGCGGGCGGCAGCTACCTCGTGGTGCGGCTGATCCGCATGCTGGTCGAGTTCTGGGACCGGGTGTCCATCCGCGAGCAGGAGAACATGTTCGGCAGGCGGCGCGACACCGGCGCGCCACTCGACGGCAACGACGAGTTCGACGTGCCCAACTACGTTCAGGACCCGACCGGTGGGGCAATCCCGCTGACCGCGCACATGCGGCTGGCCAACCCGCGCACGCCGCAAACCGACAGCAGTCGCATCCTGCGCCGCGCGTACAACTACGACCTGGGTATGGACACCAACGGAAATCTGAACCAGGGACTGATCTTCACCTGCTACCAGCAGGACGTCCAGCGCCAGTTCGAGGCCGTCCAGACCAGGCTGATCGACGAACCGCTCGTCGACTACATATCCCCGTTCGGTGGTGGCTACTTCTTCGCGCTGCCGGGCATCAAGGACTCGTCCGACTACTTCGGACGATCGATGCTGACCTAATTCCCCGCTCCCCACCACGAAGTAGTAGTTCCCGCAACGAGGAGGACAAGTGTTCGCACGGTCTGCCCGCAGTAGAGGGCGATGGTCGCGTGGCACGGTGGCGGCCGTCTCCGCGGTCGCCGCGGCCGGTCTGGTCATCGCAGGCTGCTCGGCCAGCGCATCCGGTCCGGCCAACCAGCAGTTGGACGCCCAGCACTGGGGCACGGGTCGCACCGCGACCCCGATCAAGCACGTCGTCGTGCTGTTCGACGAGAACATCTCGTTCGACCACTACTTCGGCACCTACCCCAACGCGACCAACACCGACGGCACCCCGTTCCACGCACAGCCGGGTACCCCGAAGGTCGATGGCCTGAGCCAACAACTCCTGACCGGCAACCCGAACTCCTACAACCCGAAGCGGTTGACCCCGAGCGAGGCGCTGACCTGCGACCAGAACCACAGCTACGGTCCTGAGCAGAAGGCGTACGACGGCGGCAAGATGGACAAGTTCGTCCAGAACACCGAGACCGACGTCTGCACCGGCGAGCCCATCCTGTTCGGCGAGCCTGGTCTGGTCATGGACTATTTCGACGGCAACACGGTCACCGGGCTGTGGAACTACGCGCAGCACTACTCGTTGAACGACAACTCCTTCGACGACCAGTTCGGCCCGTCGACTCCGGGTGCGATCAATCTGATCTCGGGCAACACCTACGGCATTTCCGCGATCAATCCGAAGACTGGGCAGAAGGTCAACCCGCCGGACTCCTACACGGTCGGTTCGCCCAACGCGCAAGGCGTCGGCACCGACTTCAACGACCCGGACCCGGCCTACGACGACTGCTCCGACAGCAACCACACCACGTCCAGCAACCTCGGCGCGATGCAGGGAACGAACATCGGTGACCTGCTCAACGCGCACAACATCACCTGGGGCTGGTTCCAGGGCGGCTTCACACCGACCGGGGCCGCCAACGGCTACGCGGTCTGCGGTGCGTCGCACGACAACGTCGGCGGCATCCCCGAGGTCGACTACAGCCCGCACCACAACCCGTTCGAGTACTACAAGTCCACGGCCAACCCCAAGCACCTGCCGCCGTCCTCGCCGTCCATGATCGGCCGGACCGACCAGGCCAACCACAACTACGACCTGACTTCCTTCGCCACCGCGCTCAAGCGCGACAACCTGCCCGCGGTGAGCTTTCTGAAGGCACCGTCCTACCAGGACGGCCACGGCGGCTACTCGGACCCGCTGGACGAGCAGACCTTCATGACCACCGAGATCAACGCGGTCGAGAAGTCTCCGGCATGGGCCAGCACCGCGATCGTCATCGCCTACGACGACTCCGACGGCTGGTACGACCACGTCGCCTCGCCAATCGTCAACGGCTCCCACGACGCCGCCAACGACCAGCCGCTGTGCACCGACACCAAGGCCGCGCTGAGCCCGGCTTCGGACCGCTGCGGCAACGGACCACGCCTGCCACTGCTGGTGATCTCGCCATGGAGCAGGCGCAACTACGTGGACAGCACCCAGACCGACCAGTCCTCCATCGTGAAGTTCATCGAGAACAACTGGACGCTCGGCCGGATCGGCAACGGCTCCTACGACACCACCGCGGGCACGCTGGCCAACATGTTCGACTTCCGTCAGCAGCCGAACCTGCGGCCGTTGATCCTCGACACGACGACCGGCGCCGTGCAGCACTGACGGGGGCGCTCCACCGCCCATCGAACAGCGGCGCGGTTTGCCTCCGGCTAGACTGGTTCACCGTGCGAGAAGGCTTCCACGGCGAACTGACCCAGCTCGGCGACCAACTGTCCGCGATGTGCGCGGCGAGCGCGGCGGCCATGCAACAGGCCACCATCGCCCTGCTGCACGCCGACCTCGGTCTCGCCGAACAGGTCCTGACCGGCGACGCCGCGCTGGACGCCCTGCGGGCCCAGTGCGAGGAAAACGCCTACTCGCTACTGGCGTTGCAGGCTCCGGTCGCGCGGGATCTCCGGATCGTGCTGGCCGCGATCTACTGTGCGGAAAAGATCGAGCGCATGGGTGATCTGGCCGCGCATGTCGCCGACACCGCCCGCTTCACCCACCCGCGCCACCTGGTTCCTGCCGATCTGGTCGCACAGTTCACCGAGCTCGGGGAGATCACCACCGGCATGGCCGGTCGGCTGGCCACTCTGGTCAAGGTTCGGGAAAGCGGCGCGTTTGCCGAACTGGAGCGCATCGACAGCAGCGTCGATCGGCTGCACGCGGATGTGCTGGCGCGGATCAGCGCCGCGGACTTCCCGCAGGGGCCACAAGCCGCGGCCAGTTTGGCGCTGGTCGCCCGGTTCTACGAGCGTTTCGGCGACCAGGCGGTGTCCGTGGCAAAGCGGCTGGACTTCGCCGCGACCGGTCAGATCCCCTCGGCCTGAACTGCTCACCCGTGGGTTCTGAGGAAGAGCAGGACACACACTGACGCTGCCGCGCCGATGAGCAGGAAGGTCCAGCCGTTCGCGACCGGGTGCCGGTACCAGGGTGTCGGGCGGTCGAGCGAGACGCGGCCGGGGCCCGCGAACAGCAGGGCGAACACGGCGGCGGCGAGGATGAGCTGGAACTGGTAGCCGTTGGCATCGAAGAAGCCCAGTGGCCATTTGAGCACGATCACGTTGGACACGACGGCGAGCAGGGCGCCCGCCGCGGCCGGGGTGAACAGGCCGAGGACGAGCAGGGCACCGCCGACGAGTTCGGTGCCGCCACCGACCCAGGCCATGATGGTCGGGTAGTGGTAACCGGTGGTTTGCAGGAACTTGGCGAACGAGTCGAGGCCGGTGCCGTGGAACAGGTGGAACAGGTGTTGCAGGCCGTAGACGCCGAACGTGCCGCCGACGACGATGCGCAGTACGAGCAGGCCGAAGTCGGCGCCGCCGTGCCAGCTCGACGCTGCTCTGCGGGTGTCGGCGTAGTCGTCGCCGAGCCGGTTGTCCGGCTCGTTCAGATTGGCCAGCATCGAGGTCTGCTGGTCGGCGTAGGACGGGCCGAGGTCGAACGAGCTCGGTTCGCGATCCAGCGCACTGTCAGTGGAGGAGCTCGTGCCACCACTGCTGCCGTAGCCGGAGTCGGCGAACAGATTGACCGGGTCCTGGCCTTCGGCGTTGTAGGTCCCCCCGCTCTCGCTGGAGAACCTGCTGCTGCCGCCTGACTCGTCGTGAGTGCTCACGGTGCGCACCGTACGTGATGCTCGTCACCCGCGCGAGGCTGTTCGGCCCACGAATTTTCACCTGGACGGCCCAAGGCGGGTGAAAGCAGTGGTCTTGGCCTCGATGGGCCGGGTGCGAGTTTGATCACTCCCGGCCTTGTCCGGCCTTGTTCAGTATTCGCCGTGCACGAGGTTCTTGAGTTCCTCGCCCGCCGCGTACCGCGCGATCTCGGCCGCGGCGACCTTCCAGGAGCGCTCGTCCGAGCCGCGGCAGCTGCCGCCGACGTGCGGGGTCAGGAACAAGCCCTTGGCTGTCCACAGTGGATGACCTTCTGGCAGCGGTTCCGGGTCGGTGACGTCGAGGGCGGCGCGCAGCCTGCCGCTGTTCAACTCGGCGACGAGCGCGTCGGTGTCCACGACCGGGCCGCGGGCCGCGTTGACCAGGATGGCGTTGTCGGCCATGCGGGCCAGGAAC
>DASXOJ010000048.1:0-4339 GCA_036494465.1 Pseudonocardiaceae bacterium
GTGCTCCCGCTGTTCACCACGCGCGCCCTGGACGGTCAGCCGCTGCCGGTCTACCGCTCCAAGCACAACCGCCGCGAATGGATCCACGCCCTGGACCACGTGCGCGCCATCGAAGCCATCCTGGATCGCGGCGTCGTCGGCGAGACCTACCACGTCGGCACCGGCGTCGAAGCCAGCGTCGAACAGTTGGCCGACCTCGTGCTGGACGAGCTGGGCCTGCCCGCGTCGCTCAAGCAGGAAGTCGAAGACCGCCCCGGCCACGACCGCCGCTACCTGCTCGACTCCGCCAAGATCCGCCGCGAACTAGGCTGGCAGCCCACCATCGAGTTCGACGCGGGCATGCGCGAAACCATCCGCTGGTACGCGGACAACCGCACCTGGTGGGAACCGTTGCGCGACCGCAGCCCCGTCGTCGAAGGCTCCTGGTCCGGCTCCTGATCTCCGCTCGTGACCGGCGCACCGAGCGCCGGTCACGAAGCTGATCTTTCGCTCGATCAGGGGACTGGTTGCAGGATCCGCAACCCATAGCGTCGCCGCTGTGTCTGTTGATCCACCATCACTGCCGTCGAAAAGCCAGCTCAAGGCCGCAGGCGATCGCATTCGGCGCAGGTTCCGGGGAGAGTTGGTTCTCGACGGCTACCAAGCCGCCGAAGACAGTCTCCTGGTCAAGACCTGGCGTGTTTCCCATACTCCGGTGTTGAACAAGACTCGCGTCGGTTAGGAGCGACCGTTGCCCGGGTTCTTGGCCGGGCCTCGCCTGCGGGGCTCGCCAGACAACGGCTCAAGCGCTACGAGAGCATCGTCGCCAAGTTGATCCGTGATCAGACTCGGTTGGGCGAGATCGAGGACATCGCCGGTTGTCGGAGCGTTCTTCCCAGCCTGGATGTCGTCGAGCGCGTGCATGAGCGACTTCTCGAGCAGGCAGGCAAGCTGGAACTGGTGCGCGTCCGGGACTACAACGAGTTGCCGCATCCAGGCGGCTACCGGGCGTTGCACCTGTGGTGCCGTCGGGACAGCTTCAAGGTGGAGATCCAACTCAGGACTACTCGGCAGCAGGATTGGGCCGAGGAGGTTGAGCAGTGGGACGAGGCGTTGGGCCTGGATCTCAAGCACGAGCGGGGGGCCTGAGGAACTGCTGGTGTTCTTCCGTGAGCTCGCGGACTATTACGGTCAGCTTGATCGTGGTGTGACACACTCGCCATTGGATGTTTCCGCACTTCATGCTGCTAGATCGGCGGTTGAAGCATGGCTGACGAGGGAGGCCTGCTCATGGATGACCGCGACACCTGGTTCTTGCTCGTCCAGCTCAGGCGAGCCGGGCGGACGGACGTCACCGAGTTCGATGATCCAGTTTCGGCGTGCGCGGCCTACGACGAGGCAGAACGGCGTTACGAGGAAAAAATCCACAACCGCGACGTGAACGTACTGCTCGTTGGCGCCTCCAGCCTTGACGACGTCAAACGGGGTTATCCGAGCTACTTCCTGAACCTTAAGTCGAAAGCCAAGATCATCGCGAAGCTGCGTGCCGACCTTCGGGCGATGATCCCCGCCTAACCTGCTGCCGTTCGCTGACCCGGCAGGCGGAACAGGGCGGGTTGGCTCTTCGTCATCGACGGCGACTCCATCCCGGCGGCGCAGGCGACCGCGCGGTCCCATTCCGGGTCGGAGTAGTAGTCGCTGTGCCGGTGCACGCCGGGCGCCCAGCGGCGGCCGGGGAACGGGCCTCGGGCCGGGTCGGGTAGCCAGTGGTCGCCGCCGAGCACGAGGGCGCCGGTCGGGCTGACGGTGGCGGCCGGCAGGGCGCCGCATGGTGCGTCCGGCACGAGGCCGACGCCGATCAGCTGGCCGTGGAAGACCTGCCGGTCCCAGGTGGTGACGCCGCCGCCGATCGGGTCGGTGCCCCGGCACAGCGACCGCCAGCGGCCGCCGAGGTCGGTGCAGAGTTCGGCGAGGCCCGCGTAGCCGAGGACGCCGGGGAAGGCGCGCACGTACGCGGTCTGGATCGGCGAGCCCGCGACCACGATGCCGAGTCGTTCGGTCTGGTGCGGCGGCAGCGTGGCGAGCAGTCTGCTGGCGGCGACGGCGACCAGGACGCTGCCCTGGCTGTGTCCGGTGAGCACGACGCGGGTGCTCGGTTCGGCGAGGTATTCGGCTGCTCGGGCGGCGAGTTCGGGGACGACCTTGAGCGCGTAGCAGGGCGGCACGATCGGGTGGGCTTCGCGCGGCCAGAAGCAGGCGAGGTCGGAGAACCCGCCGAGGCGCCGCGCGGAGTTGGGGTTGCGCGCGGCCTGGTAGACCTCGTGCAGCAGGGCGCCGGCCAGGGCGGCCAGCACGACGACGCCGAAACCGGCGAGGAACGCGGCGGCGGTGCCGACCGCGTCGCTGGTGCTGATCGACGAGGGCAGTACCTGCTGGTTGCGCAGCAGGATGGCGATGAACGCGCCGAGCCCGACGACGATGCCCAGGCCGATCAGGATGACCGGCGCGGATTTGCGCGCCCAGCCTGCCAGCCACCACGCCTTCGCGGCGGCCATCGCGTCGCTGGGCCGGTCGGCGTGCAGCAGCGGCACTTCGGCGGGCATGCCGCGTCCGCCGCGCTGGGCGAGCGCGCGGCGGGTGCCGAGGACGATCCCGGCGACGACCGATGCGATCAGGCCGAGTAGCCCGGCGATGCCCCACAACAGCGTGATGTAGGCGTATCCGCCGGGGATGACGAGCGCGTGGTCGGCGAGCACGGTGCGGACGAACAGGCCGATGCCCGCGCCGAATCCGCCGCCGAGGGCGGCCGCGATGGCCAGTACCGGCGCGGCCATCCAGCCGCCTGCCCACGGCCGCAGCGGCTTGGGTTGGCCTGCCCACTGCTTGCGGGCGAGCAACGCGGTCGGCACCAGCAGGACTGCCAGCAGCACGCAGACCGAGCCGAGCGCGATGGCGATGTCCTGGACGGTGAGGTCGGTGTCGGTCAACCGGGTCGGCAGGGTGGGCCGGATCGCGACGACGGCGACGATCAGCGCGAGGTTGAGGGCGAGGGTGAGCCTGCGCGGCACCGCGCGCAACGCGGTGCGCAGGCCCTTGCCGTAGCGGTCTGGGCGGGCGCCGGTCGGGTCGCCGAAGGCGAGCACACCGATCATGGTCAACGCGATCAGGGCGAGCGCGAGCGACCAGAACACCGCGGCGACGGACGAGATCGGGCCTGCCGGGCCGCCGAGCGCGAGGAACACGGTGGTGGCCAGGGCGGCGGTCAGGTGCAGGGTGCGCAGCGCGGGCGCGTCCGGGTCGGCGATGAGTCCGGCGCCGGGCAGCCGCGACATCAGGCGCGGTTTGTGATCGTCCGTTGATTCGGCGTTGACAGTCCAGTTCACGGTCGAGACCCCGTGCAGGATGGCGACCACGATCAGGATCGGCGCCAGGCCGATGATGGTGCGCAGGGTCGGCGCGGTGCGCACCCAGCCGGGCAGGAACCCGAGGCACGACGAACCCGGCCCGAGGCACTGCGCGGCGACCACGTCCATGGACACCGAGGCGAGCTGGCCGACCAGCAGCACGGTCAGCAGCAGCGCGCCCACCCGCAGCAGCGCCCGGCAGCACATGGCCAGCGTCCGGCCGATCCGGTTGTCCGTGACCGGCGGCAACATCCAGGAGGCCATGTTGGCCAGCGAGAACGGGAACAGCAGCGCCCAGATCGCCTTGGCGGCGCCACCGGAGGTCAGCCCGCCCCAGACGTAGCCCTCGACGGTGCGCGGCAGCGGCCGGCCTTCGGCTTTGAGCACCGGGCCCGGCGCGGGCCTGCGCAGCCGGTCCGCCGGGCGGACCAGGCGGCCTTTGCCGTCTCCCGCGACGTCGACGGCGGCGACCGCGTCGACGAGGTCTTCGGGGGTGGTGCCCAGGATGCCGTGCACCCGCAACTCGACGACCCGCGTGTCGGGCCCGGGAATCAGCACGCCGCCTCCTGCATTCGATCTCCCCCTCGATACTCGCTTCGTTGTATTACGTTCCACCGGTCGGCACGGTTCATTGTCGCGAACCACCACGGTGTCATCCCGGGTTTCACGTCTCGAACCGGCCTCCATCCAGACACGGTCGAGATGCCGGATGGTCAATCCCGAAACAGCAGTCGGCCAGCGACGACCCGGTAGGGTTGGCTGACCCCCATTGACTCAAGGAAGGCGCCATGACCGTGGTCGACTCGGACCGGTTGCAGTCCCGTAATGGCATTGATTTCGCTGTCGCCGATCTTTCCCTCGCCGAGTTCGGGCGCAAGGAGATCCGGCTCGCCGAGCACGAGATGCCCGGTTTGATCGCGCTGCGCCGGGAGTACTCGGAGGTTTACCCGCTACGG
>DASXOJ010000049.1:0-2614 GCA_036494465.1 Pseudonocardiaceae bacterium
GACCACCGGGCTGTCGGTGATGCGCAGCAGTTCGTCGTACCACTCCACGATCTGCGCCCAGTCCGTCTCGGCGGTGCTCCGCGCGTCCGCGTGCAGGGCGGCGATCGCGGCCTGCGCCTGGTACTCGCCCAGCTGGTCGCGGGCCAGCGCGGTCTGCAGAATCGCCACCCCCTCGGTGACCAGCCTGGTGTCCCAACGCGACCGGTCCTGCTCGGCCAGCGGCACCAGGCGGCCAGCACGAGTGCGGGTCTCGCGGCGCGCGTGGTGCAGCAGCATCAGCGCGAGCAACCCCGCCACCTCGGGATCGTTGGTCAACTCGGCGAGCTGGCGGGTCAGCCGGATCGCCTCGGCCGCCAGGTCGACGGCACCCCCATAGCCCTCGTTGAACACGAGATAGAGCACCCGCAGCGTCGTTGCCAGATCGCCGGGCTGGTCGAGCGGCAACCCCGCGATCCGCCGCTTGGCCCGGCTGATCCGTTGCGCCATGGTCGCCTCGGGGACCAGGTATGCCGTCGCGATCTGCCGCGTGGTCAGGCCACCGACCGCGCGCAACGTCAACGCGACCGCCGACGCGGGCGGCAGATCGGGGTGCGCACACAGGAAGTAGAGGCGCAACGTGTCGTCCGTGGCAGGCACCGGACCGGCGGGCGGCTCGACCTCCACGGCGAGCTCCCGCCCCTGCCGCGCCGCGTCGGACCGGGCCGCGTCGAGGAACTTCCGCCACGCGACCGCGACCAGCCAGCCCTTCTGATCGCGCGGCGGATCGTCCGACCAGGTCTGCAACGCCCGGATCAGCGCCTCCTGCACGGCATCCTCGGCCGACGCGAAGCCCGCTCCGCGCCGGACGAGGATCGTGATCACCGAGGGCACCAGCTCCCGGAGCAGCGATTCGTTCACTCGGTGACCGCGGCCGTGCTGCCGTAGAACGGGCGAACCTCAAGCCACTCGTTGGTCGGCCTCCCACCCGGCCCCGGCGAGGCGGACAGCTCCCCGGCCACCTCGACCGCGCGCTCCCACGAATCCACGTCGACGATGTACCAGCCGGCGATGAGGTCCTTGGTCTCGGCGAAGGGACCATCGGTCACCGGCGGGCGCTCCTGGCCGTCGGATCGTACGAACGTGCCCTCGCGGGTCAACGCCTGCGTGTCGACGAACTCGCCCTTCTCCTCCAAACGGGCGGCGAACTCGCGCATGAACTGCATGTGCGCGTCGACCTCTTCCGGCGTCCACTGGTCCATTGGCGGATAGTCGACGGTCGGGGCAGGGCCACCTCGGTAGTGCTTGAGCAGCAGATACTTCATGGTCGTCTCCTTCGTCGTGGTCGTGCTCGACCCTGGGACGGAGCCGGCACCACATTCTCGACATCCCATTCGCCATCAGTGTCGAGAACGTCTCCTCGGCTCCGTCCCAGGGGTATGACGATCACCCGAATGGACAACGTCGGCGTCGTGGTCGAGGACCTCGCGGCCGCCATCGCGTACTTCCTCGAACTCGGCCTCGAACTCGAAGGCAAAGCAACGGTCGGGGGACCATCGGTGGACGCCCTCGTCGCACTCGACGGCGTCCGCTGCGACCTGGCCGTGGTGCGAGCCCCGGATGGCAACGGCCGACTGGAGCTGATGAAGTTCCACGCACCCTCGGCGACCACCGGCGAGCCGAACGCGCCAGTCAACGCCCTCGGTATCCGTCGCATCATGTTCAGCGTCGACGACATCGAGGACGTCATCGCCCGGCTGCGCCCCCACGGCGCCGAACTCATCGGCGAGCTGGTGCGGTACGAAGACAGCTACCTGCTCTGCTACCTCCGCGGCCCTGGCGGCATGATCGTCGCACTGGCCGAAAAGCTCAACTGACACCATTTGCCCCAGAAAGGACCGCCGCCATGGCTGTTGCCGATGATCTCGACCGCGCCACCGACTCGGCCTGGGACTGGGTCGCCGAGCACACCCGCAGGTACCTGGGCTCGGGCGGCACCGATGGCCACGAATCAGATGGCCTGTACACGCTCGTGCTCGCCACCACCGGACGCCGGACCGGCCTGCCGCGCCGCACCGTGCTGATCTACGGCACCTCCGGGGAAGAGTTCGTCGTGGTCGCGTCCAAGGGCGGCGCCGACGAGGATCCGGCCTGGTTCACCAACCTCCAGTCGGAGCCGAGCGTCGGCGTGCAGGTCGGCACCCGCCGGTTCACCGCTCGCGCCCGGGTCGCGTCCCCGGCCGAGCGCGAGACGCTCTGGTCCCGGATGGCGGCCATTTTCCCGCTGTACAACGAGTACGCGGAGAAAACCGCTCGTGTCATCCCGATCGTGCTGCTGACCCCGCAGGACCAATAGTCTGTCCGTTATGGGGATCAACAGGGGGGAACGTCGTGATCTGACCCTGATCTGCGTCGGCGGCGGCGTCACCTGGTTCGGCAACGCGCTCGCGTTGATCTCCCTGATGCTGGTGCTGAGACCGGCGGGCGGATTCGCGCTCACCCCGACCGGCCCAACGCTGGCAAGCAGATCCTGGCCGGACTGAAGTTCCTGGCCGGCGACCGGCTGCTGATCGCCGGCATCGGCGCCATCGCCGCCGCCAGCTTCGCGGGCACCCTGATCAACGTCGCGGAAGTGTTC
>DASXOJ010000050.1:0-11495 GCA_036494465.1 Pseudonocardiaceae bacterium
CGTTGCACCGGCCGGGGATACGCCTGAATGTCCTCAAAGGACACGAACTGGCCGTGGTAGCGCGGACTGTCCATCGACCACAGCGCTCGCAGGGCGCGGATGTAGTCATCGGTGCGCGCGCCGCGCTCGGTCATCGGTACCCCGGTTGACGCGAATTCCTGGGAGATGTAGCCGGCTGCCACTCCGGCGATGAGCCGGCCACGGGAGATCACGTCGACGCTGGCGAGTTCCTTGGCCAGGACAACCGGATTGTGCAGGGGCAGCACGATGACGCCGCTACCGACTCGGATGGTGGTGGTGTGGGTGGCCACCAGGGTGAGCGCGACGATGGTGTCCAGCAGCGGAAGCGTTGGCGGGAAAGGAGAGCCGGGCGGGGCGGGGTCCGGCAGGACGAGGTGCGCGCCGGTCCACACCGATTCGAATCCGGCCGCTTCGGCGTACCGCGCGACGCTAACCGCTGTCTCTGGATCCGCGCAGGTGCCGTAGTTGATCGCGAACAATCCGAATTTCACAGCGGTGATGCTAGTGCGGTGGCGTGAGCAGGTCGGCGAGTTCGGTTCGGCGTTGGGGGCAACGCGGCCAGCAGGCACCGCGACCCGGCCCGCGCCCGGCAGGAGAGCGAACTGACCACGACCGTTCGGACGCGGTTGACTGCCCTTGCCGACACCGGAATTCGATTGCTGTTCGTCGGCCGAGTGGCGACATTGATTACGCCGAATGGCCGCACGGTCGTCGAGGATCCTGATTTCCGGCTGAACTGCGGCCGATCGCGTTGGCGTGCGCCGAGCAGTTCGCGGTGGGCCGGGCGGACACCGACGAACTGCTGGTCGGCGCGGAGGGCAGCTCGTCGATCAGTACCGCCGATTTCGCGGTTGCGCTGCTGGGCGAGGTGGCCGCGCACCGGCACTCTCGGAACCGATTCACCGTCGGATATTGCAGCCTTGTGACTCGGATATTGCAGCCGTGTGACACGGAGCCCACCCGAGGCCCTACGATGTGCGCTCAGCACGATGCGGGAAAGGGGAGCCCAAGGTGCCCAAGGGAATCAATGACCTGCTGGACCTCGGCAAAATGCGCGAAGCGGTCCGGGACAAGGCGCTCGGGCTCGTCGACCACGTTGTAAGCCGGTACCACCAGGAGCAGTCCGAGCACATCGCCAGGCTGGAACGGCAGGTCAGCGACCTGCGCTCGGAATTGCGCGACGAGATCCAGCGCCAGGGCGGGCGGGCTTTCGACCGGGTCGTCGAGCTCGAGGTGCGCAGCCGTCACGACATCCCGTTCGCGGCCGATCAGGAGGCCGCGAAGCAGAGTGCGCGCTTCGTGCACGAGAACATGCCGACCCGGGCCGGTTTCGGGCACCCGCACCAAACGCTGGAGCACGCGCTGTCGCTGGCGCCGCGCGAGGGCGGGATGGCGTTGGAGTTCGGTGTTTTCACCGGCACGACGCTGAAGATGATCGCCACCGACCGGCAGGGCGAGCACGTCTACGGGTTCGATTCGTTCCAGGGCCTGCCCACCGACTGGCGCAGCGGTTTCCCGGCCGGTCACTTCACCGTGGACGGGCTGCCGGACGTGCCCGGCGCCGAGCTGGTCGTCGGCTGGTTCGACGACACCCTGCCCGGCTTCCTCGCAGAACACTCCGGTCCGGTCGACTTCCTGCACGTCGACGGCGACCTCTACAGCTCAGCGAAGATCGTGCTCGACCTGGTCGGGCCCCGGTTGCACGCGGGCAGCGTGATCGTGTTCGACGAGTTCTTCAACTTTCCGAACTGGCAGGAACACGAGTACAGGGCGTGGCTGGAGTACGTCGAGCGGACCGGCGTCCAGTTCACCTACGAGGGCTACACCTGGGGCAGCGAACAGGTCATCGTCACGGTGACCGACCCGGGCAACGCCTGAGGATTCACAGTTCCAGCAACATCCTGGTGTTGCCGAAGGTGTTCGGCTTGGCGTAGGGCAGGTCGAGGAACTCGGCGACACCGGGGTCGATGGAGCGGCGCATTTCCTCGTACACCTCGTGCGAGACGGGGGCGCCGTCGATGGCGACGAAGCCGTGCCGGGCGAAGAACTGGGTTTCGAAGGTCAGCACGAACACCCGCGCCAGACCCAGGTTGCGCGCCTGTTTGACGAGTTGGTCGACGAGCGCGTGTCCGATGCCCCGGCCGCGCAGGTCCGGGTCGACGGCGACGGTGCGCACCTCGGCGAGGTCTTCCCAGAGCACGTGCAGCGCGCCGCAGCCGACGACCGCGTCGTCGAGTTCGGCCACCCAGAACTCCTGCACGCTCTCATACAGCGTGACCAGCTCTTTCTCCAGCAGCACACGGCCCGCGTAGCGGTCGATCAACGATTTCATGGTGCGCGCGTCGCCGACCCTGGCCCGCCGCACGATCATTCGCTTGCTCCGAGGAGTTCCGGCGCCTTCTGCTCGGGCTTGGTGATCTCACCGAACCTGGCCAGCAGGCACGCGCCGCCGACCGCGACGACGAACCCGGCGATCGCGACCGGGGTCCAGCCGGGGCGGGCGTGGTCGCCGAGCAGCCAGACGCCGAGCACGGCGGGCGGGATGGTCTCGCCGATCAGCATCATCGCGGTCGCCACGACCACCCCGCCGCGCTGCAACGCGGATGCGTAGAACAGCCCGGCGACGATGCCAGCGACGACGACCGTGTAGGTGGCCGGGTCGGTAAGCAGCTTGAGGATCTCGAAGTTGGGGATGACCCGAAGAGCGAGGCCGAGCGCGCCGAACTCCAGCCCGCTGACCACGCCGAGCAGCGGCGTCCGCCGACTGTCCGGCAGCCTGCCCACCAGCCAGCCGACCCCGGCGAGCAGGATCGCGGCGATCAGCAGCCACCAGTGGAAGGCGCGGCTGCCCTCGCCTGCTCCCTGGCTCTCGGCGGACAACCCGAGCAGCGCGAGGCCCGCGCACACAACGCCGACCGCGGACCATTCCACTCCGGACAGTCGAACGCCGAACCATTTCACGGCCAGCACGGCGGTGACCGCGATGCTCGCGGACAGCGCGGCCTGCACCAGGAACAGCGGCAACGTGCGCAGCGCGGCGATCTGCGCGACCAGCCCGATCAGGTCGAGGGCGACACTCGCCAGGTACTTCCACTGGCGCAGCAGCCGCACGAGCAGCCGAGGGTCGACACCGTGCTTGTCGTCCTTGGTGCCCTGCGCGACGACGGCCTGCACGGTCGACGCCACTCCGTAGCAGAGCGCGGCGAACAACGCGCTGATCAAGCCGACCCACATTCTTTGACCCTAGCTGGCCCTATCCTGGGTGGCCGGGTGGGGATTCGACGAAGGGCGGGCATGACCGGGTTCGGGCGCGATGCCTTCAGTGATGCCGAATATCAGGCGGCGTTGGGCTGGGAGACCGAACTGGTCACCCCGGACGGCCTGACCTGGTTGCTGCGGCCCGGTTCGTCCTGGCTGCGCTGGGCAGGCCCGTCGGGCTGGCAGCCGAGCCAACCGCCGAACGACCCGAACCTGCGCATCGGCGCGCGGAAGATCGAACCGCCGCCCGGCACGCAGCAGAACTACCGCTCGCCGGTGCCCGGTTATCCGCTGACCAGCGCACCGCTGCCGCCGCAGGTGCAGAGCGCCCCGCTGCCCCCGCAACAGCCACATCCGCAGAGCGCCCCGCTGCCCCCGCAACAGGCATACCCGCAGAGCACGCCGCTACCGGCGCAGCATCCGTATCCGCCAGCGCAGCCCTACCAGCCACCGCACCCGACCTCGCCGCCCGCCTACCCGCTGCCCAACCCGGTGCCGCAGTTCCCGCAGCAGGTCCAGTTGCCAAGCCTGCCGCTGCCGGTCCAACAGCCGATGCAGCCGCCGGTTCAGCAGCCGTTGGCGGCGAGTTTCGGAATGCCGCAGGCGATGCCTGCCGGTCCGCCCGCGCTGGTCGAGTTCCTCCAGATCGACCATGACAAGACGGCGTCCTTCGTGGCGGTCGGCGTTTCTGTTCGCGCCTTCGTGGCTCAGGTGGTGCGGCTGGTGAGCTGGTCCGCCGAGTCCCGCACCGACCGGAACCGGGCCAACCAGCCGCATCCGATCATCTTCCTGGAGGGCGAGCCGCATTCCGGTCAGAAGCTGATCGCGCAGGCGGTGCGGTGGGCGCTGTACAGCGTGAAGGCGATTCCGCGCAACGCGATGGACTGGGATTCCGGCAGGCGCATCGTCGACGCGGTCGACGAGGGGCAGGTGGGCAGGCGCCTGGTCAAGGAGTACGTGGACACCTGCGTCGACCACGGCAAGATGTACCTGGTCCGGGTCGCGGACGACCTGATCGCGACCAACGAGTCGCGGGACGCGTTGATGGCGTCGTTGCCGGACATCGCGGGCAACAAGGATGCCAAGAGCGTGCTGATCCTGGCTGGTACGGCCAAGTTCCGCACAGCGGTGGAGGCGGCAGCGCCGGGGGTGATCACGCCGAGCACCACGTTCCAGCTCGCGTCGTTCGGCAATCCGCTGGTCCGGTCGGCGCTGCTGGATCAGCTCGCGGTCGACGGCGGCATCATGCTGGATCCGGGTGCGCGGAACCGGTTGGCGGAGTACGGCGGGCAGTGCCAGCGCGCGGGCAGCCTGACCGGCGGCGACACGGTGGTCATTCCGCTGGACGTGGCGGCGCGGGCGGCGATCGTGCGGGGCGGCAACTTCGGTGGCCGGGTGCAGATCATCGACGCGGACGTGGCCGGGCTGGTCACACCCTCTTCTGGGGACGGGCCGCAGACCGACCGGGAGTTGCTGGCGAAGCTGGACGGCATGGTCGGCCTCCAGTCGGTGAAGGACCGGGTCCGGTCGATCCTGGCCGAGCTGACCATCGGCGAACGGCGCAAGGCCAGCGGGCGCAAGGTCGCGACGCAGAGCCACCACCTGGTCTTCACCGGCAACCCGGGTACCGCGAAAACCACGGTCGCCCGGCTGCTCGCGCAGATCTACAAGGCGGTCGGCCTGATCTCCGGCGGGCACGTGGTCGAGGTGCAGCGCGCCGACCTGATCGGGCGCTACATCGGCCAGACCGCGCCCAAGACGCGCGCGGTGTGCGAGAAGGCCATGGGCGGCGTGCTGTTCATCGACGAGGCGTACGAGCTCGCGCCGCGCAGCAGCAACGACTACGGCTCGGAGGCGATCGCGGAACTGTTGGTGCAGATGGAAAACCACCGCGACGAGCTGATCGTGATCGCGGCCGGTTACCCGAAGCAGATGGACGAGTTCCTGGACGCCAACCCTGGGTTGCGGTCTCGGTTCGCGAACCGGATCGAGTTCCCGGACTACGACAACGACGAGCTCGCCCAGATCTACCAGCTGATGGCCAAGGACGAGGGATACCGGCTCGCCCCGGATCTCCTCGGCGCGCTGCCCGCGCGGATGGCGCGGGTCGGCCGGGGCGAGGGCTTCGCCAACGGCCGGTCGGCACGGATCCTGTTGGAGGCGACGATCGGCGCGCAGTCGACCCGGCTGGCCGCGACCCAGACCCAGGACCCGAACACGCTCGATCAGCTGCTGCTCGCGGATCTGCCATCGGCCGGTACGGACGGGGTCGGCCAGGCCGACGACGCAGGTCCGCGCCGGGGTCTGGCCGAGCTGATGACCGAGTTGGACAACATGATCGGCTTGGCCGACGTCAAGCACCAGGTCAAGGCGATGACGGCGGCGGTGCGGCTGGACGCGCGGCGGCGCGCGGCCGGGTTGCCGGTCGGCGCTCGCAGCAGGCACCTGGTGTTCGCGGGGAATCCGGGTACCGCGAAAACGACGGTGGCCAGGCTGATCGCGCAGATCTACCGCGAACTCGCCGTGCTGTCCTCTGGGCATCTGGTGGAGACCGGGCGACCGGATTTCGTCGCGGATTTCGTCGGCGGCACCGCGCAGAAGACCAGGAAGGTCTGCGAACGCGCGCTCGGCGGCCTGCTGTTCATCGACGAGGCGTACGACCTGGTGCAGGCGCAGAGCAGCGACTACGGCAAGGAAGCGGTCGCCGAACTGCTGGTGCAGATGGAGAACCATCGCGACGACCTGATCGTGATCGCGGCCGGCTACCCGAAGGAGATGGACCGGTTCCTGGACGCCAACCCGGGCCTGCGCTCGCGGTTCGGCGCGACGATCAACTTCGCCGACTACACCGCCGACGAGCTGACCCGGATCTGCCTGGTGATGCTGACAGCCCAGGGTTACCAGCCCGCGCCCGATCTGCTCGCGGCCCTCCCGGACGTGGTCGCCAAGATCGACCGGGGGAGCGGTTTCGCCAACGGGCGCTCGGTTCGGCAGCTGGTCGAGCAGATGATCGAACGGCAGTCGCTGCGGCTGGCCGGACCGGACGTGGACATGGACGCGTTGCCGGACGCGGCGCTGACGCTGCTCACCGCCGCCGACCTCAGCGATGCGTAACGATCCGGGTACGCCGTGCACGGGGCGCCCGCGCCCGGCGCGTGCGGACCTCCGCCGGTTACCCTGAGCGGGTGTCTTCCCCCGATGCCCACCGCAAATTCGCGCTGCTCACCCTGGGCTGCGCCCGTAACGAGGTCGACTCCGAGGAGTTGGCAGGGCGGTTGCGCGCGGGGGGCTGGGACCACGCCCAGGACGACACGGACAACCCGGACGTCATCCTGGTGAATACCTGCGGCTTCGTCGAGTCCGCCAAGAAGGACTCGGTCGACGCCCTGCTCGCCGCCTCGGACGCGGCACAGGCCAGCGGCGCCAAGGTGGTCGCGGTCGGCTGCATGGCCGAGCGGTACGGCGTCGAACTCGCGGACAGCCTCCCCGAGGCGGACGCGGTGCTCGGCTTCGACCACTACGCCAATCTCGACGAGCGGCTGGAAGACCTGATCGCGGGCCGGGCGGTCGCCGCCCACCAGCCGGCCGACCGGCGCACGCTGCTGCCGATCACCCCGGTGCAGCGCCAGAGCGCCGCCGAATCGGTCGCCGTGCCCGGGCACGGCTGGGGGCCGAGGGTGCTGCGCGAGCGGCTCGACTCCGCGCCTGTCGCCGCACTCAAGATCGCCTCCGGGTGTGACCGGCGCTGCTCGTTCTGCGCGATCCCGTCCTTCCGCGGCTCGTTCGTCTCCCGGGTGCCCGCCGAGATCTTGGCCGAGGCCGCGTGGCTGGCCGAACAGGGCACCCGCGAGCTCTACCTGGTCAGCGAGAACTCCACTTCTTACGGCAAGGATCTCGGTCGCGAACACGGTGGCCCGGACGCGTTGCAACGCCTGCTGCCGCAACTGGCCGCCGTGCCCGGCATCGACCGGGTGCGCGTCTCCTACCTGCAACCCGCCGAGACCCGCCCCGGCCTCGTCGAAGCCATCGCGACCACGCCAGGCGTCGCCGACTACTTCGACCTGTCCTTCCAGCACTCCAGCGAGTCCGTGCTGCGCCGGATGCGCCGGTTCGGCTCGACCGACGCCTTCCTGGACCTGACCGAGCGGATCCGCGCCCTCGCCCCGAACGCCGGTATCCGCACCAACGTGATCGTCGGCTTCCCCGGTGAGACCGAGGACGACCTGGCCGAACTCGAACGGTTCCTGACCGGCGCCCGGATGGACGCGGTCGGCGTGTTCGGGTATTCGGACGAGGACGGCACCGAAGCCGCCGACCTGCCGGACAAGCTCGACGCCGACGTGATCGCCGAGCGGGTCGGCCGGATCTCCGCCCTGGTCGAGGAGCTCACCACGCAACGCGCGGAAGACCGCGTCGGCAGCAAGGTCGACGTGCTGATCGAACGCCTCGACACCGACGACGAGGACTGCGCCGGTCGCGCCGCGCACCAGGCGCCCGAGGTCGACGGCGAATGCGTGCTGCTGGAGACCAGCCGAATAGATCAGGGCAGTCTCGAAATCGGTGATCTGGTCCGCTGCGAGGTGGTCGACTCGGCCGGGGTCGACCTGATGGTCCGTCCGCTTGAGGTCCTGCCACGGACCCCGATCACGGCAGGGCCCTGACCATGTCGGCCGAGAGCCCGGACGCAGCGGGCGCTGCCGCATCGCCGGTCGCGCCGCTCACGGCTCCGCTGCTCAACGTCGCCAACGTGCTCACCGTGTCCCGGCTGCTGCTGGTCCCGGTGTTCCTGCTCGCCCTGTTCGCCGACGGCGGCATCAACACCGGCTGGCGCTGGGTGGCCTCCGCGATCTTCGCCATCGCCTCGATCACCGACCACATCGACGGCAACATCGCGCGCAGCCGCAACCTGGTCACCGACTTCGGCAAGATCGCCGATCCGATCGCGGACAAGGCGCTTACCGGCGGCGCGCTGATCGGCCTGTCCGCGCTCGGACAGTTGCCATGGTGGGTCACGATCGTGATCGCGGTCCGCGAGGTCGGCGTCACCGTGCTGCGGTTCTGGGTGATCCGCTACGGCGTGATCGCGGCCAGTTGGGGCGGCAAGGCCAAGACGCTGTTCCAGATCATCGCCATCGGCATGTTCGTGGTCCCGCTGCCCTCGGCCGTGCTCCCGATCAGCTGGACGGTGATGGGCATCGCGATCGCGCTGACCGTGATCACCGGTGTCGACTACGTGTTCCGCGCGGTCCGATTGCGGGTATCCAGTAGGCGCAAGCAACCAGTCCCAGTCGACGACACCCACTCGGATGACCGTGCCGCCTGATCCACTGCTGGCCGCCCTCGGTGTGCCCGCCTCCCTCGCCGCCGACGTGATCCATACCCTCCAGGCCCGCAAGGAGACCGTCGCCACCGCCGAATCGCTCACCGCGGGCCTGCTCTGTGGGGTGCTGACCACGGTGCCCGGGGCCAGTGTCGCGGTGCGCGGCGGGCTGGTGGTGTACGCGACGGAACTGAAGACCCGACTTGCCGGAGTGTCCGCCGAGTTACTGGACGAACACGGTGCGGTACATCCGGACGTCGCCCGTGAGCTGGCGGTCGGCGCCGCGGCGCGCTGCGGCGCGACGTGGGGCGTCGGCCTGACCGGAGTAGCCGGTCCGGATCCGCAGGACCACGTCCGACCTGGGCGGGTGTACCTCGGCATCTCCGGTCCGGCCACGCTGCGTGTCGACACGATCGATCTTGCCGGTGATCGACACGCCGTGCGCGCGGGCGCGGTGCGCACTGCTCTGTTGGAGTTACGCCAGGTCCTGCGCGGCTGATCAACTAACCGCGACAGCGGTCAAGACCGGGTAAAATGTGCTGGTATTGCCCGGTTCGAAAGGGGTCCCGGGAACATCTCGGTGATCTCAGTCGTTCGCTCTTGGCAGACGACACCAGAAGGCGCTGCCGAGAAGTGCTCGGGCTCGGTAGCCTGGTCGCAACGGGTCACTCGAAGGGAGGCGCGCGATGACCGTACTGCTGCGTGAGGCGATCGGTGATCGGCTCCGTCACGCCCGTACCACTCAGCACCGCTCGCTGCGCGAGGTCTCTCGTGCCGCTCGGGTGAGCCTTGGCTACCTGTCCGAGGTGGAACGGGGTCGCAAGGAAGCGTCGAGCGAACTGCTGGCCGCGATCTGCGATGCACTGGCGCTGCCGCTGTCCGACCTGCTCAGCAACGTCGCCGACGACGTCCGCGCCGTCGACGAGGTGACCTCGGCACCAACCGCGCCAGCGGTACCCGCCGGGTTCGCCATCGGACAGAACCGCGGCGATGGCAAGCAACAGCTCCAGGGCGGACGGATGGTTCCGGCCGTGGTCGGCAACGACCTGGCCGATCTGCGCATCCAGCCGGTACTCAGTCCTCGGCTGTCCACCACGATCACCCCGCCCAACGGGGTAGTGGTCGCCGCCTGAGTCCACGTCGGCCGATGCCGACGAACGTAGCTTCGTCATGCCCTGCTGCCTGCTCGTGGTAGCAGGGCATGATCACATCTCAGGGTCGTTCAGGGCCGATTTCAGGGTCGTTCACCCTCGGCCACTCCTGCGGAACGCTCATACTGGAGGAAGTGGTGGGGTCAGTGGAAGCTTCGCGCGGTACCTGACACCATGTAGTACATACCGGTCGCAGAGGCAAGCAGGGGAAAAGGTAGGCGGAGGAGATGGCCAATCCGTTCGTGAAGGCTTGGAAGTACCTCATGGCGTCGTTCTCGTCGAAGGTCGACGAGTACGCCGACCCGAAGGTGCAGATCCAGCAGGCCATCGAGGAGGCCCAGCGTCAGCACCAGGCCCTCTCCCAGCAGGCCGCCGCGGTCATCGGCAACCAGCGTCAGCTGGAGATGAAGCTGTCCCGTCAGCTCGACGACGTCGGCAAGCTGCAGGCGTCCGCCCGCCAGGCACTCGTCCTCGCCGACGAAGCCCGGAGCAAGGGTGACGAGCAGCGCGCGACCGAGTTCGAGAACGCGGCGCAGAACTTCGCGACCCAGCTGGTGACCTCCGAGCAGAGCATCGAGGACCTCAAGACCCTGCACGACCAGTCGCTCCAGGCCGCCGCCCAGGCCAAGACCGCGGTCGAGCGCAACGCGATGATGCTCCAGCAGAAGCTCGCCGAGCGCACCAAGCTGCTCAGCCAGCTGGAGCAGGCGAAGATGCAGGAGCAGGTCTCCAAGTCGCTCAACCAGATGTCCGAACTCGCCGCGCCGACCAACACGCCGTCGCTGGAAGAGGTCCGGGACAAGATCGAGAAGCGCTACGCGACCGCGTTGGGCGCCGCCGATCTGGCCAAGGACTCGGTGCAGGGCCGCATGCTCGAAGTGCAGGCGTCCACCACCAGCATGGCCGGTCAGCAGCGGCTCGAACAGATCCGCGCCTCGCTCAACGGTGGCTCGGTCGCCCCGCAGATCACCAGCGGTGGCGGTGCGGCCAAGTCGGCGAGCGCCAACATCCAGGCCGAGATCCAGCAGCGCGTGCAGCAGGCCAAGCAGTCGGAAGAAGCAGGCAACGCCTGAGCTCCTGACCGGGGAGGGGGACCCTGGGAGTGGCTGGACGAAGATCAAGGCGGTCCGGGACCGGCGCGTTCGACGCCGTCCCGGGCCTCTTAGCGTCCGGACCTGATCATCTCCGGACCAGGCCGGTCCGCGCCAAGAACGGCAGAGCGCTGCTCGTCGCCACGCTCATCCTGGTCTCGCTGGTCGACGCCGTCTGGCTGGTCGCGTTCCTCGGCACGCTGATCTTCGACCCGAGTGACATCAACGGCTGGTCGGACGTCGTGTTCTTCCTGGTCGTGCAGACCATCCTGACCGGCATCTGGCTCCCCCTCCACCGCGGCATCCGAGGTGGCAAGCTCGGCCCGAACCGCCCGCCCGGCCGCAGCGCACGCCGGTTGTTCCAACGCGCCATCCGGCCCGCGCCGCACGGCCGGCACACCCTCGCCGGCAACCCGGTGGGCCCGCGTACCGCGCTCTCGCCCTGGCAGATCATCGATGCCTCCTGGCTCACCCGCACCGGCAGGCCAGACGTCGACCTGCCCGAGGACGGCCCGCTCGCCCGGCTCGCCGTGGCCGAACAGGCGCTCGGCAACGCGCTCTACGAACTCGACCTGCGCCGGGGCAGCCACGCGCTGACCAGGGAACAGATTTCCGCGTTGCGCGTGACCGCCCTCGACGCGAGCGCGTGGCTAC
>DASXOJ010000051.1:0-67385 GCA_036494465.1 Pseudonocardiaceae bacterium
GCCATCGACGACTCGTCGAGCAGCTTCAACTCGGCCAGCTCCGCGGCCAGTTCGGTGGCGCGCTCGGAGAGATTGGCGGGCACCTTGTCCCTGGCGAGCGCGTCGTTGACGTCCGCGCGCAACCGGATCAGCGCCGCGATCGCGGCCCAGGCCCGGTCGCCGTGCCGCTGGAAGCGGCTGCGCGCCGATTTCGCGTATCGATGGGTGGTGGCCAGGTCGCCCTGGATCACCGCGGCCGCGGCCCGCAGCAGCTCCGCCTCGGCCAGGTGCCGGACGTCCCGCTGCGCCTGGAGCTGGGGGAGGATGTCGTCGAGCAGGGTGGCCGCGTCGTCGGCGAGACCGGCGGTCAGCAGGATCTCGGCCTGGTCGGTGCGCAGTTTGGGCAGCGCGCTCGGTTCCAGTTCGCGATAGCTCTCGCCGGCTTTTTCCTGGTGCAGCAACGCTTGCGGGATGTCGCCGATCCGCCAGGCCAGCGAACCGTGCGCGTGATGTGCCTTGGCCCGCAACATGGTCAGGTCGGCCGCGTCCGGCTGCTCGGGCAGCGCCAGGCCCGACTCGACGACCTGGCCCAACCGGCGCAGATCGCGGTCGGCAGGCCCAGGATGGCCCGCCGCGATGTGCGCGAGGCCGCGATTGAGCAGGCTGGTGGCCAGGCTGTAGTGGTCAGCCCGGTAGTGATCGGCGCTGTGCTGATCGGCCCCGCCGTGGTTGGCTGCGGCGCGGGCGTACCCGCGCTCGCCGATCGCGATGCCCTCGCCGAGGGCGGCGATGCTCTCCGTGAGCCGGTTCGCGCGGGCGAACAGCAGCCCGCGCTGGCCGTGCACCTTGGCCGCGAGGTCGTCGTGCAGTTGCCCGTCGGCGATCTCGGTAAGCCCTTTCTCCGCCGAGGCCAGCCAACGCAGACCGGCACCCAGCCCGTTGATCTCGGTGTCGGCGGAGGACAGTGTGATGGTGATCCGCGCCCGCAGTTCGGCCGAACCGCTCGGCTCGGCGCCCTCCAGCAGGCGCAGCGCCTGCCGCAGCAGCCGCGCTGAGTCGTGCGGCCGCCACGAGTTGATGGCGGCGCGGCCCCGGCGGTAGAGCGCCTCGGCCTGGCGACGCGGCCCAGCGCCATCCACAGATGGGCGTGCCTGAGCTACGCGGGTCGACCGGGCCACCGCGCTATGTCACCACATCAGCGCCCCTCGTCGATACCCACCCGGTGCTCGATGTCGGGGCGTGACCTGTTACCTCGCGTGCGTCACCGCATGATCGTCGGCGTCACCACCGTTCGCGGGCGCTGTCCTTCGGGCACTGCCAGGTGCACCAGCAGTTGGGTGCAGCCGAGCGGGACGTTGGTCAGGACGAAACGACCACCGTCGTCGGCGGCGGTGGTTTGCGAGTCGTGTCCGTCGACCCGCACCTCGACGGTGTGCGGGCCGGAGGGCACCAGCCAGCCGTCGAAGCGGTGACCGCCCGCGGCGGGGGCGATGCTGACCATCACGGTCAGATCCTCGACGGTGAAGGTCATGGTGCTCGGTCCGGCTTGACTGCGCACCCCGGCCAGCTCGGCGGTGTGCGCCCGCGTCGCGATCTCGATGAATTCGGGATTTTCCAGTTCGAGCGCGAACTGGATCCTTGCCACCAGGTCCGATGGCACGGGATCGGCTAGCACAAGCAGGTCCCCCAGCTCGTTGAGCAACTCGGTGTCTTCGGGCGACAGGCCGAGGGCTGACAGTCCTTCCCCCGCCCGCCCGGACCCCGTGGGGTCTTCGGGTGGGTTCACGACGAACCTCCTTCGGTCTCATTGGAGAGGGCACCACGCAATGTGGTGAGGCATCGGTTGCGCGTTGGACCGATGCTTCCGCGTGGTATCTGGAGTGTTTCCGCGACCGCGTTGTACTCGGCCCGGCCGGCCAGGACGGTCAGTCGCAGGATTTCCTGGCAGCGTTTGGACAGTGTCCGGAACGCCGTCCAGAGTGCGGTGTTGCGATCGCGCTTCAGGACTTCCTGCTCGGGCAGTCCGTCCTGGGCGCGCAGCTTGTCGAGGACCTCGTCGACAAGTGGTGCTTCGTTGTCGGTACTGCGCTGCACGCGCAGTGCCTCCCGTCGGGTGGTGGTGATCAGCCAGCGAGCCAGCGCCCTCGGTTCGGCAACCGAGTCGAGCTTGCGCAGCAGCGTCAGCCACACCGTCTGAACCACGTCTTCGGCCTGGGCTCGCTCGACCCCCTGTGCTCGGGCGACATGCCAGACCAGCGGGGTGAGATCTTGGACGAGGGCATCCAGGGCCTGGCGGTCACCGGAGCGGGCCGCGACGAGACATGCGGCGTGTCGTTCGTATCCGCTCAGTTCCCACCAGGGCGCGTCCGCCATGTTCGCGTCCTCCAAGCTCGGGCCCGCACCCGACGTTGCCGCATCGACCCGGGTACCACCCCGTTTGCCGGTCATAACCATGCGGTGATCCTCCTTGATGCGGTGTGCCGGTCCACCTGCGCCCGCCCTCCCAGAGCGGGAGCACGCAAACCGTCGAGGTACAGGAGCAGCGCCCCCGTAGCCAGATACACCCGTGACCAAGATTTTCTGGGAGACTTGTCTCCACTCCGGACATGACGAATGGCCGGGCGAATCCGGCGCCCGGCCATTCGATCGTCGCACTCTGCTGCCCCCCGAGCGCACGGCTTCGGGGTCCTAACCGGTCAGTTCGCCGGAACGGGCACGTCCTGGCTGCCCCAACCGCCGTTGGCGGGCTTGACCTTGCTCGGGTCGCCAGCAGGCGTCGGCTCGGTCGGTGCCTGCGGCTCGCCGGGGAGCGGCTGGGGTTCGACCTCGTTGTCCAGCTCGTCGCGAACGTGCTTGTTCTCGTTGCTCTCTGCCATGGTGCTGATCCCTCCTGGATGACCCCGACCCGATGCATTACTCGTAGTGATCATTTGAGCAATGAAGTGCTAGCAAGCGGGTGAACGTACTTCAGTCAGTATCCCGAACGGCCCAGCGAAGTAAAGGGAATTCTCACTGTCCGGAGCGGATTTTTTTCGACGCTTTCCCGGATTAAAACTTTTGGGCGCGGCGGAGGGCCCCCTCGCCCCCCGAACTCCAGGGAGGGGGCCCTCTTGGGCCGGTGTGCGCGCTGCCACGGTCGACGCCAGGCCCCTCCCGTCTGAACGTCGACCGTGGCCCCTGCGCCGGCGCACCCCGGCCGCTCTTGGTGCTCAACGAGCCACGTGGATCAAGAGCCGAAGCGGGCCCCGCAGATACAGCTTCGGCCAAAAAATCTTCATCCGGTGAACTAAGTAGTTCTACGGAGAGTATCCATTGACAGAGCGATTGACCCGATGTTTAGGTAGCTGTAGGCGCGCAGCTCCCTCATGTTCTGCGGAGTGGCGCCAAGTTCGTCCGATCTATCGTTGTTAGAGCCAGATCCGAGATTGAGGAGTGTGACCCAATGGCGGGCCCTGCTCGTGCTCGTATCCGCACCGCGCTGACCCTCGGCGCGCTGATCGCGGCCACCGCCCTCGCCGGCGGCATCCCGGCCGCCGCCGCTACCGGACCGACCCTGCCCGCCGACACCCTCTACGTCGCGCCCAACGGCGCCGGGGTGTCCTGTTCGATCGTTCGGCCGTGTGGCCTGGCCACCGCGCAAACCGAAGTACGCGCCCTGGCGAAATGGTTACCCGGCGATATCGATGTTGATTTATCCGGCGGGACGTACCATTTGGCGCACCCGCTCCAACTCGGTCCGCAGGACTCCGGCCAACGCGGCCACACCGTGGTCTACCGGGCGTTGCCCGGCCAGAATCCGGTCCTGAGTGGATCACAGCGCGTGACCGGGTGGACGGTGAGCGACCCGAAGCTGAACATCTACCGGGCCGCCGTGCCCAAGGGCTCGGCCAGCGATCAGCTGTTCGTGGACGGTGCCCGCGCCCAGCGTGCGCGCACCGCGGCCAACCCGGCCGGGTTCACCATGCAGGGGTCCAGTTTCATCACCAGCGACCCGTCCTACGCGTCGTTCACCAACCAAAGTCAGATCCAGCTTGTGGACGACAATGACTGGAAGCAGATGCGCTGCCCGTTGCAGAGCATCACCCGCACGGCGAGCGGTGGCTCCAGCCTCAACCTCGATCCGGCCTGTTACACGAACAACGTGACCAACGTGCCGAACGCCGGATTCCCGTTCAACGGCAACGGCCTGCCCGCGTTGAACCAGATCTCCTGGCTGGAGAACGCTTACCAGCTGCTGACCCAACCAGGACAGTTCTATCTGGACAGCGGCGCCGGCTACCTCTACTACATCCCACTCGCCGGCCAGAGCATGTCCACCGCCGATGTGGAACTGCCCACCGCGCAGACCCTGCTGGACGTCGCGGGCACGCCCGGTCACCTCGCCCCGGTGAGGTACGACGCGGCGGGCGCGAGCTACACCGGGTCCTGGGCGGCGTCGACCGGCAGGCCCTACGGCGACTTCGGCAACGCGGTGACCTACACGCAGACCAACGGTGACTCGGCCAGCTTCACCTTCAGCGGCACCGGCGTCCAGATGCTCACCGAGACCAACCCCGACGAAGGCGACATCGACGTCTACGTGGACGGCACCAAGACGACGACCGTCTCCGCCTACAGCGCGACCCGCGAAGCGCAGCAGCCGGTGGTCGACATCAGCGGCCTGAGCAACGGCAAGCACACCGTAAAGCTGGTGAAGGCGAGCGGCCAGTACCTGTTGATCAACGCGTTCACGGTCACTCCGACCACGGTCGCGCCCGCGCACGACATCGAGTTCACCGGGATCACCTTCGCCAACACCACCTGGACCTACCCGGACACCGCGGGTTACGTCGACAACCAGGCGGGCGTGCTGTGGAACCCCGGCAACGACACCCCGATCCGGATCCCGGCCGCGGTCCAGGTGCATCGCGGTGACCACATCACCTTCAGCAAGGACACCATCGAGCACACCGGTGGCACCGGCATCGACTTCGCCGACGGCACGCAGAACTCCGGCATCAGCAACAGCACCATCACCGACACCTCCGGTGGTGGCGTCTCGCTCGGCGAGGTCGACGACTACTACCTGACCGACCCGGCGCTGATGACCTCTGGCGACAGCATCTCGAACAACCTGATCACCAACGTGGGCAAGGACTACCACGACGCGGTCGGCGTCTGGGTGGGGTACACGCGCAACGCGGTGATCTCGCACAACGAGGTCGGCTACACGCCCTACTCCGGCATGTCGATCGGCTGGGGCTGGGGCTGGGCGTCGGACTGCTCATTGCAGGCCAAGCAGGGCCTCTCGCAACCGTGTCGGCACGGCACCATCTACGCGGGCGGCAACCAGGTCACCGGCAACTACGTGCACAACGTGATGGGCAGGCTGTTCGACGGCGGTCCGGTGTACACCAACGGCGGTCAGGGTGGCACCAGCGGCGTGCCGAGCCAACCGTGCACATCGACCTCGACGTTCAGCGGGAACGTGCTCGCGGATGGCAACGACACCAACAACATGCTCTACCACGACGAGGGCTCGTCGTGCTGGAACAGCTTCGACAACGTCACCGAGTTCGGCGGCAGCGACTGGACCGGTGAGTGGACGCCGACGATCAACTCGATCGACCTGCACGACAACTTCTCCGACAACCCGAACTACTACGACAACGGCACGAACATGACGTTCACCCAGGCGACCATCGTCACCGACGGAAACTGGCCGTCTGCCGCCACATCGATCATCGCCGCCGCCGGTCTCACCGCGAAACCCGCGCTGACCGGACGGATCGACGACGACAATCTCGCCATCCAGTACTCGGGTTCGTGGTCGGCGAGTGGTTTCCGAGGCGACGGCGACTACGACGACGGCGTGCACTACGCGCAGACAAACGGCGCGTCCGCGTCGTTCACCTTCACCGGCACCGGAATCACCTTCTACACCGAGACCAATGTGGACGAAGGAACCGTCGGCGTGAGCGTGGACAGCGCGGCAAGGGGCACGGTCGACGCGGACACGGCCACCCGCGCGGCGCAGGTCCCGCTGTACTCGATCAGTGGGCTGAGCGAAGGCCAGCACACCATCACGGTGACCAAGCAGAGCGGCCAGTACCTACTGGTCGACGGGTTCAGCGTCACCGGCTGACGCGCACCACCTGGTCCGGCACTGATCGGTGACCAGTGCCGGACCGGTGGGATCAGGCGCCGAGTACCTCGGCGGCTGCCGCCTCGAACTTGTCCAGGTTCTCCTCGATCACGCTGGCCGCGGCCGAGGGCACCCAGCGGACGGCGCGGCTGAAACCGGCCTCGGCGAACGCCTCGATCACCTTCGGGTTGGCGGGGATGCCCATCACCTGGAGGTCGATCGGGCGTTCCGCGCGGTCGCGCAACTCCTTGGCGCGCTGGAGGATGCCGTCGGGGGAGTAGTTCGGCATCCAGCCGTCGCCGTAGTCGAGCACCCTGTCCAGCACGCTCGGCCCGTTGCCGCCCAGGATGACCGGCGGGTGCGGGCGCTGCGCCGGCTTGGGCCAGGACCAGATCCGCTCGAAGTTCACGAACTCGCCCGCGTAACTGGCCTCGTCCTGTGCCCAGATCGTCTTGATCGCCTCGACGCGCTCGCGCAACAGCCTGGTCCTGGTGCGCGGGTCGGTGCCGTGGTTGCCCATCTCCTCGCGGTTCCAGCCGAGGCCGACGCCGAACTCGACCCGGCCGCCGGAAAGCACGTCGATGCTGGCGACTTCCTTGGCGGTATGGATCGGGTCACGCTGCATCAACAGGCACACGCCGCTGCCGATGCGTAGCTTGCTGGTCGCGGCAGCGGCGGCGGTCATGGTCACGAACAGGTCGTAGGTGTGCGCGTACTTCGCGGGCAGATCGCCACCGCCCGGGTAGGGGCTCTGGCGATCAGCCGGGATGTGCGAGTGCTCGGGGAAGAACAGCGCGGAGTGTCCGCGCTGTTCCACCAGCCGGGCCACGTTCGCGGGATCGAGGGCGTAGTGAGTCGCGAAGATCGCGATACCGGTATCCACGTATCCCGACCTTACGCCCCGTAGCCGCGAGCGTCAGAAGTTGTAGTTGCCCACGTTGCTCGCGTCGAACACGGTCGGCGGGCCCAGCACCACGGACGGGCCGGTGCCACTCGCCGGGGCGAGCACCGTGAAGCTGCCGAGCGTGCCCGCCGCGAACTTCGAGCCGGTCTGCAGGCTCGCGCTACCCGAGGCGAGGCCCGCCGCCGCGTAACCGGCCAGGTAGCCGAGCTTGCCCGGGTCCCACAGCTCGAACTGCTTGACGGTGCCGTCCTGCACGTAGGATTTCATCTGCGATGGCAGGCCGAGACCGGTCAGGGTCAGGTGCGAGAGCAGGTCCTTGTGCGTGTCCAGGTACTGCGCTGCGGTCGAGATGCCGACCGTGGTCGGCGAGATGATGCCTGCCAGGTCCGGGTTGGCCGACAACAGTCCCTGCAGGACGGTCAGCGAGGTCGCCGGGTCGTCGTTGCCGTACACGGTGGAGACCAGCTGCATGTTCGGGTACTTCTTCAGCTCCTGCTTCATGTAGCCGATCCACGCGTTCTGGTTCGTCGCGCTGGCCGCGGCCGAGAGGATCGCGATCTTGCCCTTGCTGCCGATCTCCTTGGCCAGCAGGTCCACTTCGGACGTACCGATCTGCTCGGTGTTGGCCTGGTTGATGAACAGGTGGTTCGGGGCGCTGCCGCAGGAGATGTCCGAGTCGAAGGAGACGATCTTGATGCCGGCCTGCGCCGCCTGGTTCAGCGACGGGCACAGCGCGGAGGGGTCGTTGCCAGCGATCACGATCGCGTCCGCGTGCGCCTGGATGGCGGCCTGGATGGACGGGATCTGCGCGGCGGCGGTGTCCTGGGTGCCGCTGGAGACGACCGCCTTGCCGCCGGTCTCCTGCACCGCCTTCTGCCCGCCCTGGTCGGCGATGACCTCGTACGGGTTCTGCGTGTCCTTCGGGATGAAGTAGACCAGCAGGCCCTTCTTGATGCTGTGCGCGGTCGGCGCGGTGGTCGAATCGCCCGCGCTGTTGTTGGACGGCGCGCAGGCGCAGGCCAGTACCGCGGTCAGCGCGACGGCGAACGCGCCGCCGACCGCTCGGATCTTCCTCATCCCAATGCCTTTCTCTGCGTTGAGTTGGAGCTGCGGCGGGCGCGGGCGCGGATGCGGCGCAGCGCCTCCCGGCCGTTCGGGATGATCACACTGATCAGCAGCAGGCCGCCGATCACGATGTTCTGTATCTCCGGCGCCACGTTGAGCTGGGTGAGCACCTGTTGCAGGCAGCCGACCACCACGACCGAGAGCACGACGCCGATCACGCTGCCCTTGCCGCCGAAGATCGACACCCCGCCGAAGAGCACGATCGCCACCACGTTCAGTTCCAGCCCGGTGCCCGCGTCGTAGCTGACCGACGCGTTCTTCAGGGTGAACAGGATGCCCGCGAACGCGCACAGCACCCCGGAGAGCACGAACAGCCAGAACTTCAACCGGTTCACCCGGATCCCGCTGAACTGCGCGGCCTCCGGCTGCCACCCGGTGGCCACGATCGCCCTGCCCAGCGGCGTCGCGTGCAACACCACTCCGGCGATCACCGCGAGCACCAGGAAGATCAAAGTGGACCAGGCGATCTCGGTGCCCTGGATCGGCACCGCGCCGATGTTGGTCAGCGACAACGGAAAACCGGTGACCGTGCGGGGCGCGAGCACGATCTCGGCGATGCCGCGGAACAACGCGAGCGTGCCGATGGTGACCGCGATCGAGGGCAGCTTGAGCCTGGTCACCAGCAGCCCGTTCAACGCGCCACCGGCCAACCCGACCAACAGCGCGACGCCCATCGCCGCCCACACCGACCAGCCCGCGCTGAACAGCGCACCGAGCACCGCGCCGGACAGGCCCATCATCGACGCGACCGACAGGTCGATCTCGGCGGTGATGATGATGAGCATCAGCGGCAGCGCCATGATGGCGATCTCGCCCATGTTCAGGCCGATGTAGAAGACGTTGGTGACCTGGAGGAAGTGATCCGAGGTCGCCGAGCCGAAGATCAGCGTGGCGATCAGCACCAGTACCAGCGCGCTCTCCCAGCGCACCAGCGCGCGCAGCGGTGAGCGTTTCTCTGCGGTCGCCGCATCCGGCGGCAGGGGAGTGCGAGTGGTCATGTCAGACGTCACGGTGCGCCCCCTCTGCCGAACGCAGACTGCGCGCCATCCGCAGACTCAGCCAGCGGTCGAACGCGATGGTGGCGAGCAACAGGGCGCCCGCGATCGCCTCGTCCCAGAACGCGGAGATCCGCGCGGCCACCAGCGCCTGATTGATGGTGTTGAGCAGCAACGCGCCCAGTGCCGCGCCGAGCACGGTGCCGCTGCCACCGAAGATCGCGACCCCGCCGACCACGACCGCGGAGATCACCGTCAGCTCGTAGCCGGTGCCGCCGGTGACGTCGATCTGCGCGTGCAGCGCCAGGAACAGCACCCCGGCCAGACCGGCGAGCGCGCCGCTGAGCGTGAACGCGGTGAACACCCGCCGCCCGGCCGGAATACCGGCGAGCGTGGCGGCTTCCGGGTTCGAGCCGATCGCGTAGAGGTCGCGGCTGGCCCGGAAGGATCGCATCGCGTAACCGGCGACCACGACGACCAGCGCGACGATGACCGCCAGCCACGGAATCCCGACCAGCGTCCGGTAGCCGACCGCCGTCAACGCGGTGGGGATCTTGTCCGGGTCGATGGTGTGGCCGTTGACCACCATGCCGTCGATGCCGCGGACGATGTAGAGCATCGCCAGCGTGACCACCAGGCTCGGCACCCGGCTGACCGTGGTCACGATCCCGTTGATCGCGCCGATCGCCGCGCCGATCGCGATCCCGATCAGGAAGCCCAGCGGCACCGGCAGGCCCGGGTGGTGCGCGAAGAGATCGCCGACCAGGTAGGCGGAGAAACCGACCACCGACCCTACCGAGAGGTCCACGTTGCGGGTGACCACCACCATGGTCTCGCCGACTCCGAGCAACGCGATCAGCGCCGCCCCGGTCAGCAGCTGCTGCACGCTGTTCGCGCTGGCGAAAGCCGGGTTGGTGAACGTCGTGATGCCGAAGACCACCAGGATCGCCACGCCGATGCCGAGCTCGCGCACCCGGAGCAGCGACCCGGTGCGGGCGAAGCGGGGCGCGGTAACGGTCGTCATGCCGCCGCCTCACTTGCCTGGCCGGTCGCGGCGCGCATGATCGCGTCCTCGGTCGCGTCCGCCCGGTCGAACTCGGCGCTGATCCGGCCCTCGTGCATGACGAGCACCCGGTCCGCCATGCCGAGCACCTCGGGCAGTTCCGAGGAGATCATCAGCACCGCCATTCCCTTGCCCACCAACTCGTCCAGAATTCGGTGCACCTCCGACTTGGTGCCAACGTCGATGCCCCGGGTCGGTTCGTCGATGATCAGCAGCGATGGATCGCGGGCCAGCCACTTGCCCAGCACCACCTTCTGCTGGTTGCCGCCGGAGAGCGTCGCGACCGCGTTGCCCAGCCTGCCGAACTTCACCTGCAACCGTTGCGCCCAGTCTCTGGTCAGCGCGCGTTCGTCGCGTCGCCGGATCAGCCCGAAGCGCCGCAACCTCGCCAATGACGCGAGCGCGAGATTCCGGTCGATCCCCAGCTCCATCACCAACCCCTGCTGCCGCCGGTCCTCCGGCACCAGCGCGACCCCGGCCGCCATCGCGTCCAACGGCTTGCCGTTCGCCAACTCCGTGCCGTTGATCCGCACCGAACCCGACGTCCGTTTGTCGATCCCGAAGATCGCCCGCGCCACTTCGCTGCGCCCGGCGCCGACCAGCCCGGCCAACGCGACGATCTCGCCACGTCGCACGGTGAAACTGATGTCCCGCAACACTTTGTCCCGGCCAAGCCCGTCGACGGCGAGCACGACCTCGCCCGGTTCGGTCTCGGTCTTCGGGAACAACGCGGACAGTTCGCGGCCCACCATCGACCGGATGATCTCGTCCACGCTGACCTCGTCGATCGACGCGGACCGCACGAACTGCCCATCCCGCATGATGGTCACTCGCTGGCAGCTGGCGAACACCTCTTCCAGCCGGTGCGAGATGAACAGCACGGCGGCGCCCTGGGTGCGCAGCGTGCGCATCACCTCGAACAGCCGCTGCACCTCGACGGTGGTCAACGCGGCGGTCGGCTCGTCAATCACCAGCACGCGCGCGTTGAGCGACTGTGCCTTATCCAAGGACAGGGCCTTCGCGATCTCCACGATCTGTTGGTCGGCAACGGAAAGCCCGCGCGCCTGCCGCTCCGGATCGAGCCGGACGCCCAGCCGCGCGAACAGTTCCGCGGCTGCCTTGTTCATGGCGGCCCGGTCGATGCGCCGACCGGCGCGCAGCGGCTGCCGTCCGATGTAGATGTTCTCGGCGACCGTGAGGTCAGGGAACAGCGTCGGTTCCTGGTAGATGATCGACACGCCCGCGTCGCGCGCTGCTCCCGGTCCGGTGAAGACAGTCGGTTCGCCGTCGATCAGCAGAGCGCCGCTGTCTGGTTGGTGCACGCCTGCCAGGATCTTGACCAGCGTCGACTTGCCCGCGCCGTTCTCGCCGACCAGTGCGTGCGCCTCACCGGGAAACAGCGTGATCTCGGCGTCGAGCAGTGCTTTGACCGGCCCGAAGCTCTTCGTCGCCCGTTCGAGCACGAGCAGCGGCTGGGTCGTCACCATGTCTCCAGACGCGATGGGCGAATGAAACCTTTCATGTGACGCAGGACGCTACCGCGCGGGCCCATAGCGGTCAAGAATGGCGCAAACATGGTTGTCCGGCTGTATCTTTGCTGGTGCGCATGGCGCGGAATCGGCACGAATACGCTGATACGATTCAGCGCTGAGGAGGGCATCCGAGTGGCTGGATCGGCAAGCGTGAAAGACGTCGCCAAGCGCGCGGGCGTCTCGCTCGGCACCGTCTCCAATGTGCTCAACCGGCCGGAACGGGTCGGTCAGGAGACCAAGGACAAGGTGCTGCGGGCGATCGAAGAGCTCGGCTTCGTCCGAAACGAGGCCGCCCGCCAGTTGCGCGCCGGTCGCAGCCGCACCATCGGCCTGCTCGTGCTCGACGTCGGCAACCCGTTCTTCACCGACATCGCGGCAGGCGTCGAAGAGACCGCCGCCGCCGAAGGACTGTCGGTGCTGCTGTGCAACAGCGCCGAACGACAGGATCGCGAAGACCACTACCTCAGCGTGCTGGAAGAACAACGCGCGCTCGGCGTGCTGATCAGCCCCGTCTCCGGCAACAACCCGCACCTCGGCGAGATCCGCGCGCGCGGCATGGCCGCCGTGCTCGTCGACCACCGCGCCACCCGCCGCCAGTGCTCGGTCTCCGTCGACGACGTGGTCGGCGGCGAGATCGCGGTCGCGCACCTGATCGACCGCGGCTACGAGCGCGTCGCCTTCGTCGGCGGCCCCACCAACCTCAACCAGGTCGCCGACCGACTGGCAGGCGCCCGCAACGCCTGGCGCGCGGCAGGCCGCGACGAACGCAAGCTCACCGTGCTGGAAACCACCGCGCTCAACGTCGCCAGCGGACGCCAGATGGGCGAGCGCATCGCCGCGATGCCCCCGCGCCGCAGGCCCGGTGCCGTGTTCTGCGCCAACGACCTGCTCGCGCTCGGCGTCCTCCAGGAAATGACCAGGCAGGGTCTCGACGTCCCCGGCGACATCGCCATCATCGGCTACGACGACATCGACTTCGCGGCAGCCGCCGCCGTCCCGCTCACCTCGGTCCGCCAGCCTCGCGCCCAACTTGGCCGCGCCGCCACCGAACTGCTCATCGAAGAGATCTCCGCCGCCGACACGCACCGGCACCGCCAGGTCGTCTTCGAACCCGAACTCGTGGTGCGGGCCTCGACCGGCGGCGCGCTCGACTGACGCGGCTCACTCGGCCAGCAGCGCCTCGACTGCCTGGCGGACCAGCGCGGCCCGGGTGTCGGCGTCGGGCACGCCCGCCGCGGCTGCCAGTTCGTGCGGCAGATCCGCCCACAGCGCCACGATCTGCAGGATGAGTGCGAGCAGGGCGCCCGCCGGGTAGCGGTCGGGCAGCAGTCCGTCGGCCTGGGCCTTGGCGATCTTGCCGATCTTGGCCCGGTTGCTGTCCACCGCCGCCTGGACCAGCACGGCCGCGCCGCGTTCCAGCCGGTGCCAGGTGTTCAACCGGATGATGTCCGGGTAGTCCTCGTACCCGCGGGCGAGCTTCTCCGCGTAGCCGGGCAGGTCGCCAACGTCGAGCGGGATGCCCGTGACGACCTGCTCGACGATGCTGGTGAAGACCGCGTCGAACAGCCCGTCCTTGCTGTTGAAGTAGTGGTAGATCTGCGCCTTGTTGCTGTCGGCCTCGGCCGCGATGCGCTCCACCCGGGCACCGGCGATGCCGTAGGCGGCGAACTCCTTGCGTGCCGCCGCCAGCAGACGGGCGCGCGTCGCTTCGGCGTCTCGAACCATGCCGCCATGATATCTACTAACCGGTCAGTTGACAAAGGGAGGTTGCCGGTGGTGGCGGCTGCACCGTCCACAATGGCATGACCACCGAAGCCTGTTGGACGCCACCGGCCTCGTGAGGTCACAATCGAGTCCATGTCTGAGCGGTCAGCGCCGCTGTGCCGCCAGTGCGCGGATCCGCTCGGCCCGGCCCTGCTCGGCGAGAATCGACAGCGCGTCGGCATTGTCCAGGTCGGTGGCCACCCGCTGCTGCAACCAGCCCGATGCACGCAGCAGGTGGTCCGGCTTCCAGGGCCTGTCCAGCGCGATGTTGCGGTACAGCAGCCATTCCGCGATCCGCGCCACCGGGAACGGCCGCTCGCGCACGGACGCGGCCATGCCCCGCCACCAGGCGTCGAACTCGGGTTCGGCCAGCAGTTCCTGCGCGCGCTGGTCGATGTGCGCGAGCAGCGCCGCGTCACCCGCGCTGGTGTCCGGGTCGGCGAGCATCACGGCCACCGCGATGAACTCCTCGTCTGGGTTGTCGGTCACCCGGACATGATGCCAGCTATTCGGTGCGGAGCTTGGCCAACTCGGCCTCGACCCACTGTTCGTGTTCGTGTTCCTGCTTGCGCGCCTTGCGCGGGTCCCAGAAACCGGCCATCACGAAGATGAAGGGGATGAACAGGACCTCGCCGCCGACCGCGACCCAGAAGTAGGTCTGCCACTGCTTCGGCGACTCGGCGGCGGCCTTGGTGACGGCGGGTGCGTTGGCCTGCAAGTACTTCAGCGCGGCCTGCACGTTCGCGTCCAGTGGGCCCGCGGTCGCGGCGGCGGCAGGGTTGGCGGCGATGGCTTTGACGGTGGCGTTCTCGGCGGGGGAGAGGTTCGGGTCCTCGCCCGCGGCGATCGCCTGCACCTGCGGGCCGCTGTCCACCAGCGGGGTGACCGAGTTGACGACCAGCGGGACGAAGAACACGGCGAGCGCGATCACGATCCGGATCACCAGGCCCCACACGGCCAGACCGGTCGCGGTGAGCGCGGGGTTGCGGCGTTCCACGGTCTCGGTGAAGCTCGCCATCCACGGCGCGTACGCGACGCCAAGGAAGACGCTGATCAGGATCAGCAGCACGACGAAGGTGTTGTAACTGGTGTGTGGATCGACGGCTTTGATCGCGAAGATCACCGTGAACACGATCGCCAGCACCGAACCGACGAGCATGAACGGTTTGCGGACCCGGATCAGGTCGGAGACGAACCCGATCACCAGTAGTGCCAACGCGTCGAAGGCCCAGAACCAGTTGCCGAGCGCGTTCGCCTCGGACTGGGTGTAGCCGTACACGGTCTGGAAGTACACCGGGAAGAACCCGACCGCGAGGTAGTAGATGATCAGGAACACGCTGATCGCGAACGCCGATGAGATGATGTCGGGCTTGAGCATCTGCCGGAACGGGCTGCGCAGACTGGCCGCCACGTCGATGCCTTTGGCGCGGGCTTCGATCAGGGCTCGGTCCCGGCTGGACACCATCAACTGGTCACGCAGACCTGGCGCGAGTTCGCGTAGCCCGACCGCGGCGAGCGCGAAGATCACCAGGCCGACGATGCCGCACACGATGTACTGGTCCTGCCACGGCCGGGTGTCGCTGCTGGTGCTGACCATGATGCTGACGACCAGACTGCCCAGCACCGGTCCGAGGGTCCAGAAGCCCATCGCGGACGCGCGACCGAGTTGCGGGCTGAAGTCGCGGATCAGCGCAGGCGTCGCCACCAGAATGATTCCTTCGACGACGCCGACCGCGACGAACGCGACGCCGAAGGTGAATTTGCTGCCCGCGTGCGGTATCGCGAACAAACACAGCAATCCGGTGAGCAACAGGCCGACGGTGACGATGTTCGCCCGGCCGTACCTGTCGGCGAGACCGGCGGTGAACGATGCCGCGGCGCCGAGGAGGTAGCCGACCACGCTGATGTTGACGTAGTAGACGAACGACATCTGGTACTCGGCGATGATCCGGGTCGCGACCGCGCCGGCCAGGTAGAACTGGTAGTACAGCGTGATCGTGGCGAGCACGACGATCGTCAGGTTCAGCATTCGGGCGGTTGTATCGGGATATCCCGCGAGTTCGCGTCGCCAGAGGCGAGCCGCGCCGGATCCGGTTGCTACGGTTGCGGTTCCAGTCATGGTCCACCGTCCCAGCGCGCGTCGTTACGTGCTCGTGGGCGTATTTCTTACCCTTGAGTAGCCCGGGCGGCAAGGGCTGATCGGTTAGTGCGGCTGAGTTGTTTCTTCATTGGACCGGTTTCGTCTTTTCCGTCGGGTCCGGCGGGATCTTCAGGCCGTCGGTCGCCGGGCGCACCGCGGGCCGCAGCGGCGCGGCGGGCACGCTCGGGAACCGCCTCGGTCCGCTCCACAGCGCGGGCGGCGCGTCCAGGGCCTTCGCCAGTGCCAGCGCCGTCGAGTCGTAGTTCAGCCGCCAGCCGCGGAAGTGCGGCCACGCCTGTTCCGCGGTGCGCTCCAGCGGATAGTTCAACTCCTGCAGCATCGCTACCGCGCGCTCGAAATCCGCGTAGCTGATGGAGATCTGGTCCGCGTCCGGATCGGGATCGTCGTTGACCGGGATGCGCATGGCGCGCCCGATCTGGTTCAGGGCCACGAATCCCATCCGCAGGCACAGCCGCGCGGTGTCCTTGGGCTGACTGCTCGGGGTGAGCGCGAGGTGCAGCGCCGCCGCGTCCATCACGGACAGCAGCGCGGTCAGCCAGTGCGACAACGGCCGGGGCGAACGCAACCGCACCAGGGTCAGATAGGTGGTGTGCGATTCGGCGACCTCGGCGGCCCATTTCTGCCACGCGTCGAACATGTCCCGCAGCACCACGACCGGGTCGCCGTCGTAGATGCCCCACCGGGTGCGCGCCAGGATCTCCGGCCCCCACGCTGGCGTGCCAGCACGCGCCACCAGCAAGGTCACCAGCGTTTCGCGCCGGTTGAACGCGGCGTAGAGCGTCGGCAGGTAACCGACCTGGAGTCCGACCACGACCAGTCCGGTGTAGGCGGCCACGTAGTCCAGCGCCGAACTGCCGTTGTTGGTGGGCGGCGCGTAGCCGAGGGTGAACATCGACGAGCCCGCCTCGGCGAACGCCTGCGGGACGGAGTCGGGCACGACCGGGGTGAGCACCAGCGCGTAGCCGACCAGTAGCAGGCCGATCCACAGCGCGAGCCGCACCAGCAGGCTGATCGGCGACTGCCAGGCCAGGATCGCGTCGCGCCGGATGAAGTCCTTGAACGGCCGGGTGATCAGCTGGAAGGCGATGTCCACGGCACGGTCGGAGACCCGGGAGATCACCGAGTCGAAGCCGCGCGGCACGACCAGGGTGCCCACCACGCTGATCGCGGTGGCCAGGATGATCACGATGCCGAGCGCGAACAAGAACCAGATCAACACCGGATGCACCGCTCGCCCGCCTCTCGCCCAGCCCGCGAACCGCGACAATACAGACCTGCGGGCCGCCCCGAACAATCGAACGCGCTGATCAACCGCCCGATCGCGGAGGGTGGCGATCGGGCATGCTGGAGGCATGTTCGAACTCCGGATCCTGGCCGGGTTGTACGTCTTGTTCGTCCTGTTCCGGCTCACCGGGATCGACGGCAACCGGCACACCGCGTCGCTGCTCGCGTTGACGCCGTACTTCGTGCCCGCCGGGTTGGTCCTCGGTGGACTGTCGCTGGGCTTCGGCCTGTTCGTGGCGGGCACGGGAGTGCTCGTGTCGACCGTGGTGCTCGGCGCGCTGATCGCACCCCGGATCATCCCGAGCAGGCAGCCCGCACTGAGCGGACCGCGACTGCGCGTGCTGGCGAGCAACCTCTACCTGGGCCGGGGCGACGTGAAAACCGTCGTCGAACTGGTTCGGGAACTCGACGTGGACGTGCTGAACCTGGTCGAGCTCACCGCGGAAGCCGCCGACGACCTCAACCGCGCGGGCTTGTTCGAACTGCTGCCGCACCAGGTGTTCCAGCTGGCCGAGGCCGGGCGCGGTTCCGGCCTCGCGTCGCGGCACCCGCTCGTCGAGCTCGACCTGGCCGGACCGGCGCTGCTGCAACAACCGAGCGCGCGCATCGACCTCGGCACGGGCGCGGTCGAGGTGCTCGCCTGCCACCCGGTCCCACCCACCAGCGAGCCAGCTGCCTGGAAGTCGGAGATCGGCGGCCTGCCCGCCGCACCGTCCGACGGTCCGATTCGGATACTCGCTGGCGACTTCAACGGCACCCTCGACCACGGCACCTTCCGCCGCCTGCTGCGGGGCGGCTACCGCGACGCCGCCGCGGCGCGGGGCGCCGGACTGCGGCACACGTGGCCCACCGGCGGGTTCTGGCCGCCGGTCACCATCGACCACGTGCTGGTCGACCGGCGCGCCGCGATCGTCGGCTACCGCGTGCTCGACGTGCCCAACTCCGACCACAGAGCCGTCTTCGCCGAGCTCGTCCTGCCCAGCTGAAAATCCGTTGCGGGCCTGGACCGGTCTCGGTGACAGTGCCAGGCATGGGATGGCTGGCGCGGGTGCGGATGGACGTGAGCCCGCTGCGCGATTCCGTCGAGTTCCGCAAGCTGTTCGCCAGCAACACGATCACGCTGCTCGGTTCGGAGATCACCGAGGTCGCCGTGCTCGTCCAGGTGACCAGGCTGACCGGCAGCCCGCTCGCGGTCGGCCTGCTCGGCGTGGTCCAGGTCGTGCCGGTGGTGGTGTGCAGCCTCTACGGCGGGCTGCTCGCCGACCGCGTCGACCGGCGCGTGCTCGCCTTCGGCTGCGAGGCGGTGCTGCTGGTGATCACCGTCGGTCTGCTGCTGAACTCACTGCTGCCACACCCCGCGCTGTGGGTCTTGTACGTGGCCGCCGGTCTCGCCATGTCACTGGCCGCGTTGCAACGACCGTCGCTCGACGCCGTCGTGCCCCGGCTGGTGGGCAAGGACCAGCTCGCCGCGAGCGCCGCGCTGCGCTCGGCAGGCACCGACGTGAGCCTGATCGTCGGCCCGGCGATCGGCGGCGCGCTGATGGCAGGGCCCGGACCGGGCTGGGCGTACGGCATCGACGCGGTCAGCTTCCTGATCTCGATCGGGTTCCTGTTCGTGTTGCGCCCGATCCCGCGCACCGGCGACACCGACGTGACCGGGCTGCGCGGCATCGCCGACGGGGTGCGCTACGCGCTGGGCCGGCACGAGCTGCTCGGCTCCTACCTGGTCGACATCGCCGCGATGACGCTGGCGTTCCCGGTCGCGCTGTTCCCGTTCATGGCGGTCGTGCTGCACGCGAGCTGGGCGCAGGGCCTGATGTTCTCGGCGAGCTCGGTCGGCGCGCTGCTCGCGTCGGCCACCAGCGGCTGGACCGGTGGCGTGCATCGGCACGGCCGTGCGATCGCGATCGCCGCCGCGGCCTGGGGCGCCACCATCGTCGGGTTCGGCCTCTCCCCGAACATCGGCGTCGCCATCGCGTTCCTGGTGCTCTCCGGCGCCGCCGACATGTACAGCGGCATCTTCCGCATGACCCTCTGGAACGGCACCGTCCCGGACGAGATGCGCGGCAGGCTGGCCGGCCTCGAAGTGCTCTCCTACGGGGTCGGCCCGGTGCTCGGCCAGGTCCGCGGCGGCGCCATGGCCAGCAGGTTCGGCATCCGCCTCACCCTCGCCTCTGGCGGCATCGCCTGCGTGCTCGCGTCGGGCGCGGTCTGCCTCACGCTGCCCCGGCTGTGGCGCTTCGACCAGCGGACTGTCGCTCAACGTGTGTAGGTGATCACCTCAGGCAATACTTGACTCCTGCCGTGACGAATCGCGAACAGCGGTGTCGTCAACGGTGTCGCCCCGGGACCGGGACGGCGCGGACGGGAGGAATCGGTGATCACGACCGAGGCGGACCCGGTCGGGGAGGACGTCCTCGACGACGCGACGCTGGTCGCGCGCGCCCGCGACGGTGACGTGCCCGCCTACGAGCAACTGGTACTGCGCTACCAGGGGCAGATGTTCCGGCTGGCCATGCGCATGCTCGCCAGCCGGGGTGACGCCGAGGACGTGGTGCAGGACGTGTTCCTGATCGTGTGGCGGCGACTGGGCCAGTTGCAGGAGGACGCCGCGTTCGTCGGCTGGCTCTACCGGATGACCACCAACCGCTGCCTCAACGTGCTCCGTGCCCGTCGCCCCATGGCCGACGTCGACCTGGCCGAACAGGTCTCGTCGACCCCGGCCGGTCAACCGGATCGCGCGGCCGAGGTCGGCGCGCAACTGACCGCGTTGACCGCCGCGCTGGCTCAGCTCACCGCGGAACAGCGCGCCTGCTGGCTGCTGCGCGAGGTGCACGGCCGCTCCTACGAGGAGATCGCCGCCGCACTGGACACGACCAGTACCGCGGTACGCGGACGAATCGCCCGAGCCCGGGCCCAACTGGCGGAGATGATGGCGCCGTGGCGGTGAACCAGACCACCGAGGGGTACGAACTGCCCTGCGGCCGGGACGTCGAGACCGTCTGGGCGCGTCTCGACGAGACCGACGCGCACCAACGTGACTGTCCACATTGCACCGCCGCCCGGCAGAGCCTGCTCGTGCTGCGCTCGCTCACCGAGGTGATGACCGCCGACGAGTCCGCGCCGTCACCCGGCCTGACCGGCCGGATCATGTCCGCGGTCCGCGCCGAGGTTCGACGCGGCGACCTGGTCGAGCTGCCCAGTGCCGAGCCCGGTGGGGCGCGGATCAGCGAGGCCGCGATCGCCGCGGTGCTGCGCTTCGCCGCCGATCAGGTGCCTGGTGTCCGCGCTCGCCGCTGCCGGATCCACGCCATCGAAGACGACCCGGGGGCCATCGAGGTGCGGATGACCATCGCGGTCAGCTACCGGCACTTCGCAGGCGCGCTGGACCGGATCCGGGAGCGGATCGAAGCCGCCGCCACCGGTCGGATCGGCGTCCGGCTGGCCCGGCTCGATCTCACCGTCGACGACGTCTACCAGCCGTGAGGACCGCTGTGACCGTTGAGCTGACCAGCGACGTGCCCGGTTGCGAGGCGCACGTCGCGAGCCAGGTGATCGCCGCCATCGCGGTGCGCGCCGCCACCGGCACCTCCGGCGTGATCCGGCTCGAACCCGGCCTGGTCGGGCTGGTCGGATCGCTGGTCCGCACCGCGCGCGGCCAGCTCACCCGGGTCGATCCCGCGCCGACCGACGGCGTCCGGGTCACCGGCGACCAGAACGGCCTGCGCATCGAGGTCGACCTGGTCACCTCGGGTCAGGACCAGGTCGCCGCGGTGGCCGGACGGGTGCAGCGCGCGGTCGCTCGCTCGGTCCACGACGCCACCGGGTTGCCGGTCGCCGAGGTCACCGTGTCGGTACTGGACGTGGAGCTGAGCAGATGAAGCCCAGCGCCGAACTCACCGAACGACTCCTGGACGCGCTGCGCGCCGAACCGGGCCTGCGCCCCGCGACCCCGGCGAACCTGCCCGCCGTGCCGTGGGACCTGGACGCGTTCGCGATCGACGTGGACGCCGAGGCGATCGAGATCCGGGTGGTCGCCACCCGGCTGCCGCTGCCGCCGCTGGTGGACCGGGCACACCGCACGCTGCGCGCGATCATCGACGAATCCCCGTTCAAGGCGGCGGTGCTGCGGATCGCGATCAACGACATCGACGCGACGGCCGTGACGTTTCCGGTGCCCGAGGGTCCTTCCGAGCAACCGCGATCGAGGGAGTAGCCGCATGACCGAATCGCCCAGCACCGAGGTGGCGCGGACCAGCCAACTGGTCACCACGCTCGGCACCACCACCATCGCCGACACGGTGGTGCAGAAGATCGCCGGACTCGCCGCGCGCGAGGTCTCCGGCGTGCACGCGCTCGGCGGAGGCGGCGCGGTGCGTGCGTTCAACGCGCTGCGCGAACGGATCCCCGGCGCGTCCGCCAGCGTCGGCCAGGGCGTGTCCGTCGAGGTGGGGGAGAAGCAGGCCGCCGTCGACCTGGACCTCATGGTCGAGTACGGCGTCTCCATCACCGACGTGGCCCGCACCATCCGCAAGAACGTGATCAACGCGATCGAGCAGATCACCGGCCTGGAAGTCGTCGAGGTCAACATCAACGTCAACGACGTGCACCTGCCCGGCGACGACGACAGCAGCGACGGCCGGACCGAGTCCGGCCGGGTGCAGTGAGGGAGCCGTCATGAACGCGACAACGCTCGGCCTGCTCGCAGGCATCGCGCTCGGCCTCGCCGCCGCGTTCGGTGGATTCGGCGCCTTCCTGATCGTGCTCGTGCTCGGCGCGCTCGGTCTGCTGGTCGGCCGGTTCATCGACGGCAAGCTCGACCTGTCCCAGTTCACCCGGGACCGGGGATGAGCACCGACACGCTCCCGGACGCCGACCCGACCGTGCACCACACCGGCCCGGTCGAGCCGCAGGAGCGGGGCACCACGACCATCGCGCAGCGCACCGTGGAACGGCTTGCCGCGCACGCGATCAGCGAACTGCCCGACGTCGGCGGGTCGGCGAAGCGGATGTTCCTGCTCGCGGGAACGGACGATGTTGCCCAGGTCAGCGCCACGATTCTCGGCCAGCGGGCCGCGCTCGACGTGCGCATCTCGGTGGTGTACCCGGCCTCGGTCGGCGCGACCACCGAGGCCGTGCGCGCGCACCTGATGCGCCGCGTCGAGGAGTTCACCGGCATCCGCGTGCACCGGGTCGACGTCACCGTGACCGCGCTGCACAGCAAGCTGACGGCGCAGGCCGGGAGGGTCCAGTGATTCGCAGGCCGCGCCGGGGCATCCCGGCCACGCTCACCGCTCTGGTCGCGCTGGTGGTCTGCGCGCTGGTCGCGACCGTCGCCATCCAGCTGATCGGCGGGCAGCCGCCGGTGTTCAGCTACCAGACCATCGCCGCGAACCTGCACCGCGCGCAATGGCGCGACCTGGTGGTCGCGATCGTCGGCGGGGCGGTCGCGCTGGTCGGCCTGATCCTGTTGCTGACGGCGGTCGTTCCCGGTCGCGCGATGGTGCTGCCGCTCGGGTCCGACGACTCCGACCTGGTCGCAGGGGTGTCCCGCCGCTCGCTGCTGCTGACCCTGCGCAGCGCAGCTGGCGCGGTGGACGGCGTGGCCAAGGTGCGGCTCGCGCTGCGCGGCAGGACGGTCGCGGTCGTCGCGCACGCCGACCGGGTCGACGACACGGGCATCGCCGACGCGCTGCGCGACGCGGTACAAGGCCGCGTCGAACAGCTCTCACCGGCGATCACCCCCACGATCAAGGTCCGCGTTCACCCGGCGCGAAAGGTGACGCCATGAGCCGCAACCGGCCCGCGCGCCTGAACCGAACCCTGCTCGCCGTGCTCGGCGTCGTGTTGCTGGCGGCGGGCGGTTTCGCGGTCGTCGTGCACTTCGGGTGGTGGCGGGTGCTCGACCCGGATTCGCGGCTGATCCCCGGCACCGCGTTGCCCGGCACCGTGGCGCTGTACGTGACGGCGGCCGTCGCGATCATCCTCGGGCTGCTCTGCCTCCGGTGGCTGGCGGCTCAGCTGTTGGTCAAGTCCAAGACCCGGATGCTGCGGTTCGAGCACGACATCGACACCGGTCGCACCGAACTCGCCGCGAACGTGGCCATCGCGCCGTTCCTCGCCGAAGTGGCCGCCTATCCCGGCGTGCATGCTGCCCGTGGCACCTTGCATGGCGCCCGCGCCGACGCGCGCCTGCACCTGGTGATCACCGCCGACCAGGACGGCGATCTCGGTGAGATTCGCCGCGCCCTGCACGACAACGGGTTGCCCCGATTGCGGCACGCGCTCGATCTGGAACTACTCCCGGTCGGTGTCGAGTTCCGGGTCGCCACTCCATCGGGTCAAAGAAATTCGTTTGCTGGCAAGACAAAGTGAAATTTGTGTTGCGCGCCAACGGTTTTCGTTGACTGTGATCCAGGTCAAGTCGGTCGCTGGGCAACCCCACGCGTTTCGTTGCGTCATAATGGGTACATAGCAAGAACCGAAGTGATCGAGACTGTGGTCGGGAGTTCGTTGTGTTCGCGATAATCCTGTTCGGCGTCGTTGTTCTGGCGTGCGCGGTCGTGGTCGTTCGGTTGGCGCGAGATGCTCGGGTCGATCCCGAAAGCGAACAGGACGTGTTCGAGCGTCGGGCACAGGCACGACGGGCCGCGTTCACGCGGGCTGTCGCCACCTTCTCCAGCTGGCGGCAGCAGCGGGCGCAGGTGCGCAGGCCGGTCCGGCGGGTCGAGCCCGCAACGGTCCGCTTCGCCCCGGTGACCGTCCGGCGCGATCGGGAGTCCCCGACCGTGCCCGCGATGTCGCGCTGACCGGACGGCCAATCGTCCGTCCATAAAGGATCCACTGGTTCGGCGTTCCCGCTCTGCGGGGAACGCCGGACTCAGTGGTGCCACGGGAACGGTGCCAGATCCGGCGCCACCCAACCGGTACGCGCCGCAGCGCCTGCCAGCGTCGACGAGCGGTAGAACCGGGTGAGCAGGCGCTTGTCCAGCAGCGCCGGGTTCCGTGCCGCGAACACGTCGAAGTCGGTCGCCTCGTCGTTGACCGCGTGATGACCGACCAGTTCCACCCACGCCCGGCTGACCGTCGCGTGATACTTCTGCGGCTTGCCCACGTACCGGGTGGTCTGCCGGATGCCATCGCTGATCAACTCGATCGCGCGTTCCGTGCCGTGCCTGCGCACGGTGAGCCAGGTCAGCCGGACATGCTGGCGGTGCCCGAACCGGTGCTCAGGACCGACCGCCGCCGCCATCAGGTCGTCGAACTCGCTCATTCCGCCGCCTCCGTCAACGCGCCCAGCACGGCGTGGAACCCGGCCACCGCACTCTCCGGCAGGTCACCCAGCGCGCGTTGCTCCAGTTCGGCGAAGGTGCCGCGAATCCGGTCCGCGGCGGCCTTGCCCGATTCGGTCAGCTCGATCAATATCGCGCGACGGTCGCCGACCAGCATGAGCCTGTCGATGTGGCCCCGCTTGTACAGGCGATCCAACAGGCTGGTCATGGTGCTCGGCCGCGCCCCGGCTTCGGCGGCCAACTCGGACACGCCGCGGACGCGGCCGTCGGAGAGGATCGCCAGCGCGTTGATCTCGGCCGGGGTCAGGTCGAGGTCGGCCAACTCGCCGGTCAGCCGGTGCAAGGTCGTGTGCGTGGCCCGCTGCAGCGCCAACAATACGATATCGGATATCACGAGATGGGATAGTACGATATCGGAGTAACCGATATCGACTGGTTTACCGCGTCGGGTGGATGAGGACGGTGTCCGGCTCGATGCTCGGTACGTCGATCGGCTGCCAGCCGAGCCGGGCATAGAAGCGCTGCGCGTTCACGTTCGCCTGCCGGACCACCAGGTAGCACGACTCGGCGCCCGCCTCGGCGACCGAAGCCAGGAACGTTTCGATCAGTTCGCGCCCGTGGCCGGAGCCGCGCTGGCCTGCGAGCAGGTTCACGTGCAGGTGCGCCGGATGGCCTGCGAGTTCGGGGAGCACCCAGCGCTCCGGGTGGAACATGGTGTCGACGCGCCGGTCCTCCTCGGTGACCGGCGGACCGGACAGCGGCCGGTACTTGGCCAGCAGGCGAGGCAGCCAGCGCTGCTGGTAACCCGCGACGAAACCGGCGGTGTCGGCGGTGCCGATCACGTAGCCGACCGCGCGTTCGCCGTCGTCCAGCACGTACGCGTGCCGCGGCTCCAGGAACAGGTACGGTCCCGCCGCGGTGTCCGGCACCAGATCGTCCGTGCTGTACCGGCCGCGCACCCCCTGGCCCGCGCCCGCGGTCGCCACGCAGATGTCGTAGACGGCGGCCCAGTCACCGTCGGCGAAAGGGCGGATCTTGGCAGTCATGCCACGACCCTAAAGTTCGTCGAAGACGAGTTCGGTGCGGGTGGACAGCACGTCCGGCATGCTCTGCAGTTTGAACAGCACCAGTTCGCGCAGGCTGTCGGTGTCCTTGGTCCGGACGAACAGGATCAGGTCGTTCTCGCCGGCGACCAGGCTGCCGTGCTCGATCTCCGGCACCTCGTTCATCATCTCCCGCACCGCCTGCCAGGAGTGCTGGCTCACCTTCACGTACACGTACGCGGACAGCGTCTGACCGAGCTTGCGCGGATCGGTGAGCGCGGTGTAGCCGGTGATGATCCCGTCCTGCTGCAACCGCTCCACCCGGGAATAGCAGCCCGCGCGCGAGATGTGCAGCCGTTCGGCCAGCGCGCGCATGGAGATCCGGCCGTCGGCCTTGAGCTCGGCGATCAGTCGCAGGTCAATCGGGTCGAGCCCGGCCATTTGTCCATCGATCGGGGTGGATCGCCGGTTGTTGGAGGCCATACGTCCACACGGTACCGCCAATACGGACCATCGATCTCTGATCGCCTCACGGACCTGGAACTTTGGACCGAGAGGGCAGAGTATTCGAGCTAACTGTCTCAACGAACGGAGGCTGTTGTGCACGCACCGAGCCCCATCGCCTCCTCGGCGTTGCTGCCGACCGACACCCCGCTCGGCCTGATCGACCCGGCCGGTTCACCCGTCGCCGACCCGAGCCTGACCATGCCCGCCGACGACGTGCTCCTGCGGCTCTACCGGAGCATGGTGCTCGGCCGCCGCTTCGACCAGCAGGCCACCGCGCTCACCAAACAGGGCAGGCTCGCTGTCTACCCCTCCGCGCACGGCCAGGAAGCCGGCGAGATCGGCGCGGTCGCCGCGCTGCGCGAGCAGGACTGGCTGTTCCCGACCTACCGCGACTCGGTCGCCATCGTCTCCCGGGGCGTCGACCCGGTCGAGGTGCTCTCGCTGCTGCGCGGCGACTGGCACTGCGGCTACGACCCGAACCAGTACCGCGTCGCGCCCCAGTGCACGCCGCTGGCGACCAACACGCTGCACGCCGTCGGCCTCGCGCACGCCGCGACCGTGAAGGGCGAGGACACCGTCTCGCTCGTGCTGCTCGGCGACGGCGCGACCAGCGAGGGCGACACGCACGAGGCGCTGAACTTCGCGGCCGTGTTCAACACGCCGACCGTGTTCTTCGTGCAGAACAACGGCTACGCGATCAGCGTGCCACTGTCCAAGCAGACCCACGCGCCCTCGCTCGCGCACAAGGGCGTCGGCTACGGCATGCGCTCCGTGCTCGTCGACGGCAACGACGCGGCAGCGGTGTTCGCGGTGGTCAACGACGCGATCGCGGCGGCGGCGCGGGGCGAGGGCCCGACGCTGATCGAGGCCATCACCTACCGGATCGAGTCGCACACCAACGCCGACGACGCCACCCGCTACCGCGACCGCGCCGAGGTCGACGAATGGCTGGCCAAGGACCCGATCGACCGCCTACGCAGCTACCTCACCGAACGCGGCCTGCTGAACACGGCCGCCGACGCCGAGATCACCGCGACCGCGGAAGCCGAGGCCGCCCAGCTGCGCGCCCGGATGAACGTGGACACCGAACACGACCCGCGCGCCCTGTTCCGCAACGTCTACGCGACCCAAACCCCCGCGCTGCGCCGCCAGGAACAGGAACTGCTCGACGAGATCGCCGCCAATGACGAGGAGGACGCGCGATGACCAGCGTTGCCGAACGGGTACCTGACCTCGTCACCGCGCCCGCCCCGGTCACCATGGCGGGCGCGCTCAACCAGGCGCTCGCCGACGCGCTCGCGGCCGATGACCGCGTGCTCGTCTTCGGCGAGGACGTCGGCGCCCTCGGCGGCGTTTTCCGCGTCACCGACGGTTTGGCCGCGCGCTTCGGTGACGGCCGAGTCTTCGACACACCGCTGGCCGAATCCGCGATCGTCGGCACCGCGATCGGTATGGCCATGAACGGCCTGCGGCCGGTGGTCGAGATGCAGTTCGACGCGTTCGCCTATCCCGCGTTCGAGCAGATCACCAGCCACCTCGCCAAGCTGCGCAACCGCACCCAGGGCAACGTCGAGCTGCCGATCGTCATCCGGATTCCGTACGGCGGCGGCATCGGCGGCGTCGAACACCACTGCGACTCCTCCGAGATGTACTACACCCACACACCCGGCCTGCGCGTCGTCACGCCCGCGACCCCCGCCGACGCGTACACGCTGCTGCGCCAGGCGATCGACTGCCCGGACCCGGTGATCTTCCTCGAACCCAAGCGCCGCTACTGGGCCAAGGAAACCGCCGCGCTCGACGTCACCGGTGCGGGCATCGACCGCGCGCTCGTCCGCCGCACCGGCACCGACGTCACCCTGATCAGCTACGGGGGAGCGCTCGGCACCACCCTCGAAGCGGCCGAGGCCGCCGCCGAAGACGGCATCAGCGCCGAAGTGATCGACCTGCGCAGCCTGTCCCCGTTCGACGAGGACACCGTCGCCGCGGCGGTCGCCCGCACCGGCCGCGCGGTGGTCGTGCACGAGGCGAGCCGGTTCTGCGGCTACGGTGCCGAAGTCGCCGCGACCCTGTCCGAACGCTGCTTCCACTACCTGGAGGCGCCGGTCCTGCGCGTCGCAGGCTTCGACATCCCGTACCCGCCGCCAAACCTGGAATCCCACCACCTGCCCAGCGTCGACCGCATCCTGGACGCGATCGACCGGTTGCAGTGGCCGGAGGTGACCCGGTAGATGTCCGTCTTCAACCTGCCCGACCTCGGCGAGGGACTCACCGAGGCGGAGATCGTGTCCTGGCGGGTCAAACCAGGCGATGCGGTGCACGTCGACCAGGTCATCGCCGAAGTGGAGACCGCGAAGGCCATCGTCGAGGTGCCCGTCCCGTTCGCGGGCACCGTCACGGAGTTGCACGGCGATCAGGGCGCGACCCTCGCCGTCGGCACCCCACTGATCACCGTCGACGAGTCGACGACCGAAGGTTTCACCGAACCCGGCGTGGTCACCGCCGACGAGGGCAGCGGCAACGTCCTCATCGGCTACGGCACCACGTCCACCGGCACCCGCCGCCGCAGGCGCGGCCGTGCGCGCGCTGGTGCCTCGGTCGCCGAGACCAGGCTCAGCGAAGTCCACAGTGGACGCATTGCGGTAGTGTCACCACTGGTGCGCAGAATGGCCAAGGACGCGGGCATCGAACTGCGCGAGGTCATCGGCTCCGGCCCCGACGGCCTGATCCTGCGGGCCGACGTAGAACGCGCCATCGCCGCCCACACCGCCCCCGAACCTGCCGTCGCGCCCGCTCAGCCTGCCCCCCGCACCGAGCCCACCGCGCCCACCGAGGACATCCGCCGCATCCCGCTGCGCGGACTGCGCAAAACCGTCGCCGACAAACTCACCCGCTCCCGCCGCGAGATCCCCGAAGCCACCGTCTGGGTGGACGTGGACGCGACCGCGCTGCTCGACATCCGGTCCACCCTCAACGCCATCAGCACCGAACCCAAGATCGGCCTGCTCGCGCTGCTCGCCAAGTTCGCCGTGGTCGGCCTGCGCCGCTACCCGGAACTCAACGCGCGCATCGTCGACGACGAAATCCTGCTCGGCGACGCCGTGCACCTCGGCTTCGCCGCGCAGACCGATCGCGGCCTGGTCGTCCCCGTTGTGCCGAACGCGCACACCCTGTCCGTCGAACAGCTCTCGCTCGCCCTCGGCGACCGCACCGCCCGCGCCCGCGACGGCCAGCTCGCGCCAACCGAACTCACCGGTGGCACGTTCACCGTCAACAACTACGGCGTGTTCGGAGTGGACGGTTCGGCGGCGATCATCAACCACCCCGAGGTCGCCATCCTCGGCATCGGCCGGATCATCAAGCGACCCTGGGTCGTCGACGACGAGGTCGTCCCGCGCAGCGTCACCGAGCTGACCCTCGCCTTCGACCACCGCGTCTGCGACGGTGGCACCGCGGGCGGCTTCCTGCGCTTCGTCGCCGACTGCGTGGAAAACCCGATCGCGATGCTCCGCCAGCTGTAAATCAGGGGACTATTCGCCGGCGCGAATGCCATGATCCGGTCATGGCATTCGCGCTCCGCGACGCAGACCTGACCGCGCTCAACTCGCTGACCAAGTACCCGTCCATCCCGACCTACCACACCCTCGACCCCGCCAACGGCGGTCTGCTCGACGAGACCGTTGCGTTCACCGGCGCGGTCATCGGCACGGAGAAGGTCGACGGCACCAACTCGCGGATCATCTCGCTACCGGACGGGAACTACCTGCTCGGCAGCCGCGAAGAGCTGCTCTACGCCAAAGGTGACCTGATCGGCAACCCCGCGCAGGGCATCGTCCCCGCGCTGCGCGAGTTCGCGGATGCCCTCGCCCCGGTCACCGACGACGTGATCCGGGTGCACTACGTCGAGCTCTACGGCGGCAAGGTCACCGCGGCCAGCAAGCAGTACACCGGCTCCCGAGCGGTCGGCTTCCGCCTGTTCGACGTCGTCATGATCAGCGACTACGCGGAACTGCTCGCGTTGGCGCCGCAGCGGATCTCCGCCTGGCGTGAGTCCGGCGGTCAACCGTATCTGTCCGAAGAGGACCTGAGCACGGCGGCGAAGCAGCACGGCCTCACCCTGACCCCGCGCCTGTTCACCATCGACGCGACCGAACTGCCGGTCGACCTGGCCACGACCCGCGAGTTCCTCGCCCAGCACCTGCCCAGCACCCGCAGCGCACTCGACGACGGCGCGGCCGGTGCACCCGAGGGCATCGTGCTGCGCACCACCGACCGCTCGGTGATCGCCAAGGCCCGGTTCCAGGACTACGACCGGACACTGCGCCGCAAGCGGTAGATCATGGGCACATGACGAGGATCGTGCCTGGCTGGGACGGACGGTATTTCGAGGACTTCACGGTGGGCGACATCTACCGGCACCCGTTGGGCCGCACGGTGTTGCCCACCGACAACTCCTGGTTCACACTGCTCACCCAGAACGCCGCACCACTGCACTTCGACGCGCACTACGCCGCCCAGACCAGCTGGCGACGCCCGCTGGTCGACTCGACGTTCACCCTCGCGCTGGTCACCGGTCAATCGGTCACCGATGTCAGCCAGCACGTGTTCGCCAACCTCGGCTGGGACGAGGTGCGCATGCCCGCCCCGGTCTTCGAAGGCGACACCATCTACTCCAGTTCCGAGGTGCTGGCCGCCCGCGCCAGCAACTCCCACCCGGACGCGGGCATCGTCACCGTGCGCACCACCGGTTACAACCAGGACGGCACGGTGATCATCACGTTCCTGCGCACCGTCATGGTCTACCGCCGGGGACACGGTCCGATCACCCGGCCGGTCGTCGAGGAACACGGCTGATCACCTCTAGGTTCGGTCAGGCCGGCATCGGCCACGTGCGCCCGAGCCTGGTCCAGGATCGCCGGATCCCGGTCGAGGCCGATCACCGCGCCGGTCGGCCCGACCAGATCGGCGAGCAGCATGCTCACGTCGCCCGCGCCACAGCCGACATCCAGCACCCGCATGCCGGGGCCGATGCTGGCCAACCGGAACAGTTGCGCGCTGTGCGGGGCGATGACCCGCGCCTGGAGTTGGAGCCGCTGCGTCTCGGCCGCGCTCTGGCCGAGCAGGTAACCGTCGGTCATCCGCCCATCGTCGCGGCAACCAGTCAGCTTCGCCCAGCCGGCACGACCTCGCCCTGAGTTCCTGCGGACCCCGGCCCCAATCAGCGCACCCGTGCCCAGGCCGCGACCAACTCGGGCGGCCAGCCCAGCGCCGACGCTTCCTTGAGCTCGCGCGCCAGTTGCCCGGCCAGACCGTCGATGTCCACATCGGTCTCCGCGACGACACCGTGCGCGAGCGCCGTCGGCAACACACTGCGCGCGGTGGCCGCGAACAACTCGGGCACGACCGAATCCGCGCCACCGCCTGCCCCGGTCGAGGCCGCGCCCAGCACGGACAGCCCGGCGTCGGACAGGATCGACGCGATCTGCTCGCCGATATCCGGGTTGGCGCCGCCCGCCCGCATCGCCTCGACGACCCACCGCACGGTCCTGGTGACCAGCGGAGTCGCGGGCACCGCTCGGGTGCGGCTGAGGACGTAGTCCTGGAAGGACACCACGCCGCCGGACCGAACCAGCCTGCTCAGCGTCCGGACGGTCGCGGCCGGCTCCCGCAGGTGCATCAGGATCAGCCTGCCCACCAACGCATCCACCGGTTCGTCCAGCTGGAGCTCGGTCAGGTCAGCGTGCACGAACGACACCGTGGTCAGCCCGGCTTCGGCCGCGCGGGTTCTGGCCAGGTCGAGGACGACCGGGTCGACGTCGACCCCGATCACCGAACCGGCCGGTCCGACCAGTTCGGCCAGCAACATGCTCACGTCGCCTGCGCCGCAGCCGATGTCGAGCACGCGCATGCCGGGGGAGACCCCGGCCAATCGGAACAGGTGTGCGGTGTGCGGGGCGAGCAGGTTCGCCTGCACCTGGAGCCGCTGTGTCTCGGCGGAGTTGCGACCCATCACATAACTGTCGGTCATGTCCCCATCCTGGCAGGCGATCGCGCGATCAGTCGCGGGTGATCAGCACGACCTTCCCCTGGGTGTCGCCGGATTCCAGCAGCAGGTGCGCCTTTGCCGCGTCCGCCAACGGGAACGCAGCGCCGATCGGCACGGTGAACCGTCCATCGTGGACAGCATCCAGCAACTCGCGCAGCTCGGGCTTGGGATCCCAGCCGGAGCGCATCAGGTTGGTCAACTGGAAGCCGTTGATCCGCACGTTCTTCGGGTAGAAGTCGCGGGTGTCCACGGTGCTCGGCGCGAGCGCCACGTTGGCCAGCGCGACCACCCGGCCGCCCGCGCCGACCGCCTTCAGGCTCTGCGCGAACGCGTCGCCGCCGACCGCGTCCAGTGCCACGTCGACGCCACGCCCGCCGGTGATCCGATCGACCTCGGCGACGATGTCGGCTTCCCGCCGGTTCAGCGTGTGGTCCGCGCCGAGTTCGCTGATCCAGCGTTGCTTGTCCGCTGAGCCGACCACGCCGATCGCGGTGGCGCCCACGTCCTTGGCGATCTGCACCGCCGCGCTGCCCACGCCACTCGCCGCCGCGTGGATCAGCACGGTCTCGCCCGCGCGCAGTTCGGCGAGAACGCGCAGGCAATGCCACGCCGACAGCCACGCGACCGGCAGGCTCGCCGCGGCGGACGTCGGCACGTTGGCCGGAATGAGTACAGCTTGGTTCGGGTCGACAACCGCGAGTTCACGGTAGAACCCGGGCGCGCCAATGCCGCCGAAGGCCAGCACCCGATCGCCGACGGAGAAGCCGGTCACGTCGGCACCGACCGCGACCACGGTGCCCGCACCTTCGCTGCCGACGACCGCTGGCAGCGGCGGCCCGCTGTGGTAGCGGCCAGACCGGAACAGCAGGTCCGCCCGGTTCACCCCGGCGGCTTCGACCGATACGAGCAACTGTCCCGGTCCGGGCGTGGGATCGGGCTCCTCGGCAAGGAGGAGGTTCTGGGCCGGGCCGAACTCGGCCACCTGGACAACGCGCATCACGGGTCTCCTGACACTGGTTGAAGTGGTGTCAGAATGCTCTACCGGTTCAACCGGTGTCAACGGCTAAACTCGTCGGCATGACCACACCGAGCGCCGTCGACGACCGGTTTCCGTTGAGCGGCGGGCGCCCGTGCCTGGATCTGATCGCCACCTACGGCAAGCGGCATGCCGAAGGGCTGGAACGCCTGCCGGACGCCACGACCCTGCTCGACTGGCTGATCGCCGCCGGTGTTCTGCCATCCGGCGCGGCCCCGGTGCCGGTCGACACCGCGCAACTCGATGCCGCCCGCGACCTGCGCGAGGCGATCAACCGGCTGGTCCGAGCCACCATGGCCGGTAAACCCTGGGTTCACGCGGACATCGATCTTGTCAACGCGGTCGCCACAGGCCCGGACCTCGCCCCACGCCTGGGCGCCGAGCCGGGCGACGGCACGGTCGGCTGGGGCGCGGGCCATCCTGTCGACCTGGCGCTGGCCACGCTCGCGCGGGACGCGATCGACCTGCTCAACGGTGCGCGCGCCACGCGGATCAAGGAGTGCGAATATCCGAACTGTTCGCTGCTGTTCCTGGACGACTCGCAGTCCGGCCGGCGTCGGTGGTGTTCGATGGATCGGTGCGGCAACCTGGTGAAGATCGCCGGGTATCGGCGGCGCTCCCGGGAGTGACCGGATGGTCACGCGCTAAGGTCAGTTGGCCCGACGGTCTGCGCGGCGTTCCGGCCATTGGTGTGCAATCGTTTGTCGAAGCTGCCCCCTCCGACGATGTGATGTGGCGGCAATTGGGGGCATGGCGTATGCAATCGAGTGCAGGCAAGACCCTGAGCAGCGAGGCGATGATGACCAGTTCCCCTCCCCGGATCGGTTGGATCGGCGCGGGCCGGATGGGCGCCGCCCTGGTCCGGCGCCTGCTCGACGCCGGCTACGACGTCGCCGTCTACAACCGGACCCGCGCCAAGGCCGAAGCCCTCACCGAACACGGCGCCACCATCGTCGAACTACCCGTCGACCTCGCCGACCGGGAGATCGTGTTCACCATGGTCTCCGCGTCCGACGACCTCACCACCGTCACCTCCGGCGACGCCGGCCTGTTCACCTCGACCGAGCACGCGCCCGGCATCCTGATCGACTCCTCGACCGTCTCCGCCGAGGCATCCGCGCAGGTCCGCGTCGCTGCGCTGACCCGAGGTACCGACCTGCTCGCCGCCCCGGTCAGCGGCAATCCCAAGGTGGTCGCATCAGGCAAGCTGACCCTTGCGGTGTCCGGTCCGCGCGAGGTGTTCGACGCGGTCGAGCCGATCCTGCGCGACCTCGGCCGTGGCGTCACCTATGTCGGCGAGGACGAGGTGGCCCGATTGGTGAAGATCTGCCACAACGTGTTCCTCGGCGTCGTGATCCAGTCCCTCGCCGAGATCACCGTGCTCGCCGAGAAGGGCGGGGTGCCGCGCGCGGCGTTCCTCGAATTCCTCAACTCGTCGGTCCTCGGCTCGGTCTTCAGCCAGTACAAGACGCCCGCCCTTGTGAACCTCGACTTCACACCGACCTTCACCATGCCGTTGCTGCGCAAGGACTTCGACCTCGGCCTCGCCGCCGCGCGCACGCTCGAAGCGCCGATGCCGCTCGCATCGACCGCGGCTCAACTGGTGGCGTCGGCGGTGGGCGCAGGGCACACCGAGGAGGACTTCGCCGCGTTGATCCTGGAACAGGCGCGCCGCTCCGGTATCGCGCTCAAAGCCGAGAACACCCCGGTCGACGACGGGCTCGCGGCTGAGGTCAACTAATGTCCACTGTGGACGTGAGACGGGTTCGGTACCAACCGAAACACGGCGACGACTAGCACTTGCACGTGCATTCGGGCGTGCAGCCGAATCCGCCTGCAGTTATCGGCGCCGTGATACCAGTCCGCACGCCGGTCTATCCCTATGCTGGGTCGGTGAACAAGGTCCCGACTATCAAGGACGTCGCGCTGCTCGCGAAAGTACACGCGGCAACGGCGAGCCGAGCGCTGAATCCGAGCACGCGGGACATGGTGAGCACCCGGACCGCCAACCGGGTGATCGAAGCGGCCAGATCCCTCGGCTACTCGCCCAACTCCGCCGCGCGCAGCCTGCGTACCAGGACGTCGTCTGTGGCCGGTGTGATCATCCCTGACCTGCGCAATCCGGTGTTCCCACCGATCGTGCGCGGCATCGAGGACGGCCTGCGCGAAGCGGGTTACATGGCTCTGCTCGGCAACACCGACGGCGACGAAGAACGCGAAAAGGAACTCCTGGCCGCGATGCGCGGCAGGCAGACCGACGGATTCATCCTCGCCACCAGTCGACGCGGTGACCCGTTCCCGGCCGAGGCGGGCGGTTTCCCGGTGCCGACCGTGCTGGTCAACCGGCGCACCGACGCCAACGACATCCCATCGGTCACCCCCGACAACACCGCAGGCGTCTATGCCACGGTCCGCTATCTCGTCGAACTCGGCCACCGGCGCATCGGACACGTGTCGGGCCCGCAGGACCTGTCCACCGGATGGGAGCGCTATCGCACCTTCCTGGACGCGATGGCAGCGCACGACCTGCCGGTCGAGCAGCGGCGGGTCACGTTCAGCACCGCATTCACCGAAGAGGCCGGACTGGTCGCCGCGTTGCCGTTGCTGGTTGCGGATCCGAGCATCACCGCCATCGTCGCAGGCAACGACCTGATCGCGCTGGGCTGCTACCGCGCATTGGAACAGCACGGATTGCGCTGCCCCGAGGACATGTCCGTGGTCGGCTTCAACGACATGCCGTTCCTGGACCGGCAACGGCCGAGGCTGACCAGCGTGCGCATTCCGCACTACGAGATCGGCATCGAGTCAGCGCGGTTGTTGTTGGAGCGCATCGGAAACCCGACAGGTCCCGCCAAGCGCATCGTGCTGCCGGTCGAACTCGTGCGCCGCGAATCAGCGACCGCGCCCAGGCCGAGTTAATGTCCACTGTGGATTAGCAGGGATACTGCGGTGACCACCGCCTGGCGATGTTCGGCAAGCTGATCCGAGGCGACGTTCGGCACCGCGTTAGGACTGCTCGGCAGCCACGCGGTCACCACACCCAGCAGAAACACCAGCAGATCCTCGGCAGTCAGCGTGCCCGGCACCGTGCCCGCGCGCTGCGCCTCCGCGAGGGCGGAAGCCTTGTCCTGCATGGAGGACCGCACCGCCGTCGGCACCCCGGTGACCGGCCGTTCCAGTCGGTACCAGGTGGCCAGGCGCAGCTGGTGCGGATTGACCAACAGGTAGTCGAACAGTCGGCCCGCATAACCCGGCAGGTCCTCCGGCGTGAACTGCACGGTGTCGAGCAACCGGGTGACGTGCGCGTTCAGCACGGCGTCGAACAGCGCGTCCTTGCCGCCGAAGTACGCGTAGATCATCGACTTGTTCACCTTGGCGACCTCGCTGATCCGGTCGACCCGGGCGCCCGCGATGCCGTATTCGGCGAACTCGGCGGTGGCGACGCTGAGCAGCCGGTGCTTGGTGGCTTCGGCATCGCGGGGGAGTCGTGGGTCAAGGCGCGGAGGCATACGCCCAGCTTAGAACCGTGATCACGAAGCGGTGTGCCGCCCACCACCTTTCTAACCAGTTGGTTGACATCCGCACCTCGCGCACCTACCGTCACCCATACAACCAACTAGTTGTTTGTTTGGGTTTGCAAACAACCAACTAGTTGGTTGTAAGGCCGGATTGGGTGTGCGCTGGAGGCGCATGGGGCACGGGGAGATGTGATGAGCAGGACTTGGTTGATCACGGGGAGTTCGCGCGGGTTTGGGTGGGAGCTGGCCAAGGCCGTGCTCGCTACCGGCGACAACCTGGTCGCGACCGCGCGGAAGCCGGAGCAACTGGCTGAACTGGCGCGTGAGTACGGCGATCAGGTGCGCACCGTCGCGCTCGATGTGACCGACGCGGCGGCGGCCGAGCGCGCGGTGCAGGTCGCGGTGCGCGAGTTCGGCGGGCTCGACGTGGTCGTCAACAACGCGGGTTATGCGAACTCGGCGTCGATCGAGGACATGGATCCGGAGGATTTCCGTGCCCAGGTCGACGCCAACTTCTACGGCGTCGTCAACGTGACCCGCGCGGCCCTGCCGGTGCTGCGCACGCAGCGGTCGGGCTACTTCATCCAGTTTTCGTCGATCGGCGGCCGGGTCGGCGGCACGCCGGGCATCGCGGCCTACCAGGCGGCGAAGTTCGCGGTGGAAGGGTTCTCGGAAGTGCTCGCCAACGAGGTCGCGCCGTTCGGGGTGAAGGTGGTCATCGTCGAGCCGGGCGCGTTCCGCACCGACTGGCAGGGCACGTCGATGGCGTTCGCCAAGGTCAGCCCGGATTACGAGGCGACGGTCGGCGAGATCAACCGGATGCGCGCCGCGACCGACGGCAAGCAGGCGGGCGACCCGGCGCGGGCCGCGCGGATCATCATCGATCTGCTCGACGCGGCGCAGCCGCCGCGCCGGTTGCTGCTCGGCGCGGGCGCGGTCGAGATGGCGGAGCGTTCGTCGGGGGAACGCGCCGAAGAAGCAGCCAAATGGGCGGAGGTCAGCAGGTCCGCCGACTTTCCGGGTTGATCTAGGCTGACCGGTGTGGCGAAGGCGAGTGACGGTGATCTTTATGACGTGCTCGGGGTCGCTCGCGACGCCGACCAGGACGAGATCAAACGCGCCTACCGCGCCGCGGTCAAGAAGTTCCACCCGGACGCCGAGGGGAACAGCTTCTTCTTCCGGCTGATCCAGCAGGCGTACGAAACCCTGAGCGATCCCGCGCGCCGCGCCGACTACGACCGCACCGGTCGCGAGCAGGCGCCGCGCGCGCCGCAACCGCCGCCGGCCGGGCAACCGAGCCCGTGGGCGACCGGGCCGAGCGTGCCTGCCATTCCGTATGACGAGATCCCGTGGTGGTCGCGGGTGAACCCGGACGCGCGGATCCGGTGGCGGGCCCGGTTGCGGCCGGCGGCGATCGTGTTCGCGGTGCTCAGCGGGTTGTGGCTGGTGTTGATGATCATCGGACTGGCCACCGACAGCCTCGCGAAGGCGGGCTATTACGGCTACCTGGTGTTCGGCTTCGTGGTCGCGCCGACGTTGTGGTGCGTGCTCAGCGCGGTGTTCGGCCGCAAACCGCCGCGTCCAGCGGTGCTCTGGTCGCTCGCGGCGGGTATTTTCCTGATCGGTCTGGCTTATTACGCGCAGACGCGGCATTTCGCGACCGCGCAACCCAGTACATTGATCCGCTACGCGCTGGGCGCGATCATCCTGCCGTTCGTGGCTGCCTGGTACGTGCGGTCGCGCGGTCAGCAGAAGATCGACTGGTCCGCGAACCTGTGGCAGTTGCGCGGCGGCTGGCAGGGCGCCAACGCGCGCTCGGCCGATCTGGAGCAGGCGGCGTCGCTGACCGCGGACCTCTTGTCGCGCTACTTCACCCAGATCCCCGCGGTGCGGGTGTTCCGCGACCCGGTCGGCTTCGGCCCCAACGTCGATCACGTGGTGCTGTGCGGCAGGCGACTGGTGCTGATCATGTCGGTGCGCTGGCCCGCTGGCGGCTACACGATGGGGCGTGGGGGAGAGGTGCTGCTGGACGGTCGACCGGTGCTGAGCGGGTCGCTCGGGGTGACATCGGCGCTGCGTTCGGCGCGGCGCCATTTCCCGACCGCGCGGTTGCGCGCGGTGGTGCTGGTCTGGCCGGACCAACCGGGACAACCGCTGCGCACCAGTTGGGCTCCGGCGAACACGTATGCCGTGACCAGCGCGGATGTGCTGGTGAAGGACGTCGGCGGCTGGCTGGCCGAGCGGCCGAACACCGTGCACCGGGGCCTGTTCCGCGCGTTGGTGACAACCCGCCGGTGACGGCTTGTGGGTTGGTGACGGCCTGCGGTTGACGGGCGGTGCGCCGTTGACAACGCAAGGTTGACAGGCGGCGTGGCGGTGACAACCCGGGGTTGACAGCTGGCTGCCTGGAATTAGTTGCTAATGGGCAACTGATAAGTCTAGGGTGACTATTCGTGGCGGAGATCGAGACTGCGGTGTCCGATCCTGAGCGGATCGGCGCCGCCCTGCGGCTGACCATCGGCAGGATCGCGCGCCGGCTGCGGCAGAACCACGCGGTCGGTGACCTGAGCCTGTCCGAGGTGTCCGTGTTGTCCCGGCTGGAACGGGATGGCGCCAGCACCCCGAGCGCGCTCGCCGAACACGAGCGGATTCGACCGCAGGCGATGGCGACCACTCTTGCCGCACTGGAAGAGCGGGGCCTGGTCGACCGCCGACCCGACGCGACCGATGGCAGGCGCGTCGTCATGACCGTGACCGAGCAGGGCAGCGCGACGGTGCGCCATCGACGGTCGGAGAGCGTGCAACGGCTCATCGAGGTGCTGGAGAGCGAGTTCTCCGCCGACGAGTTGCACGCGTTCGACGCGGTGTTGCCCTTGCTGGACCGTTTGGCGGAGGAACTGTGACTACTGAGGCGGGCGCGAAGACGAGCGCACGCAGTGATCGGTACAAGTGGGTCGTGTTGTCCAACACCACGATGGGTGTGCTGATCGCCACCGTGGACGGCTCCATCGTGATCATTTCGCTGCCCGCGATCTTCCGCGGCATCGGCCTGGATCCGTTGGCGCCGGGGAACATCGGCTACCTGCTCTGGATGATCCTGGGGTATCTGCTGGTCACCGCCGTGCTGGTGGTCGCGCTGGGCAGACTCGGCGACATGTTCGGCCGGGTGCGCATGTACAACCTGGGGTTCGTCATCTTCTCCGGCGCGTCATTGGCGCTCTCGCTCGATCCGTTCTCCGGTGGTCTCGGCGCGTTGTGGCTGATCGGGTGGCGGGTCATCCAGGCGTTCGGTGGCGCCATGCTCACCGCGAACTCGGCGGCCATCCTGACCGACGCGTTCCCGGCGCGGCAGCGCGGCATGGCGTTGGGCATCAACCAGATCACCGCGCTGGCCGGTCAGTTCCTCGGTTTGCTAGCGGGTGGTCTGCTGGCCGCGATCGACTGGCGCGCGGTGTTCTGGGTGAGCGTGCCGATCGGCATCGTCGGCACCGTCTGGTCGTACCGGACGTTGCGCGAGGTCGGCACCAAGTCGCGGGGCCGCGTCGACTGGATTGGCAACCTGACGTTTACAGTTGGCACCGCGCTGTTGCTCGCGGCGATCACCTACGGCATCCAGCCCTACAACGGGAACGCGACCGGTTGGACGAATCCGACCGTGCTTGGTGGACTCGGTCTCGGCATCGTGCTGCTGATCGCGTTCTGCGTCGCGGAAACCAAGGTCGCCGAACCGATGTTCCGGTTGTCGCTGTTCAAGATCAGAGCGTTCGCCGCAGGCAACCTGGCTGCGCTGCTCACCGCGATCGCGCGGGGCGGCCTGCAGTTCATGCTGATCATCTGGTTGCAGGGGATCTGGCTGCCGCTGCACGGGTTCGACTACGAGCAGACCCCGCTCTGGGCCGGTATCTACATGCTGCCGCTCACCTTCGGGTTCCTCATCGCCGGACCGCTGTCCGGTTACCTCTCCGACCGGTTCGGCGCGCGCATGTTCGCCACCGGTGGTCTGGCCATCGTAGCGGTGTCGTTCCTGGGTTTGATGATCCTGCCGGTCAACTTCGATTACCTGGACTTCGCCGGGTTGTTGCTGCTCAGCGGACTCGGTCAGGGCATGTTCTCGGCGCCGAACACATCGGCCATCATGAGCAGTGTGCCCGCGAACCAGCGTGGCGTCGCGTCCGGCATGCGGTCGACGTTCCAGAACTCGGGTACCGCGCTGTCCATCGGTGTGTTCTTCTCGCTGATGATCTCCGGCCTCGCGACCACCCTTCCGCACACCCTGAACTCCGGTTTGCAGGCGCAGGGCGTGCCCGCGAACGTCGCCGGGGGAGTGGCGTCGCTGCCACCGGTCAGCACGTTGTTCGCCACGTTCCTGGGCAACAACCCGATCTCGCACCTGCTCGCGCCGAGCGGCGTGCTGAACACGCTGCCCGCGCACAACGTGCAGGCGTTGACCGGTAACGAGTTCTTCCCGCAGCTGGTGTCCGGTCCGTTCCATCACGGTCTGGTCATCGTGTTCAGCGCGGCGGCCATCATGGCGGTGGTCGCGGCGACGGCGTCGGTGTTGCGCGGCAAGCGCGAGGTGCCCACGGTCTGAGCTGTGACGCGGCGGTGACGGGAGCCGGTTTGACTCGTCGGCATGACGCTGGTCGACTTCCGTCTCCGCTCCGGCTCGGCGCACCGGCCGCGTCCGAAACCGCTGCGCGTGCTGGTCGCGGACAGCCAACCGGTGGTGCGCGACGGCCTGCGGGCGCTGTTCGGCTCGGTCGAGGGCATGAGTCTCCTCGCCGAGGTGACCAGCGCCGCCGACGTGCTGCGCGAGGTGCACCTGCATCGGCCGGATGTGCTGGTGCTGGACCTGGAATTGCCTGGTCCGGATGGGATTTCGGTGTGCCGGCAGGTGTTGAGGTCCGCGCCGGACACGCGCGTGCTGATCTTCAACCGGTTCGCGGATGCCACATCGGTGACCGCAGCGATGCGGGCAGGCGCGCGTGGCTACCTGCTCAAGCGGGCGGGCGGCGCGGACGTGCTCCGCGCGGTGCGCAGCGTGGCCGCCGGTGAGGTCATCTTCGGTGCGGAGGTGGCGAATGCGGTGACCGAGTTGTTCTTCGCATCCGATTCACCGGCCCGGGCCCCGTTTCCGGAGCTGACCGCGCGGGAGCGGCAGGTGCTGGAACTGATCGCGGCGGGACTGCCCAACTCCGCGATCGCCCGGCGCCTCGACCTGGCGACGAAGACGGTCAGCAATCACATCTCCTCGGTGCTGGCGAAGCTGCGCGTCCGGGACCGGGCTGCCGCGATCATCCGTGCTCGCGAAGCCGGTCTGGGGAATCCGGTGTCCTGACCCGGCCAGTCTACTGTGGACTTTGCGGGGCTTGTCAGGGTGTATACAATATGGAGGTGGTGGGCGAGCGGGTGTCCTGGGCGCGGGCCGGAGCGATCGCCGCCGAAGCGGCGAAACCCCTGGACCGGGTGGTCGTCGACCTCGGCGACGCGCTCGGCACGGTGCTCGCTGCCCCGCTGACCGCGCGCCTGCCGCAACCATGCGTCGCGGTCTCCGCGATGGACGGCTACGCGGTCGCGGGCCCGGCGCCGTGGCGAATCGTCGGTCCGCGCCTGTTCGCCGGAGACCGGCCGTGGGAGCGGGCGCTTCTGCCAGGTCAGGCAGCGGAGATCGCGACCGGCGCGCCGGTGCCCGCTGGGGCCGATGCCGTGCTGCCGGTGGAACATGCGCACCGCGACGGCAACCTGCTCAGCGGCGTGCTCGGCGCCAAACCGCACATTCGCCAGTCCGGCGAGGATTTCGCGGCGGGGGAGTTGCTGATGCCGGAGTCGGCGGTGGTCACTCCCGCGGTGCTCGGTCTGGCGGCGGGGCTTGGCTGCGACACGCTGGACGTGCACCGGCGCCCGCGCGTGCGGGTCGCGTTGACCGGGGACGAACTGCTGCGCAGTGGGCTGCCTGAACCTGGCAGGGTGCGCGATGCCATTGGTCCGATGCTGCCTGGTCTGGTCGACCGGTTCGGCGGCGAGTTGGTGGAGATGTCCTATCTGCCCGACCGGATCGACGCGCTGGGTGCGTTGTTCGTGGACGGCGATGAGGATGTGCTGGTGGTGTGCGGGTCGACCTCGGTCGGCAGCGCCGATCATCTGCACACCCGGCTGGCCGCCGCGCGCGCCCACTTGTACGTGGACGGTGTCGCCTGCCGGCCTGGGCATCCGCAGTTGCTCGCGGGGCTGCCAGACGGCCGGTTCGTGCTCGGGTTGCCGGGTAATCCGGCTGCGGCGCTGGTCGCGGCGTTGACGTTGCTCGGTCCGTTGCTGGGCACGCTGGGTGGACGCGGGCTGCCGCGACTGGCCACCGCCGTGTTGCGCGATCCGCCGAAACCGCACCATCGCGACACGCTGCTCAAGGGTGTGCTCGCGGATGGCGACGAGGTGGTGCTGGTCGGCGGTGACCGGCCGGGGAGCCTGCTCGCGCCCGCGCGGGCGGATGCGCTCGCGATCATCCCGCCGAACTGGATCGGTCCGCGCGTGGAACTGCTGCCGTTGCACTGATTTCCGCGCTCGCCGTGCTGGACAGCATCCAATCAACTGTATACAGTATTCGACCATGACGGCGACCGGGAACGACTCGGTGGGCAGCACCGTTCGCGCGATCGTGGCGCAGCACGCTGACCAGCGCGGCGCACTGCTGCCGATCCTGCACGCGATCCAGGACGAACTCGGCCATGTGCCACCCGATGCGGTGCCGGTGCTCGCCGAGGAACTGAACCTTTCCCGCGCGGACGTGCACGGGGTGATCACCTTCTACCGCGACTTCCGCGACGTGCCACCGGGCCGGACGACGGTGCGGATCTGCCGCGCCGAGGCGTGTCAGGCCCAGGGCGCGGACGAGTTGGTGAGCACGGTGGAGCGGGAGACCGGATTGGCGCTCGGCCGGACGGCGCCGTCCGGCGCGCTCACCGTCGACGAGGTGTTCTGCCTTGGTAACTGCGCGCTGGGGCCCGCTGTCACGGTGAACGGGCGATTGTGCGGGCGGATGGACGTGGGCCAGTTGCGGGCGATTCTTGGTGAGGCGATGGCGTCATGAACACTGTATACATACCGCGCGATTCGGCAGCTCGATCGGTCGGCGCGGATGAGGTTGCCAGTGCGGTTCAGGCGGCCGGGCCGGAGATTCGACTGGTGCGCAACGGGTCGCGTGGCGCGCTGTGGCTCGAACCCCTTGTCGAGGTGGATACGCCGCGGGGGCGGGTCGGTTATGGGCCGGTACGGCCAGAGGATGTGGAGGTACTGCTCGCGTCGGGGATGCTGGCGGGCGCGGATCATCCGCTGTGTGTTGGTGTTGTCGACGAGCTGCCCTGGTTGGCGCATCAGGATCGGATCACCTTCGCCAGGATGGGCGTCACCGATCCACTGTCTACTACGGACTATGAAGCCAATGGCGGGCTTGCTGGACTGCGGGCCGCCTTGGCGCGGGCGCCGGGTGATGTCGTTACCGAGGTGACCGACTCGGGGTTGCGCGGGCGCGGCGGCGCGGGCTTCCCCGCCGGAATCAAGTGGCAGACGGTGCTGGGCAGGCCGGACGCGCTGAAGTTCGTCTGCTGCAACGCGGACGAGGGCGACAGCGGCACCTTCGCGGACCGGATGGTGCTGGAGGGCGACCCGTTCCTGTTGATCGAGGGCATGACCATCGCCGCGCACGCGGTCGGCGCCACCGAGGGCTACATCTACCTGCGCTCCGAATATCCGGACGCGATCGCGACCGTTCGCCGGGCCATCCGGATCGCGCGTGAGGCGGGCTGGCTCGGCAATCACATCCTCGGTTCCGATCTGCACTTCGACATCTATCTGCGGGTGGGTGCGGGTGCCTATATCTGCGGCGAGGAAACATCGATGCTGGAGAGCCTGGAGGGCAAACGCGGCATGGTCCGGGCCAAGCCGCCGATCCCGGCGATCAACGGTCTGTTCGGTCAGCCGACAGTCGTCAACAATGTGCTGACCTTCTCGGCGGTGCCGACCATTCTCGCGCATGGTGCTGCCGCGTATGCCGAGTTCGGTGTCGAGCGTTCGCGCGGGACGCAGGTCTTCCAGTTGGGCGGCAATATCGCGCGCGGCGGCATCGTGGAGACCGCGTTCGGCATCACGTTGCGGGAACTGATCGAGGACTACGGCGGGGGCACGCGGTCGGGGCGGCCGGTGCGCGCGGTGCAGGTCGGTGGGCCACTTGGCGCTTACCTGCCAGAATCGCACTTCGATCTGCCGATGGACTACGAAGCGTTCGCGGCGGCGGGGGCGATGCTCGGGCACGGCGGCATCGTGGTGTTCGACGACACCGTGGACATGGCGCGGCAGGCCCGCTTCGCGATGGAGTTCTGCGCCGAGGAGTCCTGCGGCAAGTGCACACCGTGCCGGGTCGGTTCGGTGCGCGGCGTCGAGGTGATAGACAAGATCATCGCGGGCACGCACCGCGACGAGAATCTGGCGCTGCTCGAAGACCTCTGCGAGGTCATGACCGACGGGTCGCTGTGCGCGATGGGCGGGCTGACCCCGCTCCCGGTGCGCAGCGCCATCACCCACTTTCCCGACGATTTTCTGGCTCGCGACCCGAAACTGGAGGGCGCACGATGACCCTGCTCAAGGAACCCGATCGCGGCACCCCGGCCAAGCCTGGCGCACCGACCGTCACGGTCGAGGTCGACGGCCTCCCGGTGGCGGTGCCGGATGGCACGTCGGTGCTGCGCGCCGCGTCGCTGGCCGGTGTGGACATTCCGAAACTGTGCGCGACGGACAGCCTGGAGGCGTTCGGGTCGTGCCGGTTGTGCCTGGTGGAGATCGAGGGCAGGCGCGGCACGCCAGCGTCGTGTACGACCCCGGTCGCGGACGGCATGCGGATCAGCACGCAGACGCCGAAGCTGGAGAAGCTGCGGCAGGGCGTCATGGAGCTCTACATCTCCGATCATCCGCTGGACTGCCTGACCTGCTCGGCGAACGGTGACTGCGAACTCCAGGACATGTCCGGCGCGGTCGGCCTGCGGCAGGTCCGCTACGGGGACGACGGCGCGAACCACCGCGATGCGGTCAAGGACGCGAGCAATCCGTACTTCGATTTCGATCCCGCGAAGTGCATCGCGTGTTCGCGCTGCGTGCGGGCGTGTGGGGAGGTTCAGGGCACGTTCGCGCTGACCATCGAGGGACGCGGGTTCGAGTCCAAGGTGTCGGCGGGTGCCGGTGAGTCCTTTTTGGACTCCGAGTGCGTCTCGTGCGGGGCGTGCGTGCAGGCTTGTCCGACGGCCACCTTGCAGGAGAAGTCGGTTGTGCAGTTGGGTATGCCGTCCCGGTCGGTGATCACCACATGTGCTTACTGTGGCGTCGGATGTTCGTTCAAGGCGGAGCTGCGCGGCGATGAGCTGGTGCGCATGGTGCCGTACAAGGACGGCGGTGCCAACGAGGGGCACTCGTGCGTGAAGGGGCGCTTCGCGTTCGGCTATGCCAGTCACCCGGACCGCAAGCTCAAGCCGATGGTGCGCGACACGATCAGCGACCCGTGGCGCGAGGTCGAGTGGGACGAGGCCATCCAGGCGGTCGCCGATCGCATGCGCGACATCCAACGCCGCCACGGCGCGGGTTCGATCGGTGCGATCTCGTCCTCGCGGTGCACCAACGAAGAGGTCTGGGTCGTGCAGAAGATGGTGCGCGCGGCGTTTGGCAACAACAACGTGGACACCTGCGCGCGGGTATGCCATTCGCCGACCGGTTACGGTCTCAAGCAGACCTTCGGTGAATCGGCGGGCACCCAGGACTTCAAGTCGGTCGCCGCCGCTGACGTGATCATGGTGATCGGTGCCAACCCGACCGATGCGCATCCGGTGTTCGGGTCGCGGATGAAGCGCAGGCTGCGCGACGGCGCCCGGCTCATCGTGATCGACCCGCGCCGGATCGACCTGGTCCGGTCCCCGCACATCACGGCCGACTACCACCTGCGGCTCAAGCCGAGCACGAACGTCGCGGTGATCAATGCCATGGCGCATGTGGTGGTCACCGAGGGCCTGATCGACGAGGAGTTCGTCAACGAGCGCTGTGCGGGTTACCCGGACTGGGCGGAACTGGTGGCGCGGCCGGACAACAGTCCTGAGGCCGTTGAAGCGATCACCGGTGTGCCCGCCGACGAACTGCGGGCGGCGGCCCGGTTGTACGCGACCGGCGGCAACGGCGCGATCTACTACGGTCTCGGCGTCACCGAACACAGCCAGGGCTCGACGATGGTCATGGGCATGGCGAACCTGGCGATGGCCTGCGGCAACATCGGTCGCGACGGTGTCGGGGTGAACCCGCTGCGCGGTCAGAACAACGTGCAGGGTTCGTGTGACATGGGCTCGTTCCCGCATGAACTGCCCGGTTACCGGCACGTCTCCGACGACGCGGTGCGCACGGTGTTCGACCGGCACTGGGGGAGCAGCATCCAGCCCGAACCGGGCCTGCGCATTCCCAACATGTTCGACGCCGCCATCGACGGCAGCTTCCACGGTTTGTTCGTGCAGGGCGAGGACATCGCGCAGTCCGACCCGAACCTGCAACACGTGACCGCCGCGCTGAGCGCGATGGAACTCGTTGTGGTGCAGGACCTGTTCCTCAACGAGACCGCCAAGTTCGCGCACGTGTTCCTGCCCGGCGCGTCGTTCCTGGAGAAGGATGGCACCTTCACCAACGCGGAACGGCGGATCAACCGGGTCCGCGCGGTGATGAAACCCAGGACCGGCAAACACGAATGGCAGATCGTCTGCGAAATCGCCACCGCGATGGGCTATCCGATGTCGTATGACCATCCGAGCGAGATCATGGACGAGATCGCCGAACTCACGCCGACCTTCGCCGGTGTCTCGTTCGAGGTGATCGACAAGCTGGGCAGCGTGCAGTGGCCGTGCAACCCGAAGGCGCCCGCGGGCACGCCGATCATGCACATCGACGAGTTCGTGCGCGGCAAGGGCAATTTCGTGCCGACGCCCTACGTGCCGACCGACGAGCGCAGCACGCGCCGTTTCCCGCTGGTGCTCACCACCGGCCGGATCCTGTCCCAGTACAACGTCGGCGCGCAGACGCGGCGCACCGGCAACGTCGCCTGGCATCCGGAGGACGTGCTGGAGATCCATCCGCACGACGCGGAGGTGCGCGGCATCAACGACGGCGACCTGGTCACGTTGGCCAGCCGAGTCGGGTCGACCAGCCTGCACGCCAAGATCTCCGACCGGATGCCGACCGGCGTCGTGTACACGACCTTCCACCATCCGGTCACCGGCGCGAACGTGGTCACCACCGAACACTCCGACTGGGCGACGAACTGCCCCGAGTACAAGGTGACCGCGGTGCAGGTCGGCCTCACCCACCCGATGATCCCGGCATTGGCGGACTGAATGGACGGTTCACCCGAGGCCAGAATGGCCAACGACATCGCGATCCAGTTCCGGCTCCTGCCGGATCGACTGGGCGCGGAGGCGGTGGCGGGGCACATCAACCGGTTCTGGGAGCCGAGGATGCGCGCCCGCCTGCTGCAACAGATCGCCACCGGCACCACTGGTTTGGACCCGCTGGTGGTGGCGGCCGCCGGACTGGTTCGTTAACGGCGCCGGACCGCGATCGCCAGGCTGACCGGCAGGATCAGCACGACCGCCGCCGGGAGTACCCACCAGGCCGGGATCGCGGTCCGCGCGATGCCGACGGTGATCGCCAGCGCGAGCACCACCGCGACCGCGATCCGCCAGTCGTCGCCGACGACGAACTCGTACAGGGACGCACCGAACTTCTTCATGACCGCTCCACGCTGAACTGCTTGGTACGCAGGGCGAACATCAGGCCCAGCGCGATGACCGCGACGGCGGGCACCAGCGCCAGCAACGCGGCGTCCTCGCCCGGCCAGTGCGCGCCCGCGCCTTCCCCGCCCCAGAACGTGCCGAACGCGGTGAGCATGATGCCGACCACGAACTTCAGTGTGTTCTCCGGCACCCGGGTCAGCGGCGCGCGCACCGCGAAGCCGATCGCGACCACCAGCACGATGGCCGCGGCGGCCGCGATGGTGGCCAGGCCGATCGCGTGCTGGTTGGCGCCGAAGGTCAACACGATGAACGCGACCTCCAACCCTTCCAGCAGCACGCCCTTGAACGACACCACGTACGCGTACCAGTCGGTGATCATGCCGCGTGCCTGGCCGGTCGCGGATTCGGCTGCGCTGGTCTGCCTGCGGAAGATCGCGTCCTCGTCGTGCAGCGCCTTGTGCCCGCTGGCGCGCAGGATGGCCTTGCGCAGCCACTGCAACCCGAAGATCAGCAGTAGCCCGCCGACCACCAGCCGCAACGCGTTCAACGGCAACAGCGTCAACGCGGGCCCGAGCGCGGCTACGATCACCGCCAACGCGATCAGCGCCGAGCCGACGCCGAGACTGGCCGATCGCCAGTCGCGGGTCGTGCCGACGGCGAGCACGATGGTCAACGCCTCGACGCCCTCGACGACGCAGGCGAGGAAGACCGCGATGAACAACGCGCCGCCGGTCATCCGCGCGTCCCCGGTTGCCGGCGCGCAGGGTCGTTCTGGCATGCTTCCCGCATGAGCACCTCCTACAGACTGTCGGAGTCTAGCGTCCAGCGTGCCCTGCGGGTTCCGGAGATCACCGCGTTCTTCTGGATCATCAAAGGGCTCTCCACCGCGGTCGGTGAATCCACCTCCGACTATCTGGTGAACGCGCTCGATCCGGTGGTCGCGGTCGGGCTCGGCTTCGTGGCTTTCGTCGGCTCGCTGGTCATCCAGTTCTCGATGAAACGCTACCGGGCCTGGTCGTACTGGTTCGCGGTGGTCATGGTCGGCGTGTTCGGCACCATGGCGGCCGATGTGCTGCACGTCGCCCTGGGTGTGCCCTATGTCGCGTCAGCGGCGTTCTACGCGATCGTGCTCGGGGTCGTCTACCTGCTGTGGTTCCGCACCGAGCGCACGCTGTCCATCCACAGCGTCGACACCGCCCGTCGCGAGGTCTTCTACTGGCTGGCGGTCGTCGCGACGTTCGCGCTCGGCACCGCGGCGGGCGACCTCACCGCGGTCACCCTGCACCTCGGTTACGGCCTGTCGATCGTCCTGTTCGCGGTCATCATCCTGATTCCGGTCCTCGGCTACCGGTTCCTCAAGTGGAACGCGATCTTCTCCTTCTGGTTCGCGTACGTGATCACCCGCCCGCTTGGTGCGTCGGTCGCCGACTGGCTGGGCAAACCGCGTTCCGTCGGTGGGCTCGGCGTCGGTGACGGCGTGGTCAGCGTGGTGCTCGCGGTGTTGATCGCCGGTTTCGTCGGCTACCTGGCCGTGACCCGGCGCGACGTGCAGGATGAGCAACCTCACGCGCCGGTACCGGGCGAGCGCCGCGCCCGCTGATTAGTGTCGGTGGTATGGCCGAACCAGCGCGTACCGTCGCCGAGTTGATCGTCGAGTGCCTGGAGAACGAGGGCGTCACGCACGTCTTCGGCATTCCGGGCGAGGAGAACATCCGCCTGGTCGAGGCGATCTCCCGCTCGTCCATCACCTACGTGCTGACCAGGCACGAGCAGGGCGCGTCGTTCATGGCCGAGACCTACGGCCGGCTGACCGGCCGGGCGGGCGTGTGCTCGGCGACGCTCGGACCGGGCGCGATCAACCTGCTGCTCGGCACGGCGGATGCCACCACCAACTCGACGCCGCTGCTCGCGTTGTCCGCGCAGGTCGGCATGAACCGCAGCTTCAAGGAGTCGCACCAGAGCGTCGATCTGGTGCCGATGTTCGCGCCGGTCACCAAGTGGGCCGAACTGGTCGCGACCCCGGGCGCGGTACCGGAGATGTTCCGCAAGGCGTTCAAACTGGCCCAGACCGAGCGCCCCGGCGCCGTCTACCTGGCCGTGCCGGAAGACGTCGAACAGGCCGATGTGTCCTCGGGCCTGATCCCGTTGCGCATCAACATCCCGCGCGCCGACCAACCGTCGACCGAACAGGTCGAACGCGCCGCCACCATCCTCGCCGAAGCCGTCAACCCGGTGGTGCTCGCCGGTCACGGCGCCGCCCGCGCGCACGCCGGTGCCGCGCTTCGCCGCTTCGCCACCAAACTCGGCATCCCGGTCGCCACCACCTTCCACGGCAAGGGCGTGTTCCCCGATGACGACGAGCTCAGCCTCGGCGCGGTCGGCTTCATGCGGCACGACTACGCCAACTTCGGCTTCGACCGGGCGGACGTGATCATCGCGGTCGGCTACGAACTCCAGGAGTTCGACCCGATCCGGATCAACCCGCGCGGCGACAAGAAGATCATCCACATCCACCGGTTCCCTGCCGAAGTCGACCTGCACTACGACGTGTCGGTCGGCATCACCGCCGAGATCGGCGCCAGCCTGGACGCGCTCGCCAAAGCCACCGACCGCACCTTCCACGTCGGCAGCGGCGACAAGCGGATCAAGGAACTGCTCTCCGCCGAGTTCGCACGCGGCAAGTCGGACGACAGCTTCCCGATGGCGCCCGCGCGTATCGTCGCGGACACCCGCGCCGCGCTGGACCGCTCGGACATCGTGCTGGTGGACACCGGCGCGCTGAAGATGTGGATGGCGCGGCTCTACCCGACCTACGAACCCAACACCTGCCTGATCTCCAACGGCCTGTCCACCATGGCCTGGACCGTGCCCGGCGCGATCGGTGCCAAACTGGCCCGCCCGGACCGCAAAGTCCTCGTCGCCACCGGCGACGGCGCGTTCCTGATGAACTCGCAGGAAATCGAGACCGCGCTGCGGATGAAGGTCCCGTTCGTCATCCTGATCTGGGTCGACGACGCGTATGGACTGATCAGCTGGAAGATGGACCTGGAAATCGGCAAGAACGTGGACACCGGATTCGGCAACCCCGACTTCGTCGCATACGCGGAAAGCTTCGGTGCCAACGGTTACCGGATCGAATCCGCCGACGAACTCCTGCCGACGCTGCGCGCCGCGCTAGCCGCCGACACGGTCTCGGTGATCGCCTGCCCGGTCGACTACTCCGCCAACCTCAAGCTCATCGAGTCGCTCGGCGGCCTTGACGAAACCCTGAGTTGACGGGCGCTGCCGCACACCGGTCGCGATCACCAGTACCGCCGCCAACAGAATGATGTCCTTGAACACGTACTGGCCCAGCAACGTCAGCGCGTGGTCTGGACCGCTGACAACTGCCCAGTCAACAGGACCAACGGCGACAGAATCGCCAATGCCCACAGTGCCAACGGATAAATCGTCAACCGCAACCCGTAGCCGGTGATCAGGGACAGCCCGAGCAGGCTCTCCACGGTCGCGAACAGAACCAGCGAGACCCGGTCGGGCAGCAGTCCGAAGGTGAGGACGCGGTTCACCGCGAGGACCAGGCCTGGGCCGGACTGACGCCAGGAAAGTATTTGACGAAGCCGAAAATGAAGATCACCACACCCATGCAGACCCGTACGGTGATGCTGTGCCGCGCCAGCCATCGATCGATCATGGTCAACCTCCCTCGCCGGACCGTGCAATCACGCTATGGCCGCCGCCCGGCGACGCGATATGACGCGAAGGGCCTAGGTTGACGAGAAACCCCTAACCCGGTGACCTGCGGCAGGATTCGTGTTTGCGCTGGTTGGCGCCTTCTACCACGTTGGATTTCGACTTGATGCGGCAAACTGTGGTTGAAAACGTGCGCGGTTGGGCATGCTTAGCGGGCGACGAGGAGGTTGTGCATGTCCGTGCTGCCCTTACCGGACCGGTTCGTCGGCGGAGAGCTGCTCGGGCGAGGGCCCGGGACCGAGGTCTACCGCGCGCACGACCAGGTGCTGGACCGGCCGGTCGCGGTGAAGGTGTTCGCGCCGGACGCGGATCCGCTCACCAGGGAACGCATGGACCGCGAGGGGCAGGCGCTGGCGCGGCTCGGGCATCCCGGGCTCGTCGCCATCTATGACTGCGGCAGCTACGAGTTGCGGCCCTACCTGGTCATGCAGCTGGTGCTCGGGCGCACCCTCCAGGCGCAGTTGATCGAGGGGCCGCTGCCCGTGCCGACCGTGCTCGAACTCGGCCTCCGGCTCGCCGATGCGCTCGCACACGTGCACGGACGCGGCGTCGTGCATCGCGACATCAAGCCGTCCAACGTCTTCCTCGACGAGACCGGGCAACCCTTCCTCGGCGACTTCGGCATCGCGCTGCTGGTCGGCCAGACCCGGTTGACCAGCTACGAGGAGATCGTCGGCACGCCCGCCTACCTCGCGCCCGAACAGGTGCGCGGCAACGTGATCGGCCCGGCGGCGGACATCTACGCGCTGGGCCTCGTGTTGATCGAATGCCTCACCGGCGAGATGGAATACGCGGCGGACAGCAAGGCCGAGGCGGCGCTGGCCCGGCTCAGCCGCGCACCGGGCATCCCCGCCGCCCTGCCGCCGCGGCTCGCCGAACTGCTCCGCGGCATGGTCGACGACCAGCCAGGGCACAGGCCCACGGCGCGGCGTTGCGCGGAAGAGTTCGCCGCACTGGTCGCGGGCGAAACCCAGCCGATGGCCGCGCCGCGCAACGCACACCGGCGCGGGCTCGTCGTCGCCGCCGGTGCGTGCGTCGCCGCCGCGGCGGCCGCGGGAGCATTGGCCATGTTCACCCCGACCACCCCAAGCAGTCCGGTCGGCACGCCCGTCGCGGCGACGCCCGCCAGCCCGCCGACCACCACGCCGGTCCTCGCGGTGCCCGCCGAGCACCCGGTCGCGGCCACCACGCACGCGGGCCACACCAACCCACCCGCGACGCAATCCAAGCCGCCCGGCCAGTCACACGGGCACGCCAAGAAACCCAAGAAGCCCAAGAAGAACTAGCCCAGCGAGAACGCCGCCGGCGCACCCGGTCCAGAGCTGGTCGGCGGCGACGAGCAGCGCGTTGCCGTCCACGCCGACCGGATCGCACGCGGAACTGCCCGGTAGCTGCGTCGTCCACTTCTGCTGGCCGGTCTTGACGTCCAGCGCGACCACCTTGTTCGCCCAGGCCGGTGTTGCTGTCGCTCGCGCTGCCGTACATCAGCAGCATCAGCGCCGCCGTCGACACGAACTGGGCGCCCAGGATCCCGTCGCCGCCCGCGCCTTGGGCGTGCCCACGATCTGTCCTCCCGGATCGAACGATCCTCCCCAGGGGAGGCACTTTTAGCTCAGAACACCAGTACGCCCTCTGTGGACGGCTGCAACGTGCCGACCTGGACCGATGTGATGTCGAACTCGTAGTAGCCCTGCTTCTTGCCGTCCGTGCCGATCACGTTGGCCGCGACCTCGGTCGTCGCGCCGGGCGCCGTGACGTCCAGGGTGGTCGCCACGAAGGTCGAGTCGCTGCCCTTGTCGCCGTTCGTCCACTTGACACCGGCGAACGCGGTGCGGCCGGGCTGCAACGTGATCGCGGTCGGCGCGCCCGGGACGGTCGCCTTCTTCACCGGCACGGCAACGGTTTCGTTGGCCGCGTTGCGGAAGGTCAGCGTCGGCCAGCCGTTGATCGACGCCGCGGTCTTGCCGCTGTTGGTGATCGCGAGCAGGCCGAGGCCACTCTGCTGGATGGTCAGGTCCACGCTGAACTGCCCTGCGGTCGCGGATGCCTTGGTGCTGCTGGTGATCGGCGTGTCGGCGACCTGGTTGTTGGTCGTGGTGGCCGGCGCGCTCGCGGTCGTCGGCTGGCTGGTCGTCGTCGAACCGGACGCGCTGCTGCCCGAGCCGCACGCGGCCAGACCGGCCAGCACTGTGCAGGCGAGGACGGGCAGGACAATGTTGGAGACGCGCATGGCGGGGAGCTCCGTTCCGATCGGGACGCTTCATCGGCAAAGACGTCCCTATCCCGGACGGGTTGCGTCCGCAGCACGGAGATCCGGATTTCACCCGGTCGTGGCGTCGGCGATGGCCTGGTCGAGAATCTCCAGTCCCAGCGTGAGTTCGTCCTCGGTCGCGGTCAGCGGTGGCGCGATCCGGAACACGCCGCCCATGCCGGGCAACTGCACGATGTTCATGTGCAGACCCAGGTCCAGGCAACGCCGGGTGATCCGGGCGCCGAGCTCGTCGGTGTTGTCGGCGTCGAGTTCCAGACCGACGAGCAGGCCGCGACCCCGGATGTCGCCGACCACCGCGTGCCGGTCGGCGATCTTGTCGAGTCCGGCGCGCAGGAACGCGCCGAGTTCGGCGGCACGCTGGTCGAGCCGGTCGCGGATCAGCACGTCGAGCACGGTGTTGCCGACGGCGGCGACGAGCGGGTCGGCGACGTGGGTGGTGAAGAACAGGAAACCGCGCTCGTGCGCCTGCTGCTCGATCTCGGCGCTGGTGACGACCGCCGCGAGCGGCAGGCCCGCGCCGAGCGTCTTGGACAGGGTGAGGATGTCGGGGACGATGCCGTCGCGCTCGAAGGCGTACCAGTTTCCGGTGCGGCACAAGCCGGTCTGGGCTTCGTCGAGGATCAGCAGCATGCCGCGTTCGCGACATTTCTGTTGCAGGGCGGCGAAGTAGCCCGGCGGCGGTTCGAGGATGCCGCCGGAGCTCAGGATCGGTTCGACGATGCAGGCGGCCAGGCTGCCGACGGACTGCGCGTCGATGAGGTCGAAGCCGAAGTCGAGTTGGCGCTGCCAGTCCAGGTCGCCGTCGGGCGTGGTGAAGTCGGGGCGGTAGGTGTTGGGGGCCGGAATGGCGAAGTTGCCGGGCGCCGTTGGTCCGTAACCCTTGCGGCCCGCGCTGTAGGTCGCGTTGGCCGCCGCCTGGGTCATGCCGTGCCAGGACCGGGCGGAGGACACGATCTCGTGCTTGCCGGTGACCAGTTTCGCCATCCGGATGGCGGCTTCGTTCGATTCGGCGCCGGTGGTCAGCAGCAGGACCTTCGCCAACGGCTCCGGGAGCGTGTCCGCGAGGCGACGAGCCAGGTCGACGACGGGGCGGCTGAGCATGCCGCTGAACAGATGGTCGAGCGTGGCGACCTGGCGGGTCACGGTGGCCACGATCTCCGGGTGTGAGTGCCCGAGAATGGCGCTCATCTGGCCGGAGGTGAAGTCGAGGATCCGGCGGCCGTCCTCGGTGTGCAGGAAGCTGCCGCCGGCGCTGGCGATGATCTCGGGCGTGAACGTGCCGGGGCCCGCGTAGCGGATGAGGTGGCGCTCGGCGTCTGTCCAGAAGCTCATGCCATCGACGCTAAGTGCGGCCGAGCGACGCGTCCAGCTCACAATTCCGGCTGTCGTGTTCGGCAGAACCGAACAATGATGCTGGGCATGACGTTGAACCCGTGGCGGTTGCGGCTGCTGAGCCAGTTGGACACCTACGGCACGGTGCGTGCGGTCGCGCAGGCCGCCAACATGAGCGCGTCGAGCGTGTCGCAGCAGCTCGCCGTACTGGAGGCGGAAACGCACACGCAGCTGCTGGAACGCACCGGACGACGGGTCCGGTTGACGCCGACGGGGTTGATCCTGGCGCGCCGCGCGCGGGCGATCCTCGATCACATGGCCGCGGTCGAGGCGGAGCTGCGTGGGCTGGGGGAGGAGCCCGCCGGGCTGGTGCGGCTGGGCGCGTTTCAGAGCGCGGTGCACTCGCTGGCGGTGCCCGCCGTGCGACGGCTGTCCGACGCGTATCCGCACCTGGAGGTCGAGGTGCTCGAACTGGAGCCGCACGCGAGCATGCCCGCGCTGCGCGGCGGCGAGGTGGACGTGATCATCACGACGACGGATTTCGTCGAGCTGCCGCTCGGGCCGGACGTGGACATCGTGCCGCTGGCGACGGATTCGATCGTGCTGCTGGTGCCGCCGGATCATCCCGCGACCGGGCGCGGTCCGGTGGATCTGGCCGCGTTCGCGGACGAGCCGTGGGCGTTCGACGTGCCGGGCTCGTACATGGCGACGCTGGCGACGCGGTTGTGCAGGCAGGCGGGGTTCGAGCCGAGGGTGGTGTGCCGGTTCAGCAGCGTGATGTTGATGTTGCAGCACGTCGAGGCGGGGTTGTCGATCACGCTGCTGCCGAGCCTCGCGGTGGACGCGAGGTACGGGGTCGCGATGCGGCCGTTGGCGGCACCGGTGACCAGGTCGATCACGGCCGCGGTGCGGCGCGGCTCGCCACGCCGGGCGGCGGTCACCACGGTGTTGGAGGCGCTGCGCCAGGTCGGCGGCGACGCACCGTGAACACCTATGCAAACCGTACGTACGTACTGTATGGTCTCGGGCCGTGACCGATATCAACGCGTTTGCCGCCATCCCGCCGACCACCTTCGCCGACGTGCTCGGTCGCGAACAGGTGCTGGACATCGGCATTCGGCCGTTGTGGCCGGACGTGCCGCGCATTGCCGGACCCGCGTTCACCGTGCGGGTACCGCCGGGCGACAACCTGATGGTGCACGCGGCGATCTACCGTGCGGCGCCCGGCTCGATCATCGTCGTCGAAGCCGGTGACGTGGACTACGCGGTCGCGGGCGGCAACGTGCTCGCGGTGGCGAAACGCAATGGCATCGCCGGGTTCGTGGTCGACGGCGTCATCCGCGACCTCGCCGAGGCACGGGAAGCGGGCATGCCGGTCTTCGCCCGTGGCGTCATCCCGATTCCGGGCGTCAAATCCGCCGTGCTGTCGTTGAACGGCACCGTGCGCTGCGGCGGCGTCAACGTGACCGGGGGCGACATCGTGGTAGCCGACGAGGAGGGGATCGTCGTCACGCCGCTGGCGCGGCAGCAGGAGATCCTGGCCAAGGCGCAGGCGAAGTTGGCCAAGGACGAGGCGGAAACCCTGGACGAGTGGGAAGCCGCGCACCGCGCCAAGATCGGCAAGCTGCTCGCCGAGGGCGGTTTCACCGGCTGAGCCCCGATCCTGCCGCGCACGAGGGGTCGGGGCAGGATTGGCGGTGTCGCCGACGAAGGGAACCATCGTGTCCATCGCGCACCGCGAGGTGTCCGTCAACGGGATCAGCCTGCACATCGCCGAGGCCGGGGAGGGCCCGCTGGTGTTGCTGCTGCACGGCTGGCCGGAGAGCTGGTACTCCTGGCGACACCAGTTCGCACCGCTGGCGGACGCCGGATTCCACGTGGTGGCACCGGATCAGCGCGGGTTCGGCGCGAGCGAGTGCCCGGAGCGCATCGACCGGTACTCGGTGCTGGACATGGTCGGCGACGCGGTCGGCCTGATCAAGGCACTGGGCGCAGCTGACGCTGTCGTGGTCGGGCACGACTGGGGTGCGCCGGTCGCCTGGCACACCGCGTTGCTGCGCCCGGACCTGGTGCGCGGCGTGGCCGGCCTGAGCGTCGCGCCGAACCGGCGACCGCCTGCGCACCCGCTGACGATCCTGGGCCAGCACTTCGGCGACGGCTTCTACCAGATCTACTTCCAGGAAGTCGGCCGCGCCGAGGCCGAACTGGGCGCGGATCCGACATTGACGTTCCGCAAGATCCTCGCGGGCCGACCCGCGCACGCCGACCTGCCGCCGATGGTCGTCGGGCCGAACGACACGGGCGTGCTGGACGCGTTGGTCGAACCGGAGGTGCTGCCGGACTGGCTCACCGAGGACGACATCGCGGTCATGGTCGAGCAGTACGCCAAGAGCGGCTGGCGCGGTGGCCTGAACCTCTACCGCAACATCGACCGGAACTGGGAGCTGACCGCCGCCTGGGACGACGCGCGGATCACCATGCCGTCGCTGTTCATCACCGGTCAGCGCGATGTGGTGCGCGGCTTCGGGGACCCGAACTTCCTTGACCGGCTGCCCAAACAGCTGCCCGGGTTGCGCGGCATCGTCGACCTGCCGGACACCGGCCACTGGACCCAGCAGGAGCGCCCCGCCGAGGTCAACAAGGCGCTGCTGGAGTTCCTCGCCGGTCTGTGATCCGTCACCAGCCGCCCTTGTGTTCCGGGACCAGGAACACCAGCGGCGTGATCAGCACCAGCAACCCGGCGAAGATCATGAACGTGTGCGCCTGGGCGATGCCCGGATCGCCGCTGCGCGCGAGGATCGCGGTGGTCACGGAGACCGCGACGATGGCGCCGGACTGGCGGAACATGCCGCGCAGTCCGGCGATCGCCGCTACCTGATCCGGTGCGAGTTGCAAGCTCGCGTTGTTCGACGCGGGCACCGACAGGCCCATGCCGCACCCGGTGAGACCGGAGGAAATCGCCAGCCACAGGTACGGCGAGAGCGGTGGCGCGCTGGCCATCGCGAACAGACTGCCCGCGACCGCGAGGAACCCAGCGATCATCGGCAGCCGGTAACCGGTGCGGCGCAACGTACTCACCGCGATCCCGGCGACGCAGATCATGCCCACCGCGCGAGCCGTCAGCAGCGTGCCCGCGCCGAGCGCCGCGATGTGGAAGCGATCCTGCGCGTAGAGCGGCACCAGCGCCGCGAAACCGAGCGCCGCGGCGCCGTAGAACAGGTTGATCACGTTCATCACGCCGAAACCGCGACCACGCAACAGCCGGAACGGGATGAACGAGTTGGCGTAGCGCCGGGTGTGCCGCACGAACAGGTAGAGCGTGACCGCGGCGACCAGTTCAGAGCAGAGGAAAACCGGGTCGTAGAGCGGAATCGGGCCGCTGCCCAGATAGGTGATGCCGAACATCGCGGCCAGGATCAAAAAACCGAGCAGGCTCACCCCGCGCACGTCGATGCGGCTGGTGGTGCGCGGCGCGCTGGCCGGTACGAACTTGACCACCAGCGCGATCAACACGATGCCGATCGGCACGTTGACCAGGAAAATGCCGCGCCACGACCAGAAGGCGACGAAGACGCCGCCGATGATCGGACCGACGATGCCGCCGATCGGCAGGATGCTGGTGAACATGCCGATCGCTTTGTCGCGCCGAGAGCCGAAGTGATCGGCGACGATGCCGGTCGCCGACGGCATGAACGCGCCGCCGCCGAGCGCCTGCACCATGCGCAGGCCGACGAGCAGGTAGATGTTGCCAGCGAAGCCACAGGCCAGCGACGCCACCGTGAACACGACGGCCGAGATCAGGAAAACCTTCTTCCTGCCGTACATGTCGCTGATCTTGCCTGCCATCGGCATGGCGAGGACCTGGCCGAGCGCGTAGATCGTGATGGTCCAGCCGCTCCAGTTGATCTGCGCGTGCAGTTCGTGCTGGATCGCGGGCAACGCGGTGGCGACGATCGTCTGGTCGACCGAGGCCATGAACAAGGCCATCGAGACGATGAAGAAGACCAGTCTGCGCCGGGGGAGCGCACCCTCGGGCTCGGGTGCCGGGCCGTTTCTGCGGAGAAGCCGGAGCGGGCGACGTGGCAGGGCCTGTTGACCTGGGATGTCGTCCACGGCGCTCACGTACGACCACTGTACTTGCCTATCGGCAAGCAATCAACACCCATCACCCGTTGGTGCGTTCCCGGTCAGCTTTGGTCGGCAGCGCTGGGTCAGCTGTTCGCGGACAACGTCCACGGCCCGTTGCACGAGTACCGCACCGACACCTGGACCGCACCCGGCGGAATCGCGATCGGGCCCGGCCGGTTGTTGCCGACCACGAGGTTGTCGACCTCGCCACCGACGCCGTTGAAGCCCGAACCAGGGGGAGTGGCGCCGAAGTACATGATCGCCGTCGCGGTCAGCTGGACCCCGTAGCCCGTGTGCAGGTAGAGCTCGGTGCAGCCCTTCACGCCCATCTCGATGTGCGAGTCGGACGTGGCGTCGGTGAGGTGGACCTGGTACGTGGGCACGTCATCCTCCGTGGGAGCAGGGTCGACACCGGGCCAGTAGTCGGCGACGACGGAGTTGTCGTAGTTGCCGCCGGACCCGTGCGCCGGATCGGCGTACTGGTGTGCGACGGCGGTGTATCCGACACCGCCGACGGTGATCGAGGGAAGGTTCTGGAGGTTGTTCCAGTCGGCGATCCAGAAATGCGGCACCGCGACGTTCGCCGACACGCACGCGTTGATCGCGGCGGCCCAGACCGAGGACGACAGATAGACCGACGGTTCCTGCCCGGCCGTACGCGAGGCGTTCACCCAACCCGGCACTTCACCAGGTGTGGCATCGCCGCTTTCCACGTCCAGCACGTGGATTCCCCGGCCGTAGGCAGACGTACTCGGCGTGATCTTCACCTGAACCGAATTCGGGAACCGCGCCCAGGCTTCCGGTGGCCACGAGTACCTGCTCGGTGCCACATAACCACCGACAACCGGGGTGTCAACCGGAATGGCCTGCCACGTCACCGAATCCTTCATCTGCCGGATGATCACCACCTCCTTTTTCGTTGAGACCGAACGAAAGTGATGCGCGGCTCCCATGATGCGGCGCGGGCGCGGGCGGTGTGGGCGAAACGAAGCAATTGGCACGAGTCGGTTCCCGCTCGGCGCGTCGGTATCATGCCCGGAAGGTCAGTCGGGCATGGAGGTGTTGTGAACGAGGAACTCGTCGCGCGGTTGCGCGGGGTCATCAGCAGGCTGGCCCGGCAGCTCAACGCGACCTCGACCGGCGAGGGCCTGACCCCGACCCAGTACTCGGTGCTCGGCCTGGTCCGCTCGCGCGGCCCGCTCGGCCTCGCCGAGCTCACCGAGTTGGAAGGCCTCAACCCGACGATGCTGTCCAGGATCATCCGCAAGCTCGACGAGAACGATCTGATCAGCCGCTTGCCGGACCCGAACGACCTGCGCGCGGTCCGGGTCGCGGTGACCCCGGCAGGTGAGCTCGTGCACGGCCGGATCAGGGAACGTCGCACCAGAGTGCTGTTCGAATGCCTCGAGCAGTTGCCAGAGGAGGCCGCCGATCAGCTGCTGGAACTCGTGCCAGCGCTGGAAACCCTCGCCGAGGCGCTCAAGAAGATCCCGACGACGGAACGCTAGCCGCGCAGCGCGGTTGCCGCGCCGACCGCCACCGCGAGGCTCACCAGCAGTGGCAGCGCCGGTCCGGCCTGCGGCAGCACGCGCAACAGCGCCGCTTCGGCGATCGCGCCGATCACCAGCGTGGCCAGCACGCCGACGCCGGCCGCCCGCCCGACCTCGGTCCGCCTGCCGGTGGCGATCGAGGCGACCAGCGCGGTGAGCGTGCCGGTCAGATAGGTGGTGGACAGGCCGGTGCCGGGTACCGCGCGGACCGTGGCGCTCTGCGCGCCCATGGCGACCGCGCACAAGCCGATCAACAGCGGCCGGATCGGCGCGTAGAGCCACAGCGCCAACACCACCGCCTGAACGGCAGCTTCGCCGAGCAGCATGCGGGTCAACGCCGCGTTCCAGCCGACGTCCGAGGGCACCCGGCCCGCGAGCAGCCGTGCCGTCGCGGCGGTGGCGAGCAGGTAGCAGCCGACCGCGATGACGATGTCCAGCACGTCGGTGAACGACAACGCGCCGATGGACACCCCGACCAGCACCAGGTTGCCGGTGATCACGCTGGTGAACACATGCCCGAGCGCCACGAAGCTGAACGCGTCGGTGGCGCCCGCACCCGCGGCGAGCCCGACCAGCAGCGCTTCCCGCCCCCGCGGTCGGGACTCTGGTGGCTCTGAACTCGACTGCGCAGGCATCAGCTGCTCCGGCGGAGTTTGACCCGGTAGGTGTACTGCTCCGGCAGGAAATGGCTGATCGCCAACTCGATCGGGCGGCCGTCGGCGGTCAGGTAGATGCGGTCGATGCGCAGCACCGGGGCACCGGGCGGGCAGCCGAGCACGGCGGCAAGCGACTCGTCGGCGGAGGTCGCGGTGATGCTCTGCTCCGCTTCGGCGATCGACGCGGGCAGCCGGGTGTCCAACAGGCCGATGATCGTGGCGTCGCTGCGCGCACCGGCCGTGGCCAACTCGGGCAGGTCGACGAGGGCCGCACCCGCCTCCGGGTTCAGGTAGACCGACGTGTGGCAGAACGGCTGGTCGTGGTGCAGCCGTCGGAACACGACGCTGTGCACCACATCGCTGGTCAACCGCAGCCTGCCCGCCGCCTCGATGCTGACCTGCCTGCGAAGCGGACTCAATATCTCAAGTTTGGTATCTGAAGATTGGGACATCAAGTCCTCAATCGAGCCGAACTGGCGCAGGTAGTGGCCCTCCCGCGCGGCCGCGAACGTGCCGCGCCCCGGCACCCGGTGCACCATGCCCTCGGCGACCAGGTCGTGGAAGGCGCGGCGCACGGTTTGCCGACTGACGCGATACTCCTGCGCGAGTTCGGCCTCGGTGGGCAGCCTGCTGCCGTCGGCGTAGCGGCGTTGCAGGAGGGCGGCGCGCAGCTCCCGGGCCAGCACCTTGTAGGCGGCCTCGGTCACCGGTCCAGCCCGCCGCGCGCCACCAGCTGCGACGCGATCACGTTGCGCTGGATCTCGTTGGTGCCCTCGCCGACGATCATCAGCGGCGCGTCCCGGAAATACCGTTCGACGTCGAACTCGGTGGAGTAGCCGTAGCCGCCGTGCACGCGCATCGCGTTCAACGCGATCTCCATCGCGGTCTCGGACGCGAACAGCTTCGCCATGCCGGCTTCCAGGTCGCTGCGCTCGCCGGTGTCGTAGCGCTCTGCGGTGTGCAGCACGAGTTGCCGCGCCGCCGTGTACTTGGTCGCCATGTCGGCAAGATAATTGCCGACCGACTGGTGTCGCCAGATGGGCTTGCCGAAGCTCTCGCGCTCCTGTGCGTAACGCAGCGCGTCGTCGAACGCGGCCCTGGCCACGCCGAGCGCTCGCGCGGCGACCTGGATGCGGCCGATCTCCAGTCCGCGCATCATCTGCGCGAAGCCGCGTCCTTCGACACCGCCGAGCAGCGCGTCGCAGGGTGCGTGATAATCCACAAAGGACAGCTCGCAGCTTTCCACGCCCTTGTAACCGAGTTTGGGCAGATCGCGCGACACGGTGAACCCGGGACCAGGCTCGACGAGCAGGATGCTGATGCCCGCGTGTGCGGGTCGCGCGTTCGGGTCGGTTCGGCACAGCAGCGCGATCAGCTGCGAGCGGCGGGCGTTCGTGATCCAGGTTTTGGCGCCGTTGATCCGGTAGCCGTCGCCGTCGCGCTCCGCACGGGTCGTCAGCGCCTGGAGGTCGGAGCCGCCGCCCGGTTCGGTCAACGCCATGGTCGCGCGGATCTCGCCGGTCGCCATTGCGGGCAGATAGCGCTGCTTCTGCTCGTCGGTGCCGAACGTCAGCAGCAGCTTCGCGACCACCGTATGCCCGCCCATGGCGCCAGCGAGGCTCATCCAGCCGCGCGCCAACTGCTCGGTCACCCGCACGTAGCACGGCGTGGACACCGCGGCCTCGCCGTACGGTTCCGGAATCGCCAACCCGAACACACCGAGCCGTTTCATGCCCTCGATGAGTTCTTCCGGGTAGGTGTTCGCGTGTTCGAGCTCGCGCGCGACCGGTCGCACCTCGCGATCGACGAAGTCCGCGACCACGTCGACGATGGCCTGTTCTTCCGCGTTCATCAGACGGCGCCCTCGTCGTGCAACGCGGCGATACTCTGATCGTCGCGGCCGAGTTCACGCAGGATCGCGTCGGTGTGTTCACCGGGCGCGGGCACCGGGCCCAGCACCGGTTCCGCGTTGCTCAGTTGCGCTGGCGGCAGCAGCGCCTCGATCGGACCGTTCGGCGTGCCGATGCCGCGCCAGCGGTCGCGTTGCGCCAGTACCGGGTGGTCGAGGAACTCGGCGACGGTGTTGAGCCTGCTGTTGGCGATGGTTGCCTTGTCCAGCAAGGCGATCGCGGTGTCGGTCGGCAGGGTGGCGAAGCGGGCGCCGATCAGCGCGTCGAGTTCGGCGCGGTGCGCGACGCGTTGCGGGTTGGTGGCGAACCGGGCGTCGGTGGCGATGTTCTCGTTGTCGAGCACGATCGCGCAGAACGCCTGCCATTCGCGTTCGTTCTGGATGCCCAGCAGCAGCGTGTCGCCGTCGGCGGTGGTGAACGGCTCGTAGGGTGCGATGGTCGGGTGGGACGCGCCGGTCCGTGGCGGTTGTTCGCCCGCGTACTTCGTGTAGTAGAGCGGTGAACCCAGCCATTCGGCGAGCGCGTCGACCAGCGACACGTCGACCGAGGACACCCAGCCGGTGGTGGCACGGCGGTAGAGGGCGGTCAGGATGCCGGTGTAGGCGTACATGCCCGCGGCGATGTCCGCGATCGAGATCCCGGGCCGCGCGGGTTCGTCGGGGGAGCCGGTGAGCGAGACCAGGCCGGTCTCGCACTGCACCATCAGGTCGTACGCCTTGCGGTCGGCCCACGGCCCGTCCGCGCCGTACCCGGAGATCGAGCACGGGATGACCCGGGGATGGTGCGCGGCGAGCGAGTCGGCGTCCACGCTCAGCCGCTGCGCGGCGCCGGGCGCCAGGTTCTGCACGAACACGTCGGCGCGTCGCAGTAGTTCGGTCAGGATTTCGCGCCCTGCCGGAGTTTTCACGTCCAGCGTGATCGATTCCTTCGAGCGGTTCAACCAGACGAAGTAGCTGGACTGTCCGCGTACGGACTCGTCGTAGCGTCGTGCGAAGTCGCCGCCGCCCGGCCGTTCGACCTTGATCACCCGCGCGCCGAGGTCGGCGAGCTGGCGGGTGGCGAACGGGGCGGCGACCGCCTGTTCGAGGCTGACCACGGTGACGCCGGCCAGCGGTGGGGGCAGCGGCAGGCCGCCAGTGGACCAGTGCGTGCGCTCGTTCATCGTTGGACGCGCTCCCGTCGCCGGCGAACAATGTACGGCCATATTGGGAGCGGGCCACTGGCCATGTCAACGTGCGGGCGGCGTGAGCACGGCCACGTTACTGGGCAGTAATGGCCGTACAAATATCCGGTCAGTCGCCGAGCAGCAGCGCCCGCTTCATCTTCGGGAAGCCCGCGACCACCTGGCGGTAGGAGTGGTCGATCATGTCCTCGACCTCGTCGGCCGGGACTGTGCCGTCCAGCAGAATCGTGTTCCACAGCCGCTTGTTCGTGTGATACCCGGGCGTCACCGCCGGATACTGCTCGCGCAGGTGCACCGCGAGGCTCGGCTCGCACTTCAGCGTGATCCTCGGCGGATCCTCGCCCGGAGACGCGATGACGAACACCTTGCCGCTCACCTTGAAGACCTCGGTGTCCGGTCCGAACGGCTGCTCCTGGGTCACCTCAGCCATCGCGAGTGCGACGGCGGCAACCTGCTCCGGTGTCATGCCGCCATGCTTTCGAGCGTCAAATCGCCTGTCAACCCGGTCCGGCTGAGCGCCCGTTGGTCACGAATTGGTGACGTCGGTCGGGCAGCTTCGTGGTGTTGCTAACGCGACAACATTCGCCACCGAAGTACACGGCGTAACGCGGATGGAAGGCGCCGTCATGGACATCGCGGAGCGCGCGCAGGAGCTGGCCCTGAAAATTCGCCAGCACAAGGCGAACATTCAGACGGAAGAGGCGACAAAGAACGCCTTCGTGATGCCGTTCATCAGCGGGGTGCTCGGGTATGACGTGTTCGACCCGGCGGAGGTGGTCCCGGAATTCGCTGCCGACATCGGGATAAAACGGGCCGAGAAGATCGATTACGCCATTGTCCATGACGGACAGGTGCGGATCTTGATCGAAGCCAAGAAGATCAGTGAGCCGCTCGGGTTCGAGCATGCATCGCAGCTCTATCGATACTTCGCTGCGACCAGTGCGCGGATCGCCATCCTCACGAACGGCCAGACGTACGAAGTCTACAGTGATCTTGACGCGCCGAATCTGATGGACGCAAAGCCATTCCTGGTGCTCGACTTCGCTGATATCGACGAGACACTCCTGCCGGAACTGGCCAAGCTCGCCAAAGACTCTTTCAACCTGGATTCGGTCATCAGTGCGGCGGGCGAGCTGAAGTACATCGGCCAGCTCAAACGAATCCTGGCTGCACAGTTCCGGCAACCTGAAGAAGACTGGGTTCGGTTCTTCACAACTCGGGTGTATGACGGCTTCTTCACGCAGAAGGTGCGTGATCAGTTCATTCCTTTGGTGGAGAAGGCATCGCGTCAATTTCTCAACGAGCAGGTCAACGAACGGCTCAAGACCGCCCTCGGTCAAGACGACGGTGCCAGCGACGTGTCCATGGCACCGACTCCCGACGTGTCCGACTCGGAAGTGGAACCGGACACCACGACTGTGCCCGACCAGGGTTCGGAGATCGACACGACCGAAGAAGAACTGGAGGGCTATCGCGTGGTGCGTGCGATCGTCTGTGGCGAAGTTACGCCAGGGCGAGTCTTCGGTCGCGACACCAAGACCTACTTCGGTGTGCTGCTCGACGACAACAACCGCAAGCCGGTTGCTCGGCTGTGGTTCAACCGGGCCCAGAAGTACCTCGGTGTCTTCGATGAGAACAAGGCCGAGAAGCGCATCCCGATCGAGGCCGTCGAGGACATTTACCAACATGCAGGACTGCTCCGCAAGACCGTCAGCGGATACCTCGTGAAGGGCGCGCCGACCGTATCCGCGTCAGAGGGGCTTGTGGCAGTCGAACCGCACTTGTCGTTGATCAACGGTTACTCAGGGGCACTTGGCAGTAGCCAGGCGTGAGCAAATGTAGGCTCGCGGCATGAGCATCTATGATTTGCCGCTGCACACCCTCACGGGTGAGCCGACCACGCTCGGCGCGTTCAAGGGCAAGGCGGTGCTGGTCGTCAACGTCGCCTCGAAGTGCGGGCTGACGCCGCAGTACACCGGACTGGAGCGGTTGCAGGAGCGCTACGCCGACCGCGGCTTCACGGTGGCCGGGTTCCCGTGCAACCAGTTCGGTGGGCAGGAGCCGGGCACGGCCGAGGAGATCGGCACGTTCTGCTCGACGACCTATGGCGTCACCTTCCCGATGTTCGAGAAGATCGACGTGAACGGCGAGCACCGGCACCCGCTGTACACGGAGCTGACCGAGGTCGCGGATGCCGACGGGACAGCAGGCGACATCCAGTGGAACTTCGAGAAGTTCCTGGTCGACCCGGATGGCGCGATAGTGGCGCGGTTCCGGCCGGCGACGGAGCCGGAGGACGCGAAGGTGACCACGTCTATCGAAGAGGTTCTGCCTGCCTGAGGGCGCTCGTTCCGGTCAGGCGTTCCAGGATGTCGGTGAGCGCCTGACCCAATGGCAGGTCGACGCGCACCTTCGCGTAGTCGTCGC
>DASXOJ010000052.1:0-32422 GCA_036494465.1 Pseudonocardiaceae bacterium
CACCACTGCTTCATCTACGTGCGCGGCGAGGCGCTGCACTGCGTGCGGCGGCTGAACATGGCGGTGCGCGAGGCCACGGAAGCCGGTTACCTCGGCAAGGACATCCTCGGCTCCGGGTACGACCTGGAGATCACCGTGCACGCGGGCGCAGGCGCCTACATCTGCGGTGAGGAGACGGCGCTGCTGGACTCGCTGGAGGGCCTGCGCGGCCAGCCGCGACTCAAGCCGCCGTTCCCGGCCGCCGCCGGTCTCTACGCGAAGCCGACCACGGTGAACAACGTGGAGACCATCGCCAGCGTGCCGTTCATCGTGAACGCTGGCTCGGACTGGTTCCGGCAGATGGGGCGGGAGAAGTCGCCCGGCCCCAAGATCTACTCGGTGTCCGGTCACGTCGAACTGCCCGGCCAGTACGAGGCGCCGATGGGCACCACGTTGCGCGAACTGCTCGATCTCGCGGGTGGCATGAAGGACGGCATCCCGCTGAAGTTCTGGACGCCGGGTGGTTCGTCGACCCCGATGTTCACCGCCGAGCACCTCGATGTGCCGCTGGACTTCGAGGGCGCGGTCGAGGCCGGGTCGATCCTGGGCACGACCGCCGTCATGGTGTTCAACGAGACGGTGTCCGTGCCGTGGGCCGTGATGAAGTGGACCGAGTTCTACGAGCACGAGTCCTGCGGCAAGTGCACGCCGTGCCGCGAGGGCACCTACTGGCTGGCGCAGATCCTGCAGCGGATGGTCGCGGGTGAGGGCACCGCGAGCGACATCGACACGCTGCTCGATGTCTGCGACAACATCTTCGGCCGGTCCTTCTGCGCGCTCGGTGACGGCGCGGTTTCGCCGATCCAGAGCGGCATCAAGTACTTCAAGGACGAGTTCCTGGCGCTGTGCAACGACAACGCCGCCAAGAACCAACGGCGCGAGCTGGCGGGAGCGCACTGACGATGACCATTGCTCCGGAGCAGAAGAGCGAACCGGCGCCGGTGCCCGAGGGGCATGTCCGGCTGACCATCGACGGGGTCGAGGTGATCGCGCCCAAGGGCGAGCTGATCATCCGTGCCGCCGAGCGGATCGGCGTCGAGGTGCCGCGCTTCTGCGACCACCCGCTGCTGGACCCCGCCGCCGCGTGCAGGCAGTGCCTGGTCGAGGTCGAGATGAACGGCCGCCCGATGCCCAAACCGCAGCCGTCCTGCGCGGTCACGGTGGGCGAGGGCATGGTGGTCAAGACCCAGCGCACCTCGGCGGTCGCGGACAAGGCCCAGCAGGGCGTGATGGAGCTGCTGCTCATCAACCACCCGCTGGACTGCCCGATCTGCGACAAGGGCGGTGAGTGTCCACTGCAGAACCAGGCGCTCGCGCACGGTCGCGCGGACTCGCGGTTCATCGACACCAAGCGCACGTTCGCCAAGCCGGTGCCGATCTCCGCGCAGGTGCTGCTGGACCGGGAGCGCTGCGTGCTCTGCCAGCGCTGCACCCGTTTCGCCGACGAGATCGCCGGTGACCCGTTCATCGACCTGCTGGAACGCGGGGCGCACCAGCAGATCGGCGTCGGCCCTGTCGACCCGACCGCGCTGCTCGCTCAGGGCGAGACGCCGAGCACGGCCACCGGATTCGTCGTCAGCGGCCCCGAGTCCGACATCGCGGTCGGCATCAAGCAGCCCTTCGCCAGCTACTTCTCCGGCAACGTCATCCAGATCTGCCCGGTCGGCGCGCTCACCTCGGCCGCCTACCGGTTCCGGTCCCGCCCGTTCGACCTGGTGTCCAAGCCGAGCGTGTGCGAGCACTGCGCGTCCGGTTGCGCCCAGCGCACCGACTTCCGGCGCGGCAAGGTGCAGCGCCGCCTCGCCGGTGACGACCCGGCCGTGAACGAGGAGTGGACCTGCGACAAGGGCCGCTTCGGCTTCACCTACGCCGCCACCGACGACCGGATCACCCGGCCGATGGTGCGCGACGAGCAGACCGGCGAGCTCAAGGAATCCTCCTGGACCGAGGCGCTGCGCGTCGCGGCGGACGGCCTGCTCGCGGCACGCAAGGGCAAGGGCGCCGCGGTGCTCACCGGTGGCCGGCTGACCACAGAGGACGCCTACGCCTACGCCAAGTTCGCCCGGATCGCGTTGCGCACCAACGACATCGACTTCCGGGCCCGGCCGCACTCGGCCGAGGAACTGGACTTCCTCACCTCGACGGTGCTCGGCGCCAACCCGGACAACGGGGGCGTCAGCTACGCCGACATCGAAGCCGCGCCCGCCGTGCTGTCGGTCGCGTTCGAGCCGGAGGAGGAGTCGCCGATCGTGTTCCTGCGGCTGCGCAAGGCGGCCCGCAAGAACGACACCAAGTTCTTCCAGATCGCCAGCCACACCACGCCCGCGGTCACCAAGACCTTCGGCACGCTGCTCGCCTGCGAGCCGGGTGCGGAAACCGCGGCGGTCGACGGTCTGGCCGCGCACGCGCCGGACGTGACCGAGGCGCTGGGCAAGCCCGGCGCGGTGGTGCTGCTCGGCGAGCGGGCCGCGGTCATCCCCGGTCTGTTCGCCGCGGTGCACCGCCTGGTCACCTCGACCGGCGCCAAGCTGGCCTGGATTCCGAGGCGGGCGGGTGAACGCGGCGCGCTGGAAGCGGGCGCGGTGCCGAACCTGCTGCCCGGTGGCCGCCCGGTCACCGACGCGTCCGCCCGCGCGGACGTCGAACGGTCCTGGGGCCTCGCGCCCGGCGCCCTGCCGGAGTCGCTCGGCCTGGACACCACCGGCATCGTCGCCGCCGCTGCCGCCGGTCAACTCGGCGCGCTGGTCATCGGCGGCGTCGACCCGGACGACCTGCCCGACCCGGAACTCGCCGCCGAAGCGTTGTCCACTGTGGACTTCGTGGTCAGCCTGGAGTACCGGCCCAGCGAGGTGACCAAGCGGGCGCACGTGATCCTGCCGGTCGCCCCCGCGCAGGAGAAGTCCGGCAGCTACCTCAACTGGGAGGGCCGCCGCCGCGAGTTCGGCGTCATCATCGAACGCGCCGGCGCGCTGCCCGACTGCCGGGTGCTGGACACCCTCGCCGTCGAGATGGACGTGGACCTGTTCACCCAGACCGCGCAGGCGGCAGCGGGTGACCTGGCCCGGCTCGGCGCCCCGGCCGCACCGATCCCGGTGCCCGCCCTGGTGCTGGACACCACGCCCGCGCCGGTCCCCGGTCCCGGCCAGGTCAAGCTGGCCACCTGGCGGCAACTGCTGGACAACGGTTCGCTACAGGACAACGAGCCGCACCTGGCGGCCACCGCGCGGATGGCAGTGGCCCGGCTCTCCGAGGACACCGCCGCCGCGCTCGGCATCACCTTCGGCGAGACGGTCACCGTCTCCAACCGGCACGGCTCGATCACCCTCCCCGTGCTCGCCGCCGACCTGCCACCGAACGTGGTCTGGCTACCGGAGAACTCCGGCCCGTCCCCGGTGCGCCGCACGCTGCGCGCAACGCACGGCGCCGTCGTGGACATCGCGTCCGGAACTGAAGGTGAGGCGTGATGCGGACCTTCGCCCAGTACACCAATGGTGACGTGGCGATCCTGCTGAGCCACGACCCGGTGTGGCTCTCGATCATCAAGATCGTCGTCGTGTTCCTGTTCCTCATGATCATGGCGATGATCTGTGTGTGGGCGGAACGCCGGATCCTCGGCAAGATGCAGCACCGCCCCGGCCCCAACCGGGTCGGCCCGTTCGGTCTGCTGCAGGCGCTGGCCGACGGTCTGAAGGTGGCCTTCAAGGAGGACATCCGGCCGTTCCTTGCGGACAAGTTCGTCTACATGATCGCGCCGGTCATCGCAGCGGTGCCCGCGTTCCTCGCGTTCGCGGTCACGCCCTTCGGCGGCCAGGTGTCGATGTTCGGCCACCAGACCGCGTTGCAGATCACCGACCTGCCGGTCGGCATCCTGCTGGTGCTGGCCTGCTCCTCGGTCGGCGTGTACGGCATCGTGCTCGGCGGCTGGTCCTCCGGCTCGCCCTACCCGCTGCTCTCCGCGCTGCGCTCGGCAGCCCAGATGATCTCCTACGAGATCGCGATGGGTCTCTCGCTGGTCGCGGTCATCATCTTCAGCCACTCACTGTCCACTGCGGACATCGTGAACGCGCAGTCCTCCGGCTGGTACGCGTGGATGCTCCCGGTCAGCTTCGTGATCTACCTGATCTCGATGGTCGGTGAGACCAACCGGGCCCCGTTCGACCTTCCCGAGGCCGAATCCGAGCTGGTCGGCGGCTACCACACCGAGTACTCCAGCCTGAAGTTCGTGCTGTTCTACATCGCCGAGTACATCAACATGGTCGGCGTCTCCGCGTTCGCCACCACGCTGTTCCTCGGTGGCTGGCACGCACCGTGGCCGCTGACCCTCTGGAGCGGCGCCAATTCCGGCTGGTGGGGCCTGCTCTGGTTCCTGATCAAGCTGTGCCTGGTGATCTTCTGCTTCATGTGGGCCCGCGCCGCGCTGCCCCGCCTGCGCTACGACCAGTTCATGCGCTTCGGCTGGAAGGTGCTGGTCCCGGTCAACCTGCTGTGGATCGCGGCGGTCGTCGCGGTTCGCGAGGTCAAGTCCACCTACGGCTTCAACTCCACCACCGTGCTGATCATCGTCGGTGTGGTGGTGGTCGTCGCGATCGTGATCGCGTTCGCCGCCGACAGTGGCAAAGCGCCGGACGACGGCGAGATCACGCTGACCGGCGGCGGCCACCCGATCCCACCGATAGACCTCGTGGTGCCGACCAAACCAGCGCCACGCCGACCATCCGCGGCCCGGCGCCGCGCTGCGGAACGAGCAGCCGCCGAGGCTGCCGTGACCGCCGGCTCAACCGCAGGAAAGGAGACCGGCGATGGGCCTGTTTGATCCCGTCAAGGGCTTCGGCGTCACCTTCTCGACGATGTTCAAGCGGGTGGTCACCGAGCAGTACCCGGAGGACTTCCGGGCCACCGCACCGCGCTACCACGGCCGTCACCAGCTCAACCGGCACCCGGACGGGCTGGAGAAGTGCGTCGGCTGCGAACTGTGCGCCTGGGCCTGCCCCGCCGACGCGATCTTCGTCGAGGGCGGCAACAACACCGAGGACGCGCGGTACTCGCCCGGCGAACGCTACGGCGCGGACTACCAGATCAACTACCTGCGCTGCATCGGCTGCGGCCTGTGCGTCGAGGCCTGCCCGACCCGGTCGCTGACCATGACCAACTTCTACGAGCTGGCCGACGACAACCGGCAGGACCTGATCTACACCAAGGAAGAGCTGATGGCGCCGCTGCTGCCCGGCATGGAGCAGCCGCCGCACCCGATGCGCCTCGGTGACGACGAGAAGGACTACTACGTCCGCGGCCCCGAACTGGACACCCGTTCGCAGATCGCCGACGGTTCGCCCGCCGGGACCAAGGGAGCCGGCCGGATATGACACACGAAGCACTCCTGTTCGTCCAGGCCGCCAGCGACACCGCGAACCGGGTCGGCGCAGGCGAGACCATCATCTTCTGGATCCTCGGCCCGATCGCGCTGGCCGGCGCGCTGGGCATGCTGTTCGCGCGCAACGCGGTGCACTCCGCGCTGTGGCTGGTGCTGACCATGTTCAGCCTCGGCGTGTTCTACATGATCGAGCAGGCGCCGTTCCTGGGCTTCGTGCAGATCATCGTCTACACCGGCGCGATCATGATGCTGTTCCTGTTCGTGCTGATGATGGTCGGCAAGGAGTCCTCCGACTCGGTCGTCGAAGTGCTGCGCGGGCAACGGTTGTGGGCGGGCATCCTCGGCGTCGGCGTCGCGGGCCTGTTCATCGGCATCGTGGCCCAATCCCTGGACGACGTGACCTCGGCGAACCTGAACGGCCCGAACAGCACCAACGGCGGCAACGTGGCCAACATCGGCCGCTCGCTGTTCACCGACTTCCTGTTCCCGTTCGAACTGACCTCGGCGCTGCTGATCACCGCCGCGATCGGCGCGATCGTGCTCGCCTACACCGGCAAGGCCGACAAGAGCGGGCGCAAGACCCAGCGTGACCTGGTCGCCATGCGCTTCCGCGGCGAGTACTCCCGCCCGTCGCCGCTGCCCGGCCCCGGCGTGTTCGCCACCGCCAACTCGGTGGCCACCCCCGCCCTGCTGCCGGATGGTTCGGTCGCGCCGGAGTCGCTGTCCGACCTGATCGACTCCGTGCCGGTCACCGATTTCGCCCACGACCTCGAAGTGTCCTCGGGCACCGAGCACCACGCGGGCGCGCACGCGCTCACCGAGTCTGGTTCGGACTCGGACGAGGAGGTTACGCGGTCATGACCCCCACCTACTACCTGCTGCTCTCCGCGCTGCTGTTCTCCATCGGCGCGATCGGCGTGCTGGTCCGGCGCAACGCCATCGTGGTGTTCATGTGCATCGAGCTGATGCTCAACGCGGTGAACCTGACCCTGGTCACCTTCGCCCGGATCAACGGTTCGCTGTCCGGCCAGATCATGGCGTTCTTCGTCATGGTCGTCGCGGCTGCCGAGGTCGTCGTCGGCCTGGCCATCATCATGTCGATCTTCCGGACCAGGCGGTCCACCTCGGTCGACGACGCGAACCTGTTGAAGTACTGAGACTTTCGGAATTAGGAGCGCACGCGATGGAAGCTGTGCACCCGGCGAGTGGCGTCGCGACACTGTCGTGGCTGTTGCTCGCGCTGCCCGCGTTCGGCGCGCTGGTGCTGTTGATCGGCGGCAAGCGCACCGACAAATGGGGACACCTGCTCGGCTGTCTGACCATCATCGCGGCGTTCGTCATCGGCCTGATCACGTTCATCAACGCGACCGGCCTCGCCGTCGCTGACCGGGTCCAGGAACTGCACCTGTTCTCCTGGATCCCGGTGAACGCGCTCCAGGTCGACTTCGGCCTGCGGCTCGACCCGCTGTCGCTGACGTTCGTGCTGCTTATCACCGGTGTCGGTGGGCTGATCCACATCTACTCGATCGGCTACATGTCGCACGACCGCGACCGGCGCCGGTTCTTCGCCTACCTCAACCTGTTCGTGGCCTCGATGCTGCTGCTGGTCCTCAGCGACAGCTTCGTGACTCTCTACCTCGGCTGGGAAGGCGTCGGTCTCGCGTCCTACCTGCTGATCGGCTGGTACACCGACCGCCCGGCCGCCGCGACCGCGGCGAAGAAGGCGTTCCTGATGAACCGGGTCGGCGACGTCGGCCTGGCCATCGCGATCTTCATCCTGTTCGCGAACCTGCACACCACCCAGTACTCGGTGGTGTTCGCGAACATCCACACCCTCTCGCCCGGCACGATCACCGCGATCGCGTTGCTGCTGCTGCTCGGCGCCTGCGGTAAGTCCGGCCAGTTCCCGCTGCAATCGTGGTTGCCGGACGCGATGGAGGGCCCGACCCCGGTCTCCGCCCTCATCCACGCCGCGACCATGGTCACCGCCGGTGTCTACCTGGTCTGCCGGTCCAACCCGATCTACGACCTCACCACCGCCGGTCGGCTCACGGTGGTGTTCGTCGGGGCGATCACGCTGCTGATCGGGTGCGTCGTCGGCTGTGCCTACGACGACATCAAGAAGGTGCTCGCCTACTCGACGGTCAGCCAGATCGGCTACATGATGCTGGCCGCGGGCCTCGGGCCGTTCGGCTACGCGCTGGCCATCGTCCACCTGTTGACGCACGGCTTCTTCAAGGCTGGGCTGTTCCTCGGCGCGGGCTCGGTCATGCACGGCATGGACGACGAAGTGAACATGCGCAAGTTCGGCGGGCTGTTCAAGCGGATGCCGATCACCGCGGTCACCTTCGGCCTCGGCTATCTCGCGATCATCGGTTTCCCCGGCCTGTCCGGGTACTTCTCCAAGGACGCGATCATTGACGCCGCGTTCAACCAGCCGGGCTGGGAAGGCTGGGTGTTCGGCCTCGCCGCCGCGATCGGCGCGGGCCTCACCGCGTTCTACATGACCCGCCTCGTGCTGATGACGTTCTTCGGCAAGGAGCGCTGGCGCGACCAGAAGTCCGTCAACGGCAACGACTTCCACCCGCACGAGGCGTCGCCGGTGATGTGGGTGCCGATGGTGATCCTGGCGGTCGGCTCGATCGGTGCCGGTGCCTATCTCTCCATCGGCCACCGCCTTTCCGACTGGCTGACCCCGTCGCTGGGCGCGTTGCAGGAACGCAGCGCGGGACCACTGTCCAGCATCGAGATCACCATCCTGACCCTGGTGCTCGCCGCCATCGGCGTCCTGGTCGCCTTCGTCGTCGTCGGCCGCCGCGACGTGCCGGTGGTCCGGCCGGAGCGGGTGTCCTGGCCGGTGCGGGCCGCGCGCGCCAACCTCTACGGCGACGCCCTCAACGAGACCCTGATCGCCCGCCCCGGCCTCTGGCTGGACCGGGCGCTGGTCTTCGGCGACAAGTTCGGCATCGACGGTGCCGTCAACGGCATCGGCATCCTGTTCCGCGGTAGTTCGGGACGACTGCGCAAGCTGCAAACCGGGTTCGTGCGCTCCTACGCGCTGAGCATGTTGGGAGGCGCGATCGTGCTGATCGGCGCCCTGCTGTTGGTGAGGTTCTCCGGGTGAACACCTCGACTGCGGTTTCGATTTCGGGCGGCGGTTTCCCCTGGCTGCTCGCGGTGATCCTGCTGCCGCTGCTCGGTGGCGTGATCGTCGCCTTCTTCAAGAACGACGCGCGCCTGGCCAAGACGGCCGCGCTGCTGTTCTCGCTCGTCGAGTTCGCGCTGACCCTGGTCGTGCTGTTCAACTACCACGCATCCGGCGCGCGCATCCAGCTCGCCGGATCGGCCGACTGGGTCGCCTCCTTCGGCGTGCACTTCTCCTTCGGCGTCGACGGCATCGCGCTGATCATGCTGGTGATGCTCGGCGGCCTCACGCCGATCGTGCTCGGCGCCTCCTGGCAGGAGAAACTGCCGGAAGGCCGGTCCATGGCCGGGTTCTTCTCGCTGATCCTGGTGATGGAATCGCTGGTCATGGCCGTGTTCGCGGCGACCGACGTGTTCCTGTTCTACGTGCTGTTCGAGATCATGCTGATCCCGATGTACTTCCTGATCGGCGGCTACGGCGGTCCGGGTCTGCGCAGGCAGTACGCGGCGGTGAAGTTCTTCCTGTACTCCTTCCTCGGCGGTCTGCTGATGCTCGCGTCGGCGATCGGCTGCTGGTCGTACGTGGAATCGGTCACCGGCACCGGCACCTTCGACTGGGCGACCCTGACCCGGGTGGTCAGCCATGCGCCGCTGGGTACCCAGATCTGGCTGTTCATGGGCTTCTTCTTCGCCTTCGCGATCAAGGCCCCACTGGTGCCCTTCCACACCTGGCTACCCGACGCGGTGCAGGAATCCCCGGTGGGCGTCGGCGTGTTCCTGGTCGGCGTGCTGGACAAGGTCGGCATCTACGGGTTCCTGCGCTACTGCCTGCCGATGTTCCCGGCCGCCAGCAAGACGCTCGCCCCGCTGGTGCTGGTGCTGTCGGTCATCGGCGTGCTCTACGGCTCGCTGCTCGCCGCGGGCCAGAGCGACATGAAGCGCTTCGTCGCCTACGTGTCCATCGCGCACTTCGGCTTCATGGGTGTCGGCGTGTTCGCGTTCACCGCGCAGAGCGAGGTCGGCGCGGTCACCTACATGCTCAACCACAGCATCTCCACCGGCATGCTGCTGCTGGTGGTCGGCATGATCGCGGTGCGCGGCAAGAGCTTCAAGGCCGAGGACTACGGCGGCATGGCCAAGGTGACGCCGCTGCTGGCAGGCACCTTCTTCCTGGCCGGCCTGACCACGCTTTCCTTGCCCGGCACCAACTCGTTCATCTCCGAGTTCCTGGTCCTGATCGGGTCCTACGAAACCCAGCCGGTCTACGCGATCCTGGCCACCATCGGCATGGTGCTCGCCGCGCTCTACGTGCTGTGGCTGGTCCAGCGGGTGATGCACGGGCCGTTGCGCGGCAAGGCATTCGGTGCCGACGAGCCGCTGGTCCAGGTGACCGGCGGACCGGGTGCGGCGACCGACCCGATCAGCAGGGCCAAGGGCATGATCAAGGACCTGAACGGCCGCGAGCGCCTGGTGCTCGCACCGATGGTCATCCTGATCCTCCTGCTCGGCTTCTACCCCAAGCCGTTGCTCGACGTGGTGAACCCGTCGGTCAGCGCGACTTTGACCTCGGTCGGCGTCTCCGTCGACGCGAACCAGGGAGGCAACTGAAGTGGCCCCGGTGCATCTCGCTGATACGGCCATCCAGGCCCCGGCCATCGATTACGGGGCAATAGCCCCGATCCTGATCGTCCTCGGCGCGGCGTGCATCGGCGTGCTGTTCGAGGCGTTCCTGCCCAAGCAGAGCCGGTGGGGTGCGCAGCTCGGGCTGAGCGTGCTCACCCTGCTGGCGGCCGGCCTCTCGCTCGCGCTGTACCTGAAGGACGCCCCGGCTGGTGGCATCACCACCATCTCCGGCGCGATCGCGGTCGACCGGCCCTCGCTGTTCCTGTGGGGCACCCTGCTCGCGCTCGGCTTCGCCGCACTGTTGCTGATCGCGGACCGGACCACCGAACGCGGCGGCTACTTCGTCGCGCACAACTCGCCCGCCGACGTCAGCCTCGCCCAGCGCACCCAGCAGGCGATGTTCGGCGGCATGCAGACCGAGGTCTTCCCGCTGGTGCTGTTCGCGCTCGGCGGCATGATGACCTTCACCGCCGCGAACGACCTGCTGACCATGTTCATCGCGCTGGAAGTGCTGAGCCTGCCGCTGTACCTGATGTGCGGACTCGCCCGGCGCCGTCGGCTGATCTCGCAGGAAGCCGCGCTCAAGTACTTCCTGCTCGGCGCGTTCGCTTCCGCGTTCTTCCTCTACGGCCTCGCGCTGCTCTACGGCTACGCGAACTCGGTCAAGCTCTCCGACATCGCCAATGCCGCCACCGGCACCAACCACTCGGACGCGCTGCTGTTCGGCGGTATGGGCCTGCTGATCGTCGGCCTGATGTTCAAGGCGTCGGTCGGTCCGTTCCACACCTGGACCCCGGACGTCTACCAGGGCGCGCCGACCCCGATGACCGCGTTCATGGGCGCCTGCACCAAGGTCGCCGCGTTCGGCGCGATCCTGCGGGTGATGACCGTCGCGTTCAAGGTCACCAGCTGGGAGTGGCGCGGCGTGCTGTGGGCGGTCGCGATCGCGTCCATGTTCATCGGCGCGGTGCTCGGCCTCACCCAGACCGACGTGAAGCGGATGATCGCCTACTCGTCCGTCGCGCACGCGGGCTTCCTGCTGATCGGTGCGATCGCGCTGACCCACAACGGCCTGTCCGGCACGCTGTTCTACCTGCTCGCCTACGGCTTCACCACGGTCGCCGCGTTCGGCGTCGTCACTCTGGTGCGTACCGCCGATGGTGAGGCATCACACCTTTCTTCCTGGGCCGGGCTGGCGAAGCGCTCGCCGTTGTTGGCAGCGGTCTTCACGTTCCTGTTGCTCGCTCTCGCCGGTATCCCGCTGACCAGTGGTTTCATCGGAAAATGGCTGGTTTTCTCGGCTGGCATCGAGGACGGCATGGCGCCGCTGGTGGTGGTCGGCCTGATCGCCAGCACGGTCGCCGCGTTCTTCTATCTGCGGGTCATCGTGCTGATGTACTTCTCCGACCCGTCCCCGGACGGCCCGACGGTGAGTGTGCCCGGCCCGTTCACCACGGCGGCCATTACCCTGGGCGTATTGGTAACACTCGTGTTGGGCGTGTGGCCTGCGGTCGTCCTCGGTTGGGCGGGCGGTGGCGGCTTCGCCCTCTAAGCGCGTCGAGGGCGATGTGACAAGTAACCAGCCGGCGGGTGCCGTCGGCGAGTTGGGAACGCAGTTCGAGCTGCTGGATCCCGCGCTGGCCGCGTCGGTGCGGGCCGGACTCGAGCGAGTCGAGGACGTCCTGCACAGCGTCGTGCGCAGCGACGTCGAGTTCGTGCAGGCAACGGCTCTGCACCTGGTCGACGCGGGTGGCAAGCGCTTGCGACCGTTGTTCACGCTGCTTGCCGCGCAGTTCGGTGACCCGAAGCGCGAGGACGTCGTCACCGCCGCCGTAGCGGTCGAACTGGTGCATGCCGCGACGCTGTGCCACGACGATGTGATGGACGAGGCGACGATGCGGCGCGGCGCGGTCAGCGCGAACGCCAAGTGGAACAACTCGGTCGCCATCCTGGCAGGCGACTACCTGTTCGCGCACGCCTCGCGACTGGTGTCCGACCTGGGCACGGACGCAGCCCGGATCATCGCGGAAACGTTTGCGGAGCTGGTCGCCGGGCAGATGCGCGAGACCGTCGGCCCCGTCAACGGCGCCGACCCGATCGAGCACTACCTCTCGGTCATCGGCCAGAAGACCGGTTCGCTGATCGCCACCGCGGGCCGCTACGGCGGCATGTGCTCGGGCGCCGCCCCGGAGTACGTGGTGGCGCTGCGCCGGTTCGGCGAGATCATCGGCGCGATGTTCCAGATCTCCGACGACATCATCGACATCGCATCGCCCGCCACCGAGTCCGGCAAGACCCCCGGGACCGACCTGCGCGAGGGCGTGCGCACGCTGCCGATGCTCTACGCGCTGGCCGACCCGGACGAGGCCAACGACCGGCTGCGGCACCTGCTCGCCGCGCCGTTGACCGACGACGCCGAGGTCGACGAGGCGCTGGCGCTGCTGCGCGACTCGTCCGCGCTGTTGCAGGCCCGCAAGACCCTGGCCGGTTACGCCGACCGCGCCCACGCCCAGCTGGAGTCGCTGCCCTCCGGCGCGGCCAGGGACGCGCTGCGTTCGCTCACCGATTACATGGTCGAGCGCACCGGCTGAGCGTGCGTAGCCGTTGAATTCAATTCGTAAAAATACGATGCCCCGGCCTGGATTGGCCGGGGCATCGTCTTACCGTCCGTCGACGGCGACACGCATGATCAATTTTCCGAGGTGGCGGCGAAGGAGTTCGTCACCAGCGGCCGGTCACCACCAGCAGTGGTGGCCGAGCGAGACGATCAGGTTCACCACAACATTGAGCACAATCACGTTTTCCTCCGATTGAGACGTGATGAGGATTTCTCACAACTGCGCGCGCCCCGAGAAGGTAGCGCCGCGCGATCCGTCCCGTCGCGTCACGAATGGGGGATATCGCCGATCCATTGTGTAGTCACCGACGACGCAGAGTGCTGCCATCGCTGCCCTGGGTGTCACTGAATTCGGGCGATGATCCGATGGCTGCCACCGCGAGTGGTCTTCGGCGTCCGTCGAATCAGGACAAGCCGGACGCGGGTTCCATGATCATTCCCGAAACTCGCCCTGCCAGCGCCTTTGTGATCGCCACTCGATCACCAATCGAATTACACCCGAAGGATTTACATTTCCCCGACCGAGAAGCTCTGTGATCTGAGACACATCCGTCCGGATAGTCCTTCCTGACGGTCGAGTGGTTCTGCTGAGCTGCGTCCACTAATGGGGTACCTCGGCACGGGTAACTCAAGTAGGGGAGACTGCTGTTTGCACGTGCGTGCACGGCAGGTCGTCAGCTGGAGGGACTCGGAGAGATGTGGCTATTCGGTCAGGTGTGGTTCGCCTGTCTCGTCGGCTTCGTCGTCGGCGTCGGGCTTACCTGGCTGTGGGGAGTCCGTCCGGCCAACAAACGAGCAGCTGACGCGGAGCTTTCGGCGCGCCGCGCGGCACGTCCCATCCAGCAGTCCAGCCGACCGGCCGACGACTTCCGGCCAGGCTTCGGCAACACCAGCTACGACGCGGCCAGCGCGGGCGACACCGCGGCGCCATCCAGCGTCGGAGTCAGCACCGGCAGCGGCAGGCCCGGCCTCGACGAGATGTTCGAGCCGGAGCGCGCCGAGCCAGCCAACGTGGACACGACCCGGGTGCACTCGGTCGACGACTACGTCGAAGCGCTCGTGCAGGAGTACCAGGGCGACGCGCCCGTGCCCGACCAGAACTGGTCCAACCGCGGCCCGGAAGCGGTCGAGTCCTGGCGCCCCGGCGCGCTCGGCTCCCGCCTCGACGCGGGCGACCCCCCGAACACCGGCGATGAGCAGGACCAGCCGCGCGGGGGCTCCTTCGACTCGCAGCTGACCAGCTACCAGCCCGTCCAGCAGCAGTACCCGGATGCCGAACCCCAGCAGCGGCCCGAAGAGGCCACCCAGGTGCAGGCGCGCCCGTTCACCAACAACTACGGCGCTGGCAACGAGTTCGGCAACCGGGGCAACGCCGACGAGCAGTACCTGGACTACCTGCGCTCCGGCGCGATGGACAGCGGCGCCGAGCACCCGGTCGTGCCGGAGCCCGAACCGGAGCCCGAGCCGGAGGCGGTCCGCGACTACGTCGCCCAGGAACCCGAGCCCGAATACCCGGCTCACCAGCAGCACCCAGCCGAGCAGTACCAGGCCGAGCAGTACCAGGCGGATGGGTACCCGGCCGAGCAGTACACCGAGGGACAGCAGTACCCCGCTGAGCAGTACACCGGAGGACAGCAGTACCCGGCCGAGCAATACACCGAAGGACAGCAGTACTCCGCCGAGGACTACCCGGCCCAGCAGTACCCGGCGCACGACCAGTACCCGGCCGGGCACGAGGCCATCGCCGAGGACGAGTCCGCGGAGCAGGAGTACGAGCAGCAGGAGTACGAGCAGGCCGACAGCCAGCCCAGCCAGACTCCCGCGCACTCCTCGGAACAGGCCGCCGAAGTCACCTCCGTGCTGCCCGCCGTCCAGGACGAGCCAGCCGACGAGGCCGGGCAGACGGTCGTCGACCAGGAACCGGTCGCCGAGCAGGAGGACGAACACGCGGTGCCGGCGCAGCGCGACTACTTCGAGCCGGAGCCGCTGGCCGGTCTGGTGCGTCCGCACTCCCACGACGGCGGCCCGATCGCGTCGGCCCAGCCCTTCCAGCTCGACGGACCGGACCGGGTGGACTCCGGCGCCCAGCAGGGCCAGCTGACCCCGATCGAGGCGGGCGGCTGGCAGCCCTTCGCCAAGCCGTTCGGGGAGCAGGAGCCCGAGCAGCAGGAATGGCAGCAGGACGACTGGTCCGGCGAGTCCGCTCCGGCCAACGGCGCGCACGTGCAGAACGAGCAGTACGGCGACGACGAGCAGCGCGAACCGACCGGTCCGGTGGCCGCCGAGATCATCGAGCAGGCCGACCACGCGGGCGCGGCGGCACCGGTCGAGGCCACCTCGCTGTTCGCCCCCGTGACCGAAGAGCAGGACTACGACGAGGACTGGGAAGAGCACGCCGACCCGGCATCGTCGCGGTCGCTGTTCGAGCCGGTGATCGAGCCGGAGCAGCCGACCGGCTACCTGGCCGCGGTCGCACCGCCGGTCCAGCAGAACGAACCGCAGCAGAGCAGGCAGGCGACCGCGCCGCACCCGATCCGGGTGCGCACCGGCATCGCCCAGCCCAACCGTCCGGTGCGCGCGCCCGCCGGTTCCGCCGGCTGGCAGACCGGGCCGTTCGGTCCCGGTTCCGCGCTGCCGCTGCCGGACGGTTCCGCGCCGTCACCGCAGTTCCGGATCAAGGCCCGCACCTCGTCGATGGTCTTCCACACCGAGTCCTCGCCGTTCTACGACCGGCTGGAGCCGCAGGTCTGGTTCTCCTCCCAGGAAGACGCGCAGCGCGCGGGCTTTACCAGCTGGGAGCGCCCGCGCACCTGGTGACATAGCAACGAGAAATGGCCCGGGACAATCCCGGGCCATTTCTCGTATCAGGGGTTCAGCGGACCACGGTCCAGGTGTCCTTGCCGTTGAGCAAGGACTGGAGGTCGGCGGGCTTGGCCTGCTTGGCCTGCCGCACCTGGGCACGCGCCTCGTCGTCGTAGGTCGGCCGGTCCACGCTGCGGAACACGCCGGTGACGGTGTGCGCGAGGCTGGAGTCGGTCAGCCGGGAGAGCGCGAACGCGTAGGACGGGTCGGACAGGCTCGCGTCGTGCACGACCAGCGCGGCCTCGCCCACCTCGGTGACCTTGCGGACCTGCAGCGATCCGGTCGCCTGGTCGCGGACCACGCCGTACTCGCCGCCGTCGTCGCCGCCGCCGAAGCGGATCGGCTCGCCGTGGCGCAGCGGGATGATCCGCCGCTCCCGCTCGCCCGGCTCCTTGAGCACCTCGAACGCGCCGTCGTTGAAGATCGGGCAGTTCTGGTAGATCTCCACCAGCGCGGTGCCCCGGTGCGCGGCGGCCTGCGCGAGCACGTCGGTGAGCTGCTTGCGGTCCGAGTCGATCGCCCGCGCCACGAAGCTCGCCTCGGCGCCCAGCGCCAGCGAGACCGGGTTGAACGGGTTGTCCAGTGACCCCATCGGGGTCGACTTGGTGATCTTGCCGGTTTCGCTGGTCGGCGAGTACTGGCCCTTGGTGAGGCCGTAGATCCGGTTGTTGAACAGCAGGATCTTGAGGTTCACGTTGCGGCGCAGCGAGTGGATCAGGTGGTTGCCGCCGATGGACAGCGCGTCGCCGTCACCGGTGACCACCCACACCGACAGGTCCGGCCGGGACACCGCGAGACCGGTGGCGAAGGCCGGGGCGCGCCCGTGGATCGAGTGCACGCCGTAGGTGTCCATGTAGTACGGGAACCGGGACGAGCAGCCGATCCCGGAGACGAACACGACGTTCTCTCGCTTGAGGCCCAGCGTCGGCATGAACGACTGGACGGCGGCGAGCACGGCGTAGTCGCCGCAGCCAGGACACCAGCGGACCTCCTGGTCCGACTTGTAGCTCTTGGCGGTCTGCTTCTCGTCGGTGGTCGGCACCCCGTCCAGACCACCGATACCGGGCAGGCCCAGATCGATCGCGGTCATCGGGCGCCCCCTCCCTCGATGATGTCGGTGAACACGCCTTGTAGCTCCTCGGCCTTGAACGGCAGGCCGGCGACCTTGGTATAGGAGATCGCGTCGACCAGGTACGTCGCCCTCAGGATCATCGCCAACTGACCCAGATTCATTTCCGGAATGACCACGCGCTCGTAGCGGCGCAGCACGTCGCCGAGGTTGCCGGGCAACGGGTTGAGGTGCCGCAGGTGCGCGGTGGCGACCTTCATGCCCTTGGCGCGCACCCGGCGGGCGGCCGCGCCGATCGGGCCGAACGTCGAGCCCCAGCCGATCGCGAGCACGCTCGCCTCGCCACTCGGGTCGTCCACGACCACGTCCGGCACGGTGATCCCGGCGATCTTCGCCGCACGCAGCCGCACCATTTTGTCGTGATTGTCCGGGTCGTAGGAGATGCTGCCCTTGCCGTCGGCCTTCTCAAGACCGCCGATCCGGTGCTCCAGACCCGCTGTGCCGGGCACCGCCCAGGGGCGGGCCAGCGTGTCCGGATCGCGCAGGTAGGGCCAGAACTCGCTGGAGCCGTCCGGCGCGTTCGGCTCGGTCGCGAAGGTCACCGAGATGTCGGGCAGTTCGCTGATGTCCGGGATCAGCCACGGCTCGGAACCGTTCGCGATCGCGCCGTCGGAGAGGATCATCACCGGCGTGCGGTAGGTCAGCGCGATCCGCGTTGCCTCCAGCACGACGCCGAAACAGTCCGCAGGGCTGCACGGCGCCACGATCGGCACCGGGGCCTCGCCGTTGCGGCCGAACATGGCCTGCAACAGGTCGGCCTGTTCGGTCTTGGTCGGCAGGCCGGTGGACGGGCCGCCGCGCTGCACGTCGATCACGATCAGCGGGAGCTCGGTCATGACCGCGAGGCCGATGGTCTCGGACTTGAGCGCGATGCCAGGGCCGGACGTGGTGGTGATGCCCAGCGCGCCACCGTAGGCAGCACCCAGCGCCGCGCCGATACCGGCGATCTCGTCCTCGGCCTGGAACGTGGTCACGCCGAAGTTCTTGTGCTTGGACAGTTCGTGCAGGATGTCCGAAGCGGGCGTGATCGGGTAGGTGCCCAGCACGACCGGCAGCTTCGACTGCTGGCCCGCCGCGACGATGCCGTAGGCGAGCGCGGTGTTGCCGGTGATCTGCCGGTACGTGCCCGCGGCGAGTTTGGCCGGGGCGACCTCGTAGGTCACCGCGAACGCCTCGGTGGTCTCGCCGTAGTTCCAGCCCGAGCGGAACGCGAGGATGTTGGCCTCGGCCAGGTCGGGCTTCTTGGCGAACTTCTCGCGCAGGAAGCGCTCGGTGCCTTCGGTCGGCCGGTGGTACATCCAGGACAGCAGACCCAGCGCGAACATGTTCTTGCAGCGTTCGGCGTCCTTCTTGCCAAGGCCGGTCTCGGCGAGCGCGCCCTGGGTCAGGGTGGCCATCGCGACCTCGTGCACCTGGTACTGCGACAGCGAGTCGCCTTCCAGCGGGTTCGCCTCGTACCCGACCTTGGTCAGGTTGCGCTTGGTGAACTCGTCGGTGTTGACGATCAGGATGCCGCCCGCGGCCAGGTCGGCGACGTTGGCCTTGAGCGCGGCCGGGTTCATCGCGACGAGCACGTCCGGCCGGTCGCCCGGGGTGAGGATGTCGTAGTCAGCGAAGTGCAACTGGAACGACGACACGCCGGGCAGGGTGCCCTGTGGTGCCCTGATCTCGGCCGGGAAGTTGGGCTGGGTTGCCAGGTCGTTGCCGAATGCGGCGGCTTCGGATGTGAAGCGGTCGCCGGTCAACTGCATACCGTCGCCCGAATCGCCCGCGAACCGGATGACGACACGGTCCAGCTTGCGAACCTCGGTATCCCCTGAGCTTGCGTCGTTCCCCAGATCAACGCTCATGGATTCGTCGATCCCTCTTTTCCTGCTGTCTCGCGGTGCCGCACGACCGCCTGCTGATCGCGCCGGGACCGCCGGGTGCTGCGCCTGTCGCCGCGCCGTTTCGTTTGACGCGGTCTTCACCGACGAGGGTAGTCCGCTGTTTCGGTGTCCGACTCAAGGCACTATCTCGTTGTCATAGCGTGGGAAACCGCGTTCTTCCCGGCCCGCTCCAGCTCGTGCGGGTAGCGCACGCTGCCCTTCAGGGTAGGCATTGACATGCTGGTTTGACGGTCGAACGCGCCACAACTCACACGGTTCCGCCGAAACTGGACTCACAGTAACTGTTACTCAAGTTTGCAGATACTTCGGGTAGTCGCCGGTCCGGGTCTAGCCCTTCTCCACCCGGTCCGGCACCGGTGGGCGCTCCAGTAGCGTCGACAACACCACCGTGGAGACCGTTCTGTCCACGATGTCCAGTGCGCGCAAGCGCTCCAGCGCGGTCTCCAGGTGGTGGATGTCCGCGGCGCGCAGGTGCACGATCGCGTCCGCCGCGCCCGAGACCGTGTACGCGGCCACCACCTCGGTCAACGGCTCCAAGGTGGAGGTGATCCGCGCGGGCACCACGTTGCCCCGGCAGTGCACCTCCACGAAAGCTTCAGTGCCCCAGCCCAGCGCCTCCGGGTCGACGACCGCGGTGAACCCGCGCAGCACGCCCCGTTCCAGCAGTTTGTCCACCCGCCGCTTCACCGCGGGCGCGGACAGACCGACCACGTTGCCGACCTCCGCGTAGCTCGATCGGGCGTCGGAAACCAGGCACGAAACGATTCGCTGGTCTATCGAGTCCATACGCAACATTCTGCCCTGATCAGCGCAATGTGACGACATTGATCGCGGGTACTACTGGCCCATACATTTCGATCCATGACGACCGTTTCGCTCGCCCCGGCCGAATCGCACCCCGAGCCGGCCGTTCCGGACCGGATGCCGGTGGCCCGCCGATACCTGATGTGCCCACCCCGGTACTTCACCGTCGAATACGCCATCAACCCGTGGATGCACCCCGAGATCCCGGTCGACGTTGACCGCGCCATCGCGCAGTGGACCGAACTCAAGCGGACCTACGAACGCCTCGGCCACGTCGTCGAGGAGATCGAACCCCAGCCCGACCTGCCCGACATGGTCTTCGCCGCCAACTCCGGCACGGTCATCGGCGGCCGCGTGCTCGGTGCCCGGTTCCGCGCGCCGCAGCGCAGCGCCGAGGCCGAGTACTACCGCCGCTGGTTCACCGCCAGGGGCTACCGCGACATCGTCATGCCGACCCTCTACAACGAGGCCGAGGGCGACCTCACCTGGACCGGCCGCATCCTGCTGGCCGGTACCGGCTTCCGCACCGACGCGGGCGCGCACGCCGAAGCCCAGGAGGTGCTCGGCGTCCCGGTCGTGTCGCTGCGCCTGATCGACCCGGCCTACTACCACCTGGACACCGCGCTGTTCGTGCTCGACGGCTCGCCGGGGCGTCCGCAGATCGCCTACTACCCGGAGGCGTTCTCCGCCGGTTCGGTGCGCGTGCTGGAGCGGCTGTTCCCGGACGCGGTCATCGCCGACCGGGCCGACGCCGAGTGCTTCGGCCTCAACGCCGTCTCCGACGGCCGCAACGTGATCCTGCCGCTGGAAGCCCTCGGCCTGGCCAAGCAGCTGCGTTCGCTCGGCTACGAACCGATCCACGTGGACATCTCGGAACTGCGCAAGGCGGGCGGCGGCCCCAAGTGCTGCACGATGGAGCTGCGCGCCTGAACGCTGCTCAGGAGGGGTTGGCCAACTGCTCGGCCGACCCCACGTCGGTGGCCTGTTCAGCGTTGGCCTGGTCGGTCACCCGGTGCGCGGCGCGGCGGGTGACCATCCAGATGCCGGTCACGATCGCGACCGCGGCGATGATCTCGCCGGTCAGCACCGCGGTGCCGGTGTTCGCGGACTCGTCCAGCCACCACACGCCGATGGCCACGCCGACCAGCGGGTCGACCGTGGTGATCACGGCGAGCGCAGGCGAGACGAGTTTGCCCTGCTGGAAGGTGTTCTGGCTGAGCAGGAAGCCGACCGGGCCGATGATGCACACCGCGTAGAGCGTCCAGTGCGTGAACGGGGTGGCGATGCCCTGGCGCAGTTCGCCCGCGACCACCTTGATCAGCGCGGCGGTCACGCCGTAGGTGACGCCGGTCGCCACCGCCAGCCCGAGCACGTGCGCGTTGCCGCGCACCACTGCCGCCCAGCCCAGCGCGCCGACCACGATGGCGGCCAGCGCGATCGCCAGCGGGATCAGCTGCGCGGGCGGCAGCAGCTGGTCCGAACCGCCGGTCGGTTTGGCCAGCAACAGGAACGCGGACAGGCCCGCGACGCACAACAGGCCACCGAGCACCAGCACCCGGTCCGGTCGCCGGTGCGCCATCAATGCCGCGAACGAACTGGCGAAGGGCAGCGCGGTGACCAGCAGCGGCTGGACCAGCAGCAGCGGACCGAAACCGAGCGCGACGACCTGTAGGCCCAAGCCCGCGACGGTGGCCACGATGCCGATCAGCCAGACCTTGCGGCGCGCGAGGTCAACCAGCAGGCGCGGGTTCAACGTCTTGCTGGCAGGCACCTCGTGTGCGGCACGTGCCTGCGCGGCGCTGGCCAGGCCCATGCAGGCCGCGCCGACTATCGCGGCAGGAACCGCGATCACCAGCAACACGGTGTTGGCGTTGCCGCTCATCTCCCAGACCCCGTCCCGCTCAGCACAAATCAGTCCCGTAAGAACAACGTAAAGCCTGGGTCTCAGTCTTCCCAGCCGAAAATTTCGGTGCGTCGAGGGGTCGCTCGTTGCGCATCTGGGCCAGCTTCCTGACCGATGATCCCCAACGCGGTTACGAAAAGATGCTGATCCTGGTCAAGTACCAGGTAGTAGCGCATCCTCGGTGGGGCATCCCGGGAGAGTGAAGCCAGATCGCCGACGGAGTGAACCTGAAGACCGTCTGATCCGTCTAGAACAAATGTGGGTACCTAACTCCCACACCACAGACCGTTCGAGTACATTAACCGCACTCCAGGGTTGGGGTTACGGTAAGTGAATTCTCGAACGCTATGCGTGAGATCACCTCGATTGCCGATCACCGGGTGTGCAGAGTGCCACCGCCGAGCGACCGAAAGAGGCTGCTGAGTAGATGCCACAACACGTGACCGTCCACTTGCCCTCCTTCCGGGTCCTGCTCCGCGATGGTGGCAAGCATCTGCTCGAGTCGACGATCATTCCGTTGGTGCTGTTCTACCTGCTCCTCACCCTCGTCGGCCTGGACGGCGGCCTGATCGCCGCGCTGGCCTGGTCGATGATGGCGCTCGGCCGCCGCGTCGTGATGCGCAAGCCCATCCCGGCCGTACTGCTGCTCACCACGGGCCTGCTGGTCGCCAGGACCGTTCTCGGACTCGTCACCGGCAGCATTTTCCTCTACTTTTTGCAGCCGACACTGCAAAACTTCCTGATTGCCGGTGTCCTTTTGGTGACGCTGCCATTTGGCCGCCCGTTCCTGGCCAAACTGGCCAACGACTTTTGTGCCTTTCCGACCGATTTCTCCGAACACCCGGGTGTCGCCCAGTTCTTCAAGCGAGTCTCGCTGCTGTGGGCGCTCGTGTTCCTCACCAACGGCGTGACCACGCTCTGGATCCTGGCCAAGGCCACCGTGGGTGACTTCCTGATGGTCTCCACCGCCGGTTCGTACACGGTCGTCGGCTTGGCCATCGGTGTCTCGCTGCTGTGGTTCCGCCGCTCGCTGCGCGGCGCAGGCATCACGCTGCGGATGGGCGCCCGCTCGGCCGCCGCCGTGCCCGCGGCCGTCTGACCGCCACCGGCACCGCACTCGGCCGGGGACCCCTCCCAGGTTCGCCGGCCTAGAAACGACGGGTGTTGGAACGCACCAGGCTCGAAGTACAGGACATCGCCAACAAGAGCGCCCGCCAGGTCTTCGCCCGGCAGAACGTGCGCGTTCTCGCTGCCGAACACGTGCGCCAGGTGGTCAGGCGCGAGGTCGCCGCCCGGTTCACCCGACTTGACGACGACACCCGAGCGGCCATCGCCGAACTGGCCGGCGAAGGCGCCCGGACCGCGATCGCCGACGCCGATCTGCCCGCCCGGTTCGACGAGCACGAAGCCGCCGCGGCCGCGGCGGTCACGAAAGCGGCGGCCGAAGCATCCACCGCCGCGCTGCGCATGATCAAACCCGACTTCACCGCCGCCATCCGCGAGGAGGTCGTCGCCGGTCTCACCGCGCATGTCCGGTTTGCCGTCGCCGAGGTGACCGCCCCGGTCGTCCGGGTCCAGTTCCCGGAGCGGCCCCCGGTCGAACTCAAGGCCGACGCCCACCAGGTGCTGCCGGACGTGCTGCTCGCGCTGCGCGCCGAATGCCACGTGTTCCTGGTCGGTCCGGCGGGCACCGGCAAATCCATGCTGGCCAAGCAGGTCGCCGAGGCGATGAGCCTGCCCTTCCAGGCGCTCTCGCTCGGTCCGACCACTCCGATGAGCAAGGTGTTCGGCTACTTCGACGCGCACGGCACCTACCACGACACCCCGTTCCGGCGTGCGTTCGAGCACGGCGGCATCATGCTGCTCGACGAACTCGACAACGGCCACCCCGGCCTGCTCGGCGAGCTCAACCAGGCCCTGGCGCTGGGCACCTGCGCGTTCGCGGACCGGATGGTCGACGCGCACCCCGACTTCCACCTGATCGCCACCGGCAACACCTACGGCAGCGGCGGCAACCGCCAGTACGTCGGCCGCCAAGCGCTCGACGCGGCCACCCTGGACCGGTTCGTGGTCATCGACGTGCCGGTCGACGAACGCCTCGAACAACGCATCGCGCTCGCCAACGCGCCCGGTCGGGCCGAGGAGGTGCTCGCACTGGTCGAGGAGGTGCGCACACTGCGGAAGTTGGCGCAGGACAAGCAGTTGCCGGTGATGTTCTCGCCGAGGGCCAGCATCGACGGCGCCAAGCTGATCGCCGCGGGCGCCTCGATCGAGCAGGTGCTGGCCTGGCGCGTCACGCGCGGCCTCTCGCCCGCCCACCGGACGGCACTGGAACTCGACAAGTGAAAACCCGTTACGCCATGCCCCCGATGTGGTCGTGGCAGGAATTCCTGGACATGGCCCAGCGCCCGGAAACCATCGACGGCGCGGGCAGGCAGGACGACCGCACCGAATTCGCGGGCGCGGACTGGGACGAAGCGCTGCGCCTGGCCGTCGACGGGTGGCAGGTTCCGTTGGAGCAGGCCGATGTCACCGTCGGCACGCTGCGCGAACGCGCGGGCATCGGCACCGCCGTGACCACCCTCGAACCCACCTGGGACGTCACCGGCAGCGAAGTCGACATGGCGTTGTATCTGGCGGGTGTGCCCGAATGCATGATCGACGCGGTGCCCACCCAGACCTCCCGGCGCGGCCGGGTGGTCACCTTCGTCGTGCCTGCCAGCTACGAGAGCAACACCGAACACCACGCGATCATCAACCGCGGCCTCGCTCTCGCCACGCTGTGCACCGCGATCATCGAGGCCGGGCACGGCGTGGAGATCTGGTCGGAGAAGGCGGTCATGCTCGGCCGCGATGACGATGAGCGCGAACGGTTCGTCGCGCTGGCGCGGGTGATCTCGCCCGGCGAACCGTTCGACGTCGGCAGGCTGATCTTCGCCATGGCGCACCCGGCCATGCTGCGCCGGATCTGGTTCGCCGTCACCGACGGTCTCGATGCCGGGCTGGCTCAGCTGATCCACGACTCGCTCTACGGCTACGGCCCGCGCGACTGCTACGCCGAGGACCTACCCGAGGAGATCACCGAGCCGTACCTGTTCCCGTACCTCGAACCCGGCGACACCCAGTGGGACAGCCTGGACTCCGCCCTGGACTGGTGCCGCCGGATGTTCGCCGAGCTCGGGCTCATTCACTAGAACTCTGCGACGGCCGGAATGACCTCGTTGGCGATGATCTCCAGTGGCTTGATCTTCTCCACGTCGACCACCATGCCCACCGCGGTCTGCACGCCCATGTCCGCGAGCTCGTGCAGGCGCTGCACGGTCTCGCCGACCCGCTCACCGTTCTCGCCGACGTTGAAGATGTAGTACGCGGTCTTCTCGATCTCGTCGTAGTCGCGGCCCTCGGCCTCGCAGTGCTCGCGCAACACGGACAGCTTGCGCTCGATGTCTGGCGAGTCGAACACGTTGCACAGCTGCGCGTACTTCGCCACGAAGCGCAGCGTCTTCTTCTCGCCGCCGCCACCGATCATGATCGGCGGGTGCGGCTTGGTCAGCGGCTGCGGCACGTTGAGGGTGCGGGTCAGGTGGTTGTGCTTGCCCTCGTACGGGCCCTCGTCGTCGCTCCACATCTGCAGGCAGATCTGCAGCGCCTCTTCCAGCAGCTCGAAACGTTCCTTTGTGGACGGGAACGGGATGCCGAGCCCGGTGGACTCCTCCACGTTCCAGCCCGCGCCGACGCCCAGGATCGCCCGGCCGCCGGAGAGTACGTCCAGGGTGCTGATGATCTTCGCGAGCACGGCCGGGAACCGGTACAGCGCACCGGTCACCACGGTGAGCAGCTTCGCCCGCTCGGTATGCGCGGCGATGAAGCCGAGCGCCGTGTACGCCTCCAGCATGTCCAGCTCGGGCTTGCCGCCCAGTTGCCAGAAGTGGTCCATCACCGCGATGTACTCGAACCCACCCTGGTCGGCGGTTTTCACGATGCTGGCCAGGTTCGGACCGAGCTGCTCGGCCCCACCGGCCCAGGTGAAGTTCGGGATCTGAATGCCAATTTTCACGACTCATTACCTCCGCGCGAATAGTTGCACGCGCGGAGCATCGCCGCATCGGTCGAGCGGACTCCAGCTCGTTCGCTCACCGTGGAATGCGAAGATGCACCCGCGATGACTCCGACACCTTCCTCCCACACCCGCAAGCGCGCGACCCGGTACCCGCCCCAGCTCTGGCAGGTTCCGGTGCTGCGCACCGAAGCCATCACGCCGAAGATGATCCGGGTCGGCGTCGGCGGTCCGCAGCTCGCGGACTTCCCCCCGATCACCGGCGAGGCGCACGTCGTCCTCTACTTCTACGAGCCGGGCGCCGAACTGCCCGACCCGCTCACGCTGACCTCGGCGCGCAACCACTTCGCCACCGCGCGCCCGGCCATGCGCAGCTACACCCTGCGCCGGGTCGACCCGGACGCGCACGAGATCGACCTCGACTTCGTCGTTCACGACGGGACCGGACCGGCGGCTGCCTGGGCGCAGCGGACCGGCCCTGGCGACACGCTGATCGTGGTCGGCCCGTCGCCCGGCTACCAGCCCGATCCGGGGATCGCCGCGCACCTGTTCGTCGGCGACGAGACCGCGCTGCCCGCGATCGAGGTCATGCTCGGCCAGCTGCCCGCGCCCGCGCGCGCCACCGTGCTCGTCGAGGTCGCGGACGCCGGGGAAGAGCAGGACCTGGTCAGTGCGGCAACCCTGGACGTGCACTGGCTGCACCGCGACGGCGCCCCGGCAGGCCGGGAGAACAGCCTGGTCGACGGCCTGGCAGCGCTGGACCTGACGAACAACGACGCAGCGGTCTGGGCAGCGGGCGAAAAAGCCGCGATGCAGGCGGCACGCGCCCACCTGCTGGCCGACCGGGGCTTCGACCGGCGCCAGGTCCGCGCGAGCAGCTACTGGCGGATCGGCCACCAGGGCAGTCCCGCATAACGTGACGAACCTTATTACCGCCGAGTAGGTCAGCAGGAAACTTTGCCCAGGTCGAGCGCGTTGAACGGGTAAAAGTCCCCACGCCAGGGAGGCGCTGACGACGTGCACCGGCACTACAACGGGTTGAAGACCACGCTGCTGCTCGGCGGGATGAGCGCGCTGATCATCGCGATCGCCGCGCTGTTCGGTCGCACGGCGTTGATCATCGGCCTGTTGATCGCGCTGGGCATGAACGGCTACGCCTACTTCGCCTCCGACAAGCTCGCGCTGCGCGCCATGCGCGCCCGCCCGGTGTCCCAGGCCGAACAGCCCGCCATGTACCGGATCGTCCGCGAACTGGCGGGCAAGTCCCGGGCGCCCATGCCGCGCCTGTACGTCAGCCCCACCCAGGCGCCCAACGCGTTCGCCACCGGCCGCAACCCGCGCAATGCCGCCGTCTGCTGCACCACCGGCATCCTCGACCTGCTCGACGAACGGGAACTGCGCGCCGTGCTCGGCCACGAACTGTCCCACGTCTACAACCGCGACATCCTCATCTCCTGCGTCGCGGGCGCCCTGGCCAGCGTGATCAGCGTGCTCGCCAACCTGGCCCTGTTCGCGGGCGCGTTCGTCGGCAACGACAACGGCAACGGCGACCGCAGCAACCCGTTCGCCGTACTGCTCATCGCCATCCTCGGCCCGGTCGCCGCAGGCGTCGTGCGGATGGCGATCAGCCGCTCCCGCGAATACCAGGCCGACGCGTCCGGCGCCCGGCTCACCGACGACCCGCTCGCGCTCGCCTCCGCGCTGCGCAAACTCGACGCGGGCACGAAGGCCGCGCCGCTGATCCCGGAACCGAAGCTGGTCAGCCAGTCACACCTGATGATCGCCAACCCCTTCCGCGGCGGTGAGGCGTTGACCAGGCTGTTCTCCACCCACCCGCCGATGGCCGAACGCATCCGCAGGCTGGAGGCCATGGCCAATCGGCGCTAGTCCGCGTTCGCCCCGGCAGACTCCGCGACCGCCATCACGTACTCGCCGTACTGCGACTTCGCCAGCTTGCTGCCCAGCGCGTGGCACTCCTGCGCGGTGATGTACCCCATCCGCAACGCGATCTCCTCAAGGCAGGCGATCCGCACACCCTGCCGGTGCTCCAGCACCTGCACGAACTGCCCGGCCTCCAACAGTGAGTCGTGCGTGCCCGTGTCCAGCCAGGCGAACCCGCGACCCAGATCCACCAGGTGCGCGCGCCCCTGCCGCAGGTAGGCCAGGTTCACGTCGGTGATCTCCAACTCGCCGCGTGGCGAGGGCGCCAGCCCGCGCGCGATGTCGATCACGGCGTTGTCGTAGAGGTAGAGCCCGGTGATCGCCTTGTTCGACCTCGGCCGAGCCGGCTTCTCCTCGATCGACACCAACTTCCCGTCCGCGTCGACCTCGCCGACCCCGTACCGGCTCGGGTCCTTCACCGGATAACCGAACAGCACGCACCCGTCCAGGGTCGCCACCTGCCGCTGCAACACCCGGGAGAACCCCTGGCCGTAGAAGATGTTGTCGCCGAGCACCAGCGCCACGTCGTCGTCGCCGATGAACTCCGCGCCGATCACGAACGCCTCGGCCAGCCCGTTTGGTTGCGCCTGCTCCGCGTAGGTCAAGGAGAGGCCGAACTGGCTCCCGTCGCCAAGCAACCGCTTGAAGTGCGGCAGATCCACCGGCGTCGAGATGATCAGGATGTCCCTGATGCCTGCCAGTAACAGCACCGACATCGGGTAATAGATCATCGGCTTGTCGTAGACCGGCAGCAGCTGCTTGGAAATCGCCTGGGTGATCGGGTGCAGGCGGGTACCGCTGCCCCCGGCAAGAACGATTCCCTTCATCAGGTGCCCCTCAATCCGGTGATCCACGTGGCCGATATCGAACGTCGTGCCCACCAACCGTAATCGAGCCCCCGCCGGCCCGTCCCGACACACCCGCCGGGCCTTCCTCGGCGCTGCCGGCGCCGTGGCCCTGACCGCCACCGGCTTAACCCAGGCCAACGCCGCACCCGCCGACTTCCCGCGCGGCATCCCGCTGGCCCGGCGCTCCTACCGGAACTGGTCCGAGCAGATCACCGTCGAAGACGTCTGGACCGCGACCCCGGCCGACCCCGGCGACGTCGCCACCCTCGTCAACTGGGCACACGCCGCCGGTTACCGGGTCAGAGCACGCGGCAAGGCCCACAACTGGTCGCCGATCGTCCTGCCACCCGGCACCGCCCCCGCCCGCTACCTCCTCGTCGACACCACCGCCCACCTCACCGACATCACCATCACCCCTGGTCAGGTCACCGCAGGCGCGGGCACCACCATCGACCAGCTGCTGACTGCCCTGGAACGAGCGGGCTACGGCCTGCTCGAATCGACGGCCCCCGGCGACCTCACCCTTGGCGGCGTGCTCGCCATCGGCGGCCACGGCAGCGGCATCCCCGCGCTCGGCGAAACCCGGCCCGACGGCGGCAGCTACGGCAGCCTGGCCAACCTGGTGCTCTCCCTCACCGCGATCGTCTGGGACGAGAACGCGGGCGCCTACGTCCCGCGCACCTTCCACCGCACCGACCCGGACTTCGGCGCCCTGCTCGTGCACCTCGGGCGCGCGTTCGTCACCGAGGTCACCCTCCAGGTCATTCCCAACCAGCGACTGCGCTGCCGCAACTTCGTCGACATCCCCGCCGCCGACCTGTTCGACCGCCCCGGCGGCAACTCCAACACCGTCGCCGACCTGCTCGACCGCACCGGCCGCATCGAGGTCATCTGGTTCCCGTTCACCGAATGCCCCTGGCTGAAGGTCTGGTCGGTCAGCCCGGCCAAGCCCGTGCGGTCCCGGCACATCACCGAGCCCTACCCGTACACGTTCGCGAACTTCATCACCAAACCCGAATCCGACCTGCTCAAAGCCATCGTCGCCGGTCAGGTCGCGCCCACCCCGCTGTTCACCGCCGCCGACTACGGCATCGTCGCCACCGGCCTCGCCCTCACCGACACCTCGGACGTGTGGGGCTGGTCGCGCGCCAGCCTGCTCTACGTCCAGCCGACCACCCTGCGCATCGTCGAAGGGGGCTGGGCCGTGCTCACCGCGCGGGCCAACGTCCAAGCGGTGCTGCGCGCGTTCTACCTGCGCTACCAGGCCCTGCTGCACCAATATCAGCGCGCGGGCGAGTTCCCGGTCAACGGCCCCGTCGAGATCAGGATCACCACCGTCGACGCCCCGAACCCGGCCACCCCACTGCTCGCCCCGACCCGGCCACGCCCGGACCATCCCGAATGGGACACCTGCGTCTGGCTCGACATCGGCACTCTGCCGACCACCCCGGCCGCCGCGCGGTTCTACACCGACATCGAAACCTGGATCTGGGCCACCTACACCGAGCCGAAGGCCACCGTCCGCCCGGAATGGTCCAAGGCGTGGGCACACACGTCAGCAGGCGCGTGGACCAGCAAACCCCTGCTCACCGGCACCATCCCGAACGCGTTCCGCGCAGGTCAGACCGAAGCCGACAACTGGGACGCCGTGCGCGCCACCCTCAACCGCCTCGACCCGGCCCGCGTGTTCAGCAACCAGTTCCTCGACACCCTGCTGCCATGACGGTCGGTGGCCGCCCCGTCGAGGGGCGGCCACCCGCAGCTTCAGCGGAAGTTCGTGAACTGCAGCGCGACACCGAAGTCATGCCCCTTGAGCAGGGCGATGACCTCCTGGAGATGATCCTTCTTCTTGCCCGAGACGCGCAGCTGATCCCCCTGGATCTGCGCCTGCACGCCCTTGGGCGCCTCGTCCCGGATGTACTTGCCGATCTTCTTGGCGTTGTCCGCCGAGATGCCCTGCAGGATCTTGCCGGTCACCTTGTAGACCTTGCCCGACAGCGCGGGCTCGTCCACCTCGAATGACTTCAGCGAGATAGTCCGCTTGACCAGCTTCTCCTTGAACAGGTCGATCGCGGCCAGGCAGCGCTCCTCGGCGTCCGACTGGAACGCGATCCCTTCCTCGCCGGACCAGGCCACCGTGGTGTTGGTCCCCCGGAAGTCGAACCGGCCCGCCAGCTCCTTGCCGCACTGGTTGAGCGCGTTGTCCACCTCCTGCCGGTCCACCTTGCTCACCACGTCGAACGAGGGGTCCGCCACGTGCTCAACCTCCGGATTCATCGCATTACCAGTTGACCCGCCGGATGCTACCGGGAGGGACCCATTGACCGGACGCGTTCCCCGTTGGGTATTGTTCAGCGCGCGGTCATTGACGGCCGCACATGGCGGGTTGCCCGAGTGGTCAAAGGGAGCAGACTGTAAATCTGCCGGCTCAGCCTTCGAAGGTTCGAACCCTTCACCCGCCACACCAGCCAAATCGGCCCCTCACCAGCAAAAACAGGTGAGGGGCCGATTTTGTTGTGCTCCGGCGACCCCGGCATCTCGGCGATGTTCAGCGCTGCGGCCTTCCTCGGGCCTCAGCCGTCCGAGATTGGGCCGTTCGATACCGGGCAATCTGGATAGGGTGGTGCAGCGGCCCGACAGCGAGGAGATCTTGATGAGGGTAGGGATCCTTGACATCCTGGGGCCGCCGTTGCGGCGTCCCGCGGAGTTTGGGTATGGCCTGTTGATCACCAAGCAGTACGCCAGCATCACCCCGCAGGCCATCTCGGTGTGGTGTCGTCGGCTGGGGCATGAGACGACCTACGCCACGTACTACGGCGTCGGTCAGCCGCACCGAATGCTGCCAACCGACCTGGACGTGGTGTTCATTTCCTGCTACACGCAGGTCAGTCATTTCGCTTATGCCCTTGCGAAGCTCTATCGCGCGGCTGGCGTCCGAACGGTGATCGGCGGCCCGCACGCCAGGGCGTTCCCGATGGACTGCCTGCGGTTCTTCGACCTGGTCGTGGGGCAGTGTGACGAGGCACTGGTGGCCGACATCGTGGCCGGACAGTTCGATCCGGGATCCATCGTCTCGTCGGAGCGGCCGCTCGAGGATGTGCCGACCGTCGAGGAGCGGATGCCGGAGATCCGTGCTTCGGCGTTCTTCTGGGGTCGCAAGCGGCTGCGGCTGTCCGCGGTGCCGATGCTGGCCAGCATGGGCTGCCCGTACCGATGCAATTTCTGCATCGACTGGAGTAGCACCTACCGGCCGTTGTCCGCCGACCGGATGGCCGCCGATCTACGCTATCTCGACGAGAAGCTGCCTGGCACGCTGGTCGTGTTCCACGACCCGAACTTCGCGGTGAAGTTCGACCAGGTCTTCGACATTCTGGAAGCCCAGCCGCCCGGCCACCGGCCGCCCTACATCATCGAAAGCTCGCTCACCGTGTTGCGCGGCGACCGCATGCGCCGGCTACGGGACACCAACTGCGTGATGGTCGCGCCGGGTGTCGAATCGTGGACGGACTACTCGAACAAGGCCGGGCTGGGCCGGGCCGGCGGCATGGAGAAAGTCGATCGGGTCGCCGAGCACTTCGCGCAGCTGGCGGAGAATGTGCCCTACCTGCAGGCGAATTTCATCTTCGGGCTGGACACCGACCGGGGCGACGAGCCGGTGGAGATGACCAAGCGGTTCATGGACCAGACTCCCTTCGTCTGGCCCACGATCAACATTCCGGTGCCGTTCGGCGGCACCCCGCTGCACGACGAACTCGCCGCAGGCGGACGGATCCTCGAAGCGATGCCGTTCAGCTTCTACTACGCGCCCTACCTGGTGACCACGCTGCAGAACTATGACCCGGCTACCTATTACGGGAAACTTGCCGAACTCTATTCGCACGCCGCGTCGCCGGAAATGTTGCGTCGCAGGATGGACACGACATCACGCCGCGCCATCCGGTACGTGCACCGGGCTCGCACGGCCAGCTTCCGGGCCGATGTGGCGAGCTTCCAGCGGATTCAGGACATGCTGCGATCAGATTCGAAGTTCCGGGCCTTCCATGACGGGAACGGCGGCCCGCTGCCGGACTACTACCAGCACCTCGGCGACCGCATGCTTGGCCGGTACGCCGAACTGCTGTCCACGCAAGATCGAACGCCCGATCTCTCCCACCCGCAGCCGACCCCAGGGACGCTGGCCATCGGCCGGGCGTAG
>DASXOJ010000053.1:0-29233 GCA_036494465.1 Pseudonocardiaceae bacterium
ACGGCTCAGCGCCTGACCAAGCCGCAGTGCCGCCGCGCCGGTCGCCTCGTCCTCGGCGATGCCCATCGACGTGGGGAAGACCCGCACGCGCACGCGGCCCGCCGCTTCGTCTTCCCAGGCCCAGACCTGCAGGTGCGCGTCGGGGCCCGCGCCGGGGTGCGCGTCGACCTCGGCGACGCTGGCCAGCGGGGTCAGGTCGAAGTGCGGGGCGAGGTCCGGGTCGGCACGGATCCAGGTGCGACCGTCCGCGTGCCAGGTGGCGATCTCCCCTGCGGGCGGACGCAGCACGTCGACCGGCCTGCCCTGTTCGGCGAGCAACCAGGAGGTGCCGACCAGCGGGTGGCCCGCGAGCGGGAGTTCGACGGCCGGGGTGTGGATCCACAGTCGCGCGGTGGCCGGATCGGCGACGAAGACGGTCTCGGAGAAGCCGAGATCGGCGGCGATCTCCTGGCGACGCGCGGCAGGCACGTCCGCCGCGTCGCTGAACACACCGAGCGGGTTGCCGCCGGTTCCGTCCGGTCCGATGAAGACCTTGACCACGTGCAGGGTTGCCATGGGCCAAGCCAACCATGTGGATCGCGGGGTTTCAGGATAATTTCGGGCACATGGCAGACGAGCCCGTGCGCGAGTGGACCCGGTTCCTGCGGCCGAAGACCAACCCGGGCGCGACCATCTACGGCACGATCGTGGCGGCCGCGATCGTGGCGACCGAGGGGTCGACGGACGCGAGCATCGCGGAGATCGTCGCCTCGGTGCTGGCGACGCTGTTCGTGTACTGGCTGGCGCACGTCTACGCCGATCAGCTCGCGCACCACGCGACCGCGGACGAGGAGAAGCCGAGCAGGCCGACCTGGCAGGAGATCCGCGAGGCGCTCGCCGAGGACTGGGGCATCGTCACGGGTGGACTCGGGCTGGTGCTGATCCTGGTCGTCGTCGACCTCGCGGGCGGCGGTCAGCAGCTCGCGGTGAACGTGGCACTCGGCGGGTCGGTGCTGGAGTTGCTGGCGTGGGGCGCGCTGGCCGCGCGCAGAGCGCATCTCGGCGCCGGCTGGGTCGTGCTGTACACGATCGTCAGCGCCGCGTTCGGCGTCGCCATCAGCGTCCTGAAGGCGCTTCTTCACTGAAGAAGCGCTGAAGAGCTCCTAACGGACGTTTCACGGATCCCGTCAATGGCTAACCACTCCAGTGAGTAGGACGTTTTTCGTTGACACTGGGTTGCGTGAGATTTCTGTGATTCACAATCCGTGCGACAGGAGCAACGCGACGGGGGGACCACACATCTACTCAGTGTCACCAAGACAGCGAGAGTCTGTGGCACTGGAGGGAAACGCCATGAACATCAAGAACATCGGACGCAGGAACACGGTCCGTACTCTGGTCGTCGGGGCTGGCGTGCTGGCAGCGGTAGCGGTGGTCGGCTGTGGGACGCAGTCGGCCGGCTCCCAGAACGCCGGCGGTCCCGGCTCGCAGACGGTCGGCGCGAGCGCGCCGAGCAACACGAACACCGGCGCAGGTTCGTCCACTTCGGACGGTTCGACCTCGCCAGGCGGGACCGGAAGCACCCCGCAGGCGGCGGGTTCTCCCAACGCGGCCGGGGTGAGCCACCCGTCCAAGATCGGTGGCGTCCCGGAGTGCAAGGCGAACACGCTCGCGCTGAGCTTCGGCGGTAGCGACGCGGGGATGAGCCAGCAGTACCAGGTGCTGCGCTTCACCAACACCAGCAAGGCCACCTGCGCCGTCGTCGGCTGGCCCGGAGTGTCCTATGTGACCGGGAACAACGGTCAACAGCTTGGCGCGCCTGCGGTTCGCAACGGCAAGAAGGGCGGTCAGGTCAACCTGGCGCCCGGCGCGGTCGCCTCGACCGTGATCCACTCGGTGGACACCGGCGTCTACGACGGCGGCGCCTGCCAGCCGACTCCGGTGCAGGGCTACCGCGTCTACGCGCCGGACGACACGGCTTCCATGTTCATCGCGCTGCCCGCGGGCGCGCAGGGTTGCGCCAACCCGGCGGACACCGGCCTCGGTGTGGTCACCATCCGCCCGGGACTGGGCAGCACCGACCAGTACCAGTCCTGAGTCATACCCGGCGGCCTGCCGCGTTCGGTAGCGAACGCGGCAGGCCGAACCACGGGAACATGCTGTTCTCGAACCGCGCCATCGCGCTGATCCGCTCACCCGCCAACGTGAGTACGTAGAGCCCGGCGCCATGACCGAGGCCGTCCGGACCGCACAGGTACGCGCCGAACGCGGGCTGGCCGTTGGCCCTGGTGGGCACCAGCCGGAACCGGCGACCGGCGCCGAAGATGGTGGCGCAGAAGCGGGCGACGAGTTCGCGGCCCTCGTATTCGAAGGGCATCGGCGGCATCGAGATGAACGCGTCGTCGGTCAGCAGGCCGGCCAGCGCGGCGACATCGGCGGATTCCCAGGCGCGCACGAACTTCGCGACGATCGAGTCCTCAGTGGACGAACCAGCCGCAGGTGCCGGTTCCGGTGCCGGGCGGTCGCGGAGCGCGGCGCGGGCGCGTTTGAGCGCGCTGTTGACCGAGTCCAGGGTCGAGTCCAGCATCCGCGCCACCTCGTTCGCGCTGAAGTCGAGCACGTCGCGCAACAGCAGCACGGCGACCTGGCGCGGCGGCAGCAACTGCAACGCGGTGACGAACGCGAGCGAGATCGATTCCGCGCCTTCGTAACGGGTTTCCGGTTCGAGCAGCGCGTCCGGGCACGGTTGCAGCCACACCACCTCGCCCAGCCGGGTCGGTTCGGGCGGTTGGACGTGCGGCACGTCCCATTCCTTCGCGGCCCGCCTGCCTGCGGCGCGGCGCGCGTTCAGGCACCGGTTGGTGGCGATCCGGTAGAGCCAGGTGCGCACGGACGCGCGCTGCTGGTACCCGCCGATCCCCTGCCACGCGGCCAGCAGCGCCTCCTGGAGGGCGTCGTCGGCGTCCTGCACCGAGCCGAGCCCGGTAGCAGTGCACGCGCAGTTCGACGCGGTAGGGCTCGATCAGCGCCGCGAACGCGTCGTTGTCGCCCGCCCGCGCCTTCGCCACCAGGTCACCGGTCACCATCGTCGTTCCCTTCCTCGGCCGTCCACAGGTAGACACCCGCCGAGCCGCGAACTGGGCGCCCATTCGGAAGCGGCCGCGGTGTCTATCCGACCATGAGCAAAATCATCGTGTTCGAGAACGTGTCACTCGACGGGGTCATCCAGGACCCGACCGGCGAGGAGGGCTTCAACGCCCTCGACTGGCGCGCCGGCCTCACCGACGCCGACCGCGAAGCCTGGGGAAAAATGATCCTGGCCGACGCGCTGGACGCGGACGCGCTGCTGTTGGGGCGCGGCGGCTACGAGTTCTTCGCCCAGCGGTACCCGTCGCGCACCAGCGCGCTGGCCGACCGGATCAACGGCCTGCCGAAGTACGTGGTGTCCAGCACCCTCACTGATCCGAAGTGGCACGGCACGACCGTGCTCAACGGTGACGCGCTGACCGAGGTCGAGCGGCTCAAGCGCACGGTCGACGGGGAGATCCGGGTCTATGCCAGCGCGCGACTGCTGAGCCTGCTGTTCGCCCACGATCTCGTCGACGAGCTGCGGCTGGCGGTCTTCCCGGTGCTGATGGGCGCAGGCGACCGCGTCTTCGCGCAGAGCGAAGCCCGGAAACCGTTGCGCCCCAGGCTACTGCGCCTCGTCGAAGCCAGGGCGATCAGCGAGAACCTGCTGCACCTCACCCACCGGCGGGCAGCCGCACGGTGATGGCGAGACCGCCGTCGGCGATGCCTTCCGCGTAGAGCTGACCGCCGTGCGCGGCCACCACCGCGCGCACGATCGACAGGCCGAGGCCGGTGCCGGTCTGGGCGGTGCGGTCGACGCCACCCCGGCGGAACGGTTCGAACAGTTCGGTGACCCGGTCGGTGGCGAGCAGCCGACCGGACGAGCTGACCCGCAACTCCGACCAGTCGCCCTGGACGGGTTCGGTGTGCACGGTGAGCCAGCCGCCGGGCACGTTGTGCCGCACCGCGTTCTCCAGCAGGTTGCCCGCGACGCGTTCGAGCAGCGCGGGGTCGCCGACGGCGTAGGCGGGGGCGGTCTGGAAGGTCACGGTCAGGCCGCGTTCGTCGGCGTCCGCGCGTACCGCCGCCCAGGCGGACGCGACGAGCGCGGCCAGGTCGACGGGTTCGCGCACGGCGAGGCCGGTGCCGTCGGTGCGGGCGAGCAGCAGCAGCGCCTCGACGAGCTGTGTCGCGCGCAAGGCGGCCCTGCTGACCACGGCCGACATCCTGCGCAGTTCGGCGACATCCGCGTCCTCGTCGGCCAGCGTGACGTCGAGTTCGGTGCGGATGACCGAGAGCGGGGTGCGCAGTTCGTGGCTGGCGTTGGCGACGAACCGCCGCTGCGCCTCGAAGGTGGCCTGCAACCGGTCCAGCATGGCGTCGAAGGTGTCCGCGAGTTCGGCCACCTCGTCACGCGGTCCGCGCAGGTCGATGCGCTCGCCGAGCGATTCGGCGGACAGTCGCCGCGCGGTCGCGGTGACCTCCTGCAACGGCCGCAGCAGCCGTCCGGTCAGGGCCCAGGCGAGCACGGCGGCGGCCAGCACGACGCACAGGAAGGCCGCGGTGCCGTACTGGAGCACCTTGTCCTGCGCGTTGTCCTGGAGGGTGCTGGCGAGTTGCTCGGCGGGCACGTCCACGCCCTGGATGCGCACGGAGGAGCCGGCAGGCAGTTCCGGAATGGCGGTGATCACCGAGCCGACCAGCAGCCAGCCGAGCCAGAGCAGCGCCCCGCTGACGCCTGCGGTGAGGCCGGTGGCGAGCAGGGTCAGCCGCAGCCGCAGCCCGGGTCCCCGGCCGCGCGATCGCGGTGGCGCAGGCCGGGAGGCCACCCTGAGCAGACCCGATTCAGTCAACGCCCGCGCCAGCTCCCGCGCCCGCCCCGGCCGGGTCACCGCCGTTGACCGGGACCCGGTAGCCGGAGCCGACCACGGTGTCGATCAGGCCGGGTTCGCCGAGCTTCTTGCGCAGGGTCATCACGGTGACCCGCACGGTCGTGGTGAACGGGTCGGCGTTCTCGTCCCAGACGCGTTCCAGCAGTTCCTCGCTGGACACCACCGAACCACTGGCGGCGAGCAGCACCTCGAGGACGCCGAACTCCTTGCGGGTCAGCTCGACGGGACGGCCCGCGCGGGTGACGGTGCGCTTGGCGGGGTCGAGCTCGACATCGCCCGCGCTGAGCACCGGCGGAGTGGCCGGGGTGGAGCGGCGGGCCAGCGCGCGCACCCTGGCGACGAGCTCGGGGAACGCGAACGGCTTCGCCAGGTAGTCGTCGGCGCCGAGGGAGAGCCCTTCGACCCGATCGGCGATCGCGTCACTCGCGGTGAGCATGATCACGCGGCTCAGCGCGCCGGAGGAGACGATCTCCCGGCACAGCTGATCACCGGACATTCCGGGCAAATCGCGGTCGAGGACCACCACGTCGTACCGCGTGATGGTCACCTTCTCGTGGCCGGAATCGCCATCGAGGGCGACGTCAACGGCCATTCCTTCACGCCGCAGGCCGCGCGCGATCGCCTCGGCCAGGGGCTCTTCATCTTCGACTACCAGAATCCGCACCCCTCCACCGTGCCACAAAAGCCGAAAAGGACGGTGAAGGGGCGCGGACACCCGTAGTGACGAGGGCGACCGCGCTCCAGCACGCAATCGCCCTTCTCCCCCGGTTTCACCTCAACCGGTCAGATGGAGCACATTCAGGTTAGGTCGCGAAGCAGGCAATATCGACCGATTTTCAGCCGTCGGAACCGTCGCCGTCCTTGTTGAGCTCCACTGTGGACACAGCGGGTTCGTCGTCGTCGGCCGCCGTGCGCACCTCGCCGAGGTGGTCCACCGCCCATTCGGTGATCCGCCGGGCCACGTCCTGCGCGGTGAGGCCGATCGCGGAGAGCACCTCATCCCGGGTGCCGGGCGCGATGAACCGTTGCGGCACACCGAGATCCAGCAGCGGGGTGGGGTTGCCGTTGTCGCGCAGCAGCGCGGCCAGCGCCCAGCCGAACCCGCCGTGCCTGCCGCTGTCCTCGACGGTGGCCACCAGCCGGTGCTCGTTGATCAGCGCCAGCAGGTCCTCCGGCACCGGCACCACCCAGCGCGGGTCGACCACGGTCACGCCGATGCCCTGGTCGGCCAGCCGCTCGGCGGCCGCGATGCCCAGTTCGCCGAACGCGCCGACCGCGATGAGCAGCACGTCCCTGCCATCGCCCTTGCGCAGCACGTCCACGCTGCCCACCCGCTCGATCGCCGGGACGGACTCGATCACGCCGCCACGCGGGAAGCGCAGCGCGGACGGGCCGTCGTCGATGGCGACCGCCTCGCGCAGCTCCTCGCGCAGCGAGGCCGCGTCCCGAGGGCAGGCGACGTGCATGCCGGGGACAAGGCCCAGGATCGACACGTCCCACATGCCGTGGTGGCTCGGACCGTCCGGTCCGGTGATGCCTGCCCGGTCCAGGATCAGCGTCACCGGCTGCTTGTGCAGCGCCACGTCCATCAGGACCTGGTCGAACGCGCGGTTGAGGAACGTCGAGTAGATCGCCACCACCGGGTGCAACCCGCCCATGGCCATGCCCGCCGCCGAGGTCACCGCGTGCTGCTCGGCGATGCCCACGTCGAAGGTACGCTCCGGGTAGGCGGCGGCGAAGCGGTCCAGGCCGGTCGAGCCGAGCATGGCGGCGGTGATCGCGACCACGTCCGGCCGCTCCCCGCCGATGTGCACGAGCTCCTCGGCGAACACCGAGGTCCAGCCGCGCTTCTTCGCCTTGGTCGGCGCACCGGTCGCGGGGTCCATCGGATCGGTCTGGTGCATCTGGTCGGCTTCGTCGTTCTCGGCGGGCGGGTAGCCGTTGCCCTTGCGGGTGACCGCGTGCACGATCACCGGTCCGCCGAACTCCTTGGCGCGCGCCAGCGCGGACTCCAGCACCGCGACATCGTGTCCGTCCACCGGGCCCATGTACTTCAGGCCGAGGTCCTCGAACATGCCCTGCGGGCTCAGCGCGTCCTTCAGGCCGCGCTTGGCCGCGTGCAGCGCCGCGTACAGGGGCTTGCCGACGACCGGGGTGCCCAGCAGCGCGCGCTTGCCGCCCTCAAGGGCGCGCTCGTAGCCGGGGCGCAGCCGCAGCGAGGCGAGATGGTCGGCGAGACCGCCGATGGTCGGTGAGTAGGACCGGCCGTTGTCATTGACCACGATCACCACAGGGCGGGTGGGATCGGCCGCGATGTTGTTGATCGCCTCCCAGCACATACCGCCGGTCAGCGCGCCGTCGCCGACCACGACCACCACGTGCCGCCGGGCACCGGCGAGCTGGAATGCCTTGGCCAGGCCGTCCGCGTAGGACAGGCCGGTGGACGCGTGGCTGTTCTCGATGAAGTCGTGCTCGCTCTCGGCCCGGCTCGGATAACCAGAAAGACCTTCGCGCTGGCGCAGCTCGCCGAAGCCCTCCTGCCGCCCGGTCAGGATCTTGTGCACGTACGCCTGGTGACCGACATCCCACAGGATCACGTCGTGCGGCGAGTCGAACACCCGGTGCAGCGCCATCGTCAGCTCGACGACCCCCAGGTTCGGCCCGAGATGCCCGCCGGTCCTGGATACCTTCGCCACCAGGAACGACCTGATCTCGTCGCCCAGCCGGGCCAATTCCTCGTGATCCAACCGCTTGAGATCGTCGGGTCCATGCACGGAGTCCAGCAACGCCACGTTTCACCTCGCTGAGTTCGACTTGGCGATCAGTCTAGGCACCAATCGGACAACCGGCTGGCGCGCTCGACCGAGCACCCCGATAGAACCGCTCACGTCGACCGGTCGGCCCAATCTACGTACGCCGTAGGGACACTCAGACGACGAACCCGAGTGAATCGAGTCACTGGTTTGCCTTCGCCTAGCGGGTAATCAGCGCGACGCACTCGACGTGGTGGGTCATCGGGAAGGCGTCGAACGCGCGCAGCGCGGCCAACCGATAGCCGTTCTCGGCGAAACAGGCCAGGTCACGGGCCAGTGCGGCCGGGTCGCACGCGACGTAGACCACCCTGAGCGGCGCCTCACCCGCGACCGCCTCCACCACGGTGCGACCGGCGCCCTTGCGCGGCGGGTCGAGCACGACCACGTCCGGCTCGATGTCCGCCCCGCCCACGGCCAGGTCGGTACCGTCCACCAGGGCGTGCTCGACCCGGCCGGTGAGGAACCGCACCTGCGGCCGGTCGGCCAGGTTGCGGCGGGCGTCGTCGACGGCGCTGGCCACCGACTCGATCATCAGCACCGAGCCGTCCGGACCGACCTGCTCGGCCAGCACGGCCGCGAACAGGCCGACGCCGCCGTAGAGGTCCCACGCGCTGCCGCCCTCAGGGGTGGCCGCATAGTCGGCGACCACCTCCGCGAGCGTTTGCGCGGCGGCGGGGTGCCCCTGCCAGAACCCGTCCGCGTGCAGCCGCCAGTCGCGGTCCGCCGCGTGTTGCGTCGCGGTGCCGCCGGTCAGCCAGCGGGTCCGGTACTGGCGCGGCCGCTTCGGGATCGGTTCGAGACTGGCCACGTGCCGGGTGCCGGTGTCGTCGAGCACCACGTCCAGTTCGGTGCGGGGTTCGTGCGCGGTGTCCAGCACGTCGCCGAACAGGTCCGGCACCGAGATCGGGCACCCGTTGCCCGCCAGTGGCAGCACCCGATGGCTGCGGTGCGCGCGCAGGCCTGCGTGCCCCTGCGCGTCGACCGCGAGCCGCTGCCGGGTCCGCCAGCCCAGCGGTCCGCCCGGCAGTTCCTCGACCTCGACCTTGACGTCCAGCCCAGCCAGCCGGTGCAGCTGCTCGGCCACCACGAACGCCTTCAGGTCCCGTTGCGCCGCAGGCGTCGCGTGTTGCCAGTCGCAGCCGCCGCACCCGCCCGGCCGAGCCAGCGCGCAGGACGGCTCGACCCGGTCGGGCGACGCCTCCAGGATCTCCACCGCGTCCGCGCGGCAGAACGCGCCGCCCTTGTCCTCGGTCACCTCGACGATCACCCGCTCGCCCGGCAACGCGTGCCGCACGAACAACACCCGGCCCTCGGCCCGCGCGACGCAGTGCCCGCCGTGCGCGACCGCGCCGACCTCGACCTCGATCCGGTTCCCGGTCCAGTTCATTTCTGCTGATCCGCCGATTCCTTGGACTGCTTGGGTTCCAGGCCGCGGCGCACCGCACCGGGCGCGGTGAGCAGGTTGCGTGCCCTGGTCCGCTTCGCGCGTTCCCACGTCTTCGCCGAGGACGCGAGCTGCCACGGCACGCTGGTCACCATCACACCGGGCTGGTAGAGCAGCCTGCCCTTCAGGCGCAGCGCACTCTGGTTGTGCAACAACTGTTCCCACCAGTGGCCGACCACGTATTCGGGGATGAACACGGTGACGACGTCGCGCGGGTTGTCCTTGCGCAGCCGCCGCACGAACTCCATCACCGGCCGGGTGATCTCCCGGTAGGGCGACTCGACGACGGTCAGCGGCACCTTGAAGTTGCGCTCTTCCCATTGCTGCATCAGCGCTTTGGTGTCCGCCTCGTCCACGTTCACGGTGACCGCGACGAGCGTGTCCGGCCGGGTCGCCTTGGCATAGGCCAACGCGCGCATGGTCGGCAGGTGCAGTTTGGACACCAGCACGACCGCGTGGTTGCGGGCCGGCAGCAGGGTCTGCTCATCGCTGGTGGCCAGTTCCTCGGACACGTGGTCGTAGTGCCGCCGGATCGCGGTCATCACGATGAAGAACGCGATCATGGCGGCGATCGCGATCCACGCACCGGCCAGGAACTTGGTGATCACCACGATCACCAGCACGATCGCGGTGCAGGTCAGGCCGATCGCGTTGATGGTCTGCGAACGCCGCATCTTGCGCCGCGTCGCCGGGTCCTTCTCCTTGCGCAGCAACCGGTTCCAGTGCCGGATCATGCCCGCCTGGCTACAGTTGAACGACACGAACACGCCGACGATGTAGAGCTGGATCAGCCGGGTCGCGTCGCCGTCGAACGCGATCATCAGCACGGCCGCGAAGATCGCCAGGAACAGGATGCCGTTGCTGTAGGCAAGCCGGTCGCCCCGGGTGTGCAGCTGGCGCGGCAGGTAGCGGTCCTGGGCGAGGATCGAGCCGAGCACCGGGAAACCGTTGAACGCGGTGTTCGCGGCCAGCACCAGGATGATGCCGGTGACGAACGAGACGTAGTAGAACGCGGGCGGGAAGTTGCTGAACACCGAGGCCGCGATCTGCGCGACGATCGTCTTCTGCTGGTAGCCGGCGGGTGCGCCGATCAGCTGGGTGGCTGGGTCGTCGGCGAAGTTCACGTGGGTCAGCCGGGCCAGAATGATGATGCCGATGAACATGGTGACCGCGATGGTGCCCATCAGCAGCAGCGTGGACGCCGCGTTCTTCGACTTGGGCTTGCGGAAGGCGGGCACGCCGTTGCTGATCGCCTCGACACCGGTCAGCGCCGCGCAGCCGGAGGAGAACGACCGCAGGATCAGGAACGCGAACGCGACCCCGACCATCGACGTGTTCGAGGCGGCCAGGTGGAAACCGGCACTTTCGGCGCGCAGGTCCGCCCCGCTGACCGCCCGGACCACGCCCCAGATGACCATGCCGAACACGCCGACCATGAAGCCGTAGGTCGGGATGGCGAAGGCCGCGCCGGACTCGCGGATGCCGCGCAGGTTGGCCGCGGTCAGCAGGGCCAGCACGATCAGGCAGAACAGCAGCTGGTGCTGGCCGATGAACGGGATGGCGGACCCGATGTTCGCGATACCGGACGAGGTGGACACGGCCACGGTGAGCACGTAGTCCACCAGCAGCGCGCTGGCCACGGTCAGGCCGAACTTGCCGCCCAGGTTCGTGCTGGCGACCTCGTAGTCACCACCACCGCTGGGGTAGGCGTGCACGTTCTGCCGGTAGGACGCGACCACCGTGAGCATCACCACCGCGACGATCACCCCGATCCACGGGGCGAACGCGTACGCGGAGAGGCCGGCGACGCTCAGCGTCCGGAAGATCTCCTCGGGCGCATAGGCGACGCTGGAGAGGGCGTCTGAGGCGAATACCGGCAGCGCGATGCGCTTGGGCAGCAGAGTGTGCGCTAGCAGGTCGCTGCGAACAGGTCGACCGACCAGCAACCGCTTCGCCGCGGTCGTGAACTTGGGCACGGTTGCACAGGTTAGGCGCCCCGGCTCAGTACCGGTGCCCCCGCCCGATCGATCGGGGTACGTTCGGCACCGTGATCCGCGTCTCGTTTGTGGGGCGCGGCCGCACAGCCACATCATCTGGTGTTCGATACCGTCTGCGCACACCGCAGAGGAGGCCGTTGGTGCACGTCGTGATCATGGGTTGCGGGCGAGTCGGTTCGTCGCTCGCCCTCGCACTGGAACGGCTCGATCACGAGGTATCCGTGATCGACAAGGACGAGCAGGCGTTCCGCAGGCTCGGCACCGAGTTCCGGGGCCAGCAGATCGTCGGCGTCGGGTTCGACCGCGACGTCCTCGGCAAGGCGGGCATCGAGCGGGCCAGCGCGTTCGCCGCGGTGTCCAACGGCGACAACTCCAACATCATCGCCGCGCGCGTCGCACGTGAGACGTTCGGCGTCGACCACGTGGTCGCCCGTATCTATGACGCACGCCGGGCCGCCGTCTACGAGCGCCTCGGCATCCCGACCGTGGCGACCGTGCCGTGGACCACCGACCGCTTCCTGCGCACCCTGCTGCCGGACAGCGGCGCCGCCGCGTGGCGCGACCCGAGCGGGACCGTCGCGATCATGCAGCTGCCGCTGCACGAGAACTGGGTCGGCCACTCCATTCGAGACATCCAGGAGGCCACCGACTGCCGGGTCGCGTTCATCATGCGGTTCGGCACCGGCATCCTGCCCACCGCCAAGACCGTCCTCCAGGCCGACGACGCGGTCTACGTCGCCATCATCTCCGGCTCCATCGCCGACGTCACCGCTGCCGCTGCCAAGGCACCAGAGGAGAACCACTGATGCGGGTCGCTATCGCCGGAGCGGGCGCGGTCGGCCGTTCCATCGCCCAGGAGCTCGTGGCAGGCGGCCACCAGGTCATGCTGATCGAGCGGGACGCGCACCACTTCGACCCGCCCGAAGTCGAACAGGCCGAGTGGGTGCTCGCGGACGCCTGCGAGTTCGCCTCGCTGGAAGAGGCGGGCATCGAAACCTGCGACGTGGTCATCGCGGCCACCGGCGACGACAAGGTCAACCTGGTCGTCTCGTTGCTGTCCAAGACCGAGTTCGGCGTCGCGCGCGTCGTCGCCCGGGTCAACGATCCGCGCAACGAATGGCTGTTCACCGACGCCTGGGGCGTCGACGTGGCGGTGTCCACCCCGCGCATCCTGGCCGCCATGGTCGAGGAAGCGGTCAGCGTCGGCGGTCTCGTGCAACTGCTCACCCTGCGCCAGGGCCAGGCCAACCTGGTGGAGGTCACCCTCCCCCAGGACACGCCACTGGCCGGCCGGTCCGCCGGTTCGCTCGACCTGCCCCGGGACGCCGCGCTGGTCGCGATCCTGCGCGGCGGCCGGGTGATCGTGCCCACCAGCGACGACTCCATCGAGGCAGGCGACGAGCTGCTGTTCGTGGCCTCGCAGGACGTGGAACCCGCCATCCGCAAGGCAATCGGCGTCTAAGCGGCGGCTTCGGTTTCCGGCTCGGCCGGCGCCAGTTCCTTCTGTCGCTGATCGGCCTTGCGCACCGCCCAGACGGTCACCAGGGCGGCGATGGCGGTCAGCGGCCAGCCCATGGCGATCCGGGCCACGCCCAGCCAGCCGACGTCGTTGAGCTGGTACAGCCAGCCCTGCACGACGAACCGGGCGCCGAACACGACCACCCACACCACGGTGGCGACGTCGTAGAAGCGGCGGCAGCGCGGGTCCTTGCGCCACGCCATGCCCTTGCTGTTCAACGCCGACCAGACCACGCCCGCCAGCGGCCAGCGCACGATCATCGACACCAGGAACACGCCGCCGTAGACCAGGCTGGTCCAGATGCCGAAGGCGAAGTAGCCGCGCGCGGATCCGGTGCGGTAGGCGATGAACGCGGCCACCGCGACGCCGATGATGCCGGAGATGGCGGGCTGGATCTTCTCCCGCCGGATCAGCCGCCAGATCAGGATCGCCACCGCACTGCCGATCGACGCCCAAATCGACGCGCTCAGGCTGTGCGACGGGAGATAGACCCCGACGAAGATCAGTACCGGGACCGAGGAGTAGATCAGCCCGCTCAGCCCGCCCATCTGCTCCAGCAGCGTGGGCATCGGTTCTTCCGCGGGCTTTTCCTGGTGCTCCGGCCCCGGCGAGAGCTCGACGTCAGTGGCCGAGCTGTCGTCGGATTCGGTTGCCGATTGGCTCATGTAGTCGTCTGCAGTTCGTAGTAGGGGTTGTACAAGACCTTGCGACCGTCCCGGACCGACATCCGGCCGGTGACCTTGATCGTACGACCCGGTTCGATACCGGCGATCCGTCGCCGCCCGAGCCAGACCAGGGTCACCCCTTCGGTACCGTCGTACAGTTCGGCTTCCAGGGTGGCCACCGCGTCTCGCGGACACAGCTCCACGCTGCGCAGCCGGCCGCGGACCGTGACTTCCTCGCCGCACTGGCAGTTGCGTGCCGGAGTCGCCCCGACTTCCTCTGCCTCCCGGGAGAGGTCATCGGCGTCCAACTCACCCACATCGGTGGTGAGGCGGTGGACTAACCGTTTCCAATAGCCGCCCGTCGCCGTGGCCATAGTGCTGCTCCTGTTGCCAGTTGGGGCCGCCCGACTCGGCCCGTACGACGTCAGGGTAACCGCGCGAAGGCCATTACCCACCTGCCGATCGAATGTTCTTGTGCAAAGCGGGAATACGCTGCGCCACGTGGGTGAAACCGCCGTCATGCTGCCGGGCACCGGGTCCGACGAGGTGTTCGTCACCTCGGTGTTCGCCGGTCCTCTTGCCGCGATCGGACTTGACCTGGTCGCGGTGCAACCTCGACCGGGAAAAGACCTGGTCAGCGACCATCTGGCCGCATTGGATACGGCTGCGGCACACGGCCCGATCGCGGTCGGCGGGATCTCGCTGGGCGCGCACCTGGCGGCCGAATGGGCACTGGCCCACCAGGACCGTTGCACGGGTGTGCTGCTGGCCATGCCCGCCTGGCACGGACCCGGCGGCGACGCTCCCGCCGCCCTCGCGGCGCGCGCCAGCGCGGACGCCGTGGACGCCGTTGGCGTCGATGCGACGTTGGCCGCGGCGGACGTGGCCCCCTGGCTTGCCGAGGAGCTCGACCGGGCCTGGCGACGGCACGGCACCGGCCTGGCGCCGTCGCTGCGGTCCGCCGCAGGCCACCCCGCGCCGACGAAGGCCGAACTGGCCCGGTTGCGCGTACCGGCGGGCGTGGCGGCGTGTGCGGACGACCCGGTGCATCCGCTGGCCGTCGCCCGGTCCTGGGCGGGCGCGTTGCCGTGCTCGTCGCTCGGCACGACCACGCTGACCGCGCTCGGCGCCGACCGAGAATCACTCGGTCGGGCGACAGTGCTGGCCTGGCTACGCGCTCGGCACCGCGCTCAGCTCTGACCGCCCTGCGCCTGCTCGATGTGCGCGGCGATCTCGTCCGGCAGCTTCAACGGCAGCGGGGTGCGCACCGGCATCGGCTGGATGCCGCGCACCACCACCGTCTCCCGGACCATGTCCCGCAGCTCCTCCGCGGCCTGCGCGGACTGCTCCTTCGGGCCTGCCGCGACCGCGCGCAACATCCACCTCGGACCGTCCACACCGACGAAGCGCAGCAGCACGTTGTTCACGAACGCGACCAGCTCGGTGCCCCACTCGCCGTTCTCCTTGCGGACCCGGGCACCGTCCGCGCCGAGCTGGTCGGCGAGCTCCTTGCTGATCTCCGGCCACAGCAGCGACGAACGCGGCGACGCGTACGCGGAAAGCGTGTAGCGGGCGTTGGCGCTGACGATGTGCACCGCGCGCAGCGGGCCGGTCTGGTCCATCTCGACCTGGATCTGCGCGTTCGCGGGCAGCGGCACCAGCACCGAGCCGAGATCCAACCGGACCAGGCCGTCCTCGGGCACCTCGTCCTCGTCGTACGGGCCTGCCTCGTCGTCGCCCTGGCCCGCGTAGTCGTCGTACTCGCCGTCGGGATCGTCGTCGTAGATCTCGCCCGAGTAGGACTCGCTGCCGTGCTCGTCGCCGGCGCCGAGATCGTCGCCGGAGTGCCGCCCCCGTTTGCGTCGCCCGAACAGGCCCACTTACTTCTCCGTCCCGGTTCCCATGTGAGCGTCCACTCGCTCGCCGAGCGTGGCATGCCCGCCCGTCGAGCCATAGCCCCCAGCACCACGAACCGACGTCGGCAGCGCGCCGACATCGGCGACCTCGCGGAACAGCGCGTGCTCGACCCGCTGGATCACCAGCTGGGCGATGCGGTCACCACGCCGCAGCACGATCGGCTCACGCAGGTCGTGGTTGATCAGACAGACCTTGATCTCGCCGCGATAGCCCGCGTCGATCGTGCCCGGCGTGTTTACCACGGAAAGACCCGCTCGCGCGGCCAATCCGGATCTTGGATGCACGAACCCGGCGAAGCCCTCGGGCAGCGCGATCGCGATCCCGGTACCGAGAACGGCGCGCTCACCAGGAGCGATCACCACGTCCGCAGTGGTCACCAGATCGGCCCCGGCATCGCCGGGCTGGGCATAGGCAGGCAGTGGCACATCGGGATCGATGCGCGAGAGCAGGACCTCAACGCTGGGCACGGGCGGCGAGATTACCCTGAGACCGTGACTGACAGCGCAAGCACGGCCGCTACCGACGGCGCGAACGCCGGCAACGCCGCTGAGAACCCGCCCGCGAAGGGCACTGGAGGCCCGGTGGTCTTCCACGAGCGGCTGTACCTGACCTGGTGGCACTGGCTGTTGCCGCTGGTCGCGGCGTTCCTGCTGGCCGCCGAGGTGGACATGGGCTACCCGGGCATCCGCGCCTGGCTGCCCTACGTGATCACCGTCGGGCTGTGCCTGCTGCTGCTCTGGCGCTTCAGCGCCGCCACGGTCAAAGTGCGGGACGGCGAACTGTGGGTCGGTGAGGCGCACCTGCCGCTGGAGTTCGTCGGCGAGGTGCAGATCGTGCCGCCCGCCGCCAAGCGCAAGGTGCTCGGGCCCGCGTTCGACCCGGCCGCGTTCGCCCTCACCCGCGGCTGGATCGGGCCGATGGTGTGGCTGGAGGTCCGGGACGAGAACGACCCGACCCCCTATTGGCTGATCAGCTCCCGCAAACCCGAAAAGCTGGTCACGGCCCTCACTGAGGGTCGCTGACCAGCGTCGGAACCTTTCACCGGGCACCTACCCCCGCAGGCAGGTGCCCAGCCCCAGTTGTGCAGAACTCGTCACGTCGAAGGTCGGCCCGGGGCCGCACCCCCGGAGCGAAACCTGCCCTCAGGCGCAGTCGCGGCAGATGTACTGGCCGCCCCGCTCCTCGGCAAGCCTGCTGCGGTGGTGCACCAGGAAACACTTCGAACAGGTGAATTCGTCGGCCTGCTTCGGCAGCACCTTGACGGTCAGCTCCTCGCCGGACAGGCCCGAAAGGTCGGCACCTGGCAGCTCGAAGTTCTCGTCCGGTGCGTCCGTGTCCACGTCGACGACACCTGACTGGTTCTGATCGCGTCGCGCCTTCAGCTCTTCGAGCGAGTCCTCAGCCAGCTCGTCGGCCTCGCTGCGGCGCGGAGCGTCGTAGTCGGTCGCCATTTCTTCTCACCCCTGCGGTCACGGAGACTGTTGTTCGTGCGCTGCTCAACGTCTCAAAGCTGCAATTTGTGCCCGCCGTCCACGGTGACGGAGGTCTCCCTGCAGAACACCGTCGATCCCGCCCCGGTGAGAATCGATTCACCGCAGGTCCCCCGACAGTGGAGCAGCGCCGGAGAATAGCCCACCCAGCGCGGCCGCACACCTTGGCTCACCCGATCGGACGCAACTTGGTCACGTTCGACGGTCCAGGCAACTTTGCGCGGGTTGCCGACGTCAGGAGGTACGTGGTGCGATGCGATTGCCAGACACTGTCCGCAGTAGGCTGATCGCAGCCAGCGATCACCGCCGATCGTCACGAAGGGTGATCCAAGTACACCCGGTCGAGCTGAAACGCCTAGGCTGATCAGCAACGACTACCAAGGTGTAGTGGGCACATCAGAGCTAGGGCTAGGCCAGGGAGGACAGGCAGGTGGCTGCCGTAGGCACGACACGGGATCGCGGTCGGGGGTACCGCAGGCGCAAACCGATTCCGGCCATCGTGCTCGCCGTTCTCCTGATCATCGCCGCAGTGGTGGTGTGGGTGAAGGTGATCGACCGCGCGGACAACACCGAGGCCGCGACCTCCTGCCCCGCGGCGCCGAGCGTGGCAGGCAAACCGGCCCCGCAGATCGGCACCCCGCTCGCGTACACGGCGCTGGCCAAGGTCACCCCGATGCCGCCGGCGCAGGTGCAGGTCAGCGTGTACAACGCGAGCCCCAAGCGCGGCGCGGCCCAGGTGGTGTCCACCTCGCTGCTGCAGCTGGGCTTCCAGGTCAGCGGCAACCCGCAGGTCGACCCGGCGTACCCGCAGAGCGACTCCAACCCCAAAGACGTGCTGGCCTGCCAGGGCCAGATCCGCTTCGGGCCCAACGGTGAGGCCGCCGCGCGCACGCTGTCGCTGGTGCTGCCGTGCACCCAGCTGGTCAAGGACAACACCCGGCAGGACGCCTCGGTCTCGGTGTCCATCGGCACCAAGTTCGGCACGGTCGCCCCGAACGGCGACGCCACGAAGGTCCTCAAGCAGCTGACCGACTTCGCCAACGCGCACCCGGTGCCGCAGGGCGGTCAGCAGGCCCAAGGTCTCGCTCCGCAGATCAGTCCGGAGTTGCTGACCGGAGCAGCGTCGACACCCTGCGCGTGAACCCGCCCGCGTAGGCCGTCGTGATGCACCATTGAACGCGTGCGCCCACGTGCGCGCGCGTGAGTCCGCACACCCGAAAGCCAGCAGCTCAACCATTCGCCGATCGCGAACGCTATGGTCGGCGCCAATCGACTGAATCGAGTAGGAAGAGGTCCACGGATGGGCACCAACGTTGGGTCTGACGTGTCTGGCGGCGCTCCCCTCCGCGGCTTCGGGATCGACATCGGCGGCTCCGGCATCAAGGGCTGCTGCGTCAACCTCGAAACCGGCGTGTTGGACGGCGAGCGCCTGCGCATCGCGACCCCGCAGCCATCCACCCCGGACGCGGTCGCGGACGTGGTCGCCGAGATCGTCCGTCACTTCGAGTGGACCGGTCCGGTCGGGATCACGCTTCCGTGTGTCATCAAGCAGGGCACCGCGCTGACCGCCGCCAACGTGGACAAGAAGTGGATCGAGACCGACGCGGCCGCCCTGTTCGCCCAGCGTCTCGGCCGGGACAAGAGCGAGATCGTGGTGCTCAACGACGCGGACGCGGCGGGCATGGCGGAGATGCGCTACGGCGTCGGCGCGGACCGCAAGGGCGTCGTCATCCTGTTGACCTTCGGCACCGGCATCGGCAGCGCGGTGTTCCTCAATGGCCAGCTCGTGCCCAACACCGAGTTCGGCCACCTCGAAGTCGACGGCCACGACGCGGAGAAGCGCGCCGCCGCGTCCGTCAAGGACGACAAGGACCTCTCCTGGGAGGAGTGGGCGCACCGGGTGTCCCGCTACCTGGAGGTGCTGGAGAACCTGGTCTGGCCGGACCTGATCATCGCGGGCGGCGGGGTCAGCAAGAAAGCCGAGAAATGGCTGCCGCTGCTCAAGGCCCGTACCAAGGTCGTCGCGGCCGCGCTGATGAACGACGCGGGAATCGTGGGCGCCGCTGCCGCCGCGACCGACGGCATCAGCCACTGAGCGCTGGTTCCGTTTCCCGATCTCGGCCGATCGGGGAAACGAGATCACGTCGTGATCACGTCCACAAAACCGGTCAAGACCAGCACGAACATCGTTCGGAGCCGCTTCGGGCGCGCGGTGCGACGGCAACGAACCGTGGTTAATTGCCTGCGCGCTGCCGAGTTTGTCCTCGGCCGTCGTTACAATGGAACACACGCCCGCCGAAAGCATCCGGTGGGCATCCCCCGAACTCAGGCTTTCGAGGTTCGCTCGCCTCGTTGCCAAGATCGACCGTTGCGAAAGGGCGTACGTGGCAGCCGCAGAAACCGCAACCCGACGCTCCAACCCATCCGCTGGTGGCCCGGACGGTGAGGAGCTCGACGCCGTGACCGGGACAACCGCTGCGAAGCCGGCCGCCAAGAAGGCGCCTGCCGGCAAGACGGCGGCTCGCACCACCAAGAAGACCGCGGCCAAGACGGGACCGGCCAAGAAGGGCGCCGCGCCGAATGGCGAGGACGGCGAGCCCGAGATCGAAGGCGAAGCCTCCCCGGAGGATGCCGACCTCGAAGAAGTCGAGGTAGATCTCGTCGAGGTCGTCGAGGAGGAGGTCGTCGAGCCTCCCAAGGACGCCAAGGACGGCGACTTCGTCTGGGACGAGGAGGAATCCGAGGCCCTTCGCCAGGCTCGCAAGGACGCCGAACTCACCGCGTCCGCCGACTCGGTTCGCGCCTACCTCAAGCAGATCGGCAAGGTGGCGCTGCTCAACGCCGAGGAGGAGGTCGAACTCGCCAAGCGGATCGAGGCTGGCCTCTACGCGGCCGAGCGGGTCCGCAAGGCCGAGGACGACAACGAGAAGTTCCCGACGCAGATGCGCCGCGACCTGAACTGGATCATCCGGGACGGCGAGCGGGCCAAGAACCACCTGCTGGAAGCGAACCTCCGGCTGGTCGTCTCGCTGGCCAAGCGCTACACCGGTCGCGGCATGGCGTTCCTGGACCTGATCCAGGAGGGCAACCTCGGTCTGATCCGCGCGGTCGAGAAGTTCGACTACACCAAGGGCTACAAGTTCTCCACGTACGCCACCTGGTGGATTCGGCAGGCGATCACCCGCGCCATGGCCGACCAGGCCCGCACCATCCGCATTCCGGTGCACATGGTCGAGGTCATCAACAAGCTTGGCCGCATACAGCGCGAACTGCTCCAGGACCTCGGCCGGGAACCCACCCCGGAAGAGCTCGCCAAGGAAATGGACATCACCCCGGAGAAGGTGCTGGAGATCCAGCAGTACGCCCGGGAGCCCATTTCGCTGGACCAGACGATCGGCGACGAGGGCGACTCGCAGCTCGGTGACTTCATCGAAGACTCCGAAGCGGTCGTCGCGGTCGACGCGGTGTCCTTCACGCTGCTGCAGGACCAGCTCCAGTCGGTTCTCGCCACGCTCTCCGAGCGCGAAGCAGGCGTGGTCCGGTTGCGCTTCGGCCTGACCGACGGTCAGCCCAGGACACTGGACGAGATCGGCCAGGTCTACGGCGTGACCCGCGAGCGGATCCGGCAGATCGAGTCGAAGACGATGTCGAAGCTGCGTCACCCGTCGCGTTCCCAGGTGCTGCGCGACTACCTGGACTGATTTTCCATACCAGGCAACGTAAACGGCCGGTGGTCCTTTGTGGACCACCGGCCGTTTCGTATTCGCGCCTCAGGAGTTGGCGTCCCAGTTGACCGGGAAGTCGGTGCCGCCCGACAGGGCGCCGGTGGTGCCCAGCGTGTCGCCGTTGCGGACGAGGTCGACCGCGAACGGGTTGACGTTGCCCAGCGCCTGGCCGTTCACGCTGTTGCCGGTGAAGTTGAGGCTGCTGAAGTCGGGCAGGTTGGCGTAGGTGTTGTTGCCGTAGCCCGGTGTTTCGCCGACGATCTCGGCGCTCTGGTTGTCCGCGCCGCTCGCGCCCTGCTGCGGGTTGTCCTCGGTCCAGCCGCGGGTGTTGTCGACGATGTAGATGTCGTAGTTGTCGTTGCCCTCGAAGGTCACCTTCGCGGTGAGCGAGTCGCCGGGTTCGACAGTGTCGCCGTAGGTCTGGATGGAGTTGTTCGGGTACGTCTCCCACCAGGCCGAGTAGGACGCCGAACCGTTGGAGCAGTCGGCTTCGGTACCGGTCTGTTCCACGGTGCCGCTGCCCCACCCGTCCAGACCGACCCAGAACACCGCGGAACCGTCGCCTTTGGAGCAGTCCACCGACGGTTCGACCCAACTGGACTGAACACTGGTGTAGCCGCCCGAATTCGCTACGTAGCCGAACCAGTTGGAGCTCGTCTGGTTCTGCGGGCCGAACGCGCGCGGCGAATGCGGGTTGATCACGGCGGGTCCGGCGATCGACGGCGTCGCCGGCTGCTGGAGCGCCGCGTGCACGGCCACCGGCGCGAGTCCAAGACTGGTCGCGACGGTCGCTGTGCACAGCAGTTTGCCGAGCGCGGAAGGTAACCGAGCCATGTGGTGAGCCTCTTCTCAAAGCTTGGCAGGGAAAGGTTCTGGCACAAAAAGGCTCCGCCGCGCGATTTACTTGGTCAACATCCCAGGGGCGGATGAAATCAACAGTTGACCAGTTCGACCAGGATGGCCGGTCGATGTGGACTCGGGCGACGTCGCTACCATGCAGGTTCCGCAGGTGTTGGGGGGCGCTGCTGATCTCGCGCTCCGTGGGCTTTTGTCGTGGAGGAAGCACGGTGCAGGAGGGCAACAAGACCGGCCAGCGGCTGGTGGCGGGCCGTTACGCCGTGCTGGGCGAACTGGGCCGCGGCGGCATCGGAGTGGTCTGGCGCGCCCAGGACCAGGTGATCGGCAGGCAGGTCGCGCTCAAGGAGCTGCGCATCCCGCCCGGACTCGGCCAGCACGAACATGACGTGTTCACCCAGCGCGTGTTGCGCGAGGCGCGCACCGCGGGCGCGTTGAACGACCCGGCGATCGTGACCGTGTACGACGTGGTGCCCGAGGGCGGCGCCATGTACATCGTGATGGAACTGATCGAGGCGACAACGCTCGCCGATCTGGTCGCGCGCGGGCCGCTCTCGCAGCAGCGCGCCGCCGAGATCGGCAGGCAGGTGCTCTCCGCGCTGGAGACCGCGCACGCGGCGGGCATCGTGCACCGCGACATCAAGCCCAGTAACATCATGGTGCTTTCCGGTGACCGGGTGAAGCTCACCGACTTCGGCATCGCGCAGGCCATCGACGACCCGAGCCTGACCGCCACCGGCGGCATCATGGGCTCCCCCGGCTACATGGCGCCGGAACTGTTCCACGGCGACCCGCCCAGTCCCGCGACCGACCTGTGGTCGCTCGGCGCGACCCTGTTCCACGTGGTCGAGGGCCGCGCACCGTTCCAGCGGGACAGCACGGCGGCGACCATGCACGCGATCATGTACGACGATCCGACGCTGCGCCGCTGCACCGGTCCGCTGGCGTCGGTGATCCTGGGCCTGCTCGTGCACGATCCGGTCAAGCGGATGAGCGCGGCTCAGGTCCGCGCCCAGCTGTCCGGCACCGCCGACGCCGTTGCGGACGTCGAGCGCACGGACGTGCTGCCCGCGATCACCGCGGACCCGGAGCGGACCTCGCTGGTCGACCGGGAACGCACCACCGCCGTCGCCCACCGGCCGCGCTCGACCCGGCCCTGGAGCGGCGACAACGAGGCGAACGAGTTCACCGAGGTGGTGCCGACCGGAAGCCCGGTCGGCCCGGCCGCCGCGGACTCGTGGGGCGCGGACAAGCGCAACCCCAGGCGTCGCGCGCTGCTCGTCGGCGCGGTCGTCGTTGTGGTGCTGGCGCTGGTCGGCGGAGTCGCGTTCGCATTGACCAGGTCGAGCCCGAACGCGGTCGCGGCGCCGCCGTCGCGCGGTTCGGTGACCAACGCCCCGTCCGCGACACCGTCGGCGTCGGCCACCAGCGCGCCGCCCACCACGGCGACGGCCACCTCGTCGGCACCGCCCGCGACCACCACGCGCACCACGGCGACGCACGCCGCGAGCGGTGGCGGCAGGGCCGCGGGCGGCGGTACCGCGCCGACACCCCCGGCGTCGTCACCGCTGACCTACGTGTCGATCGCCCGGTACAACCGGACCAGCGGTGATGGCCACGCCACGTTGAGCCCCAAGCAGAGCGTGCCGCCCGGATACGTGAGCGAGGGGCCGCTCGGCGACCTGCTCGCCACGGCAGACGAGGCGCCCAACACCATGGGCTTCTACCTGTGCCAGATGACCGGCGACAACCCGTACTACTTCTCGTCGACGCGAGCCGACTGCGAGGGCTTGAAGGTGATCGCGCTGGAGGGCTACATCTACGCCTACCCGCCGCAAGGGGTGACGTCCAAGGCGATCTACCGGTGCACCGCGAACACCCCGATCCACTCCAAGTACGACTCGTTCGACGCCAACTGCGAGGGCAACGGGACCTCGGACGGCCGGCTCGGTTACGTGGTCTGACCACCCCAGGAACTTCACCATCCACAAAGGAGTACCGAGGTGCAGGGCAGACGGATCATCGCCGGGCGCTATGCCGTCGTCGGCGAACTCGGGCGTGGCGGCATGGGCACCGTGTGGCGGGCGCAGGACCAGGTGATCGGGCGCCAGGTCGCACTCAAGGAACTGCGCATCCCAACCGGACTGTCCACAACGGAGCACGACACGTTCGTGCAGCGGGTGCTGCGCGAGGCGCGCACGGCGGGCTCGCTCAACGATCCGGCCATCGTCACCGTGCACGACGTGGTGCCCGATGGCGGCGCCATGTACATCGTGATGGAACTGATCGAGGCGCCGAACCTGAGTGATCTCGTCGCGCGCGGCGGCCCTGTCGATCCGCGCCGGGTCAGCGACATCGGCTTACAGGTGCTCTCCGCGCTGGAGACCGCGCACGCGGCAGGCATCGTGCACCGCGACATCAAGCCCAGCAACATCATGGTGCTCCCCGGTGACCGGGTGAAGCTCACCGACTTCGGCATCGCCCAGGGCAGGGACGACCCGAGCCTGACCGCCACCGGCGGCGTGATGGGCTCCCCCGGCTACATGGCCCCTGAACTGTTCCAGGGCAGGCCACCGAGCCCGGCCACCGACCTCTGGTCGCTCGGCGCCACCCTGTTCCACATCGCCGAGGGCCGCGCCCCGTTCGAACGCGGCAACACCGCCGCCACCCTGCACGCGATCCTCTACGAGGAGCCGCACCTCAACCTGGTGCGCGGCCCGTTGGCCGACGCGATCACGGGCATGCTGGTGCAGCAGACCGACCAGCGGCTGACCGGGAACCGGGTGCGCGAACTGCTCACCTCGGGCATGTCCACCCGCGCGGTCCCGGCACCGTCGCCGAGCGAGGCCGGCACCGAGGTCATGCCGCGCATCGACGACCGCACCGCGCTGGTGGACCGCGACCGCACCGCCGTCGTCGACCGGGACCGCACCTCGATCGTCGACAGCCGAGGTTCCTCGACACGGCACGACGACTGGGAGCCGAGGCCCCGCCACAATCGCCGCAATCGCCGCAAAGCGATCTGGCTCAGCGTCGCGGCGGCCGTCGGCGTGCTCGCGCTGACCGGCGGCGCGATCGCGTGGGCCGGTTCGCATTCGACCACCGTCGCAGCGCCGCAACGCGATCAGGCGACGAATGTCGTCGCGACAACAACCTCGGCAACCGCGACGACAACCGCGAGGCCGACCACGACAACGACCACCAGCAAGACGACCACGCAGAGCAGCAAGACGAACGCGGACGGTGCACCTGGCACGCCGACCACCACCGCGCCCGCGCTGAGCTACGTGACCCTCTACCGGTACTACAACTCCACCACCGGCGCGCACATCACCGCGGTCAAGGGCACGCCAATGCCGAAAGGGTTCGCGAAGGAGAACTACGACATCGGCAAGTTGCTCGCCTCGTCGCAACCGGGCACGGTCAAGGTGTACAGCTGCAAGGAAACCGGCAACGACTACTTCACCTCGATCGACCAGTCCGGCACCTGCGAGGGTCACGGCAACACGCTGATGGGCCTGCTCGGCTACATCTACAAGACGCCGCAGGGCGGCGACGCGCTGACCATGTACCGGTGCGTCTACGGCGGCCACTCGATGCACTACGACTCGATCTTCGCCAACTGCGACGGCAACGGGACCAAGGAGTTCGTCGAGGGCTACCAGCCCAAGTAGCAAGCACCCCCGGGGAGTGCCTCGGCGGGCGCCCCGGCGCCTCCCAGAATTCGGGAGCCGAGCCTCGCCAATGCCCGAAAACCGGCTCGGTCACCCTGGGAAACGCCCGAAATCGGCTACGTTCGCTACCCGCGAACGCCTCTCCCACCGGTCGGGAAAGTGGCGCCGGTCACCGAAATCCGAGACCGCATTGGGACAAATCCGCAGGTCACGGTTACGCAGCGAAACGGAAAACCGGTTTTCCACTGCGACATCCGGGTACTTCCTGTGGTGACGACCATCGCATCAGCGCGGGAACACTTGCGGGGGCCAAAGCGTCTGCAAGAGTAGGAGTCACGAACACGCGGCGAACGTGCCACCGGGTTCGTGGCCAACAGGCACCGGGAGACCGGTGCCGGGACGGAGGGAGATCCACATGACCACTACACTCACCCGCCCCGATTTGACCGCTGCCGACCGTTGCGATCGCTGCGGTGCTGCCGCCCAGGTACGAGCCGTTCTTCCGTCAGGAGGCGAGCTCCTCTTCTGTGGGCACCACGCCAGGGCACACGAGTCCAGGCTGCGCGAGCTGGCCGCCGAAATCCAAACCCAAGCCTAAGCGAACGAGACGAAGCCCGGACATCGCGGAGATGTCCGGGCTTCGTCCTTTCTGGGAACTACCAGCTGGCCAGCACGGGTTCGAACGCTAGTTCCGCCGCGCCCAACAGTTTCACGTCCGAACCGAGCGACGAGGTGACGATCCGCGTGCCACCCAGTGCTCGGCTGACCAGACTGCGTTCCCTTACCTTCCTTCCGACCTGTTCGACCAGCACATCAGGCAGTGCGGTGAACAAGTCACCCAGGACGACGAGTTGTGGGCAGAGCAGGTTGACCACGTTGACCAGGCCAACCGCCAGCCATTCGCCGAAGTCGCCCAACCGGGACAGGGCCTCGTCCGGCTTGCCGACCAGTCCGCGCAGTTCCGCGACGATCGCGCCGCGCGGCGAGTCCTCCGGGATGCCCAACGACCTGCTCAGCGCGTGTTCGCCGACCTCGGTCTCCCAGCAGCCCCGGCAGCCGCAGTAGCACTGCCTGCCGTGCGGGTTGACGACCATGTGCCCGATCTCGCCGACGTATCCGCCGGACCCGCGCATGGACGAGCCGTTGGAGATCACGCCGCCGCCGACACCCACGTCCGCGGTGACGTAGACCACGTCCGAGGCGCCCCGCGCCACGCCGCGCAGGTGTTCGGCCAGCGCGCCCAGTTCGGCGTCGTTGCCGACGTGCACCGGCCTGTGCAGCGTGCGACCGAGCCAGTCGCCCAGCGCCACGTTGCTCCAGTGCAGGTTGGGCGCCTCGTGCACGAGGCCGTCGCTCTTGCGCACCGTGCCGGGCACCGAGACGCCGACCGCGACCACGTCCACCGCGAGTTCCTCGATGAGCAGTTCGCTGGTGTCCACGATCTTGGTGAACACCTCGCGCGGTTCTCGCGTCTTGCGCCGCAGGCTCCAGCTGCACCGGCCGAGGATGTCGCCGCCGATGCCGACCAGCGCGGTCGCCACCTGCTCGACCCGGATGTCCACCGCCAGCACGACCGCGGCCTGCGGCTGCGGCAGCACCAGCAGGGACGGCCTGCCCGCGCCACTGCGCTGGGCGGGCAGCCGTTCCTCGACCAGTCCGTCCTCGGCCAGACTGTCCACGAGCGTCTTGATCGTGGAACGGTTCAGGCCGAGTTCGGAGGCCAGCGTCGCCCGCGTGCACGGGCCCGCGACGTGCAGTCTGCGCAGCAGAGCGGCCCGATTGTGGCGCCGGACCTCGTCCGGCCGGGTGCCGGCGGTAGGTGGTGAACTCACCGTGGCACCCCCACTCGTTCAGTACTCCCCTTCGGACCGCCTGCCGCGCCTGTCCTTAACGTGCCGCTGCCCTGCGCCGCGACAACGCGTCCACGGTCGCCGCGACGAGCAGCACGAAACCGGTGACGATGTTGACCGTCGCGGCCTGGAAACCGAGCAGGTTCAGGCCGTTCTGCACGGTGGCGAGCACCGCACCACCGATCACCGCGTCACGCACCCGGCCACGGCCACCGAACAGCGACGTGCCACCGATGACCGCGGCGCCGACCGCGAACAGCAGCTCGTTGCCGGCACCGGCGGCGCCGGAGACCGAACCGATCTTGGACGAGTACACGATCGCGCCGACCGCGGCGAGGCTGGAGCAGATCACGAACACGCTCGTCCGGATCTTGTCCACGTTCACACCGGCGCGGCGAGCGGCTTCCTTGTTGCCGCCGACCGCGTAGATGTGCCTGCCGTAGCGAGTGCGGTCCAGTACGTAGGAACCGACGATCATCAGCACCAGGATCACCGGCACCACGTAGGGCACACCGGCGATGTTCGAGGACGCCGGGTTCGGCGACCGGTTCAGGGTCAGCAGCCAGGTGGCCACGACGCCGAGCACCAGCACGATGCCGACCTTGATCAGGATCATCGCGGTCGGCTGCGCGACGAGTCCCCTGCGCAGGCGGCTGTAGTGCCGGTAGAGCACGACGACCCCGTAGCCGCCGCCCGCCACGATCAGCAGGATCCAGCTGGCCACCACGCTCAGGTTGCCGTTGGCCACCGCGTAGAGGACCGGGCTGTTGCGAAGCGGGATGGTGCCCTGGTTGCCGACCATTTGGATGACCACGCCGTTCCAGGCGAGGAAGAACGCCAGCGTCACGACGAAGGACGGGATCCGGACCTTGGCCACCAGCGCACCGGTCACGATGCCGATGCCGGAGCCGACGCAGACCGCCAGCAGCATCTCCAGCCAGGGGTTCGGTCCGAAACCGGAGGCCATCAGGATGACAGCCACCAGCGCGAGTGCCGCGCCTGCCCAGATCCGCAGCACCGCGGCGACCACCACGGTGACCACCAGCACGATGATGAACCCGTAGTAGAACGTGGGGCCCATGGCACCGAGCAGGTTGCCGTTGCTCTGCAGGTGCAGCGCCGCGACCGCCGCGCACACACCTGACGCGGTACCGGCGGAGAGGTCGATCTCGCCGAGCAGCAGGACGAAGACCACGCCGATGGCGATGATCGTTTCCCCGGCGCCCTGGTCGATCAGGTTGGCGATGTTGTTCAGAGTCAGGAAGAAGCCGGACAGGCCGCTGAACACGATCAGCAGCACGATCAGGCCGGCCACGGCGGGCAGCGCGCCGAACTCACCGCCGCGCACCTTGGCGAAGTAGTCGCGGAACGCCTCGCCGGTGGTCCGGGACGTGGTGTCGATCCCGAAGTCGGAGATGGCCGAGTCGGATTTGGCCGCGGCCGCCTTGCTCGGTGACTGAGTCTGGTTGTCGCTCATGGAGTGGTCCTTTACACGGCCGCGGCGTCGGGTCGGGCGAGTCCGAGGTCGCCGGAGCGGCCTGCGGTGATCAGCTCGACAACTTGGCTGTTGGTGACGTCCTTGGTGTTGACCTCGGCCGCCATCCGACCCAGGTAGAGCACCGAGATCCGGTCGGCGACCTCGAAGACGTCGTTCATGTTGTGGCTGATCAGCACCACGCCGAGGCCCTGCTCCGCCAGCCTGCGCACCAGGTCGAGCACCTGCCGGGTCTGGGCGACGCCCAGCGCCGCGGTCGGCTCGTCGAGCAGCACCACCTTGCTGTTCCACAGCACGGACTTGGCGATGGCGACGGTCTGCCGCTGACCACCGGAGAGCGACGAGACGGGGGTACGCACCGACTTGACCGTGCGCACGGACAGCGAGGCGAGGGTCTTGCGCGCGGCGAGTTCCATGCCTGCCTCGTCGAGCATCCACGCCGGTCCGCGTTCGCGGCCCAGGAACATGTTCTGCACGATGTCGAGGTTGTCGGCGAGCGCGAGGTCCTGGTAGACGACCTCGATGCCGAGCACGGCGGCGTCCCGGGGACCGTGGATGGACACCGGCTTGCCGTTGAAGAACATCTCCCCGCTGTCCACGGGGTGGATGCCTGCGATGCACTTGATCAGGGTCGACTTACCGGCACCGTTGTCGCCGACCAGGGCGGCTACTTCGCCGGGTCGCACGACGAAGTCCACGTCGTGCAGCACGTGAACCGGGCCGAAACTCTTGTTCACGCCGCGCAGCGCCAGAATCGGCTCGTTCACGGGGCGTACCTCCTTGTGGGGAAAGGGTTCGAGGCCAGAGACCAAAAAGGACCCGACACAGTGGGGTGCCGTGGGGGGGGGG
>DASXOJ010000054.1:0-19403 GCA_036494465.1 Pseudonocardiaceae bacterium
GACCTGGTCGCGTTCGTCGACGACCTGGAAAGAGCAGGCCTGGCAACGCGCGAACGGGACCGCACGGACCGCCGCCGCTACCTGGTCTCGCTGACCGACGATGGCAGGGCCGCGCAGCAGCGCAGGCTGGCCGCGTCGCAACGGATGGACGACAAGCTGCTGACCGCGCTCACCGCGACCGAACGCGAACAGCTGCACGCGTTGCTGCTGCGCGTCTACGCCCACCACGACCCGGACCGGGTACCGGAGGAGTTCCGTGACAACGCCTGAGGAGAACCTCGACGAACTGGCCGAGCGCGGCTACCAGATCGTGCGGATCGACGCCGCCGCACCGAAAACCGAACACGAGTTCTTCGGGGCGATCGGCGCCGCACTCGATTTCCCGGACTACTTCGGCCACAACCTCGACGCGCTCAACGACTGCCTGGGTGACGTGGTCCGGCACGCCTACGGCTGGCGGCCGGACACCGCCGGTCTGGTCATCGTGTTCACCGGCTACCAGGCGGCGGCCGCGAGATGGCCGCGCACCGCCCGGCACACGCTGGAGATCATCGCGCGACAGTCCGACCTCGCCGCGACATCGGGTGACCGGCTGCTGTGCCTGCTGCAGGACGACTGACTCAGACGGTGGCGAGGGTGTAGCCGAGCAGTACCGCGCCGAGACCGGCGATCAGGCTGATGCCCACGTTCGCGACCGCGTAGAAGCGGGCGTGCTGTTCCCACAGCCGCATGGTCTCGAAGCTGAACGTGCTGTACGTGGTGAGCGCGCCGCAGAAACCGGTGCCGAGCAACGCGAGCAGTGGACTGGGCAGTCCGGTGCCGAGTCCGGCGAGCACGCCGAGCACCAGGCAGCCGCTCACGTTGACGGCCAGGGTGCCCCACGGAAACAGCGAGTCGTGTTTGGACTGCACGGTGCGGTCCGCGAGATAGCGCAGCGGCGCACCGGCAATGGCTCCGGCAAAGACGAGCAGGACGGTCACGCGGTCACCTCGGACAGTTCCGGTTCGTCCTCGTCCGCGGGTTTGCCGACGGCCTTTCTGGTCGCCCAGGTCGCCAGCGACACCGCCAGCAACGCGCAGATCAGCGTGCCCGCCACGTAAAGCAGCGCGAGCGGGACGGTACCCGGCCGCAGCAACGCGCGGAACTCGTTGGTGTAGGTGGAAAACGTGGTGAAACCGCCGAGGATGCCGGTGCCGAAGAACGGCCGGACCAATTGACTGTTCGGGTAAACCTCGCTGATCAGCACCATGAGCACGCCGATCAACGCGCAGCCGAGCACGTTGATCAGGAACGTGCCGTACGGGAAATGGCCTGGTGTGGTGGGCAGCAACAAACCGATGCCGTATCGGGCGAGCGCGCCGATGCCACCGCCGATGGCGACCACGAGCAGGACGCGGCCGTGCGAGCGGGCGAGTTCGGTGCGTTGCCGGGAAACGTGAACATCGATATCGGAATCGATGGGGCGCTGGTCGGACACGGGCACAATCCTCCTACTCGAATGAGTAGGGACCGTTGGCGACCACGTGTCGCGGTTGGTTACGGCGGGCCCCACCGCCGTTTCTGTTCGCGATTTTAACGTCCGGGCCTACTCGGAGCTGGCACGATGCCCTGTGTGTCCAGTCACACGCAGTGCCACCATGCTGCTGACCATCTCGGCCACCTGCGGATCGCTGACCAGATAGACCTGCCGCCTGCCTTCGCGGCGCGCGCGCACCAGCCCGGCGAGCTTCAGTTTCGCCAGGTGCTGGCTGACCGCGGGCACGGTGCTGCCGACCTCGGTGGCCAGCGTGCCGACGTCGCGTTCGCCCTTGGCCAGCAGCCAGACGATCTGCAGCCGGGCGGTGGCGGCGAGCATGCCGAACGTGCCCGCGGCCTGCTGCAACACCTCGGCAGGCAGCGGTTCGTGCTGGTCACTCAACGGCTCGACCATGGAGGCTTCGGTCACCCTTTCCCGATCCGATCGCGCGGAGCCTGACACGAACCATGTCACTTGCGCAATCGATTGACTATTTCGGGGTCGCGGTGTGAACTTCTCCGGGCCGCGCTCTGCGAGAGACGAGGAGGTGAGAAGCGTGAGCATCGAGGGAAATAGTCGCTGCCACGCGGATCGCTCGCCTGGCAGGTGCCGGGAGTTGCCCAGCAGCTGATTCGAGAATCCGTGTGGTCGCCGCGCTCGACATCCGTTCGGCGTACGCCTGAAATCCACTCGGGACTCATCATGCAGCTCAGCACCCTGGCCTCGTGGCCTGCACTGGCCCTGGCCAACACCTCGACCCAGCGCCTGTTCCGGCGCGTCGACGGCGATCCACAGGGCCTCACCGAAGCCGAAGCCGACCAGCGACTCGCCAGCGACGGCGAGAACCGCATCGGCAACCGCAACCGCAAGCGTTTGCCGGCGCTGGTGTTCGCGGCCGTGGCCAGTCCGTTCGTCGCCCTGCTGCTCGGCCTCGGCCTGATCTTCTGGCTGCTCGGCGACGTGCGCGGCGGCGCGACCGTGAGCGTGATGGTCGGTATCAGCGTCGCGCTGCGCGCCTGGCAGGAGCACCGCTCCCGGCACGCCGTCGACGCGTTGCGCGGCCTCGTCACCACGACCGCGACCGTACGCCGCCGGGCCAGTGCGGGGGCACCGCCGACCGTGCGCGAGGTACCGGTGACCGACCTGGTCGTCGGCGACCTGGTACTGCTCGAAACCGGTGATCGCGTCCCGGCCGACCTGCGACTGGTGCGCGCCAACCACCTGCGCGCCGACCAGTCCATGCTCTCCGGCGAAACCCTCCCGGTCACAAAGCACACCCCGGATGGCAGCCGCACCGCGAGCATCCTGGACGCGGGAGCGCTGTGCTTCGCGGGCAGCACGATCACCGCCGGTTCGGCGACGGCGGTGGTGATCGGCACCGGCGCGAACACCTGGTTCGGCGCGGTCGCCTCGGCGAGTTCGGCCCGGCACGCGCCGTCCAGCTTCGACCTCGGCGTCCGCTCGGTCACCTCGGTACTGATCCGGTTCATGCTGGTCCTGGTGCCGATCGTGCTGGCGCTGAAGGGCTTCACCACCGGCGACTGGCTGGAGGCCGCGCTGTTCGCGGTGTCCGTCGCGGTCGGCCTGACCCCCGAGATGCTGCCCGCCGTTGTCACCACGAACCTGGCCAAGGGAGCGGCGTTCATGGCGCGCCGCAAGGTGATCGTCAAGCGGCTCGGTGCCATCCAGGACCTCGGCGCGATGACCGTGCTGTGCACGGACAAGACCGGCACACTCACCCAGGACCGGACCGAACTGGCGGACTGCTTCGACATCTGGGGCGAGCCGCACGACGACGTGCTGGCCTACGCCCACCTGGCGAGCCGCTACTCGACTGTCCCCAATGGAGAGTTCGACACCGGGGATGCGGGCGCCATCGACATCGACTTCACTTTCGTCGACGAACTCCCCTTCGACGCGGATCGCCGCGCCGCCACCGTGATCCTCGCCCGCGCCGACGAACACATCCTGATCAGTCGCGGCGACCCGGACGCGGTGCTGGCCCGCTGCTCACACGTGCGTGCGGACGGCCGCATCCGCCCACTCACCGCCGACCTGCGCGCGCAGGCCCAGGACGTGGCACGCGCGCACGCCGAGCACGGCCTGCGCCTGCTCGCGATCGCCGCATCGGTACTCCCCCCGCGCCGCCTGCGCTACACCGAGGACGACGAGTGCGACCTGGTGTTCGTCGGCTTCGCCGCTTTTCACGACCCGGCCAAGGAATCCGCGCGCACCGCCATCGCGGACCTGCGTGCGCACGGCGTCGCGGTGAAGATCGTCACCGGGGACAACCCGCTGGTCGCGGCGACGATCTGCGCGCAGGTCGGCATCGAACCGGGCGAGATCGTGCTCGGGTCGCACGTGGACACCCGCGACGACGACGCGCTGCGCCGACTCGCCGCGCGCACCACCGTGTTCGCCAAGGTCACGCCGACGCAGAAGGCGCGGATCGTGCGCGCGCTGCGCGCGAACGACGAGGTGGTCGGCTTCCTCGCCGACGGCGCCAACGACACCATCGCGCTGCGCGAGGCCGACGTTGGCATCTCGGTCGACGGCGCGATCGACATCGCGCGCGATGCGGCGGACATCATCCTGCTGGAGAAGGACCTGACCGTGCTCGGTCACGGCGTCCTGGAAGGTCGCCGCACGCTCGCGAACACGATGAAGTACGTGAAGGCGTCGGCCTCCTCGAACTTCGGCAACGCGCTGTCCATCGTGCTGGCCTCCGCGTTCCTCCCGTTCCTGCCGATGTTGCCGATCCAGTTGCTGGTGCAGAACCTCACCTACGACCTCGCACAGCTCGCACTGCCCTGGGACCGGGTCGACGCGGAGTACCTGCGTCGCCCGCGCCGCTGGGTGGCCGGTGACCTGACCTGGTTCATGCTGCGACTGGGCCCGGTCAGCTCCGTGTTCGACATGGCGACCTTCGCCGTGCTCTGGTGGGTGTTCGGAGCACACCAGTCGCTGTTCCAGGCGGGTTGGTTCGCCGAAGGTCTCACGTCGCAGATCCTGGTCGTACTGGTCATCCGCACGTTCCGACTGCGCGGCGGCGCGCGCCCGTCCCGTCCGGTGCTGATCGTGTTCGCACTTGCTGTCCTGTTCGGACTGTCGATCGTGTTCACCCCGGCCGCCGGGTTGCTGCACCTGCATCCGTTGCCGCTGACCTATCTGCCCTGGCTGGCCGCGATCGTGACCGCCTACTGCGCCTGCGTGCGCTGGATCAAACCCAACTAGTCCCTTTCCTTCACACGCCAACCTGACCGGCCGCGAAACGGAGGCAGGAAACATGACCACGCTCGAAATGCTCGCCCGCCTGGGCACCGGCGTCGGACTCGGCGCCCTGATCGGCGTCGAACGGCAGTACCGCGCCCGGATGGCCGGGCTGCGCACCAACGCGCTCGTCGCGGTCGGCGCCACCTTGTTCGTGCTGCTCTCCGCGCACGGCTTCGGCGGCCTGTCCGACACCGGCAGCGCCGACCCGACCCGGGTCGCCGCACAGATCGTCTCCGGTATCGGCTTTCTCGGTGCCGGGGTGATCATGCGCGACGGATTCAACGTGCGCGGCCTGAACACCGCCGCGACGCTGTGGTGCGCGGCGGCCGTCGGCGCGCTGGCAGGCGCAGGTCTCTACGAGTTCGCCGCCGTCGGCACCGCTGTCGTGCTCGCCGCGAACATCGTGCTGCGCTGGATGGGCCGCGCCGTCGACCGTCAGCCACAGGCGGGCGAGGAAGTCACCACCTACTACACGTTCCTCGCGGTAGCCAAGGACGACGCCGAGGCGCACGTGCGCGCGCTGCTCGTGCAGTCGTTGGGGCGCACCGACTTCCAACTGCTCTCGGTGTCCAGCACCAACACCTCCGACGCCGGCCACGTCGAAGTGCGCGCGGAACTCGTCGCGGACAACCGGGACGACAAGCAGATGGAACTCGCGGTCTCCCGCCTCTCCCTGGAGCCGCAGGTGACCAGCGTGCGCTGGGACGTGCGCCGCGAAGCCCTTGCCGCGGAAGGGAGCTACTGACCATGTCGCTGCTGCGCGCCTTCCCGTCCCGCAGAAGACCGCTGATCCGCCCGCGCCAGAGCGTCGCGGACGTCGCGGTCTTCTGCGGTGTGGCCGTGCTGCTGTGGATCATCATCCGCACCAGCACCGGTTTCTCGGTGCCGTTCAACCCGGCCAACGCGCCGTCCACGGTGTCGACCGACCTGTCCGCGCTGCCCTACTGTGCGGCGCGGTCGCTGCTGCGGATGTTCATCGCGCTGCTCGCGTCGGTGATCTTCACCTTCGTCTACGCGACCGCTGCCGCTCGCCTGCGCCGAGCCGAAAAGATCCTGGTGCCGATCCTGGACATCCTCCAGTCGGTACCGATCCTCGGTTTCCTGTCCGTCACCATCACCGGGTTCATCGCGCTGTTCCCCGGTTCCGAACTGGGTCTGGAGTGCGCGTCGATCTTCGCGATCTTCACCTCGCAGGCCTGGAACATGACCTTCGCCTGCTACCACTCGCTGGCCGCCCAGCCGCGCGACCTCGACGAGGCGTCCCGACTGCTGCGACTGTCGCGGTGGCAGCGGTTCTGGCGGGTGGATGTGCCCAGCGGCATGATCCCGTTGGTCCGGAACGGGATGATGAGCTTCGGCGGCGGCTGGTTCTTCCTGGTCGCGTCCGAAGCCCTCTCCGTCGACAACCACACGTTCGTCCTCCCGGGCATCGGCGCGTTCGTGGCAACGGCGAACGCGCAAGGCCAGTGGGGCAAGATCCTGGTCGCGATCGGTGTCATGATCGTCATGGTCATCGGCGTGAACGTACTGTTCTGGCGTCCGCTGACCGCGTGGGCCGAGCGGTTCCGGGTGGAGGACTCCGAATCGTCCGAGCAGCCGCGCAGCATCGTGCTCAACCTGCTGCGCCGCTCCCGCCTGCCGCGCCTGCTCGGCAGGCTGTTCGGCCGGTTCGTCTCGCCGGTGGACTGGCTGATGGGCAAGTTCGGCGTCGCCGACTATCCGCTGAAGGTGTCCGCGGCGCGGCGTCGCGCGATCGACGTGCTGTTCGCGGTCGTCGTGCTCGGTGTGGTGTCGTGGGGCATCGGCGATGCACTGTCCTATGTGCACTCGACGGTCGGGCTCGGCGAGTTCCCGCACGCGCTGTTCCTGGGCCTGATCACGTTCGGCCGGGTCCTGCTGCTGTTGATCGTGGCCAGCGTGATCTGGGTGCCGATCGGCGTCTGGATCGGGTTGAACCCCAAAGTCTCCCGGCTCGCCCAACCGATCGTGCAGGTGCTCGCCAGTTTCCCCGCCGTGTTCCTGTTCCCGATCGCCACCGCAGTCTTCGTGGCCACCGGCATCAGCCTGAACTGGGGCGGAATTCTGCTGATGGCGTTGGGCGCGCAGTGGTACCTCCTGTTCAACGTGATCGCGGGCGCCAGCGCGATCCCCAACGACCTGCGCGAAGCATCGGCCACTCTGCGGCTGACCCGGTCACTGTGGTGGCGCAAGCTGATCCTGCCTGGCGTGTTCTCCTCCTACATCACCGGCGGCATCACCGCCGCGGGCGGCGCGTGGAACGCCTCCATCGTCGCCGAGGTCGTCACCTATCACGCGAGCACCCTCACCGCGACCGGCCTCGGCGCCTACATCGCACACGCCACGGCCACCGGTGACTTCCCTCGCATCCTGGTCGGCGTCTCGGTGATGAGCCTCTACGTCGTCGGCCTCAACCGCCTGGTCTGGCGCCGCCTCTACCGCCTCGCGCAACAACCCTTCTCTCAATGAGCAGGGCTCCTACTGATCGGAGCCTCGCCATGACCGACGTGATCGTCGAAGTATCCGGCCTGTCCAAGAGCTTCACCGGCTCCGAAGGCGACGAACTGCGCGTGCTGGACGGCGTCGACCTGCGACTGCGCTCCGGTGAGATCGTCGCGCTGCTCGGCAGGTCCGGCTCCGGCAAGTCGACGCTGCTACGCACCATCGCGGGCCTGATCGCGCCCACCAGCGGCACGGTCCGCTACCGGGGCACCGAACTCAACGGCGCCAACCCTGGCGTCGCCATGGTGTTCCAGACCTTCGCGCTGATGCCGTGGCTGACCGTGCAGGACAACGTCGAACTCGGACTCGCCGCGCGCGGCGTCCCCCCGGCCCGGCGCACCGAACTCGCCGAACACGCCATCGACCTGATCGGTCTGGACGGCTTCGAATCCGCCTACCCCAAGGAACTCTCCGGCGGCATGCGGCAACGCGTCGGGTTCGCGCGCGCCATCGTGCTCGAACCGGACCTGCTGCTGATGGACGAACCGTTCTCAGCGCTCGACGTGCTCACCGCCGAGAACCTGCGCACCGAGCTGATGTCGCTGTGGACCGGCGGCCAGTTCCCGACCAAGGGAATCTGCATTGTCACGCACAACATCGAGGAGGCCGTGCAGCTCGCGGACCGGGTGATCGTGCTCGGCGCCAACCCCGGGCGGATCCGCGCCGAGGTGCCGGTCACCCTCGACCGTCCGCGCGACCGCCACTCCCCCGCCTACGCCGCGCTCGTCGACCAGCTCTACGACCTGCTCACCGGCCGCGTCGCCGACCAGCCCGAAGTCGCGGGCACCCGCGCCACCCCTCGGGCGAACCCACTGCCGGTGGTCTCCGTCGGCGGACTCGCCGGCCTGGTCGAGATCGTCTACGCCCGAGGCGGCCGGGTCGACCTGCCGGACATCGCCGCCGAACTCAACTTCGAGATCGACGATCTGCTCCCCCTCGTCGACGCCGCCGAAATGCTGAACCTGCTCGAAGTCGAAGGCGCCGACCTGCTGCTCACCGATGTCGGCAAGGAGTTCACCACCGCAGACATCCAGCACAGCAAGCAGATCTTCGCCGAACAGGCCCGCGAACACGCGCCGCTGGTCCGGACCATCTGGCGAGCACTGAACTCCAGCGCCGACGGCAGCCTGCGCGACGGCTTCTTCCTCGACCTGCTCCGCCGTGGCTTCTCGACCTCGGACGCGCAGCAACAGCTCGACACCGCGATCGACTGGGGCCGTTACGCGGAGTTGTTCGACTACGACTCCGACAGCGGCCAGATCACCATCGAGGAGTCCCAGCGCAGTAGTGTCGGCAAGTAGGACAGCGACGGAAGGCGGAGCAGTGGCAGAGATCGGTCGGGTCGGGGTGGTCGGCGCCGGGTTGATGGGATCGGGCATCGCCGAGGTATGTGCGCGAGCCGGCCTCGACGTGCTGGTCAACGAGGTCAACCAGGAAGCGGCCGACGCGGGCAAGGCGCGCGTCACCAAGTCCATCCAGCGCGGTGTGCGCAACGGCAAACTGTCCGAGACCGAAGGCGACGCCGCGCTCGGCAGGCTGCGCTTCGTCACCGACCTCGGCGAATTCGCCGACCGCGAACTGATCGTCGAAGCCGTCGCCGAACACGAGCCGACCAAGGTCGACGTGTTCGCCACCCTGGACAAGGTCGTCGAATCCCCGGACGCGATCTTCGCGTCCAACACCTCGTCCATCCCGATCATGAAACTCGCCATGGCCACCAAGCGCCCGCAGCAGGTCATCGGCGTGCACTTCTTCAACCCCGTGCCGGTGCTCAAACTCGTCGAGCTGATCCCGTCGCTGCTCACCGACGACCAGACCCAGGCGCGCGCCGAGTCCTTTGTCACCGGACCACTCGGCAAAACCGTGGTCCGCTCCCAGGACCGCGCGGGCTTCGTGGTGAACGCGCTGCTCATCCCGTACCTGCTCTCGGCCATCCGGATGTTCGAGTCCGGCTTCGCGTCGGCCGAGGACATCGACAACGGCATGGTGCTCGGCTGCGCGCACCCGATGGGACCGCTCGCGTTGACCGACCTGATCGGCCTGGACACCACCAAAGCCGTCGCCGAGTCGATGTACGCGGAGTTCAAGGAACCGCTGTACTCGCCGCCGCCGCTGCTGCTGCGCATGGTCGACGCGGGCCTGCTCGGCAAGAAGAGCGGACGCGGCTTCCACGACTACGCAAAGTAGTCACCACCGTCAGCAATCGGGGCCCGGGCATCACCCGGGCCCCGATTCGGCATCAGCGAACTGACTGTCGGTCCACTCTCGTATCCTTGACGACAGCATCGTCGGCTCTGTGGCATCCAAGGGGAATCGTGGCAAGCAAGACCGTGGTCGAGTGGGTCGACGACATTGACGGAGGACCCGCAGCGGAGACTGTGACCTTCGCGCTCGACGGCGTCGAATACGAGATCGACCTCTCCAGCAAGCACGCCAGGCAACTGCGTGCGTCGCTGACCGAGTTCATTCGCAAGGCCCGCCCGGAAAACGCGGTTCCCGCGCCGGTCGCCGACGAAGAACCCGGTCTGCTGCCAGCGCCCACGCCGATCGAAGCGGGCAAGCACCTGCCCGCGCCGCGCAGCGCGATCAAGTCCCGGATTCCCGCCAACCAGTTGGCCATGGAGGTCGATGGGCTCGACGAAGCGGTGCCGGCAAAGCCCGCCCGTACCCGCAAGCCCGCGGCGGCCGCCAAGACACCGGCAAAGTCCGCGTCGGCGAAAACCTCGACCGCCAAACGCCCTGCGACCACAGTGGAGAAAGCGACCGCGGAAAAAGTCGCCGCGACCGCGGCGTCCGCCGTCAAGCCCGTGGTGGAAAAAGCTGCTGCTGCCCGGGCGAAGCCCGGCGCGTCAGCGCCCGCGGCCAAGCCCCCAGCATCGGCTCCCGGCGCAACGTCCGCCAAGTCGTCGGTATCGGCCCCCGCCACATCCGCCCCCACAGCCAAGCCCCCGGCATCGGCTCCCGCCACCGCCACACCCGCCGCCAAGCCCACCGAGGACAAGCCCGCCGTGAACAAGCCCGCCGCAGCAGCTCCGGCCGCCGCGTCCAAGCCCGCTCCCGCAGCAGCTCCGGCCACCGCGCCCAAGGCCGCCACGTCGGCTCCCGCCGCAGCTTCAGCTCCCGCCCCCGAACCGCAGCCCGCCCCGGAACCGGGGCGTCCCGCCCTGGCCTCGCCGTTCAGCCAGCCCGCGCAGCCCGGCGTCTCGCCCGATGCCAAGAAGGACGGCCCTGCCCGGCCGCCGATGATCACCTTCAGCTCGGCGAAGCCGTCCTGACCGCCCAGACCGGACCGGTGCGCCGTTGACCCAAACAGGCCATTAGATCTTGGGCAAACGGCGCACCGACGGACGCGCCCAGTTCCCCAGCCGCGCGATCGCCTGGATCGCGTACGGCTCGGGTTTGCCCCAGCGCAGCCACTTCGGCACTCCGAAAGCGGTCGCGCGCAGCGTCCGCAGCAACGCGATCGCGCCGTCCCTCGGATAGGGATCCCGCTCGTGCAACGCGACCGCCCAACTCGGCAGCAACGAGTACGCCAGGTGCCCCAGCAGCGTCGTGTACACCGGCCTGCCCAGCACCAGCGGAAACGTCAACGGCGGCCGGTGCAGGAAGCGGTAGACGATGTCGCTGTCCGGCGTGCGCGCCAACTCCGGCCGCATGTCCGCGAAGTAGCCGCGCATCTCCGCCTGGCTGCCCGGGATGTCCCCGGCGTGCAGCCCGACCAGGGTCGCGGTCTGCCGCTGCTCGTCCAGGTACCGGTCGGCCTGGCCGTCGGTCAACGGATATCCGGCCATCCGGACCACCGCCAGGAACGAGGACACCTCGGCGCAGTGCACCCAGCGCAGCAACTCGGGATCGTCGATCCGGAAAGTCTGCCCGGTGCGCTGGTCGGTGGCGCGCAGCGACCGGTGGATCGTCCGCACCCTCGCCGCCGCCTCGGCGACCTGGTCCTTGGGCCCGTACGTGCTCAACCCGACGAAGTTCGCGGTGCGCGCCAGCCGACCGAGCGGGTCCTCCTGGAAGTTCGAGTTCTGCACCACCCCGGCGACCGCGCGCGGATGCAGCGACTGTAAGTACAGGCTGGTGATCCCGGCGATCCACATCGACGGGTCGGCGTGCATGTTCCAGGTCACCGAGTCCGGCCCCAGCAGTCCCCGATCCGTCATAGGCCCCCGATCACTGACTGTTGGCGCCACCGTTGGCGCTGGGCAGCGACGTACCGTTGATCATGGTGTTGCTGTCAACCTGCAACCCGGCCGACGTCTGGACCACTCGCGCGTTGATCGTCGTGCTCTGGCCACTGCCATAGGTCAACGGGACCGGCACAGTCAGAGAGTTGTCCGAGTTCTTGCTGACCGTGCTGATGTGGCCGGTGTAGACCTGCCCTTGCAGGCTCCAGTACTCGGCGAACAGTGACTCCGAGTTCTTGTATGAGAACTGCCCGAGCTGCGTGAGCTGGTTCCAGGCAGCGGCCGGGTTCTTGGTCGCATTGCTGTAGAAGCTGATCATGAAGTTGCCACCGTCGCTGAACTGGATCGTGCCGATGGACTGAGCCTGCGGCGGTGCGGCGGAGGTCGGCGTGCCGCTCTTGGACGGGTTCGAGCTGGGCTGACCGCCGCCACCGCCGCTGTTCGGCTGCGAGGTCTGGGTGGAACCGCCGGTCTGACCGCCTGCCTGGTTCTGGCCGCTGCCGCTATTGGAGTTGGCCAGGATGATGCCGACCACGGCGACGACCAGCACCAATGCCACCGCACCGATGAACAGCGCACGCTTGCGCACGTCCGGCATCGGCTTGGGCCGCTCGGCGATCTGGGTGCCCTCCTGCACGAACGCGGCGGACGGCACGCCCGAGGACGTGGGCAGGACCGGCGGTGGCTCCTCGGAGCCGGCACCGGCGGCAACCGGCACCGGCCGCGGTACGGCATCGGGTGCCGGTTTCGCCTCGGCCGACTTGGTCGGGACCATGTCCGGCCTGGTGGGATTGCGTGGCACACCGGCCAGCACGGTCGCGGGCAGTTTGGAGCCGGCCAGTTCGGCGAGCAGCCTGCTGGCCTGGGCCATCGTCGGCCGGTCCGCAGGCTCGGGGCGCAGCAGCTGCATGAGCAGCGCGGTCAACGCGCCCGCCTGCTTCGGCGGCTGCACGACACCCTCCGCGACCAGGCGCAACAGCGCCAGCTGGTTCTGCCGCTCCGGGAACGGCGGCCCGCCCTCGACCGCGTCGTAGAGGGTCGCGCCGAAGGAGAACACATCCGAAGCCGAGGTCGGGTCGGAGCCGCGCGCCACCTCGGGCGCCAGGTAGGCCGGGGTACCGGCGAACATGCCGGTCTGCGTGATGGTCATGTCGCCAACGGCGCGCGCGATGCCGAAGTCGGTGATCTTGGCGATGCCACCGTCGGTGATCAGGATGTTGCCGGGCTTGATGTCACGGTGCACGATCCCGGAGGCGTGCGCGACCGCGATCGCCGAGGCGATCTGCGTGCCGAGCGCAGCGACCTCCTCGACCGAGAGGCTGCCCTGCTCGCCGAGGACGGCGGCGAGGCTGCGCGCGGCCAGGTACTCCATCACGATGCACGGATCACCGTCGTGCTCGGCCACGTCGAACACGACGATCGCGTTCGGATGGTGCAGCTTGGCGGCGATCCGGGCCTCGCGCAGGGCCCTGCGGCGCGCGTCCTGCTTCTGTTCCTCGGTCAGGCCGGGTTGAAGCAGCAGTTGCTTGATCCCGACAATGCGCTCAAGTCGCTCGTCACGCGCCCGCCACACGACGCCCATCGACCCGCTGCCGACTTGTTCCAGTAGCCGGTAGTGACCGGCGATCAGCTGACCCTCGTCGATGACCAGTTGCTCCCTGTTTGCGCAGTCGCTTGAGAGCGGCATAGAGGCGTGTGCGGACAGGCTCTACCTTATCGAATCGACTGACAACGTCGTTGCGCCGATCCACCCCCGAAGATCAGCGGTGATCCAACTCCGGATCGCCCATCGTGCGCCGTTCGTCCACATTCCACCAAGTGGTCTATACCACGTACCCCCAATGGCGAGTAGACCAGGTCACACGGAACCACAGATCGCTCAGCCCTGCCCTGCTTCGCTCAGTCGACCTGGAAGGACCCATACATGCAGCACCGAACCGTGAGCGCACGGAGGCGCCGGTTCGCGGTACTGACGGCCGGCATCGTGCTGGCCGGGTCCGCGACCGTGGCCCTCAGCGCCTCCGGCCAGGCAGCCACGGCCAAAGCGCTGCCGCAGATCCCGAGCATCGGTGACGTCGTCCCGGCGCCGGTCTCGGTGACCTCGGCCAAGACCCCGTACAAAGTGACCGCCACCACGGTCATCTTCGCCCAGTCCGGCTCCTCGGCGGCCAGCGCCGTCGCCGGCCAGCTCGGCACCGAACTGCGGCGCACCACCGGCTTCCCATTGCCGGTCGTCACCTCCGCGATCCGGCGCGGCCCGCTCGCCGACAGCGGCATCGCGTTCCTGCTCAACGGACCGGCCAGCCTCGGTCCGGAGGGGTACACGCTGACCGTCAACGGATCAGGCGTCACCGTCGCGGCGAACCAGGCGGAGGGCCTGTTCGACGGGTTGCAGAGCCTGCGGCAGCTACTGCCCGCGGCAGCCGACGGCGCCACCAAGCAGTCCGGCCCCTGGACCGTGCCCGGCGGCACCATCTCCGACCACCCGAGGTACACCTACCGCGGCGCCATGCTCGACGTGTCGCGACACTTCTTCCCGGTGAGCGTGGTCGAGCGGTACATCGACGAGATCTCGCTGTACAAGATCAACTATCTGCACCTGCACCTGTCCGACGACCAGGGTTGGCGGATCGCCATCAACGGCTGGCCGAACCTGACCACCGTCGGCGGCAGCACAGAGGTCGGCGGCGGCGCGGGCGGCTACTACACCCAGGCCGACTACAAGGCGATCGTCGCCTACGCGCAGTCGCACTACGTCACCATCGTGCCGGAGATCGACGGCCCAGGGCACACCAACGCGGCACTCGCCTCGTACGCGCAGCTCAACTGCAACGGCGTCGCCCCGCCGCTCTACACCGGCACCGACGTCGGGTTCAGCTCGTTCTGCGTGAGCAAGCCGATCACCTACTCCTTCCTGGACAACGTGATCCAGCAGCTCGCCCAGCTCACCCCCGGCCCGTACATCCACGTCGGCGGTGACGAAGCGCAGTCGACCAGCGCGGCGGACTACCAGACGTTCGAGAGCCAGGAACTGCCGATCGTCAGCAAGTACGGCAAAGCAGCGATGGGCTGGCACGACATCACCGCGGTCGACCCGCCCACGTCGGTGGTCGCCGAATTCTGGGGCACCGACACCACCGACCCGAACACCGCCGCCGCGGCTGCCCGGGGAAACAAGGTCGTCATGGCGCCCGCGAATAAGGCGTACATGGACATGAAGTACACGACGAATACCAAGCTCGGCCAGAACTGGGCCGCGTACATCGAGGAAAAAGACGCCTACAACTGGGATCCCGGCAACTACCTGCAGGGCGTCTCGGGATCGTCGGTCCTCGGCGTCGAAGCCCCGCTGTGGTCCGAGACCCTGGTGACCATGGCGAACATCGAGTACATGGCGTTCCCGAGGCTGCCCGCGATCGCCGAACTCGGCTGGTCCCCGGAAAGCACGCACAACTGGACGTCGTTCTCGAACCGCCTGGCCCAGCAAGGCCCCCGGTGGACCGCGATGGGCATGAACTTCTACGCCTCACCGCAGGTCAAGTGGGCCGCCGGCACCAAGGGCGGCACCGACTGAGCCAAAAGCTGAAAGAGATTCGCCCACTCCCACATCCCCCACCCATCCCTGGGGGGCGACCCCGAAGCCAGTCTAGTCGCCAAGATCAACATGTCCAGGCGCGCGAGCGGGGCTGTGGACAACCGGGTGGGCGAATCGCGGCTGTGGACAATTGAACACAGCGCAATGGCGAACGTGCTAATGCGGCGGCCGGGCCACGAAGGCCCGGCCGCCGCAGTCGCGAAAGATCACTTCCCGGGCTGGCCAGGCCCGCTGGGCGCGCCCACCACCGACGCCAACTGGCCGAGCGTCGGCGTGCTCGTCAGGTGCTTGGTGTCGGCGCCGTTGCCCACCACGTTGCACCCGGTCAAGCCGACCTTCACGTTCACCGTGTGCCCGTCCGGGTAGCCGAAGATCACCAGGTCGGAACTGTTGTCGTCCATCGGGCAGTTCATCCGCTGCGGCATCGGCACAGCCGCGTTCAGGCTGCTCACCAATCGAGGCAGCTCGGCGTTGTTCAACTGCGCGCCCTTGACCAGGGTGCCGGCCGCAGTGGACTCGTTCAGGCCCGCGTACCGGCACACTCGTGCGCCGCTGGGCGTCGCCGGGACCATGGTCGCGGCCGGGCCTGGCGGGTAGGTGCCTGCCTTGGGGAGCGCGGCCGGACAGTCGGGCAACGTGGCAGGCGCGACCGCGACCGAACCGGGCGCCGGTGCCGACGCGGGACTGACCTGGCTGCCGCAGCCGACGACACCGCACAACGCGACCCCGAGCAGCGCGAGCGGGGCCAGGACCGCGGACCTGCGTTCGTGGATCAAACCTTGTCGTGTCATGTCCTGTGGACGGAGGACGCACGGTGACGGGTTGCACGCGGAAACGAACCAATTTCCCCGCCCCGCTCGCATCCACTGTGGACTCTGGAAAACCTCGACAACTCCTTGGCGGGGATCACCTCGGAAAACCCATACCCAGCAGCGAAAACGGTAGGCACCCCCAACGGAGCCTCGCCAATGAACCACATCCGGCACCGACCCCTGCCCGCGCGGCGAACCTAAGCTCGCGTCATGACCATGACCGTGACGAGCACGGATCTGGGGCCGCTGTTCGACAACGCCCGCGACTTCTGGCTCGGCTGCGGCGTTGCCTACCGATCCGGCGCGGATCTGGCCATCTACCGCAGCGGCGTGTCCCATCCCCAACTCAACGGCGTGCTGCGCCTGCGGCACGGCGGCGTCGACGACGCACTCCACGAAGCCGATCGCCGACTGGCCGGGGTGCCGTGGTTGTGGTGGGCAGGCGCGGACTCCCGGCCTGGCCTTGCCGAGGATCTGTTGACGCGCGGCGCGGCTTTGGTCGGATCCGTCCCGGTCATGGCGATCGACCTGGACCGAGCATTCGACGAAACCAGCCCCGCCAACGTCGCCATCGACGAAACAGGAGACGACCTGCGCGACTGGGTTCGCGCCTACCGTTCGTCGTTCGGCCTCGCGGACGATCAACTCGACGAACTGGTCAATGTGGAGAAATCGCGCCCGAGCAAGGACATCGTCCGCTTCACGGCGCGGGTCGACGGCCGGATCGTGGGCACGTCACTGCTGTTCGTCCGCCACGACGTCGCGGGCGTGTACCAGGTCGCGACCGTGGAGGGGTTTCGCAGGCGCGGCATCGGTACCCGGTTGACGGCAGCGGCGCTGCGCGCGGGACGTGCGCGCGGGTTGCGGACCGGCACGCTGGTAGCCGGCTCCATGGGCGCGTCCATCTACCGGAGGATGGGCTTCACCCACGTCGCCGGCTACCAACTGCTTCGGCCGCCGCGACCCGCGTGACCGAGGGCTACTTGGGCACCGCCATCTCGCCGAGTTCGGACCAGTCGTTCTGGCCGACCTCGAAGTTGACGATGCGGGGTGTCTCGGTCAGGTGCGGCGGGAGCGTCTGCTGCGCGGTCTTGAAGTGCGCCGAGTTGACGTGGGCGCCGCCCGCGTCACCGTCTCGGAATGCTTCGACCAGCACGTATTCGTTGGGGTCGTCGAGGCTGCGGGACCAGTCGAACCACAGGCAGCCAGGCTCGTTCCTGGTCGCGTTCGTGAATTCGCGGGAGATCTCCGGCCATTGGTCGGCATCCTCCGGCTTGATCCGGAACTTGGCGGTAATGAAGATCATGAGTCTCCTTTGACCGATTCGAACGGTTCCCGCGTTGTACCTCTGGCCCGCCTCTCGACGTTAGTGCCTCGGATCCGACCACGGTATGACCACGATCGACACACCGCGCGACGGCTACGATGATCCGTGCCCAGCCTGCTCGGCAACGACGCCCTCGAACGTTCCTCGGTCGTCGCGAACCGGACCATGAACCGCGAACGTGATCTGACCGGATCGAACGGCTACACGCGCGAACTCGGCATCGACATCCCGGCGCTGATCAGCGCGCGACTCGCCAACGGCGGCTTCCGCTGGCTCGACATCTGTTGCGGCACCGGAAAAGCGCTACGCCAATGCTCGAGCCTGTTCGACGACGAGCGGCTGCGCATCACCGGCATCGACCTCGTCGACTTCTACGCGGCGCCACCGACGAACGCGGTCCGCCTGGTCACCGCCTCGGTGACGACCTGGACACCGGAGGATCCCGGATTCGACCTGATCACCTGTGTGCACGGCCTGCACTATCTCGGCGACAAGCTAGGCGTGCTGGCGAAAGCCGCGACCTGGCTGACGCCCGGCGGTCAACTCGTCGCGAACCTGGATCTGAACAATCTCCGCACCGCCGACGACCGACCCCTCGGCCGCCGCGCCACCACCGCGCTCCGCGCCGCGGGCTTCACCGTCGACACCCGGCGCCACCGCATCGGGTTCGCCCACGGCGACGGCCCGAATTCCCTGCCCTTCACCTACCTCGGCGCCAACAGCGAGGCAGGCCCGAACTACACCGGCCAGCCCGCCGTCCACTCCCACTACACATGAAAAAGGAGCGAGCCGATTCTTCGGCCCGCTCCTTTGTTCACCGACTTACTTGGCGGCCTCCGCACGCCGCGGCAGCTTCCAGTTCGGCCGCGGGTAGTGGCAGGTGTAGCCGTCCGGGTAGCGCTCCAGGTAGTCCTGGTGCTCCGGCTCGGCCTCCCAGAACGGACCGGCCGGGCTCACCTCGGTGACCGCCTTGCCCGGCCACAGGCCGGAGGCGTCCACGTCGGCGATGGTGTCTTCGGCAACGACCTTCTGCTCGTCGCTGGTGTAGAAGATCGCCGAGCGGTAGCTGGCGCCGATGTCGTTGCCCTGCCGGTTGCGGGTCGACGGGTCGTGGATCTGGAAGAAGAACTCCAACAGGTCCCGATAGGAGGTCTGCTCCGGGTCGAACACGATCTCGATGGCCTCGGCGTGCGTGCCGTGGTTGCGGTAAGTGGCATTGGGCACGTCACCGCCGGAGTAGCCAACCCTGGTCGAGAGCACGCCGGGGCGCTTGCGGATCAGATCCTGCATGCCCCAGAAACACCCGCCGGCGAGAATGGCCTTCTCGGTGTGGTTGCTCATCTGGATGCACTCTCCTCGTTACGCTGAGTCACAAAGTCGCTGGTCTCTCATTCCATCCTGCCCACCCCAGAACGGTTCCACCGCCCAGCGACCATTACAACTCCATGACCAGCTCGCTTAGTCCCACCCCTGCGGTGACGCCCGCTACCAGGGCCACTCCGCGAGTAGATCCGCGCCGAAAACGAGGAAACCCCGAAGCATCCGGATTCCCGGAAACGGCAAGCACCTCAGTGATGGTGGGCAGCGGCTGAGCGTCCGGCACGCGATCGGGAACCCCGCGTGAGTGGCAGAGACGGTCACCCATCCACATGAGAACAGCCTGAAACCACAACGGATTCTGACAAGTCGCGAGCTCGGCAAAGCCGACGATGCAGGGATTTTCCTCACGTCCGAGTCTTCAGCAAGATCACCGAAGGACCGTTTCGGATGTACGGTCCATGATTCCGGCAGTGCTGGTGGTAGGGGTCATTGAGGCCCTTTCCAGGACGAGACAACGGACAAAACGCCTATCTAACGTCGTTCTAGACTGGTCAAGCACATCTAACCCGACCAAGCCTCCGCGCGTTCCACCACGTACGGCCCGTCAGCTTCACCGCGACGAAGTCGACCGACTGGTCGCCGACTACCGAGCGGGCGCCACCGTCTACGACCTTGCCACCAAGTTCGACATTCACCGAAATACGGTAGGTGACCAGCTCCGCACTCGTGGCATCGAAACGCAGCCACCCGCACTCAGCGAGCGCCAGACCCAGGAAGCGGCCGAACTCTACCTGTCCGGTCAGTCCCTTGCCACGATTGCCACGAGGTACGGCATCAGCCCGCACGGCGTGAG
>DASXOJ010000055.1:0-8485 GCA_036494465.1 Pseudonocardiaceae bacterium
ACGAGGGCCAGCACTCCCTCTGGCCCGCGTTCGCGACCATCCCGGATGGCTGGCAGGCCGTGTTCGGCGAGCAGCCCCGGCAGGCGTGCCTCGACTACGTCGAGGAGCACTGGGTGGACATGCGGCCCAACAGCCTGATCAGGGCGATGGACCGCGCCGCGTCCTGAACAGGACCACGGCAAACCTCCACGGGCTGGCGCCCAGGCCACGAGCCGAGGCGCCAGCCATTTTTCATGCCGTGATCAGCGAGAAGCCCAGCACGACTCCGGCGGACACGGAGACGTTGCCCGGCAACAGATCACCGTCTCCGATGGGCTGTGCTGCCTGGCCGTGACCGCGGTACCCGCCCAGTTGCTCGGCGTCGATGTCTTTGATGTGCACAACAGGTCCGAGCTTCATGCCTGCTGCGGTCGCGTATTGCCGGGCCTTTTCCCGCGCGGCAACGACAGCAGCCGAGCGGGCTTCGGCCCGCAACCGCGGCTTGGCGCGCACGTCGAATGTAACTCTGTCGACTTCGTTGGCTCCGGCGGCGACCACATCGACGAGAACCGATTCCAGGATGTCGACGTCGTCGAGTTCGATCGCGAACGACGCGCCACAGGTGTAACCGGCGAAGACCTGTTGGCTCTCGACGTACCGCCAGACACTCTTCAGGTTCAACTGAGAGGTGGACACCGCCGAGTCTGACACGTTGTGCGCACGGAGGGCCTGGCGAACACTGGTGATCGCCGCCCGGACCGCGTCGAATGCTTCGGCCGGCTGCTCTCGCGTCTCATTGATCGACATCCGCAGCCGGGCGACGTCCGGCGCTGCCTGCACACTCGCCGCGCCGAACACCGAAGCGCCCCAAGGAGTATCGATTGTTTCGCTCATCATGCCACCATTGAAACCGGCAGCCGGCAGGCATGACGTGCCCAGTACGAGTACAGGTGGCGCGTGATCGATCTTCGCAGGTCTCCACCAGCGGATGCAACAGAACACGCTCGAATATTCATGTCCTATTTGCGCCGAACGTCAGGCATGCTGCCGATATGAAATATCGAATTGAATGGCCGGCGCCTTTGGATGAGCTCGACTGGATGACGCAGGAGGCCAAGGGCTGGATCATGGTGACGGTGGTCTGGGACGGTGGCCAGCGGATCGTCACCTTCTATGACCCGGTCCGCCTCATGCAATCGGTGACGATCGAACTGGACACGCGTGGCATCTTCGCGGAGGGGAGCCTTGTCGTGGTGCCGCGAGTCACGCTCGACGTGGTCGAGACCGCCATCGCGAGGTTCGCCGAGCGTGACTTCGCCGACATCTGAGGCTGCGCTACCTCACGTGTCCATCGGCAGCGGCGGCACGTCAGGTGGCGCGAACCCGAACACCTCCCCGTAGAACGCCAGTTCGGCTTCGGCGACCCGGGCGACGTTGGCCGCCTTGCGGAAGCCGTGCCGCTCGCCCTCGAAGGCGAGATACGCGTGCGGCACGCCGGTTCCTTCCAGCCGCGACATGTAGCGGGTCGCGTCCGGGGCCGGGCAGATCGGGTCGTCGGCGCCCTGCATCAGCAGGACGGGCACCGCGACCTGGTCGACGTGGGTCATCGGCGAGCGTTCCAGGTAGCGGTCCTTGTGCTCGGGCAGCCTGCCGATCAGGCCCTCCATGTACCGAGACTCGAAGTCGTGCGTCTGCTCGACCCAGCTGACCAGGTCCAGCAACGGACACAGCATTGTGGCGCACCGGTAGACATCCGTCGTCGCGATCGACAACGCGCCGGTCCAGCCACCGGCACTGCCACCCCGGATGCCCAACCGGTCCGGATCCGCGATCCCCTCATCGCCCAGCGCAGCCGCCACCGCGGCGCAGTCGGCGACGTCGACGACACCCCACTGCTCGTTGAGCAGCTCCCGGAACGCCCGCCCGTACCCGGCCGACCCGCCATGGTTCACCGCCACGACACCGATGCCGCGACTGGTCAGGTACGCGAACACGCGCATCAGCACCGGCGTGAACCGGGCTGTCGGCCCGCCGTGCACGTGCACGATGTACGGCGGCAGCTCGCCATCGGGAGCGAGGTAGTCGGGGTTGGTCGGCGGATAGAGGACGGCCGGGATGCGCCGGCCGTCCGGTCCGGTGAAGACGCGCTCGTGCGCGGGCGGCAGGTAGTCGACCGGCAGGGTGCCCGCGGGCGACTCGCTCAACGTGGTCAGCGTGTTCGCCGGGTCACGCAGATCGACCTGGACCACCGCCCAGTTCGCGGTCGGCCCGGCAGCGGTACAGGCGACCACACTGTCCGACGCGACCAGGCTCGACCCCCACACCGGCAGCGAAACATCGACATCGGTGATCGTGCGACTGAACTCGTCCAGCACCGCGAGCGCACCGCCGCGCAGCACCGCGTATCGGCCGTCACCGAGCGGCGCGAACCAGCGCGCGCCGAGTGACCACAGTGGACCACCCAGTTCTTCCTCGCACGGCGCGAGATTCATGCTGGACCCGTCCAGCAGCACCCGGTGCAGGTTCCACCAGCCGCCCGGGTCGGTCATCGCGAGGATGGCGCCCGCACTGTCCCATTCGAACTGACAGACCGCCTCGTGCCGGCCGCCTGCGACCACCCAGTGCTTGCCGAACGTGCCGTCGGACAGAATGGGCGCTACGCACAGTTCCGTGCCGTCCCAGGGCATTCGCGGATGCTCCCAGCCGAGCCACGCGGCATAAGTGCCGTCCGGGCTCGGTTTGGGCGCGCTCATGAAGTGGTGGCTCGCGCCGAGCAGGCGCACCGGCGAGCCGTCCAGCGCAATGGCGACCAGATCGCGTTCCACGTCGGTCGGTCCTTCGCCGGTCTCGGTCTCGCGCACGCACCAGACCTCGCGATCGCCCGGCCCCGCGGTCAGGTCCCCGTATCTCAGACCCTGCTCGCGGGCAGGCACCTCGGTGATCGGCCTCGGTACGCCATCGAGTACGTACACCCGCTGGTCCGCCCAGTGCGTGAAAACGACCCGGTCGCCCACGATGGTCCAGGGGCGACCGCCGTACTCGTGTACGCGGTTGCGCACGTTCCAGTCGCCCGGCAGCACATCGTGCACGATGCCGTCCGGCGTGGCGCGCAGCAACGCCGCGCGGCCGCCTTCCTCGGGGCGGGTCTGGGTCCACCACACCTCGCCCGCGTGCAGTTGGACCCAGTCCGGCGCACCGACCACACGCGCCACGTCGGCCGCGCTGATCGGCGACGCCCATTCGCCGTAGGGCGCTGTCGTCATGACGCCACCGCCTGGCGCAGCTCGTCCAGGTAGGGCAGGCCGCCGAGCACGACATCGGTGTCGTTGACGAAGTCGATCAGACAGGCGACTTCGTCCACCCCGGTCGACGCGAGCCGTTCGATGATCGCCTTCCCGTCCTCGACCGTGCCGAACAGGCCGCCGGTCTCGAAGTACTTGTCGAAGGAGTGCATGACCAGGAAGTCGATGTCGTCCTCGGTCAGGTTCTTCGGGTCGACGCCGGGCAGGATGTCCCCGGCCGAGCTCAGGATCAGCCCGATCGACGAGCGCAGGTAGTTGCTGAACGGCTCGCGCACCAGCTCCCTGATCTGCTCCTTGTCCTCGCCGAGCAGGGTGTGCAGCATCAGCGCGACCTGCCCGGGACCGTCGTGGTCCTTGGCGTACGCCTCCCGGTAGGCGGCGATCTTCGCGCGCAGGTCGTCGAGGTCCTGACCGAGCAGGTGGGTCAGCACCCCGCTACCGGTGCGGCCCGCGTTGCGGAACGTCTCGATGTTGCCCGCGCTGGTCACCCAGACCGGCAGTTCGGCCTGCACCGGGGTCGGGAAGATCCGCACGTTCGCCGGTTCCCCGGTCCCGTCCAGGAGTTTGGTGGTTTCACCGCGCCACAGCTTGCGCACCGTGTCGACGGTGTCGATCAGCACGTCGCGCCGGTTGGCATAGTTCTCGGGGCGAATGGCGAAATCGACCGCGTGCCAACCGGACGCGAAGGACAGCCCGACCCGGCCGTGCGAGATGTTGTCCACAACGGACCATTCCTCGGCGATGCGCACCGGCGGATGGAGCGGCGCGACCACGCTGCCCGCCCTGATCCCGACCCGCTCGGTGATCGCGGCGACAGCAGCCCCCACAACGGCGGGGTTCGGATAGGAGCCGCCGAAGGCGTGGAAGTGGCGCTCCGGTGTCCAGACGGCGCTGAACCCGTGTGTGTCGGCGAACTTGGCGCCGGTGAGCAGCATGCGGTACCGGTCGTCGCTCGACTCGGAGTCGTTGGCGAAGTAGAACAGACCGAATTCCATGACGAACCCTCCTGTTATCGAGACTGTGGGACCGGAGCGAGCTGCTCCGGGACTGGCTGTGGCTTCTTGATCACGCGTACCCCCAGCACGGCGATCGCACCGACGACGAGCACGGTCACCGGCAGCGCGTACGTCCAGCGGATGGCGTCGGCGAGCCCCTCGTGCAGCACCTGCGCGGCCAGTTGGAGGGGCGCGCCGGCCACCGCGAAGTGCTGGACCTGGAGGTTGCCGGTGGAGGCGTTGGCGAAGCCCGCGACGAACCGTTCCCGCACCCCGTCCGGCAACGCGCTCGCCGCGCGGGTCGCCGAGGTGGTCAGCGCGGGCACCAGCCGGGCCTGCAACAACGCGCCGACCGACGCGCTGCCGATCAGGCTGCCGGACATCCGCGCGATGTTGAAGAACCCGGAAGCGACCCCGGTCAGCTCCGGTGGCACGTCGCTCATCGCCATGGTGACCGGTGGCGCGAACGTCACCCCCATGCCGACGCCGACGGTGATCAGGCCGGGCAGCATGTCGTACCAGGTTGACCCGATCCGCTCGGCGGAGGCCAGTAGCACCAGCCCGGTCGCGAGCACGAGCATGCCGAGGAACAGCACGTACTTGCCGCCGTACCGGTCGGTCAGCCGCCCCGAAATCGGCGACAGCACGACAGAGACCGCGGGCGCGGTGGCGACCGTCAGACCGGCGACCAGGACCGCCATCCCCAGCGACAGCTGAAGGTTCAGCAGAGTCAGGAACAACATGCTGCTCACGGACAGCGCGAGCCCGCAGGCAGCGGCGAGGGTCAGCACGAAGTTGCGGTTGCGCAGTACGTGGAAGGGCAGCATCGGCTCGCTGCCCTGCCGCCGCTGCTCGACGACCACCAGCACGCCCAGCGCGGCCACCCCGGCGGCGAGCACCATCGGCGCTGTCACCGGCCCGAGCACTCGCCCCCAACCGTGCGACTGACCTTCCAGTAGCCCATACACGAGCAGCGCGAGCGCGATCGACAACCACGCGGCGCCGGCCAGGTCCAGTCGCCGTTTCCGGCCGAACTTCGTGTTCGGCACCACGACCGCCGCGAACGCGATGGCGGCGGCGCCGATCACGACGTTGATCCCGAACACCCACCGCCAGCCCAATGTGGACACACACAGCCCACCCAGGGTCGGGCCTGCGGCAACCGATATCCCGGCGACCGCCCCCCAGACGCCGAAGGCGGACCCGCGTTTCTCGGTCGGGAAGATATGGGTGATGATCGCCATCGACTGCGGCCCGAACAGCGCCGCGCTACACCCCTGCACGACGCGCGATGCGATGAAGAAATCGGCGGACTGAGCGGTGGCGCAGGCTACCGAGGCCGCCATGAACAGCCCGACCCCGATCAGGAACAGCCGTTTCTGGCTGAACAGATCGCCCAACCGGCCTGCGGTGACCACGAGCGCGGCATAGCCGAGCAGGTAACCGTTGCCGACCCAGAGGATCTGGTCCACCCGGGCATCCAGGTCGTGGATCAGCGATGGCACTGCGACATTGGTGATGGTCGAGTCCATGAGCCCCAGCGCGCTACCGGTCAGCAAGGCGCTGAGCACGATCCAGGGACCGAATTCCCTCTTTCTTGCAAAGATGGAGCTCATTTGGTCTCCTTCAGAACAGCGGCGATCTCACCGAGGGGGGCGGGCCCGAGCAGCCCGCCGTGGGTAGCGGCAACCTCGTGCCCGATGATCCGTCCGTCCACATAGGAAGACCATTCGCCGGGCTTCGGGCTGTTGCCGATGGTGGCTCTGACATGGATCAGGTCGCCGGTGAACACGTCCGGCACGAAGCGCGTCATCATCCGCGTGTTCTCGGCGAAGACGCGCGCCATCGCGACCAGCGCGTCCTCGCCCAGACCGGCGACCGGACTCTTCGCATCGACCAGTCGAGCGAACGCGTCGGCGCTGCTCAGCGCGTCCGCGCCCGGGTCGATGCCCAGCGAGTCCAGCACCGCCGCCAGCGCCTGCTCCGGCGTGAACTCGATCGGTCCGCGATCGGCAAGCGGGTAGGCGTCCAGCAGGGCCAGCATCGCGACCTGTTCGCCGTCGCGCTGCAACCGAGTCGCGATCGCCTGCGCGACCACTCCACCGAACGACCACCCCAGCAGGTGATACGGCCCGCTCGGCTGCACCTTCCGCAGCTCGGCAACGTACCGGTCAGCGGTTTCGTCGACCGATCGCGGATGGTCACCGGTCAGTCCTGGCGACTGGAACACGTAGACCGGCCGGTCGGCGTCGATGTGCCGCAGCAGACCCGCATAAACCCAGCCGACACCCGCAGCCGGGTGCACGCAGAACAGCGGCGCCTTCGATCCACCGGCCCGGATCGGCAACAGCACGTCCAAAGCCGATCCCGCGTCGCCGAGGCTGCGCGCCAGCTGGGCAACCGTTGGCGTGTCGAACAAGGCCCGGATGGACAGTTCGACGCTCAGCGTCTCGCGCACCTGGTTGACCACCCGCATGATCAGCAGCGAGTGCCCGCCCAGGCTGAAGAAGTTGTCCTCGACGCCGACCTCGGGCAGGCCGAGCACGTCGGCGAAGATCCTCGCCAGCAGCTCCTCGGTCGGATTGGCCGGTGCGCGTCCGCCGACCGTGATCGTGGGCGCGGGCAGCGCGGCGCGGTTCAGCTTTCCGTTGGGGGTCAACGGGAAATCGTCGAGCGGGACGAGCGCGGCGGGCACCATGAACTCGGGCAGCACAGCTCGTAGTTCGTCGCGGACCTGGTCCAGGTCGACATCGGCCGGGCTCAGGTAGCCGACCAGGCGTGGGTCGCCGGACTGGTCCTCGCGGACGATCACCGCCGCGCCCGTCACGCCCACCTGCCGGGCCAGCACGTTCTCGACCTCTTCCAGCTCGATCCGGAAGCCGCGGATCTTCACCTGGAAGTCAGCCCGGCCGATGAAGATCAGCTCACCGTCGGCGTTCCACCGCACCACGTCACCGGTCCGGTACATCCGTGCGCCGTGCCCGGCGATCGGATCGGCGATGAAGCGGGTCGAGGTCAGGCCCGACCGGCCCCAGTACCCGCGCGCCAGCTGCACGCCCGCCAGGTACAGCTCCCCCGGCACGCCCGGCGGCACCGGTCGGAGGTTGCCGTCCAGCACGTAGACCCCGGTGTTCCAGACCGGTCGCCCGATCGGCACCGGCCCGTCCTCGCGCACGACCGGGGTGTACGTGACGTCGACCGATGCCTCGGTCGGCCCGTACAGGTTGTGCAGCCCGGTGCTGGGGAGGACGGCCAGGAACTGGTTGGCCAGTTCGCGCGGTAGCGCCTCGCCGCTGCACATCACCCTGGTCAGGCTCGCGCAGTCGGCAGCAGTTGGCTCGGCGACGAACGCGCGCAGCATGGACGGGACGAAGTGCAGGGTGGTGATCTGCTCGCGCTGGATCAGCTCGGCCAGGTAGCGGGCGTCCTTGTGCCCGTCGGGCTTGGCCATGACCAGGGTCGCGCCCTGGATCAGGGGCCAGAAGAACTCCCAGACCGACACGTCGAATCCGGACGGCGTCTTCTGCAACACGCGATCATCCGTGGTCAGGCCGTACTCGTGCTGCATCCACAGTAGACGGTTGGTGATGCCCTGGTGCGGCACCATCGTGCCCTTGGGCCTGCCGGTCGAACCGGAGGTGTAGATCATGTAGGCCGAGTTCGCCGGCGCGATCGCGATCTCCGGCGCGGCGGCGGCCGTGGGGATCTCGGTCAGCACCCGAACCGGGACCCCTGCGTCCGGCAGCATGCTGTCCTTGTTGGTCAGCAGCAGGGTCGGCGTGGCGTCGGCCAGCATGAACGCGATGCGGTCGGCTGGATAGTCCGGATCGATCGGCACATAGGCGCCGCCCGCCTTCAACACCGCGAGCAGCGCGATGACCAGCTCCAACGACCTCGGCACCGCGACCGCCACCCGCGACTCCGGCCCGACCCCGGCCGCGACCAGCTCGTGCGCCAGCCCGTTCGCCTTCGCGTGCAACTCGCTGTAGGCCAGCGACTCGCCGTCGAAGACGAGCGCCTCCCGCTCCGAATGTGCTGCGGTTTCCAGCAGCGCGGTAAGGGTCAGGTTCGGGTCGAGAGGGTGCGCGGTGTCGTTGACCGCGTCGAGCTGTGCGCGGTCGGCCGGGCTCAGGATGTCCAGCTGGTCGATCGGCAGGTCGGCATCGGCGACCGCGCCGGCGAGCAGGCGACCGAACGCGTCGACGATCC
>DASXOJ010000056.1:0-5844 GCA_036494465.1 Pseudonocardiaceae bacterium
CGATGTCGTTGGTGATCCTGGACTGCACGTCACCGGTGCGCGTCCTGGTGAAGAACCCGAACGACATCCGCTGTAGGTGCGAGTACACCGCGACCCGCAGATCGTGCATGACCTGCTGCCCGATCCGGTTGGACAACCAGGACGTGGCAACCGACATCGCGCTGCCGCCGAGCGCGACGGCCAGCATGGCCAGCGCGAGGATCGTCAGCAGTACCGAGTTCCGTTCGGGCAGAGCCTGGTCCAGAATGGCACGGATCAGGAACGGGGACGCCAGCGAGGACGCGGCGGAGACGAGCACGATCAGCAACAACAGCACGACCCTGGCCGAGTAGGGCCGAAACAGCCTGATGATCCGGAGAAACGGTACGTGCCGGGGGTTGTCCACCTCCGCTCGCAGTACGGCCCGCCGCACGGGCTGCTCGTCGTTGTCGCGCCTCGGAGCTTCGGCCTCCGCCCCGCTACTCATAGCCACTCCCCCAGATCAGCAACGGCGTCGCCGATAATCAGCAAGATGTTACGATGACAGCAGCGCCCATGGCAACGCTCCCCCAATCTTACTTCGTTTACACGGAGAGTAGTACAACCAGTCCCGCCGATCTCCTACGCAATCGCGTACTAACTGAATTGCCCAAGCGGATTTACTGGGCGGCCTCGCGGAGCTAGTCGAGGACCAAGTGTCCGTTGTGGACTCTGGTACCGGACTGCTAGAGCTGGTGCAGCACGGGTACAACCTCGACCTGGTGCACTGGATGGGCTTGAGCCGGTTCTTGACGATCGCGGCCAACTGACCGATCCCGTGCACGATCAGGTTCCCGAGGCCGCGTTTGAGGTGTGACCACAAGCGTTCGACCGGGGGTTGAGATCCAGGGCGTCGGGCGGCAACCGGATCACATGGAGCCAGCCCGCGCCGCAATCAGCTCCTGCATCGCGGCGCCGAGCCGCTTCCCGTACCCGACGGGCCACTTTCACGGCACCGGGCGCTCCACAAGCCCTGCCAGCGCCTGCATGTGATTCCTCACGCCGCGACCTGCCACGGTATCGGGATCACTGCTCCTCGGTAGCGGTAGCGCGTGGCGGCTACCTTCGCCGGGGTTGAACAGCGATCTATCCGCCGAGGCTGGCCACCATCCGATGTCGCAGTAGCGGCGGCGGATGTCCTTCCCAGTGGACCGGCGGTGTTTGCGACGCAACCACTTTCCCGACCCGATGCCACGTGTAGTAGCTCAGGTGGACGAAGGTTGCGCTGGACACGCCGGGCCGGAAGTAGACGCACCAGCCCTTGAGCGCCGGGTTGAGCTGACACAGAAGGGAATCCAGCGGCTGGTTCGTGTCCGTTGTCCGGCACACCGCCGCCGAACTGGAACACGGCTCCGGCCTCGCGATGCCCACTACCCTGCGTGACGACGGGCGCCTGCGCCGGATCTGGTACGACATGCGCCGTCGATGTCCTGCGGGACAACACCATGGGCCTGCTAGACGGACCGTTGCCTAGCGGAAGTATCGCGACGACAGCGCAACCTCCGAACATCTGCCACATTGATTTGGCCACGCGGCCGGCCGGGGGCAAGATCAGGCCCATCGTCATCGTCGGACAGCACAGAGCTCAGGAGTGAACCGTTCATGTCGCTGACCACCCAACTGCACGACGGCCAACTGGCCCGCTGGTGCGCGACCCGACTGCCGGGTACCGGCGCCATGGTCGAGGCGGTGGCCAAGGCAGGCGCGGGGCACCGACCGATCCGGCCAACCGGAACGGTCGGGCAGCACCACTGGGCCGCGGTCGGCGGCACCCTCGGTGTGCGGCTGGCGCTGCTGGTGCAGCACGCCCCGCCGTACTACAGCCTCCTTGGCCTGGTCGGCGGTGGCATCGTGAGCCGTCGCTGGGCTGACCGAACCGCTGCCACCTGGCCCAGCCATCGCCTGCTGTCGAGCGCGCAATCGGCAAGGGCGCTACAGCTGCGCCCGTCCCCGACCGGCTGGATCGACCTTGGCCCGGCGACCGACCCCGGCGAAGAGGACCTTCGCCAGGAGCTTCTGCTCGCCGATTTCTTCCTCCGCACCGTGCGTGATCTGGAAGAGCACGCCCCGGCGGGTCAGCTTGCCCCGCCGTCCGTCGAGGCCCGTCTGTTGCGCGCCTGTTATGTGATCTCCCGCTGGGAAGACATCTACCGATCCGGCGTCCTGGTCGACAACCTGCTGGCTCTGCACGAACGTGGGAGCTATCACGCCGAAGAGCTACAGGCCCTCGCGCCGGACACCGCGATCACCGAGTTGCTGGCCTTGCTGGCCCTGACCCGCTCCTCCGGGGTGCTCAAACAATGGCGCGATGCCGCCGGTCGCCCCGCGCAGGGCGGATCACTCGGAGTGGCCGGGCCGGTGATCGTGGACAACTGGGCCGACGCCGACCTGCTGATCGGCCGAGCCGGCAGCGCGGGCGGACACACCCTGGTCGATGTCAAGACGGTGCTGCGGGTTGATCATCCGGAACGGACCGCGCGCTGGCTGTGGCAGATCCTCGGTTACGCCTGGCTCGACGTCAACGGCCGGTGGGGCATCGACTCGGTCGCGCTCTACTTCGCCCGCCACGGTCTGCAACTCACCTGGTCGCTGGCGGAACTGGCCGAGGAACTCGCGGGCCCCGGGGTATCGGTTGATCAGCTGCGCGCCGAATTCCTGCAACTCGCCGAAAAGGTGATCGCCGAGGAAGGCGCACGGCTGCCGGCCCGGTAGCGCGCCGCTAAGGACCGGTGATCGGGACGATGGCGCAGGGCGGGATGATGGCCCGCGCCGGATCGAGCGCATTGCCGATGAGCGCGACGGCGGTCGGCGAATAGGGCTGCTCGAAATGGGTGGAAAGGTCCGTCGGGCAATAGTTCTGAAGGTATTCGGTGCTCGCGTTGGTGGCACCGACCGGGACTGACATGCCGCCGAACAGTCCTACTTCGTCGGTGCGGGAAGTGACCTCGGTATAGGTCACGTTGGGGGCGAGACCGTTGCCGGTGCCGTCGAGTTCTCGCCAGAACGCCGGATCGATCAGCTGGACCAGACCGGTCGGGACGACGCCGGAGTTCTCGATGGCGTCGAACACGACCGGCGGCACCAGGCTTTCCACCAGTTGAGTCAGGTTGACGCCGGCCAGGCTGCCCATCGAGTACGGCGAGGACAACAACACCATCCTGTCGGCAACCGAGGCACCGCCGAGATTGTTGATGAAGTAGCGGGCCACCATGCCGCCCTGGGAATGGCCGACCATGTCGACCTTCGACGCACCGGTCGCGGCGAGCACCTTGTTCACGAAATCGGCGGTCTGTTGGGCTGAATCAGGTATTGGTCCCAGTCCGTTGAGTCCCGGTGCGACGTATGGCGTACGACCGTAGTTGAACGTGTAGACGCAGTAACCCCGGTTGTGCAGATAGGGCCCCAGCGAGGTCCAGTTCACCCCGTCGGACAGGAACGTCGAGGTGACCAGAACCACCGGTTCGGGGTGCTCGGCGCTGGGGTGACAGGTCCAGTCGTTTGCGCCGGGCACCGCCGCGTTCCAGTCGTGCACGGCCACGTCGAGGAACGGGTACGCACTCCCGTAGGGAACCGGCAACGGCGCGGCCGAGGCCGGACCGCTCAAGGTCAGCACCGCGGTGACCGCCGCGAGTGCCGTTGCCAACCGGGCGATTCCGCTACCGACGAACATGTTGCCTCCGTTGCGGTGCTCAGATGGGCGAGCCGACGACGCGGATATTGATCGCGGGCGCCGTGGCCGGGTCGGCCTGCGCCGGCCGAGCAACCGGCCGTCCGTCGCGGTGACCAGCGACCTCACCTCGTGCTGGCAAGGCGGCTACCTCCAGGTCCGCGCCGGCTTCGGGGACGCTACCCGAAACACGCCTGGCCCGAAGATCCGATCGCGGCCACACCGACCGCTCGTGAATCGGACCGCCGAATCAGTCCGACGCCGTATCGTTTCTCCCGTGGCAGACCGCACCGCGATTCTCACCGTTGACGACGACCCGGCAGTGTCCCGAGCGGTCGCCCGCGATCTGCGGCGCCGCTACGGCGACCGGCACCGCGTCATCAGGGCCGAATCGGGCGACCAGGCGCTCGACGTGCTGCGCGAGATGACGTTGCGTGGCGAGCCGGTCGCTGTCATCGTCGCCGACTACCGGATGCCAGGGATGAACGGCATCGAGTTCCTCGAACAGGCCATGGACCTGCACCCCAATGCCCGCCGCGTGCTGCTCACCGCGTATGCGGACACCGGGGCGGCGATCGACGCGATCAACGTCGTCGACCTCGACTACTACCTGCTCAAGCCCTGGGACCCGCCCGAGGAGAAGCTGTACCCGGTCATCGACGCGCTGCTGGACAGCTGGTCGGCCGATGACCAGCGGCCCTCGGCCGACGTGACGGTCGTCGGCCACCGGTGGTCGGCGCGCAGTTCCGAGGTGCGCGAGTTCCTGGCCCGCAACCAGGTTCCCTACCGCTGGTACCAGGTGGACGAACCCGAGGGCGAACGGTTGGTGGCCGCGGCCGGCAGCGACGGCCGCAGCCTGCCGGTGGTCATCACCGCCGAGGGCAGCGCGCTGGTCGCACCCTCCGACGCCGAGTTGGCCGCGACCGTCGGTCTGGCCACGGCGCCCGCCGAGAACTTCTACGACCTGATCATCGTCGGCGGTGGGCCAGCGGGCCTCGGCGCCGCCGTGTACGGGGCGTCCGAGGGCTTGCGGACCGTGCTGGTCGAACGCACCGCCACCGGTGGGCAGGCCGGGCAGAGCTCCCGGATCGAGAACTACCTCGGCTTCCCGGACGGCGTGTCCGGCGCGCAGTTGGCCGAACGCGCGCGCAGGCAGGCCACCCGGTTCGGGGCCGAACTGGTCACCACCCGCGACGTGGTCGGCCTGGAAGTCAACGGGTCGGCCCGCACGGTCCGGTTCGCCGACGGCGCCACACTGGACGCGCACACCGTGATCCTCGCGACCGGCGTCGCCTACCGGCAGCTCCCCGTGCCCGGCCTGGACGCGTTCACCGGCAGCGGCGTCTACTACGGTTCGGCCCTCACCGAGGCGTCCGGTTGTACCGGCCAGGACATCTACGTGGTCGGCGGGGCCAATTCGGCCGGTCAGGCCGCGGTGTTCCTGGCTCGCTCGGCCCGGTCGGTGACGATCCTGGTCCGCGCGGAGTCGCTGACCCAGTCGATGTCGCACTACCTCATCGAGCAGATCGCCGACGTCCCCAACATCACCGTCCGCACCAGTACCGAGATCACCGAGGCCGACGGCGACGGCCACCTGGAGCGGCTCACGTTGCGCCACCGGGTGACCGACGAAACCGAAACGGTGAAAGCCTCCTACGTGTTCGTGTTCATCGGGGCGGCCCCGCGCACCGAATGGCTGGACGGCGTCGTCGCCCGCGACGGGCGCGGGTTCGTCCTGGCCGGACCGGACCTCGCGATCGGTGACGTGGCACCGAAAGGCTGGCCGCTGGAACGCGCGCCCTACCACCTGGAAACGAACGTGCCGGGCGTGTTCGTCGCGGGCGACGTACGGTCGGATTCGGGCAAGCGGGTCGCGTCAGCGGTCGGCGAAGGCTCGATGGCAGTGATGCTGGTGCACCGGTTTTTGGAGAAAACTTGACGTCCTCCCTGTGCTGAACCACAGGGATTCCAAACTACGCGACCGAGGAGGCCCCGCGTTGAGGTTCACGGTTCACCAGCCCAGCCAACACCGGGCCTCCCCGCGCAGTCACGACACGCCCTGCCGCGATGTTCCTCGCCGCGTTCACATCAGCATTACCGGTATACGCGCAGGCCACGCAGCGGAAGAGAGCTTGGCTCTTGCGACTCTCCGCGGCGAC
>DASXOJ010000057.1:0-18195 GCA_036494465.1 Pseudonocardiaceae bacterium
GCCGACGACGCCGCGATCCAGGATGGCTTCGATGGCGCGCACGTGGTCCAGGGCGTGGATCCATTCGCGGCGGTTGTGCTTGGAGCGGTAGACCGGCAGCGGCTGACCGTCCAGGGCGCGCGTGGTGAACAGCGGGAGCACTTTTTCCGGGAACTGGTGCGAGCCGTAGTTGTTGGCGCAGTTGGAGATCGTGATCGGCAGGTGGTAGGTCTCGTGGTAGGCGCGGACCGCGTGGTCGGCGCCTGCCTTGCTGGCGTTGTAGGGGGTCCTGGGCCGGTACGGCGTCTCTTCGGTGAATGCCTCTTCCGCGTCCAGTGGCAGGTCGCCGTAGACCTCGCAGGTGGACACGTGGTGGAAGCGCGCGATGCCGACCTGGCGGGTGGCTTCCAGCAGGGTCTGGGTGCCGAGCACGTTGGTGCGGAAGAACCGGCCGGGGTCGAGCACGGCGAGGCTGTTGTGCGATTCGGCGGCGAAGTTGACCACCACGTCGACGCCGTGCGTGCGCAGGGCCGCTTCGACGGCGGGCTGGTCGCCGATGTCCGCGTGCACGAACGTGATCGCGTCGCGGACTTCGGTCAGGTTCGTTTCGGTGCCCGCGTAGGTCAACACGTCCAGCGCGACCACGCGGTCGTCCGGGTGCTCGTGCACCCAGTGCCGGACGAAGTGGGAGCCGATGAACCCGGCCGCGCCGGTAACCAGGAGCGTCGTCATGGCTGCGAGGCTACCGGGCCCTCGTCGGCCGCCGGAGAAGTCTGGGCAGGCTCGCGGTAGAGGTCGGGTTCGAGGTAGATCAGCTTCGCGGTCGGGACCTTGGTGCGGACGCGCAGTTCGGCGTCGTCGATGGCCTGGGCGACGTCTTCCAGCGGCACGTCGTCGGCGAGCGCGATCTTGGCGGCGACCAGCATCTCGTCGGGCGAGAGGTACTGGGTGCGGATGTGGATGACCCGGTCGACCTTGCCGCATTCGAGTTCGCCGACGATGGTGGCGAGCAGTTCGGGGCTGGCGCCTTCGCCGATGAGCAGGCTCTTGGTTTCGACGATGAGCACGGTCGCGAACACGCCGAGCAGCGCGCCGATGCACACGGTGCCGATGCCGTCGAAGACCGGATTCCCGGTGACCACGGACAGCACGACGCCGAGCAGCGCGAAGATCAGGCCGATCAGCGCGCCGGTGTCCTCCAGCAGCACGACCGGCAGGTCGGGCGACTTGGCCTGGCGGATGAAGGCGAACCAGCTCACGTTGCCCTTGGTGAGCCGCGACTCCTTCATCGCGGTGCGGAAGCTCAGTCCTTCCATGATCGCGGCCGCGATCAGGATGATGATCGCGACCAGCGGCGCTTCCAGCGGATGCGGGGTGATGATCTTCTCGACGCCTTCGTAGATGGCGAAGATCGCACCGACGCTGAACAGCAGCAGCGCGACGACGAAGCCGTAGAAGTAGCGTTCGCGGCCGAAGCCGAACGGGTGCTCTGCGGTCGCCTTGCGCTTGGAGGTCCTGCGGCCCAGCAGCAGCAGGGCCTGGTTGGACGTGTCCGCGAGGGAGTGCACAGCCTCGGCGAGCATCGAGGACGAGCCGGTGAACAGGAACCCGACGAACTTGGCGACCGCGATTCCGGCGTTGGCCGACAACGCGGCGATAACGGCCTTTCCGCCGCCCTCAGCTGTCACAGACGGTAACCCTACTAGTCGACCGATCCGGCGGTCGCGCGGAACAGCTGGGTGGCCCCGGCACCGAGCGGACGCACCAGGACCGGGCCCTGTGCGCAGTCGCGGGCGGGCAGCCAGGCGGAGTCGCCGCAGGCGAGCTTGAGCGGCTGGGTGTCGGGCCGGTACAGCTCGACGGCGCCTTCGGTGCACAGCAGCAGTTGCGGGCCGAGGTGGTCGATGGCGACCTCGTCGTCCGCTCCGCCTTCCGGCCATTCCAGCCGGGACAGTTCGAACTCGGGTGCGTCGGTCGCGTAGACGTGCATGTTCGGCGTGGCCGGTTCGCCGCGCAGCACCGGCATGGTGCCTTCGGCGAAGTCCAGCACCCGCAACAGTTCCGGCACGTCCACGTGCTTGGGGGTCAGGCCGCAGCGCAGGATGTTGTCCGAGTTGGCCTGGATTTCCACGGCTGTCCCGCGCAGGTAGGCGTGCGGGCTGCCGGGCGAGAGGTAGACGGCTTCGCCGGGGCCGAGCACCAGCCGGTTGAGCAGCAGCGCGGCGAGCACGCCGACATCAGCGTCGTACTGCTCGCTCAGTTCCAGCACGGTGCGGCATTCCAGGCTGTACGGCCCGCGCTCCTTGACGTGCTGCACGCATGCGTCCACGACCTCGGGCAGCAGGTCGTCGACGACCGCGGCGGGGAGGGTGATCAGCGTGGTGAACAGGGTCCGGAGGCCGTCCGCGTCGGGCTGTTCGACGAGCAGGCTGGCGTAGCGGTCGAACCCGGGCGCGTTGAGCGCCTTGAACAGTTCGACGGTGTGCTGCGGGTCGCGAAAACCGGCGAGCACGTGGAACTCGGTGAGGGCGCAGACCAGTTCCGGTTTGGCGGTCGGGTCCGGGTAGTTGCGACTGGGCGCGGTCCTCGGGATGCCGTGGGCCTGTTCGCGTTCGAAACCGGCGAGGGCCTGTTCGGCGGAGGGGTGCGCCTGCATGCTCATGGGTTCGTCGGCGGCGAGCACCTTCAGCAGGAACGGCAGCCGGTTGTGCCAGCGCTTGGCGCAGCGTTCGCCGAGCATGCCGACCGGGTCTTCGTCCAGGACCGCCAGCAGCGACCGTTCGACACCGTCTGCGCCGATCACCCGCGACGGGTCGTCCGGGTGGGCGCCCATCCACAGCTCGGCCTCGGGGTGCGGGGTGGGAACCTCCCGTCCCTGCAACTGCGCGATGGCCGTGCGCGAACCCCATGCGTACGGTCGGACCGCGTTTCGCAGCAACTCCACCGTCGAACTCACTCCCTAAAGCTCAAGCACTCACTGACTCGTAGCGGCCGGATCCACCCAACATTCCGCTGGCCAACCCGAGGTAGACCGAGGCCATCTCGAACCGCAAGGCCAGCACCGCGGCCCGCACGGCCGGGCCACCGCTGGTCTCCTCGGCGGGCATCAGCAGGTCCGCACCGGGCAGATCGTTGGTGGCGGCGAGCCGGTCGGCCATGGCCTGTGGATCGTCGGTGATCGACAGCAACAGCACCCGGGGACCCGGCACGACGTCGTCCGGGTCGGCGAAAATGTCCGCTCCGGCGCTGGCGCCGATCGCCGAGCGGTAGAGCACCCGGCGGCTGCAGATCTGGGGGTACCCAGCATGGCTGGCGACAATCCCGGCGAATCCGGCGAGTACCTCCGCGGCGTGCCAGGCGACCGCGGTGGCCACCGGGTCCAGGCCACCCAGCACCGGCGTGTGGTCGGCGATGCGCAGCGCGAGCGACTTGGCCGGGTTCACGAACGACTCGAAGTTCGCGTGATCGCGTTCGGCTTCCCGGTCGAGTTCGTCGGCGAGCACGCCGATGTCGGTGCGCAGCAGGCCGAGCGTGTCCAGCACGATCAGACCGGCGGTCAACGCCCTCGGGTAGCCGAAGCCGGGCGGCAGGTCGATGCGCGGCGGCAACAGCAGCGTGCCCGCGGCAGCGGCGGCGACCGGGCCGGTGTCGGCCGCGGTGATGACCACGGTCGCGCCGAAGCGGCGGGCCCTGTCGATGGACGCGGCCAGGTCGTGGTCGCCCGGATCGTCGCTGTGCACGAGCAGCACGTCCAGCGGGCCGACCCAGGTGGGCACGTCCTCGCTGAGCACGATCGGCACCGAGCAACTCGGTGGGAGCAGCGCGACCAGCAGTTGCGCGACGGCGGGTCCGATCCCGGGCCTGGTCACGATGACCAGGGCCCTTGGCCGGTTGCCTGCGAGTTGGTCGATACCGATCTCGTTCGCGGTCTCCACGGTGGCGCGCACCTGGGCACCGGCCGATGCGACGGCCCGCAGGCAGCCGCCGGCCCGCCCGTCGGCACTGGCCAGGCGTTCCGCGTCGTCCAGCAGGCTGTCGTCGAGCAACGGGTTCACCCGCTCGCCGGATCGTCGGCCGGGCTGCTCTCCGGCTGGATCGCCTCGTCGAGCAGCAGCACCGGGATGCCGTCCCGGACCGGGTACATCCGGCCGCAGGAGGTGCAGGTCAGCGCGTCGGCGGCGGGGTCGGTGGGCGTGCCGATCCGGAGTGGGGCGTGGTCGGGCGACGGGCAGGCCAGGATCTCCAAGAGCGTGGCGTCCAGCGCGACGGCCATCGTGCCTCCTTACCTTCCTGCGACGTGGTGCCGACAGCACCCATTCTCCGGGTTTACCAGATCCAGGTAACCGGCCGGGCCCGAAGCGGCACCGGTCGGTCATCAACTCCAGACAAGCACAAACTGCGGTTCAGGCGCGGACGATGCGCAGAACTTCATCTCGAAGAGCCGCCACGGCCGCCGGATTTACCGCTTCGACATTCAGGCGCAACAGCGGCTCGGTGTTGGACGGGCGCAGGTTGAACCAGGAGCCGTCGGGCAGGTTCACGGTCAACCCGTCCAGCTCGTCGAGGGTCACGCCGTCGCGTCCCGCATAGCTCTCCTTGACCGCGGCCAGCCGGCCTGCCTGGTCGGACACGGTCGAGTTGATCTCGCCGGAGGCGGCGTAGCGCGAGTACTCGGCGGTCAGCTCGGACAGCGGTTGCGGCTGGCCACCGAGCGCGGCCAGCACGTGCAGCGCGGCGAGCATGCCGGTGTCGGCGCGCCAGAAGTCGCGGAAGTAGTAGTGCGCGGAGTGCTCGCCGCCGAAGATCGCACCGGTGGTGGCCATCTCCTGCTTGATGAACGAGTGGCCGACGCGGGTGCGGATCGGCCTGCCGCCGTGCTCGGTGACGATCTCCGGCACGCCCTTGGAGGTGATCAGGTTGTGGATGATCGCCGAGCCGGGGTCCTTGGCCAGTTCGCGCACGGCCACCAGCGCGGTGACCGCGCTCGGGCTGACCGGCTCGCCGCGCTCGTCCACCACGAAGCAGCGGTCCGCGTCGCCGTCGAAGGCCACGCCCGCGTCCGCGCCGACCTCGCGCACCTTGGCCTGCAGGTCGACGATGTTCTTCGGGTCCAGCGGGTTGGCCTCGTGGTTGGGGAAGTTGCCGTCCAGCTCGAAGTACATCGGCACCACATCGAGCGGGAGACCGGCGAGCACGCTGGGCACGGTGTAGCCGCCCATGCCGTTGCCCGCGTCCACCACGATCTTCAGCGGCCGGATCGAGCTGAGGTCGACGAGTCCGCGCAGGTACTTGCCGTAGTCCTCAAGCAGGTTGCGTTCGGTGACGCTGCCCGTGCTCGCGCCATCGGCGTCCGGGGTCTCGGCTTCGATGTCGGCCTTGATGGTGGCCAGGCCGGTCTCCTGACCGACCGGCGCGGCACCGGCGCGGCACATCTTGATGCCGTTGTAACGGGCCGGGTTGTGGCTGGCGGTGAACATGGCGCCGGGCAGGTCGAGGCTGCCGGAGGCGAAGTAGAGCATGTCCGTGCTGCACAGCCCGATGGACACCACGTCAAGGCCCTGCGCGGTCACGCCGTCGGCGAACGCGGCAGCCAGGCCCGGTGAGGAGTCGCGCATGTCGTGACCGACCACGACCGAGCCGGCGCCCTCACTCGCGACCAGGCGCGCGAAGGCGGCGCCTGCCCTGCGGACCAGTGCCGCGTCGAGCTGTTCACCGACCACCCCGCGGATGTCGTATGCCTTGACGATGTCGGACAGGTCGCGCACGCCGGCTCCCAATCGGTCGGATGTCGCAGCTGCGCATCCCCGTGCCGCTGCGCAAGGCAGCCTACCGGGACCGCGTCAGTCCTCGACGGGGTCGGGCAGCACCCGCAGGTGGCCGCGCCGGCCGGAGGGACCGGTCGGGTCGGGCGGCTCGACGATCCGTTCCCGGCGGCCCGCCTCTCGCACGGCCTCGGCCAACGCGGTCAGGTCGTCGTCGGAGGGTGCCTCGGGGAGGAACTCGCCCTGGTGCCGGACGACCTCCCAGCCGCGTGGCGCCGTCAGCCGCAGCGCGTGTTCTTCACAGAGGTCGTAGGAGTGCGGCTCGGAGTAGGTGGCGAGTGGGCCGACCACGGCCGTCGAGTCCGCATAGGCGTACGTGAGTGTGGCGACGGCCGGGTTCAGGCACCCGGTCCGCGAGCAACGCCTCACGCTCCGCACAATGGCCGACGATAGCGCTTCGGGCCGACAGGCCGTCGTAAGACACACTGGGTTCTGCGTAGGCTTTGCCGAGGGCCTGCGCGACCAGCGGCGCAACCGCTGGTCAAGCCGGACCAACCCGTTCGACTGGTTAGCGCTTGGTGGTAGGTAGCCGTGGTAAGGACCCGCATGCAGCGTCGACGCCGTACCCGCCGGGACCGGCGGGGCAGAGGGCTGCGCGGCATGTTGTACCCGGCGGACATGCCTGCCGCGCGCAGCCGCACCGAGCGGTTCGACGCGCTGGTGATCGAGGCGCTGGAGCCGATCGAGGCGCGCTGGCGCACCGAGCTGACCGACCTCGACGTGGCCGTGGACGACGTGCCGGATCTGCGCGTCGATCCGGAGCAGGAAGTCCTTGAGGACCGCGACGTGCCGCTGGCGCGCCTCGTGCCCGCTGGCGTCGACCGGCGCGGTCAGCCGACCAGGGCACGGATCGTGGTTTACCGCAGGCCGCTCGAGGTGCGCGCCCGGGACGGTGCCGACCTCGCCGACCTGGTGCACGAGGTGCTGGTCGAACAGGTCGCCGCCTACCTCAACCTCGACCCGGACGTCGTCGACGGCGAGAGCTGATCAGCGCCGGCTCGGGAACGCGGTCAGCGCCGCGAACAGCAACACCGCCGCCTGCACGAGCAGCAGCACGTCGCGCAGCGCGGTCGGCTGCCAGATCTGCACGTCCGCCCCGTCCAGCGGGACGACGACGCCGACCAGGTGCCCCCATGCGGTGGTGATCGGCGCGGGCTGACCGTTGACGGTCGCCTGCCACCCGGGTTCGTCCTCGGCGGCAAGCACCAGCAGCCGCCCGGCCGCGCCCTCGGACACCCGCACCGCGATCTCCGGCGGGGCCGCGTCGACCGGGCTGATGCCGACCACGCCGAGCTGGGTCGGCGGCTGGCCACCGGTGACCGCCTGTTTGGCCAGGGCGGTCGAGATCAGCGTTGCTGCGCCGCTGGCCGGTTGCAGGCGCAGCACCGGTCGTCCGTCGGACGCGCTGGGCACCGGCGAGACCAGGTTGCCCGCCAACGATTCCAGCCGCTTCGCGGTGGCCTTGTCTGGCGCGATCACGAACAGCACGCCGGAGATCGCCGCGTTCGCGACCGCGTTGCGCGCGGTGGTCGCGTCAGACCCGCGCAGGCCCGCGTCCCAGTCGGCGATGCGCCGCACCGCGCCGGGGGCCGGGGCGATGTCGTCGTCGCCGAAGGCGGGCGTGCGTCCGGCCGCGACCCTGGTCGGCTGCCCGTCGGCCGCCATCACCAGCACGGCGCGGCCGGTCGCGGTCAGCTCACTGGTCAGCACCGGCGCCAGCGTGGGCGCCCCACCAGCGCGCACCGGTCCGTCTCGGCCGGCGAGTACGTCGCCACCGGCCAGCAGCAGCACGCCGAGCACCCCGAGCCCGGCAACTACTCGCACGATCGGCGCGGGCCCGGTCTTGGGTCTGCGCCGCAGGTCGGCCCGGCACGCGCCCAGCACGATCCACAGCAGCCCGGTCCCCGCCACGATCAACCCGGGCCCGGTGCCGAACTTCGCGCGCGCCCCGTCGAACCCGGGCAGCGAGACCATCGCCAGCACCCCGGTGCCGAGCGCGCCGAGCAGCAGCAGCGCGATCCCGGGCAGCACCGCGCGACGCGGCCTGCTGATCACCGCGACGACCGCGGCCAGCACGATCAGCGCGCCGAACCAGGACACCGGCCCGCTCGCCGGACCGGCGGGTGTGGCGTTGCCGATGCCGGACAGCAGCAGGCGCGGCTGTTCCAGCACAACGGCGGGCCACGGGATGAGCAGCGCCAACGGCAACAGCACCACCGCGAACAGCGCCGCGACCCGGCGACGGCCGTCGCCGTGCCCGCCCGGTACGACCACGAAGCCGACCAACGCGAACACCAGCACGAGCACATGCACGAGCGGGGAGAACGCGCCGATCACCGCGAGCCCGATGGAACTGGTCGCGGCCGTGGACAGCCACGAGTTCGCGCCGGTGCGCCGGGTCGCCGGGTTGAGCACGGCGACCACGCCGACCAGCACGGGCGGCAGCAGGATGTGCACGATCACCACGTCCAGCCGCCCCTGCGCGACCGCGGCGGTCGCGGGCGGCAGCAGCGCGTAGCCCGCCGCGATCAGTGCCCGCACCGCGCGCGGCACCGCCATCCTGCGGGTGGCGAGGTAGCCGAGCAGCCCGGCCAGCGGCGCGTCGCCGAGCAGCAGCACGGCGATCGCGGTGTGTGGTCCGCCGAACGGGAACAGCAGCGTGCCGAGGATGCCGAGCACCGCGAGCGCGGCGGGCGCGGGCGTGGTGCTGCCGCCGCTGACCCCGTGCCAGGAGGCGAGGTATTCCGACCAGGTGCCGGAAAGTCCTTGTGCCGGTAGCAATCCGCCGCCGGAGAGGTCGATGCCGAGCCGATTGTGGTTGACCAGCAACGAGATCAGCGTCAGCACGACGACCAGCACCACCGGCGGTGCGAGCAACACCTCGCGCGCGATGCGCCCACGGCCAACGTCGACCATGACCAGTTCGCGACCGATCGACGCGGCGGGGCCGGTGCGCGGCACCGGCGACGGTCGCGGTCGCGGGCTCGGTCGCAGCCCGGCGGGCAGGTTCGCGGACTCGGTCATCGGCACCAGGACCGAGGTCGCCGGTCGCCGCAGACCAGCGGCGCGGCGGGAGCCGGTGCGCCGCAACGCACCGGCGGGCAGCGCGGCGGGTCCGATCGGACGGCTCGATTCCGGTTGGTACTCCGGCAGAATCCGCGCGGACGTCTGCTCGGCAGGCACCCTGCCCAACGCCGCGTCGGCGGCGACCCGGCGGCGCACCCAGTTGACCGCCCCTGTGCGCAACAGGTTGCGCAATCTGGTGATTCGACTCGTCAGCAGTCCACGCGCGGCACCGGTCGCACGCGGCAACGCGCGCCGTCGCCGTGCCCGGGCCGCCCGCAAACCCGCCCGGCCACTGACCAGCCAGCGCGCAGCGCGCAGTTCCGCGCCCGCGTCCGTAAATCTACGTAGTAACAAGAAACCCAAGGCGCGCAACGCACTCAGCACCAGCAGCCGGGGCAGGCCGAGCACGAACGCCGGTGTCGCACAGTTGACGAGCAGGGTGCGCATGCCGTGTGCGCTGTCCACTGACCGGAACACCGGACCGAGCGCACCGGCCGCGTCCAACGGCCGCACACCACGGGATACCGCCCGCGCGTGCCGCAACCGGGCGGCGGGCACACACAGCACGACCTGCCCGAACCGGTTGACCCGCCAACCGAAATCGAGATCGTCGCGCAGCAGCGGCAAGGCCGGGTCGAACCCGTGCAGGCTCTCCCACGTGCCGCGCCGGATCAGCGCACCCGCCGAGGAGACCGCGAGAACTTCGGTGTTCTGCTCGAACCGACCGGCTTCGCTGCCCTCCCGGTCGTCACCTTGATCGATCTGGTCCCAGTCCACTTCGGCCGGTCCGACGCCGGTCTGCCGATGCCCCGAGGCATCCGTGGACAGCCCGGCCTCGACCACGAGTCGAGGATCGTCCCAGTCCAACGCGAGTGGACCGAGCATGCCGACCGACGGCGAGAGTTCGGCCGCGTTCAACAACACACCGAGACACGCCGGTTCCGGTGCGCAGTCGTCGTGCAGCAACCACAACCACTGACCAGGATCGCCCCAGCGCACCAGCGCCACGTCCAGCGCCTGCCGCACCGCATCGCCGAAACCGGTGTCCCGCTCGACGGTGAGCACGCCGTCGAGCACCGCGTCCGGTCCGCTCGCGGCAGCCGCGAGCAGTTCGCCGGTGCGGTCCGTCGAACCGGTGTCGACCGCGATGACGTGCCGTGGCTTCGGCGCGAGCGCCCGCAACGCGCTCAGCGCCGCGCCGAGCCAGACATCACCGTTGTGACAGACCAAGACGGCGAGCACCGGGACCGTGCGCAGCCGGGGAACCGGCCGACCGGCCACTTGGTGGGCCACTAGCGCCCACCTTCCGAACCCCGGCCCAGCTCACCGAAAAGACCACCCGACCGAGTTACCCCAAACCGGGCGATCATGAACTTCCACCGGCCATCGCCGGGGACGACGGGAGACATGCCCGACCTCCCGTCGCGGTCATCATGCAGTGTCAGCGCACACCAGTGCGAACACGCCTACGTCGGCCCCTCAACCAGCGTGACACGTGCCGCATCGGTGCTGCGTCACACCGCGCGTTTCTTCAGTTTCCGCCGCTCGCGCTCGGAAAGCCCGCCCCAGATACCGAAGCGCTCATCGTGTTCGAGCGCGTACTCCAGGCACTCGGAGCGAACCTCGCAGCCCAGGCAGATGCGCTTGGCTTCCCGGGTGGAACCGCCCTTCTCCGGGAAGAACGCCTCTGGGTCGGTCTGCGCGCACAGCGCGTGTTCCTGCCATTCCTGTTCCTCGTCAGGGCCCTCGAAGAGGTCCACGAGGACTCCCAACTCCTCCGTTGGCGTGTCGTCCCACTCCACGACCCGCTCTTCTGTTACATCTGACATCCCCGTCCGCCTCCTGCCTTTCCGCACTCCCCGATGGCGGACACCATTCGCCGCCGGATGTTGGCGATGAATGACACCAATGTGATTACACCCGTGTCATGCCAGGCGGTCAAGCGAAGTCACCCCGAGCGGGGGACATCGGACCGGCCGAAAATGTGGCAGTGAGGGCCAGCGGTGTCCGTTGTGGGCACGCGAAAACTTCGGGCGATCACGGCAGAAATCCGGTACCGCCGGACAGCCGGATCGAGAACGCGGCAGACTGGTGCGGTGAAGCGATCACCGGTCAGCCCGATCTTCCTCGGTCTCGTCGTCGTGACCATCGGCGGCGCGCTGCTCTGCACGCTCGACGCGCACAGCGCACAGATCGCGGGCACCGTGCTGTTCATCCTGGCTGGCTGGGGCGTCACGCTGTGCCTGCACGAGTTCGGGCACGCCTTCACCGCGTACAAGGGTGGTGACTATTCGGTACGGGCCAAGGGATATCTGAACCTGGACCCGCGCCGCTACACCGATCCGGTGTTCAGCATCGTGCTGCCGGTGCTGTTCCTGCTGATCGGCGGCATCCCGCTGCCCGGTGGCGCGGTCTGGATCAACCACTACGCGATCCGCTCCAAGAAGATGGACTCGCTCGCGTCGCTGGCCGGACCACTGTCCAACCTGGTCGCAGGCATCGTGCTCGCGGTGGCCAGCGGCCTGATCTGGCCGAGTGAGAACTCCCTGGACTTCTTCACCACCGTGCACGCCCCCGCGTTCGCGGGTGCCTTCGCCTACCTGGCCTACCTCCAGTTCTTCGCCTTCATCCTCAACATCCTGCCGATTCCCGGCCTGGACGGCTGGGGTGCGATCGAGCCGTGGCTCTCCCCCGAGGCGAAGCGCCTCGGCGCGCAGGTCCGGCCGTGGGCGCCGCTGGCGCTGTTCGTGCTGCTGTTCGCGATCCCCGCGTTCGCCCACATCATCTCGACCGGTTCGCAGGACCTGTTCCACCTCTTCGGCGGCAACCGGGGCTTCCTCGGCACCGGCCAGGACAACTTCCTGTTCTGGCAGTGAACCGACCCAGCACCCACACCACGGCAGGCCCTGGGCACGTGCGAGGATGCCCATCTGTGAAGGTGGTCGTAGCGGTAGGTGGAGTCGGCGGGGCGCGGTTCCTGCTCGGGCTGAAGTCGGCGCTCGGGCTCAACCCGGTCGGACCGACGGAGAACGCGCAGCACGAGATCACCGCGGTGGTGAACACCGGGGACGACCTGTGGATGCACGGGTTGCGGATCTGTCCGGACCTGGACACCTGCATGTACACCCTGGGTGGCGGGATCGAGACCTCGCGCGGGTGGGGCCGGGCCAGCGAGACCTGGGCGGTCCGCGAGGAACTGGCCGCCTACGGTGCGGACCCGACCTGGTTCGGTCTCGGTGACCGGGACATCGCCACGCACCTGGTCCGATCCAGAATGATCCGCGCAGGCTATCCGCTCTCCTCGGTCACCGAGGCGCTGTGCGACCGCTGGCAGCCCGGCGTGCACCTGCTGCCGATGAGCGACGACCGGGTCGAAACGCACGTCGTGGTGGACGTGCCCGCCGAGGACGTGCCAGGAAAGGTCGACAGCGAGCCCGAGCGCAAGGCAGTGCACTTCCAGGAGTGGTGGGTGCGCTACCACGCGGAACTGCCCGCGCACTCGATCGTTCCGGTCGGCGCGGAGGAATCCAAGCCGGCGCCGGGTGTGCTGGAGGCGATCGCCGAGGCCGACGCGGTGCTGCTGGCGCCGTCGAACCCGGTGGTCAGCATCGGCACCGTGCTCTCGGTGCCCGGCATCAGGCAGGCGCTGCGCGGCGGGAAGGCCCCGGTCATCGGCCTGTCCCCGATCGTCGGCGACCGCCCGGTGCGCGGCATGGCCGACGCCTGCCTGGCCGCGATCAACGTGCCAACCACCGCTGAGGCGGTCGGTGGTTACCTCGGTTCCCGGACAGAGTCGGACAACGGGATTCTCGACGGCTGGCTGATCCACAAGACCGACTCCGCCGAGGTACCCGGCGTGCAGGTTCGTGCGGTGCCGCTGCTGATGTCCGATGTGGACGCGACCGCCGACATGGCCCGCGCCGCCCTTGAACTGGCAGGTATCTCGCTGTGACCATCGGTGACCACGCCGCGCCGTCGATCGAGATCCTCCCGATCCCCGGCCTGCCCGAGTTCCGCCCCGGTGACGACCTGGCCGCCGCGATCGCGACCGCCGCGCCCTGGCTGCGCGAGGGCGACGTGCTCGTGGTGACCAGCAAGGTTCTATCCAAAGTAGAGGGTCGACTGGTCGAGGTGCCCGCCGATCCGGCAGGCCGCGAGGCCGCCCGGCGCGCCCTGGTCCGCTCCGAGGCCGTGCGCGTGGTCGCCCGCTACGGCGAGAACTACATGATCACCGAGAACAAGCTCGGCATCGTGCAGGCCGCCAGCGGCGTGGACGCGTCCAACGTCGCCGAGGGCGAGGTCGCGCTGCTCCCCGAACACCCCGACGAATCCGCAGCTGCGCTGCGCGAAGCCCTGCACGCGTCGCTCGGTGTGCGGGTCGCGGTGGTCGTCACCGACACCATGGGCCGGGCCTGGCGGATCGGCCAGACCGACGCCGCCATCGGCGCGTCCGGCCTGCGCGTACTGCACCGCTACGCGGGCACCATCGACGCCCAGGGCAACGAGCTCGCGGTCACCGAGGTCGCCGTCGCCGACGAGATCGCCGCCGCCGCCGACCTGGTCAAGGGCAAACTCGGTGGCTTCGCCGCCGCCGTGGTCCGCGGACTGTCCGTTGTGGACGACGGATCGACCGCCCGTGACCTGCTGCGCCCCGGCAACGAGGACCTGTTCGCGATGGGCGTGCGGGAAGCGGTCGCGCAGGGCAGGCGGGAAGCCGTGCTGCTGCGCCGATCCATCCGTTCGTTCAGCACCGAACCGGTCGACCAGGACGCGCTGCGCCGCGCCATCGCCGTCGGCCTGACCGCGCCAGCCCCGCACCACACCCACCCGGTCCGGTTCGTCTGGGTGCGCACCCGCCCGCTGCGCGCCAAACTGCTCGACGCGCTGCGCGCCGCCTGGCGCGAGGACCTGCGCGGCGACGGCTGGACCGAGGAACGCGTCGACCGCAGGGTCGCCAGGGGCGACCTGCTCTACGGCGCCGCCGAACTCGTCCTCCCGTTCCGCGTCCCCGACGGCGCCCACGACTACCCTGACGAGCGCCGCACCAACGCGGAAACCGCCATGTTCACGGTCGCGGCGGGCGCGGCCGTGCAGGGTCTGCTCGTCGCGCTGGCCGCCGAAGGTCTCGGTTCGTGCTGGGTGTCCTCCACCCTGTTCGCCCCGGACGTGGTGCGCGGCGTACTCGACCTGCCCGCCGACTGGCAGCCACTCGGCGCGGTCGCCGTCGGCCACCCGTCGGAGGGCCAACTCGCCCCCCGCGAACCGCGCGGCGACGGCGAATTCCTGGTCGAACTGTGACCGGCTTCGGCCCACACGAGGACGCACTGGCCACGTTGGACCGCTGGCGTCCCACCGCGCCCGGTCAGGAACCCTTACGTCAGGCCTTTCTGGGTTTTCTCGACGCTCGCCCCGACTCGTGCGCGCGATCGTGCGCGGCAGGCCACCTCACCGCGTCCGCCGTCGTCCTCGACGCGCCCGCCGAACGGATCCTGCTCACGTTGCACCCGCGAGTCGGCCGCTGGCTACAACTCGGCGGCCACTGCGAAGCAGAAGACGAGACGCTGGCGGGCGCGGCACTGCGCGAAGCCACCGAGGAATCCGGCATCCCCGGCCTGCGCCTGGAACCCGAACCACTGCACCTCGACGTCCACCCGGTCACCTGCTCGCTCGGCGTGCCCACCCGCCACTTCGACGTCCGCTTCCTGCTCCGCGCCCCGGTCACCGCACAACCCGTGCGCAGCACCGAGTCGATCGACCTCCAGTGGTGGCCGATCAGCCAACTCCCCGGCGCCGAACCCAGCGACCTCGACGACCTGATCACCGCTGCGATGCTCCGCACCGGCCGCTGACCCGATGGCCGGAACCTGACAAACGTGCTCGCCGACTCGCGCCGCGCCACTACGGTCCGGGGACATGGCCGACGACGCGCAGATGGTGCAGGGCTGGCAGCAGACGGTGGACGCCGCGCACCAGGAGTTGCAGGACACCGCGAACACGGTCGGCAACGGCATCGCCGACATCGTGAACGGCATCGCCTCCTACGGCAACGCGATGCTGCACGATCCGGCTGACGTGATCGCGATGGCGGGCGGTGCGGGCTTGTCCGCGTTGGGTGCGGCCGGCCTGGTGACCAGCCTCGGGTTGGACGGCACCGGGGTCGGCACCGCGCCCGGTCTGCTGCTGGGCGCGGGGAGCCTGGCGGCTGTCGGGGGCGGGCTCGGCATCGCCGACGCCGCAGGCAAACGACTGGCCGACGCGGCGACGGGCGCGGATCAGGTGGCGCCGATGCAGGCGAACATCTTCGGTCGGGCGAAACCCAATGACGCCGACCTCAACGATCAGCGGCTGCACGCGCAGGAGAGCCAGCGCGCGCACGACCAGCTCGAAGCGACCGGGAAGGTCCCGAAGAACGTCCCGCCGCCGCGCAACTCCAGCGCCTGGGACACCTACAAGCGCAAGAACAACCTCGAACCCTGAACGGTCAGAACCTGCGGTATTCGCGGGGGCTGTAGCGCGGGCCGAAGCGGGGACGGCGGAAGCCGGACGCCTCGATGTAGCGGACGGCGCGTTGCCGTTGCGGCGCGTACGGGGCGAGCACGTCGAGCATGCCCGCGTCGTCGACGGCGTGGCCGAGGAGGGCATAGCCGACGGTGCTGGGCACGTGCAGGTCGCCGACGCTGACCGCGTCCGGATCGCCCCAGGCGCGTTGCGCGACTTCGGCGGCGGTCCAGATGCCGATGCCGGGCACGATCCGCAGCAGGTTGCGACCGGGGGCGCCGCGCAGTTCGACGGCGCGTTCGAGGCGGTGCGCGACCTGTGCGGCCGCAATGAGGGCACGGCGGCGGGCGCCGTCGACGCCTGCCCGGTGCCATTCCCAGTCGGTGATGGCGAGCAGTTGCGTCGGGCTCGGCGCGGTGTGCATGCCGTCCGGGGCCGGGCCGGGCGCGGGGGCGCCGAAGCGGTAGGCCAGTTCGCGCCAGGACCGGTGCGCCTCGATGCCGGTGACCTTCTGTTCGAGGATCGCGCCGACGAGCACGTCCCACACCCGGCCGGTGGCGCCAATGCGCAACCCTGGCAAGCGCTTGCGGGTCTCCTTGACCAGCGGATGGTGTGCGACGAACTCGGTGTCGTCGTCCGCCGCGCCGAGCAACGCGGGCAGACCGGCGATCAGGCGTTCGGCCCCCGCGCCCCAGGCGGTCGCGGTGAACCGGCCGGCACTGTCCCGGACGATGCCGAGCGTGCCAGGACCGTCCGGGGTGTTACCGGCCAGCCACCGGATGCCGCGCCGGTCGACCCGGTACGCGGGGTCACCGTGACCGCGCGCCAACGGACCGAGCAGCGCACCGGGGTCGACCGGGAACGACGGCGCCCACGAGGACGAGATGCCCTCGTCCGGGATGGTGGGTCGCTCGTCGAGTTCGGTCATGCGTCCGTGGAGAACCGCACGCCGGCTTCTGGCAGTTCGACACCGGGCCAGACCCGCGCCCCGTGCAGCAGTTCGCAGCGCGCGCCGATCACCGCGCCGTCGCCGATCACCGTGTCGCGCAGCACCGCGCCCGCGCCGATCCGGGCGCCAGCGCCGAGCACGCTTCGTTCCACGACCGCGCCCTTCTCGATGACCGCGCCGCCGAACACCACCGACGCGTCCACTCGCGCATCGGCGGCAACGGTCGCGCCCGCGCCGATGGTCGTGCCACCGGTCAGGATCGCGTCGGCCGCGACGTTCGCGCCGGGCAACACCAGCCGATCACCGGTCGGACCGGGCAGGGCGGACGTCGGGGCGATGCCGCGCACCAGGTCGGCGCTGCCCTGCACGAATGCTTCGGGAGTACCGAGGTCCAGCCAGTACGAGCTGTCCACGTACCCCTGCACGCGCGCACCACTAGACAGCAGACCCGGGAACGTCTCGCGTTCGACCGACACCGGGCGACCGGTCGGGATCGAGTCGATCACCGCGCGCCGGAAGATGTAACAGCCCGCGTTGATCTGGTCGGTCGGCGGGTTCTCGGTCTTCTCAAGGAACGCGGTCACCCGGCCTTCGGCATCCGTTGGCACACAACCGAAAGCGCGCGGGTCTGCGACCTTGACCAGGTGCAGGGTGACGTCGGCGGCGCTGGCGCGGTGCGTGGCCAGCTGGCCCCGCAGGTCCAGACCGGACAGCACGTCACCGTTGAAGACGAACACGTCAGGCTCGCGCAGCCGGTCGGCCACGTTCCGGATGCCGCCCGCGGTGTCCAGCGGCTCCGCCTCGACCACGTACTCCAGCTCCAGCCCGAGCGCCGACCCGTCGCCGAAGTGTTCCTGGAAGACCTCGGCCCGGTAGGACGTGCCCAGCACGACGTGGCTGATGCCGACCGATTTGATTCTGGACAGCAGGTGGGTCAGGAACGGCACCCCTGCCGTTGGCAGCATCGGCTTGGGCGCGGACAGCGTCAACGGCCGCAGCCTGGTGCCTTTTCCACCGACCAGGACGACCGCCTCAGCGCCCGCTACCTGCTCGATTGGCGTCTGGTCGGGCAACGTGGTGCTCGACGACATGCCGTTTTCCCTCCTGAACTGACGGCGACCCCGAGTAGGTAATAGTCTTGCAGGGCGTCGAGGCAACACGGGCGCCGGTCCCGAAAGGGGTCGGAAATTACCGATGGGGGGACGGGAACCTTCTATCGGCTGTGGACCTCCAACAGGAGGTCGACGAAGATAGGGTGCTACCGGACATGCACCTGCACGCAGGGAGGTCGCGAGGCATGGACCCCCGTGATCGGGCGGATGCCGCACTGGCCCGTGCCCGGGCGCGAGGCGCTTTCGTGGTGACTCCCGATGACGCGGTTTCACCGATGGACGCCAAGAACACCCAGCAGATCCCCAGAGCTGTGGTGAACGCGCTGGACACCTCCCGGCAGGACGGCGACACCACCATGGTGATCTCCGCGGGCGCCGCGCGCGGCCTGGCTCCCGGTCAGCAACCGCCCCAGCAGGCCCCGCAGCAGCCGATCAGCCCCGCGCTGCTGGAGGAGACCCGCACGCAACCGGTGCAGTTGCCGACCCAGCAGGACTACCGGCAGCAGCAGGAACCCGAGCAGCCCCCGGCCCCACGCGAAATGGACGGTCTGGTCCCCACGGTCCAGCAACCCGCGAACCCGCGCAGCTCGCTGTCCCGCCGCCTCGAAGGCAACTGATCAGCTCACCGCGAATACAGGAACTCTTTGTCAGTCGCGACGTCCGCCAGAACGGACGCGGTGCCGGAGAGTAGATCTCCACGCGAGTCCGGCCGCACGCGTCGTACGGACGCGAGCAAGGCAGCCAGCACCGATTCGAAGGGACTCGGCAC
>DASXOJ010000058.1:0-35726 GCA_036494465.1 Pseudonocardiaceae bacterium
GGTCTCTTTCAGGTAATGGGGCCGCCCGGTCACCGGGTCCTTGCCAGCGTAGACACGGACGCGTACCGCTCCACTCCGAAGGACCTCGAAGTTGCCACGCTCCGGCTTACGGACCGTTTTCGCAGGTGCCATGGGGTCGACTGTAACCCCACTGATGCCACATGTCATGCCACAGCGTGGCCTATCTGGATCTTGCTAGCACCATACTTGCTGGTCAAGACTGGTGCCCCCGGCAGGAATCGAACCTGCGACACACGGTTTAGGAAACCGATGCTCTATCCCCTGAGCTACGAGGGCCTCAGCTCACAGCCTACCGGGCGAGGTCCAGCGGTTTGGATCTGACCTGTTCTTGGAGGCACGTCAACGGGCCAGGACGAGCGGGGCGAGGTAGCGCTGGGCGGTGGCGCGGATCTCGTCATCGGTGCGCAGTGGCAGGGAACTCTCCGGGGTGAGCACCAGCGAGATGGACAGCCGGACGAGGATCTCGGCGACCTCTTCCGGGTTCATTCGCAGGGTCCCTGCCTTCGCCTCGAGGCTGGCCAGGTACTGCTGGACCAGGAACTCTCGGACGACGGCGAGGGCGGGCGCGCCGTGGATGGTCAGGAACGGCAGCGACGCTTCGGGCTCGATGATCAGCATCCGGTTCAGCAGCGGTTGTTGGCGCGCGGTGCGCAGGCCGACGACGAAGCCTTCGACGAGGCGCTCGGCCAGCGTCGGCAGTTCGGCGGTCGCGGCGGCGATGTCCGCGAAGAACCTGCGGCATTCCCGGACCAGGACGGCTTGCAGCAGCTCATCGCGGTTCGGGAAGCGCCGGTAAATGGTTGCTCGGCCGATGCCCGCACGACGAGCGATGTCGTCGACGCTGGTTCGCCGCAGGCCGTGTTCGAGATATTCGGCGAGCGCCGCGTCCAGAATCCGGATGCCGATTTCGTCGGTGTCCGGGGAATGCAGAATCTCCGCGAGCAGGGCTGACGCGGATACCGAGGTGGCCGGGGAGGCTGAGGTGGAAGTCATCGCGAAAAGAGTTTATCGCGGCGACGCCGACATTCTGCTCGGACGTGGCCAACTGGCTCGGCGGAAGCCTGACTTCGCGCGCGGCATATAACGCGCCGAGCGCGGCAGCAACGGCCAGCTGGTCCGGATGATCGCCGCGACTTGACGTAGTCGGCGTTCGTCGGCGCTGGTCCAGGGCAGACCGAGTGTCTCCCGGGTTTCCGGTGTCAGCAGGCCGACGCCGAACAGCCACATCGGTTTCATCACGACCGGCGCGATCGCCCGCCACACCGGCTGGGGCAGCCAGGGTTGCGCCATGCTGGTCGGCTCCGCGGACAGCCGGATGAACTCTGTTACCGCGGGCGTTTTCTCCAGGATATTGGCATATACGTGCTGGAAGTACTCGTCGAGCGCGGCGCGGTCGCGCGGTACTGGCCGGTTGCTCATTCCGTAGTTTCGCCAGATTCGCACCGATTCGGCGAACAGTTGGTCTTTCTCCGCCGGGGAGATCGGATGATCAAAAAGGTCGATCATCTTGACGACCACTTCGGAAATAGTGGCATGCGCCCAGAAAAACACGTCGGGATCGAGGGCGTGATAGCACCTGCCCTGATCGTCGGCGCCTTTGATGGTGGTGTGCAGGTCGCGGATGCGGTGACCTTCGGCGAACGCGCCTGGGCCGTCGTAGACGACGCCTGCGATCTGCGGGACGGAGCGGAGGAACCGGTCCCAGGGTTCGGTGTAGAACGCGGAGTGCTGCACGACGCCCGCGCCGAGTCCGGGCAGGCTCAGTTGGACGAGCCCCACCCAGGGGCCGAGCAGGATGGTGCGCCAGTCGCCGGAGTATCGCCAGCTCAGCGAGTCGGGACCGAGCCAGTCGCGATCGAGCGGACGGATGTCGACGGGTTCCGCTGACACGTCACCACCTCCGATACATTGATACAAGAATCGCATCTTTGTATCGGATGGGCAACAGTCAGATGGCCGGGTTCGAGCCGAACATCGTGGCGTGCACCTGGGTGATGATGGTGAGCAGGGTGGTGGCCAGCAGGGTGTGCACCTGCTCCCTGGTCAATGTTTCGCGGATCAGCCACTCCCTGGTCGCGACGCTCGCGAGACCGCCGAATGAGCGGATCATCGCGCGCAGTTCCTCCCGGCCCTCGACCACGTTGGCGAGCCCGACGGTCTGGATCAGCCGGTCGGCCGCGATCTCGTCGGCCTGTTGCAGGATCGCCGCGACGTCCGGGTCTCGGCCGTAGCCGCCGGTGCCGATCGTGGTCAGCCACATGGTCCGGTTGCGCTCGATCACGTCGAGGAACCGGTCGATGCTGGCGTCCGCGCGCTGCTGGAGGCTGCCGTGGGCCAACCGTTCCACCGCGAACTCGGGGAAGAAGGTGAGCTCGCGGATCACTTCAAGGTAGAGCTCGCGCTTGGTGCCGAAATAGTGGTTGATCAGGCCACGCGCGACCCCGCTCTCCTTGGCCAGTTCGGTGGTGGACACGGCCTCGTAGTGCCGTTCGCCGAACAGCCTGCGTGCGCACGCCAGAATCTGAGCACGCCGCTGATCCGGTTCGAGCCGTCGCCAACGCGGTGCGGTGCTGGTCACCTCGATCCTCCCTCCTTGCGCCAGGGCAGGTAGCCGGGCAGGTCAGTGCTCACCTTCCCGGCGAACTTCGGTTGCCTGCGCTGCAGGAAGGAGACCACGCCCTCGACCGCGTCCGGATTGCCCGCCGCGCCCGCGATCAGTTGCGAGTCGAGGTCGCGGGCGGGGAACGGTGAATCGAGCGCCGCCATCCGGTACAGCAGCTGCCGGGTGACCGCTACCGCTACCGGCGCTGTCTTGCTGGCCAGTTCCTCGGCGAGTTCGTAGGCGGCGGGCAGGACGTCGTCGGCGTCGTAGAGGCGGTGCACGAGTCCTGCGGCGTGTGCCTCGTCGGCACCGAACACGCGCCCGCTGATCATCCAGTCGAGCGCGGTGCCCATGCCGACGAGTCTGGGCAGGAACCAGGTGGACGCGCCCTCCGGCACGATGCCGCGCCGGGTGAACACGTAGCCGAATCGGCTGTCCTTGGCCGCGAAGCGGTAGTCGGCGGGCAGGACGATCGTGGAGCCCGCGCCGACTGCTGCGCCGCGGATGGCCGCGATGACCGGCTTGTTCATCGCGAAGATCGCCAGCGACGCGCGCCCGGCCGGTTCGTGGTACTCGACGGGGGCGTCTCCCGGGGTGGCACGGTCGGCGAAGGTCTCGCCGTCGAGGTCGGCGCCGACGGAGAAGTCGGTGCCGTGACCGGTGAACACGACGACGCGGATGTCGTCGTCGGCGTCCGCGCGCGGGAAGGCGTCGGCGAGTTCGTCGGCCATCCGCACGGTGTAGCCGTTGCGGCGCTCCGGCCGGTTCAGCGCGATGGTGGCGACGGGGCCGTTCGCCTCGTAGGTGATCTGCTGGTACTCCTCGATCGCCACGTCGATCGGCCTCCTTCGAGTGATTCAGGTCATGCGAACGGTAAGCCGATCCCCGGACTATTGACAAGCTGTCAACAAGAGGCAAAATGAGTTACCAGCGGGTAGTCAACGTTCGGACCCCGACGTGCCTTGCGCCGTACCGGGTTGCCGATGCGACCGAGGAGGCACGTGAGTGTGACTGCGAACAGCGAAGCATTCATCTACGAGGCGATCCGCACTCCGCGCGGTCGTGGCAAGAACAACGGGTCGCTGCACGCGACCAAACCGATCTCGCTGGTCGTCGGCCTGATCGACGAGATGCGCAGCAGGTTCCCCGATCTCGACCCGGCGCACATCGACGACATCGTGCTCGGCGTCGTCACCCCGGTCGGCGACCAGGGCTCGGACATCGCGCGCACCGCGGGCATCATGGCGGGTCTGCCGGACACCGTCGGCGGCGTACAGCTCAACCGCTTCTGCGCGTCCGGCCTTGAGGCCGTGAACACCGCGGCGCAGAAGGTCCGCTCGGGTTGGGACACCCTGGTGCTCGCCGGTGGCGTGGAATCCATGTCGCGGGTGTCGATGGGTTCCGACGGCGGCGCGTGGGCGATGGACCCGGAGACCAACTACGAGACCTACTTCGTGCCGCAGGGCATCGGCGCCGACCTGATCGCCACCATCGAAGGCTTCTCCCGTACGGACATCGACACATTCGCGGTCGGCTCGCAGGAGCGCGCGGCCAAAGCGTGGGCGGGCGGCTACTTCGCCAAGTCGGTGGTGCCGGTATTCGACCGCAACGGCATCCCGGTCCTCGACCACGACGAGCACATGCGTCCGGACTCGACGGTAGACGGTATGGGCAAGCTGAAGTCCTCGTTCGAGGGCATCGGTGAAATGGGCGGCTTCGACGCGGTGGCGCTGCAGAAGTACCACTGGGTCGAGAAGATCAACCACGTGCACACCGCCGCCAACTCCTCCGGCATCGTCGACGGCGCCGCGCTGGTGCTGGTCGGCAACGGCAAGGCCGCCGACGAGTACGGCCTCACGCCAAGGGCGCGCATCGTCGCCACCGCGACCAGCGGCGCGGACCCGACGATCATGCTGACCGGCCCGACCCCGGCCACCCGCAAGGTGCTGGCCACCGCCGGTCTGACCGTCGAGGACATCGACCTCTTCGAGATCAACGAGGCGTTCGCCTCCGTGGTGCTCAAGTACATGAAGGACCTGAACCTGCCGCCGGAGAAGGTCAACGTCAACGGTGGCGCGATCGCCATGGGCCACCCGCTCGGCGCGACCGGCGCGATGCTGATCGGCACCGTCGTGGACGAACTGGAGCGGCGGGACGCGCGCCGCGCGGTCATCACCCTGTGCATCGGCGGCGGCATGGGCGTCGCGACCATCATCGAGCGGGTCTGAGGGGAACGAAGCATGACCGAGAACATGTTCCGCTGGGAAGCCGATGCCGACGGCATCGTCGTGCTCACCATGGACGACCCGGACCAGTCGGCGAACACCATGAACGACACCTTCCGCCGTTCGTTCGACGGCACCGTGACGCGGCTGGAAGCGGAGAAGGACAGCATCACCGGCGTGGTGATCACCTCGGCGAAGAAGACCTTCTTCGCCGGTGGTGACCTGCGGCTGATGAGCAAGGCGACCAGGGCGGACGCACCCGCCATCGCGGAGAGCTCCGGTGGCATGAAGGCCGCCATGCGCAGGCTGGAAACGCTGGGCAAGCCGGTGGTCGCGGCGATCAACGGTGCCGCGCTCGGCGGCGGGTACGAGATCGCGCTGGCCTGCCACCACCGGATCGCGCTGGACGCGAAGGGCAGCGAGATCGGCCTGCCCGAGGTGACGCTGGGTCTGCTGCCCGGTGGCGGCGGCGTGGTCCGCACGGTGCGCAAGTTCGGCATCCAGAACGCGCTGCTGAACATCCTGTTGCAGGGCCAGCGGCGTAAGCCGCAGGCGGCGTTGGAACTCGGCATGGTCGACGAGGTCGTGGCCACGCCCGAGGAGATGCTGGCCAAGGCCAAGGAGTGGATCAAGGCCAACCCCGAGTCCGCGCAGCCCTGGGATGTGAAGGGCTACAAGATCCCCGGCGGTGCGCCGTCCAACCCGTCGTTCGCGGCGAACCTGCCCGCTTTCCCGGCGAACCTGCGCAAGCAGCTCAAGGGCGCGCCGATGCCCGCCCCGCGCAACATCCTCGCCGCCGCCGTCGAGGGCGCCCAGGTCGACTTCGACAGCGCGATCAAGATCGAGACGAGCTACTTCACCGAACTGGTCACCGGCCAGGTGTCCAAGAACATGACCAAGGCGTTCTTCTTCGACCTGCAGGCCATCAACTCCGGTGGCAGCAGGCCGAAGGGCGACTTCGAGACCTTCACCGCGACCAAGGCGATCGTGCTCGGCGCAGGCATGATGGGCGCCGCGATCGCGTACGTGTGCGCGCTGTCCGGTATCGAGGTCGTGCTCAAGGACGTCTCGCAGGAGGCGGCAGAGAAGGGCAAGGCGTACTCGAAGAAGCTGGTCGACAAGGCCGTTTCACGCGGCAAGACCACGCAGGAGAAGGGCGACGCGCTACTCGCCAGGATCAAGCCGAGCGCCGACCCCGCCGACGCGGCAGGCTGCGACCTGGTCATCGAAGCGGTTTTCGAAAGCCCGGAACTGAAGAAGAAGGTCTACTCGGAGATCGAGGACCTGCTCGCACCCAACGCGCTGTTCGGGTCGAACACCTCGACGCTGCCGATCACCGGCCTCGCCGAGGGCGTCAAGAAGCCCGAGGACTTCATCGGCCTGCACTTCTTCTCCCCCGTCGACAAGATGCCGCTGCTGGAGATCGTGGTCGGCGACAAGACCAGCGACGCCACCCTGTCCAAGGCACTGGACGTGGCCAAGCAGATCCGCAAGACGCCGATCGTGGTCAACGACAGCCGCGGCTTCTTCACCAGCCGGGTCATCGGGACCTTCCTCAACGAGGCCGTCGCCATGGTCGGCGAGGGCGTGCCCGCTCCGTCGATCGAGCAGGCAGGCAGCCAGGCCGGTTACCCCGCACCGCCGCTGCAGCTGATGGACGAGCTGACCCTGACCCTGCCGCGCAAGATCCGCCAGGAGACCAAGGCAGGCATCGAAGCTGCCGGCGGCACCTGGGTCGCGCACCCGTCGGAAGGCGTGATCGACCGGATGGTCGAGGAGTTCGACCGCAAGGGTCGCTCGACCGGCTCCGGTTTCTACGAATACGCCGACGGCAAGCGGACCCGGTTGTGGCCGGGCCTGGCCGAAAACTTCGGTAAGCCGGGCGTTGAGGAGCCGTTCATCGACCTCCAGGAGCGGATGCTGTTCGCGGAAGCCCTGGAAACCGTGAAGTGCTTCGACGAAGGCGTGCTGCGCACCATCCCGGACGCGAACATCGGCTCGATCTTCGGCATCGGCTTCCCGGCATGGACCGGTGGCGTGATCCAGTACATCAACGGTTACCAGGGTGGGCTGCCCGGTTTCGTGGCCCGCGCCCGTGAACTGGCCGCCACCTACGGCGACCGGTTCAACCCTCCGCAGTCCCTTGTGGACAAGGCAGAACGCGGCGAGAGCTACAAGTAGTTCCTCAGCGGCAAGTCCGGGCCCACGGCCGACCTTCCTCGGTCGTGGGCCCGCCATATTCAACGAGCAGAACGGAAGCACGGACATGGCGGAGAAAGGTTCCCTCGCCGGGCGGACATTGCTGATGTCCGGCGGCAGTCGGGGCATCGGCCTGGCGATCGCGCTGCGCGCCGCGCAGGACGGCGCGAACATCGCGCTGGTCGCCAAGACGGACCAGCCCGACCCACGGTTGCCCGGCACGATCCACACCGCCGCCGAGGAAATCGAGAAGGCAGGTGGCCAGGTGCTGCCGATCGTGGGCGACGTCCGCGACGAGGCGCAGGTCGCCACGGCGGTCGAGCGCACGGTCGAACGGTTCGGCGGCATCGACCTGTTGCTGAACAATGCCTCCGCGATCAACCTGAACAACATCGGCAACCTGCCGGTCAAGCGCTACGACCTGATGATGAACATCAACGTGCGCGGCACGTTCGTGCTCACCTCGGCCGCGCTGCCGCACCTGCTCAAGGCCGACAACCCGCACGTGCTCACCCTCTCGCCGCCGCTGGACCCGGACCGGCGCTGGCTGGCCGCGCACGCGCCATACACGATCAGCAAGTTCGGCATGACCATGCTGACGCTTGGCGTTGCCGAGCAGTACCGCGACGAAGGCCTCGCAGCGAACTGCCTGTGGCCGCGCACCACCATCGCGACCGCGGCGATCCAGAACATCGTCGGCGGCGACGCGGCCATGGCCGTCTCGCGTCGGCCGGAGATCATGGCGGACGCCGCCTACGAGGTCTTCATCAAGCCTGCCAAGGAATACACCGGTCAGACCCTGATCGACGACGACGTGCTGCGCGAATCGGGCGTCACCGACTTCGACCAGTATCGCTACCCGGGCGCCAGCGAAGACCAGCTCCAGCCCGACATCTTCCTCGGCTAGTTCGCGTCCTTGCGCACCCAGCGGCCTTCGTAGTGGTGCGCGCTGGGTGGCCGCCCCGGCAACGGTTGGGTGTTGTACGCGTGCAGGCCGTCGACGGCGATGGCGAGGAGGCGGAGACGATTGTTCTCCTCCTCCTCGCTCGGCAGGCCGATGCGCCTGCTGAACCGTTCGATCAGCAACGCGATGTCCAGGGCCGTCACCCCGCTGCGCAGCTCGCCCGCGTGTTGCGCCCGGTCGACGAGTTGCTCGACCAGATCGCGGGCTTCCCGCGCGCTCGACCACATTTCCGGTGTGCTGTCGATGGTGCCCGCGATCGGCGCCAGCGCGCCCGACCCGAACTCGACGCAGCGTCTGATGTAGTCGACAAGCCCCTGCCACGGTTCGGTGTCCGCGAGACCGGCGGCCGCCGCGTCGATGGCCTGTTGCATCGCCACCAGACACAAGTGTTGTAGCAGTGCCTCTTTGGTCGCGTACCGGCGATAGAGACTGCCGATGCCCACCCCGGCTTGCTGGGCGACCAACGACACCGGCGCGTCGAAGCCCTGACAGAAGAACACTTCCCGAGCCGCGTCGAGCAGCAGCAGATCGTTGCGCGCCGCCTCGGCCTGTCGGCCGCGTCTGCTGCTCGGCTGTGCTCCGGTCATCAGGCCCCACTCCCGCCGTGTGCGCAGAGCCTACCTTGCGGAGCGTTTCACTCCGTTATAAATTTCGGAGCGAAACATTCCGAATTAAGGGAGCGGCATGCGCGCCGTGTTGTTGAGTGAGTTCGGGCCACCGGAGAACCTGGTGCTCAGCGAGGTGCCCGACCCGGTCGCCGGAGCGGGCCAGGTGTTGATCGAGGTCGAAGCAGCCGGCGTCACGTTCATCGAAACGCAGGTCAGGGCCGGGACTTTCGCACTTCGCCCGCCTCGCGAACTGCCGGTCGTGCTCGGCAACGGCGTCGCAGGCGCTGCTCTTGGCCGAGCAGTGGTCAGTACGACCGGCGGTCTCGGCGGCTACGCCGAACGCGTCGCGGTCGACGCAGACGAACTGATCGACATCCCCGCCGGACTCGCCCCGACCGACGCACTCGCGCTGCTCGCTGACGGCCGCACCGCGCTCGGCCTCACCGAACTTGCCACGCCTGCCGAAGGCGAATGGGTGCTGGTCGAGGCCGCGGGTGGCGGGGTCGGCAGCCTGTTGGTCCAGCTCGCGACCTCAGCGGGCGCCCGGGTGATCGGCGCGGCAGGCAGCCAACCGAAACTGGCCGTTGCCAAGGAATCCGGTGCCGCCGCCCTCGTCGACTACCGCATGCCCGACTGGCCAGAACAGGTGCGCAAACTGACCGGCGGGGTCGGCGTCGATCTGGTCTTCGACGGCGTCGGCGGCGACATCGGCCGCGCCGCGCTCAGCCTGACCCGCCGCGGCGGCCGATTCTGCGTGCACGGCGCCGCCAGCGGAACCATGACCAGGCCCGACCCAGCCGACACAACCGAACGGGGCATCACCGTCACCGGCCTGCACCAGTTCAATCGCGACGCGGCCGGGATCCGCGAACTCGCCGCCACCGCGCTCGCCGAAGCCGCGTCCGGACGACTCCGGCCCACCATCGGCCAGACCTTCCCGTTGGCGGACGCATCCCACGCGCATGCGCGCATCGAAGCCCGCCAGTCCATCGGCAAGACGCTCCTGATCGCCTGAACCCGCCAGCAAAGGAAACCCCTTGCCTACCTTGAAAATCGGCGTCTCGCTGAGCGCGGGCGGTAGCTCGACCGCCACCCAGATCCGCGACAACGCCCTGCACGCCGAACAAGCCGGCCTCGACTCTGCCTTCGTCGGCGACCAACTGGTCAGCTTCCGACCGATCCTGGACAGCACCGTCGCGCTCGCCTCGGCCGCCGCCGTCACCAATCGGATCGAACTCGGCTACGGCACCATGGTCCTCGCACTGCGCCCGGTTGCCTGGGCCGCCAAGCAAATCGCCACCCTGCAACAACTTTCCGGTGACCGGGTCATCCTCGGTGTCGGCGTCGGCGGGTCGATGTATGGCGAAGCCGGGTGGCGCGCGGTCGGCGTGCCGTACCAGGAACGCGGCAAGCGCACCGATGCCGCCCTGGACGTGCTCCCCGATCTCATCACCGGCAAACCAGCCGTCGTCAACGGACAAGAAGTGACCCTCAACCCCGGCGCGAACGTGCCGCCGATCTGGGTCGGTGGTGGCTCGGATGCCGCGCTGCGCCGCGCGATTCGCTACGGTTCGGCCTGGTTCCCGTCGATGATGACGGCCGCTCAGCTCCCGCCGGTCTTGGCGCGCCTTGCCGAATTCGCCGACGCGGCAGGCCGCCCGGTTCCCGCGCTGACACTGGGTGGTGTGGCCGGTTTCGGTGGCGAACAGTCCGCAATGGACGAATACGGGGCCATGCTCGCGAAAACCTACGGTGTTCCCACCGAGGTGGCGGCCAAGCTACCGATCACCGGCAACGCGCGGCAGGCCGCCGACCAGTTGGCCGAATACGCGGAGGCGGGCGTACGACACCTCGTGCTCGGACTCGTCGGCGGCGAATGGAAACGCCAATGCGACCTGCTCGCCGAAGCGAAGGCGCTCGCGGACTGACCGCCGGTTCGAGCTCGGACCTTGCGCTACCTTGGACCGGCCGAACGCCAGGCGCATCGGCGCCGGGTCAGGCGTTGGCCGGGTCAGCGTTGGCGCCGGGTCAGGCGTTGACGGGGTCAGCGTTGGCACTCGTCAGGCGTTGGCACTCGTCAGGCGTTCGTTCCGGCCAGGGCGAAGAACTCGTGCCGGGACCGGCCGTCCTCGCGCAACGTGCCGAGCAATGTCGACGTGATCGTGGTCGAGCCGGTCGCCTGCACCCCGCGCAGCGTCATGCAGGTGTGCTCGGCCTCGATCACGACACCGACGCCCTTCGGGTGCAGTTGCTCGCACAACCAGTCGGCGACCTGCTTGGTCAACCGCTCCTGAACCTGCGGACGGCAGGCGAAGTGCTCGACGATCCTGGCCAGCTTGGACAAGCCGAGAATGCGGTCCCCCGGCAGGTAGCCGACGTGCGCGACGCCCACGAACGGCAGCAGGTGGTGCTCGCAGACCGACCGCACCGGGATGTCGCGCGCGAGCACCAGTTCGTCGTAGCCCTCGTCGTTGGGGAAGGTCGTGAGATCGAACGGACGCGGCGAGAACAGCTCCGCGTACGCCTTGGCCATCCGCCGAGGTGTGCCGCTCATGCTCTCCGAGTCGGTTGACACACCCAGGGCGTGCAGAAAGTCGGCGGCGGCCCGCTCGGCCTTGTCGAGGTCGAAGCGGGTTTCGGGTTCGTGCACCACGCGCAAGGCAGACTGGACAGACATGGCAACGTCCTCGGGGTGTGAGCCTGTTGTCGAGCAGGCCCGCGTCGGACGGGACTGCTGGTCGGGTGAGACAGCGCCAACCCTATGCCGAGCCTCCGCCGACGACCTCAATTTCGCAAATGAACCCTGGTCTTATTTCACTATCTGGTCAAGCGGTGCTGGCGGAGTCATGAGTCACAACGATTGCTACCATCCTCTTAGGCGATATGACAGACAGCATGAAAATGGGTGAAACGGTCATGTCCACCCACGACACCGACGCCTCGATCCGGGCCGTCGCCGCACTGGAGGACCAGTTGCGGCGCGGCATGTACGCATTCATCCGCCAAGCCAGCAGGCCGGTCAGTCGAGATGAGGCGGCAGGCGCGGTCGGCATCTCCCGCAAACTCGCCGCCTTTCACTTGGACAAACTGGTTGAAGCGGGCGTGCTGTCCGCGCACTACGCCCCGCTCAGCGGGATCCGCAAAGTCGGTCGCACTCCCAAGGTGTACGAGCCTTCCGGCCTCGACATCCGGGTCAACTTCCCCCAGCGCCAGCACGAACTCCTCGCCGCCATCCTGCTCGACGCCGTCCTCGCCGACAGCGACGATTCGGCGCGCGCCGAATCGGCCCGCGACGCAGCGGTACGCGTCGCGGCGGACAGCGGCGCGGCGCTCGGCCGCGCCGAACGACAGCACAGCAAGCCCGGCCGACTCGGTACCGAGCGAGCGCTGACCCTGGCTGCCCAGGTGCTCACCGGGCACGGCTTCACCCCGAGCCGACCTGCACCAGACCGGCTTCGGTTGCGCGATTGCCCGTTCCACCCCTTGACCGCCAAAGCGCCAGGTTTCGTCTGCGAAGTCAACCGGTCGTTCTGCACTGGCGTGCTCACCGGGCTCGACGCGGCCACGGTCGCCGCCGTGCTCGAACCGCACGCCGATGGTTGCTGTGTCGAGCTGCGCCCAACCCGGCCGGACCCAGCCGATCACTCCGTTGCGCCACGCGAACCGAAACAACCGCCGACCACCTGACCGGACCCACCCACAGTGGCCCCGACCCGGTCCGACCAGGCCCGATCGGATTCACCCGATAGCACGCGAGTTCGCTCGGGTGGAGGTTTGCCGAGCTATACCCGTGATGCAACCGTCTTATCCGAACCGCATCCGTCGGTCGGGAAGAGCAGGCACCACATGCAGGCGTTCACGCTGCCCGATTTCTACCTTCCGTATCCGGCCAGGCTCAACCCGAACCTCGAACAGGCTCGTGCGCACAGTTCCGCGTGGGCCAAGGACATGGGCATGCTGGACGCGCCCAAGCCGAGCGGCGGTGTGGTGTGGGATCAGGCCGCGTTGGACAAGATGGACTACGCGCTGATGTGCGCGTACACCCATCCCGACTGCGACGGGCCAACACTCGACCTGATCACGGACTGGTACGTGTGGGTGTTCTTCTTCGACGACCACTTCCTCGAAAACTTCAAGTACTCCCGGGACTCCACCGGCGGCCGGGCGTATCTGGACCATCTCGAACTGTTCATGACGCGCGAGGGCGAAACTCCACCCGAGCCCACCAATCCGGCCGAGGCCGGGCTGAAGGACCTGTGGGAACGGACCGTGCCCGCGATGTCGACCGCATGGCGCGAACGATTCATCACCAGCACGCACAACCTGATGGTCGAGTCGATGTGGGAGCTCAACAACATCGACATCGGCCGGATCGCCAACCCCATCGAATACATGCAGATGCGCAGGCGAGTCGGGGGCGCACCCTGGTCGGCGAACCTGGTCGAATACGCGTCGCGGGCGGAGATCCCCGACGCGATCGCCGCGCTCCGGCCGATGGAGGTGCTCTCCGACACCTTCTCCGACGCGGTGCACCTGCGCAACGACCTGTTCTCCTACCAGCGCGAAGTACGTGAGGAAGGCGAGAACTCCAACGCGGTGCTGGTGTTCGAGAAGTTCTTCGACCTCCCCACGCAGGACGCGGCCGACCTCGTCAACGACTTGCTCACCTCCAGGTTGCAGCAGTTCGAGCACACCGCACTGGTCGACGTGCCCGCGGTGCTCCTCGAACACGCGATCCCGCCGCACCAACAAGTGCGCGTCGGCCTGTACGTCAAGGGATTGCAGGACTGGCAGGCCGGTGGGCACGAATGGCACGCACGATCGTCCCGGTACATGAACGAGGGCGCCGTCGCGAGCACGCCGAACCCACTCGGCGGACCAACCGAGTTCGCCAGCGCCGTCACCCTGTTCGCGTCGGCGCCCGGCCGGCTCGGCCTGCGCACCCGGGTGGCGCAGTACTCGCACCAGCCGCACGAGCCGGTCGGGCATCTCCCGTTGCCGGAGATCTATCAGCCCTACCCGGAACGCAGCGCCCCGCACCTCGACGCCGTGCGCGCACACGGAGTGGAGTGGGCCCGGGCCATGGGCATGTTCGACTCCGTGCCCGGCATCGAAACAGGCGGGATCTGGAGCGAGCCCTATTTCGCTGACCTGGACTTGGCCTACTGCGCGGTCCGGATCAACCCGGAAGGCACGGTCGAGGACGTCAACCTGTCAACGGACTGGTTGGCCTGGGGCACCTACGCCGACGACTACTACCCCGTCGTCTTCGGTCCCACCCACGACCTGGCTGCCGCCAAGCTCATGAACGAGCGGCTCACCCTGTTCATGCCCGAGGAAGGCGGACTCACACCGGAACCGGCGAACCCCCTGGAAACCGGCCTCACCGACCTGTGGCAACGGACGATCGAGCCGATGACAACCCCGGCCCGGCGTGAGTTCCGCGCCGCGGTCACGAGCATGGTCGACAGCTGGTTGTGGGAGCTGGCAAACCACGCCGAGAACCGGATCCCGGATCCGATCGACTACGTCGAGATGCGTCGCAGGACCTTCGGCGCAGACCTGACCATGGACCTGGCTCGCCTGGCGCACTTCAACGTGGTGCCAGCCGAGATCTACCAGAACCGGGTCATGCACGAGCTGGTCACCGCCGCGCACGACCATGCGTGTTTCGTCAATGATCTGTTCTCCTATCAGAAGGAGATCGAGTTCGAGGGCGAACTGCACAACATCGTCCTTGTCGTACAGAAGTTCCTGAACGTCGACCGGCTGCGGGCGCGCGACATCGTGAACAAGTTGATGACCGCGCGCATGGAACAGTTCGAGCACATCGTGGCCAACGATCTGCCCGCGATGTTCACCGAGCTGGACCTGGACGAGGAGATCCAACAGGTGCTCACCGCGCAGGCCGAGGGCCTCAAGGCGTGGATGGCGGGAGTGCTGGCCTGGCACTACCACACCCTCCGCTACCCCGAGGCACAGCTGCATGCCCGTTATCGCCCAACGATCACAGCGACCTCCTCCTTTCGACAGACTTCCCTTCAACCGACCGGACTGGGTACCTCGGCGCTACGCCTGGCCAGTTCGCTCGCCTCAGCGGACCGGGCTTCCGCGTCGGCCCCCTGACGACTGGCGCTCGCCCTGGTTGTCGGTTCGGCGGATGCGCGTCCGCCGGACCGGCTTCACTCGACGCCGATCACCGGATGAACCGCACCTGCGGGAACCAGGGCGACGGACCGGTCAACAGACCTTGCGGTCGATGGCACAGGGTCTGTTCGAAGAATGCGGTGATGTAGGCGCGTTCAGCGGCGATGATCCGCTCGGGGTCGACGGTGCCGATCATGCTGACGACCTGATCGCTGGTCATCCCGAGTGCAGCGGTCACTTGTGGTAACCACGACTGGACATCGGTGTAGGTGTAGTGCCGTCCATCCGGGATGTTCAGGTCGAGCCGGAGATCCGTGCAGTGCGCCCAGAACTCCTTCCACAGCGGATCGGTGCGATGCGTACGCGGTTTCCCGAGCAGCGGCGGGTAGTTCGGATCCGAACGCGCGCCCATGAGCAGAAACGGGTCGTGCTCCCCGAGTTCGGGATGGTTCTCGCCAAACTCGAAAAACCCTTCCATGTTGATACCGGCCACCAGTCGATCGTCGTCGCGCACCGCGCGGGACGCAGTGATCCCGCCCGCCGAGTGACCGAACATACCCATCGCGGCCGGATTCAACGCGCGGCCAAGGCCATTGGGCAACTCCGCACCGTCCACATCGGGGTTCCCGCCGCCTGCGATGACGTCCAACTGGTCGAGCACGAACCGGATGTCCGCCACCCGCGAATCCATGTATAGCTGTTTGGCAGCGTTGATGTCCGGCGGATTCGCCGGTATCTCGCTGACTTCCAGCCGTCCGCCGGGAAACGCGACCGCGGTTTCGTGGGTGTGGTCGACGGTGACCACGACGAACCCGCGACTGACCAGTTCCTCCACCAGGACGGTGCCCAGCGCGCGGGAATTGCCGCCACCCGGCGAGTACAGCACCACCGGGTAGCCACCTGGCCGAGGCAGAACTTCGGTGGCAGGCATGGCATGCGTGAGCAGCGCCGTCCAGTCGATGCCGCCCGCTGGCAGACCAGCTGGCGGGTTGGTCCGGTAGTAGTCGGCGAGGTGCGGTGCACAGTAGGGCGCCCGTTGACCGCCCGTATCCGGTTGGGCCGGATACCAGATGCTGATCATCAGCTCCCTCGGTACCGACGGCACCCAGGGATCGGCTCTGCCCGACTGGTGCAGGTGCACCTGGGTGACACCGATGGGCAGCACCCCAGTCGGCGCGGGCAGGGTGAAACCGACCTTGGCGGTTGCCGACCGACCGGTGCCCGCCGGGTGGGCGGCTCGACCGGCACGGAGGGCGGCATCAGACGGACCGGCCGCGGCAGGCGCACTGAATGTGGCGGCACCCAGAGTGGCCGCACCGGCGACGCCGAGGGTACCGAGGAGCATCCTGCGGCGGCTGTGCTCGCGACCGGTGGGAGTGGAGTCGTTGGCGTTCATGAGAAAAGCTCTCCTTTCTTGGTGGCTGACGGATCAGGCATCGCGCTTGCTGAACACGAGGGAACCTGCGCCGAGGGCGAGCACGACGTAGCCGATCATCAACAGACCGGCGCCGAGCGGGGACAGCGGTGAGCTGATCGTCGCGGTGCTGTTGGCCAGGGCGGTGGCCAAGTTCAACGGCAGCACCGCCGCGACGCGGATGTCCCACGGGTTCGGCAGGAATCCGGCGATCGACGGCAGGATGAGCAACAGCGTGATCATCGAGACGAGCATGCCCGCGGTGGAGCGGATCACCGCGCCGATACCGAGCGCGATCAGGCCGCCCACGGTCACCAGCAGTCCGGTGGCGAACGCGGGCATCGCCGCCGACGCCAACCCGTGCGGCCACGGATTGATCGGCGCCGGGCGGTTGCCGATGATCGGCAACTCGATCACCGTGATGCCGAACGACACCACCTGGCCGAGCACGAACGACGTCGCCGCGACCACCACGGTCTTGCCGAGCAGAACAGCGCGCCGCTGTGGTGCCGCGACCAGGCTGGTGCGCATCATGCCGCTGCCGTATTCGCCGGTGATGACGATGCCGCCGAACGCCGCGAGCGCGCACAGCACGAACGGCATCACGGCGACGCTGGCGTCGGCTCCCGGGAAATGTGCTTTGTCCGCCAGCGAGGACTGATCCCAGGACGAGGTGATCAAGAACGACAGGACAGGTGCGGCGATGATCGCCAGCAGCGCGGTGCCGAGTAAGTAGTAGGTGGACCGTAGCGAACGAATCTTGGCCCATTCCGCGGCGATGATGTCGTTCATCGGGTGATCTCCGTTTTCGTGGTCGAGGTGGCGTTGCCGAGGCCCGCAGCGCGGTAGGTCACGCTGGCGTCGGTGATCTGGAGGTAGGCGTCCTCAAGGGAAGCGCTGCGTGCGGCCAGTTCGTGGACGAGAATCCCGTTGTGCAGTGCCAATTCGCTGATCCGGCTCTGGCCGAGGCCGGTGACGGCGAGACCACCGCCGACTTCGACCTGGACCCGCGCACCAGCCGCCGCGAGGATGCGAGCGAACTCGTCCCGCGCGGGCGTTCGGACCAGGACGTCCCGGCGGAACTGGTCGGCGAGATCGGTCATGGACGACTCCTTGATCAACCGGCCTTTGCCCACGATGAGGATGTGGTCGGCGGTCAACGCCATTTCGCTCATCAGGTGGCTGGAGACCAGCACCGTTCGCCCCTCTCCGGCAAGGGAACGGAGCAGGCCGCGAATCCAGTGGATGCCCTCCGGATCGAGGCCGTTGACCGGCTCGTCGAACAGCAGGATGCCGGGATCACCCAGTAAGGCACCGGCGACGCCGAGGCGCTGCTTCATGCCGAGAGAGAAGCCGTTGATGCGCTTCCCGCCGACGCTGCTCAAGCCGACCAGGCCCAACACGGCATCGACTCGCGTCCGGCCGATGCGGTTGGCGCGGGCAAGGCAATACAGGTGCTGGAACGCGGTCCGGCCGCCGTGCGCGGCATTGGCATCGAGTAACGCGCCGACCTGGTGCAGCGGGCGCGCGATGGTCGCATAGTGCCGGCTATCGACCAGTGCCTCGCCGGACGTCGGCGCGTCGAGGCCGAGAATCGCGCGCATGGTGGTGGACTTGCCCGCGCCGTTCGGACCGAGAAACCCGGTCACCAGGCCGGGTTTGACCACAAAGGACAGCCTGTCGACGGCGAGCGTGTCGCGGTATCGTTTGGACAGTTCGTTGACTTCGATCATGGCGTCAACGATCCTCGAGGCACCAGCCTCGCGCATCGGACCACGACCCGAACTTTCACGTCCGACCGTGGTCGGGCCAAAACCCATCATTGGCGTCATGTCAGACCTGGGTATGACGGAGCGCGGTCCGATGCGCGAGGAAAACGGACTGGCTATCGTTCTTGGCATGGCGAAATCCGGCGTTGACAGCGAGCGGACCGGCAGGGTGGGCGTATTCCCTGCCGGTGCGAGCGCTGCCGGTCAGCGCGCGGCCAAGTATCTGCTCGCGCTGGACGTCGTGATCATGCTGGGCCTGATCGGGTTCGGGTTGGGCAACCTACTCGCCGGAGCCTGGCGGCCGCCGAAGATCGCGCCCATATGGGTGGTCGTGGTGGTTCTCGTGGCAGCAGGTCTGCCGGTCGTGCTGCGGCGGTTCTGGCCGGTCGCCGCGTTCCGGGGCGGGCTCGTCGCGGGCGTGGTCGCGGTCCTGCTCGGTGGCCAGTGGGCGGTGGCGCTGGACATCGGGCTCGCGTTGTACGTGGTGGTGGCGGAACAGCCACGCCGACGGGGAATCCTGAACCTGGCGCTCGCACTGGCCGTGACCTTGTTGGCGCCATTGGTGTCGGTGGGGCCGGATACGTTGGGCCAGATCGGATTCAGTTGGGCGGTACTGATCGCCTGCGCGGCGACTGGCATCGCCGTGCAGGAACGACGCGGGCGGGTCGAATCGAACATCCTGCGCCGGGAACGGCAGGCGGTCGCCGACGAACGATTGCGGATCGCATGGGAACTGCACGACATCGTCGCGCACAGCATGAGCCTGATCACGGTGAAAGCGGCCGTGGCCAATCATGTTGTCGGGCAACATCCCGAGGAAGCTCGGGAAGCCTTACGGGTGATCGAAGCAGCTAGTCGGGACGGACTGGCCGAACTGCGCCGGATGCTCGGCGTGCTGCGGTCGGAGGACGAGCCAACCGGAGACCTGGCGCCCGCACCGGCCGTTGGCGACCTCGCCGGTCTGGTCGAGCGCGCGGCGAGTGCCGGGGTGACGATGAGCCTGGATGTGCGCGGGACGGACGCACTGCCAGATGCGATCGGGCTGACCGTCTACCGGATCGTGCAGGAAGCAGTGACGAACGTGGTCAAGCATGCCGCTCCGGCGAACTGCGCGGTCACCGTTGAGGTGGCTGACGGCCAAGTGCGAGTGGAGGTGGCTGACGACGGTGCCGCGCGAGAACCGCGCGAGGCCGGTGCCGCGCCCGGACACGGGCTGATCGGCATGCGGGAACGCGTGATGACCTACGCCGGAAACTTCGAAGCGGGCCCCCGACCAGGCGGCGGATTCACGGTAACCGCGAGGTTGCCATTCAAACCGGCTACAGCCGGTGCGCCGGAGGTGATCAGCGAAACGATCGATGATGGCGGCGACGAGGACCAGCCACGCGAGCGCGGCGCGGACGGCCCGGTGAGCGGCGCGGGTGCGGACAGCACAGTGGACGGGGCGGTGAGCCCGGCGAGCAGCCCGGCGAATGAGGCGGGCACGGCAGGCGGGGCGGTATGCCTCGTGGGAAGTGCGGTGAGCCCGGCGGACGGCGCGGGAGACACGGGCGCGATCGCAAGTGTGGGTGAGGCGAGTGTGGGTGAGGGCGGCTTGAGTGAGGCGAGCGGCGTCGTGGCGAGCGGCACAGACGCGAGCGTCGCTGAGGCGAGCGGCACACAGGCGGGTGGCGCAGTGGCGGGTGGCGCAGAGGCGGGTGCTAGTGAGGCAGACCTCAGCCGCGCGGTGGGCGATGCAGGTCTACACGGCGCGGCGGGCTGCGCGGGTCTGAGCGATGCAGGCCTGAGCGATGCAGGTCTGAATGATGCAGGTCTGAATGATGCAGGCCTGAGCGATGCGGGTCTGAATGATGCGGGTCTCAGTGGCGCGGGTGGCGTGGAGGCGGGTGGGTTGGAGCGTGGGTGATATCCGGGTGGTCATCGCCGATGACCAGGCATTGTTGCGCGGCAGCTTCCGGGTATTGATCGACTCGACGCCGGGACTTGCGGTCGTGGGTGAGGCCGGGAACGGGTTGGAGGCTGTCGAGGTGGCGCGGCGGGAACGGCCCGGTGTCGTGCTGATGGACGTTCGCATGCCCGAGTTGGACGGAATCGAGGCGACCCGGCGGATCTGCGCGGATCCGGAGCTCGCCGACACCGTCCGGGTGCTCATGCTGACCACGTTCGACCTGGACAACTACGTGTATGCGGCGTTGCGGTCCGGGGCGAGCGGGTTCCTGCTCAAGGACACGCCACCGGCCGAACTGCTGAACGCGATCGGTGTGGTGGCCGCGGGTGACGGATTGCTCGCACCGACCGTGACCAGGCGGCTGATCGCGGAATTCGCGCGGCGGCCGGAGCCGGCGAGCAGTCCGGCGCGGCGGTTGGACGGGGTGACCGAACGAGAACGGGAGGTGCTGATTCTGGTCGCGAAGGGGATGTCCAACACGGAGGTGGGCCAGCACCTGCACCTGACGATGGCGACGGTCAAGACGCACATCGGCCGGCTGCTGTCCAAGTTGCAGGCCCGTGACCGGGCGCAACTGGTGATCGTGGCCTACGAGACCGGGTTGGTCTCGGCGGGCCGGCCAGCCTGATGTCCTGCTTGACACTTCGGATGAGCTGGACCTAGCGTTTCGTCGGGACACAACTGAATACGTCGTTGATCTTGCGCGGGAGAGTCCACGGTCCGCCGTGGCGCCGAAGGAGCAACACCTCCCAGGAAACTCTCAGGCCCACCTACCGCGCGAAGGAGACAACTCTGAAAAGAGGCGCACCCGCGTCTCGCCCACGGTGCAAACCACCGACGGTGTCGAACCGTCGAGACGGTGAAGCTCTCAGGCCAATGACAGAGTGGGAGGCTTTTTGCAGTTGGCGCGTTGGCGCCCGCTACCAAGGAGCCTGCCATGGCCGAGGTGCCACCGGAACATCTTCGTTATACCGCCGAGCACGAGTGGATCGCCGTCGACGGCGACACCGCGACTGTCGGCGTGACCGCGTTCGCTGCCGGACAGCTCGGGGACATCGTGTTCGTCGGGCTACCCGCTGTCGGTGACGCGGTGACAGCCGAGTCGATCTGCGGCGAGCTGGAATCGACCAAATCGGTCAGCGACCTGTACTCGCCGGTGACTGGCACGGTGACCGAGGTCAACTCGGCCGTTGTCGACGATCCCGCGCTGGTCAACGCCGCTCCGTTCGAGAACGGGTGGCTGTTCCGGGTCACGCTGGCCGGGGTTCCTGCTGGGCTGCTGACCGCGTCCGAGTATGTCGAACTGACCGAAGGTGGTGCCGCATGACCGACCTGTTGAACGCGGATCTGGCCGCTGTCGACCCGGTGATCAGCGCCGCTGTCGCGGCCGAGTTGGGGCGCCAGCGGGACACGCTGGAGATGATCGCTTCGGAGAACTTCGCGCCGCTGGCGGTCATGCAGGCGCAGGGCACGGTGCTGACCAACAAGTACGCCGAGGGCTACCCGGGGCGGCGCTACTACGGCGGGTGTGAGTTCGTCGACGAGGTCGAGCAGGTGGCGATCGACCGGGTGAAGGGCCTGTTCAACGCGGAGTTCGCGAACGTGCAGCCGCATTCGGGCGCGCAGGCGAACGCGTCGGCCATGGCGGCGCTGCTCGACCCGGGCGACACCATCCTCGGGCTCGACCTCGCGCATGGCGGGCACCTCACGCACGGGATGCGGCTGAACTTCTCCGGCAAGCTCTACCAGGTCGCGGCGTACCATGTGTCCGAAAAGGACCATCGGGTGGACATGGCAGAAGTCGCGGAACTGGCGAGGCAGCATCGACCGAAGATGATCGTTGCCGGTTGGTCGGCTTACCCACGTCAACTGGACTTCGCCACGTTCCGGGCGATCGCCGACGAGGTCGGGGCGCTGCTGCTGGTGGACATGGCGCACTTCGCCGGGCTGGTCGCGGCGGGGCTGCACCCGAACCCCGTCGAGTACGCCGATGTGGTGACCACGACGACGCACAAGACTTTGGGCGGTCCGCGTGGCGGGGTGATCCTGGCCAGGCAGGCGTTCGCGAAGAAGCTGAACTCGGCGGTGTTCCCCGGTCAGCAGGGTGGCCCGCTGGAGCACGTGATCGCGGCGAAGGCGGTCGCGTTCGGCATCGCGGCGTCCGACGCGTTCCGCGAACGGCAGGCGCGCACGCTGGCTGGGGCGAAGATCCTGGCGCAGCGACTGGTCGCCGAGCAGGACGCCGGGGTGCGGGTACTGACCGGCGGGACCGACGTGCACCTGGTGCTGGTCGATCTTCGCGAGTCCACGTTGGATGGCAAGCAGGCCGAGGACCGGTTGCACGACATCGGGATCACGGTCAACCGCAACGCGGTGCCGTTCGATCCGAGGCCGCCGATGGTCTCGTCCGGGTTGCGGATCGGCACGCCCGCGCTGGCGACGCGTGGGTTCGGCGAAGCCGATTTCGGTGAGGTGGCGGACGTTATCGCGAGTGCGTTGCGGCCGGAGCTTTCCGAACCGGAACAAGAGAAACTGCGGGCCAGGGTTGGCACGCTGACCAGGGCGCATCCGCTGTATCCGGGGTTGTCATGACCATCAGCGTCTTCGATCTGTTCAAAATCGGCATCGGACCGTCCAGTTCGCACACGGTCGGCCCGATGAAAGCGGCTCGGCTGTTCGTGTCGGGCCTGCGGGACAACGGGCTGCTGAGCCGCACACGCGGGGTGCGGGCCGAGCTGTTCGGCTCGCTCGGCGCGACCGGGCACGGGCACGGCAGCGATCGCGCGGTGCTGCTCGGCCTGTCCGGGGAGGATCCCGGCACGGTCGACACCGACAGCGTGCCAGAACGGGTGGCCACGATCCGCCAGGACCGTGCCATTGACCTGCTCGGCGAGCACCGGATCAGCTTCGATCCAGACTGCGACCTGGTGTTGCATCGACGCCGGTCGCTGCCCGCGCACCCGAACGGCATGACGTTCACCGCGTTGGACGAGGCGGGCGAAGTGCTGCGAGCCAAGACCTATTACTCGGTCGGCGGCGGGTTCGTGGTTGACGAGTCCTCGACCGGCGCGGACCGGATCAAGGTGGACGACACGCCGGTGGCGCATCCGTTCGCGACCGGCGTCGAACTGCTGGCTCGGTGCGAGCGGGCCGAGCAATCGATCAGCGGTGTGATGCTGGCCAACGAGCTGTCCTGGCGACCGGAGCACGAGGTCCGGGCCGGACTGGCCGAGATCTGGCAGGCCATGCAGGAATGCGTGCAGCGCGGGTGCACCAACGACGGCGTGTTGCCGGGCGGGCTGAAGGTGCGGCGGCGTGCTGCCGAGTTGCACCGGACGTTGACCACCGAGCACTACGCGACCGATCCGCTGCGTGTTCTGGACTGGGTGAGTCTGTTCGCGTTGGCGGTGAACGAGGAGAACGCCTCCGGCGGCCGGGTGGTGACCGCGCCGACCAATGGTGCGGCGGGGATCGTGCCCGCGGTGCTGCACTACTACACGCGGTTCGTGCCGGGGGCCAATGACGACGGTGTGGTGCGGTTCCTGTTGACGGCGGGCGCGATCGGCGTGCTGTTCAAGGAGAACGCGTCGATCTCCGGGGCCGAGGTGGGGTGTCAGGGCGAGGTCGGCTCGGCGTGTTCGATGGCTGCGGCCGGGTTGTGCGAGGTGCTGGGCGGGAGCCCAGAACAGGTCGAGAACGCCGCGGAAATCGCCATGGAGCACAACCTCGGGCTGACCTGCGATCCGGTCGGTGGGCTGGTGCAGATTCCGTGCATCGAACGAAACGCGCTCGCCTCGATCAAGGCGATCAGCGCGGCGCGGATGGCATTGCGCGGCGATGGGACGCATTTCGTCTCACTGGACAAAGTCATCAAGACGATGCGCGAGACCGGCGCGGACATGAAAGTCAAGTACAAGGAGACCGCGCGCGGTGGGCTCGCGGTGAACGTTATCGAGTGCTGAAAGCTCACGATTTTTCCGATAAATCGAACCGCGTTCGCCGGCTACAGACGGGCTGATACGTCGGGCCTACCTCGGGTAACCGTTCGGCGCGCCGGTTGTGCCGTTGGCCGACGCCGGGCCTTTTGCCGACGATTGTTTCGACATTCTGGAGGTGCGGCACGGAGTGACCGGGGGGTTATTTCCCGTGCTGCCCCGCGGTTCCCTGGTCTCCAGGGAACCGCGGGCAAATGCGTTCCCAGGCGAATTCGGGAGGAACGACGTGACGAACCCAGAACGCGAGGGACGTCCTGAGCCGACGGGCGGAACCGATAGCTCAACCGACGGCAACGAGGGCGGGCCGGAGGTGCGGCGGCGCAGGGTGGTGCTGCATCAGGGACTGCCGGATCCGATTGCGCCGGAGGCCGGGGCGAAGTTCATACGTGGGGGCCGACCTGGTGGGCGGGGTCGGGTCTGGGCGCCGGGCCGAGCTGGTGGTCCGGGGCGGGTTGGCGCGGGTCTGGGCGCTGGGTCGGGCCGGTGGCTGGGCGACGTCGCGGGTGGCGGGGGCTGGCTGAATCGGTTGGGGTGGGTGGGCCGCCTTGGGCGCTGGCGGCGCCGGTGTTGGCGCTGGTCCCGGGGACGGTGCCGGGGCTCCGCTCACCGGCCGGGTATTCGCTGGCTGGGGGCTGAACCGATTCGTTGTACGCCAGCCGCCTGGTCAGGGGGTGGCGTCTCTAAATGAGACAGGCTGACGGCGCTTCCACGGGTACACCCGAAAAAGCGCCGTCGCCACAACCGTGGTGCGGTACGGATGCCCGAAAGGGAGCCCGCCATGACGACCATCGACGCCAGTACCGAAAGTTCCCAACGCGAAGCAGCTCACGCGGCGCCTGCCGCGCCTGCCGCTGATCCGATGATGATCGGCCTACCCAGTTTTATCGTGGGTTCGGTCGCGCTCGGCCTCGTCCTGATCGGTTATGTGCCGGCTACCGCAGTCGGCGCTTCGCTGGCTGTGATCATCGCCGCCACCGGGCTCGGCCTGGTCATTGCCGCGATGTGGGCGGCGAATCTCGGGCAGAGTGCGGTGGCCGGGGTGTTCGCCATCTTCGCCGGATTCTGGCTCAGCTACGCCTTGTTGGTGCTGGGACTCACGCACAACTGGTTCGGTATCGCCGCCACTGCCGCCGTGGACACTCAGGGGTTGTTCCTCATCTCCTGGTTGGTCATTGTCGGCATGTTGACGCTGGGCACGCTGCGACTGCCGGTTGCCTACGGTCTGTTGTTCGCGCTCATCGAGGTCGCGCTCGTCCTCGTGCTGATCGGCACGTTGTCGGGTTCGGCTGGTGCGTTGCACATCGGCGGGGTCGTGGTGTTTATTTTTGCCGCGGTCGGTGTGTACCTGTTCTTCAGTTCAGCGTCTCAGGCGACGGGTGGTTCGGCGCTGCCTCTCGGCCCGCCGCTGATCTCCTGACCAGTAACACCAGTGCGGGCAGGCCGCCGATCATGCTCATCACGATCGCGGCTTGCCCGACGCTGTCCGTGGCGAGAAACGGTGTGACGAGCAGGGAACCGAGCGGGAGTGTGCCCTGCATCAGGGTGCGCAGCAACGCGAACGCTCTGCCGTGCAACGCGGGTGGGATGCGGCGCATGCGCAGGGATTGCGCCCATACCGTCATCGGTGCGCTGAACAGGCCGACCAGCAGGAAACCTACGGCGAGAACGGCTGATCGGGGCGCTAGCACGGTCAGGTAGGCGGCCGCGGCCAGGATTTGGGCTGCGGCGATGGTGCGGATGGTGGCTGTGTTGCGGTGTCCTGCTGTTGCGGCGCCGATGATTTCGCCGATCGCGGTGAGGGACAACAGGACGCCGAGCGTGGTCGCGCCGCCGGTGAGGGTGGTTTTCGCCAGCCAGGGCGCGGTGACCAGCAGCATGCCTTCGGCGATGTTGAACGCCATGAAGGCCACCGTGGTCAGCACGATGACGCGGTCGTCGAGCAAGGTGCGCAGGGGCGGGGCCGGTTGGTCCGCGGTGGTTGTCGCGCGGAGGGGTTGGCGCACGCGGGCCGCGGCGAAGGCGAAGACGAGGAAGGTCGCGCTGTCGATGGCGAGCACGTTCGCGGCGCCGATGATCGCGATGAGCACGCCGGACAGCGCGGGGCCGAGCACACCCGCGACGCTGAAGCTCAACGATTCCAGGGCGTTCGCGGCGTCCAGATCGGACTCGGCCACCAGCGCGGGGATGGCGGCGGGGAATCCGGCCAGGGGGAGCATTTTGAGCAGTCCGTAGCCTGCGGCGGCCAGGAACGGCAGGAACGTTGGGGTGGCGTGGAATGCGGCCGTGATGGGGATGGCGGCTATCAGGGCGGCGCGAAAGACGCTGTCGGCGACGAGCACGGTGCGTTTGTCGAAGCGATCGAGTATCGGGCCCGCGACCAGGCCGCCGACCACGACCGGGGCGGTGTAGCAGACGGCGAGCAGGCTGAGCCGGGTCGCGGCGCCTGGACCGCTGAGCACGAGCCAGGACAGGGCCACGAAGGTCATGCCGTCGCCGATGGCGGAGGTGGTGGCGCCGAGCCAGAGCGTGCGGAAGTCGGCCGCGCCGAGCACGCGGCGGTAGGTGCGCATGCGGGCAGGGTCATGGATGGGCGCGGCTGGTGTATTGGACTTTCTTGCGCGATGGTTGGTGTTATGCAGTCGGTGGTTCGGTTGGCAGACGGTGGGCGGTTCGCGCTCGATGCGGTGGCCTGCACGGACGACCACTCGCGGTGGTCGGCGGCGCAGGTTGAGCCGGGGTGCGAGTTGGTTCTGGTGCGGCGTGGTCGGTTTCGGCGGCGGGCGCTCGGGGTTGAACAGGACGTGGATTCGACGTTGGCCTACCTGTCCCCCGCTGGGCAGGAGGAGCATTTCGCGCATCCGGCCGGTGGGGATGCGTGCACGCTGGTGACGTTGGGCGCCGAGTTGTGGGAGTTGTTCGGCGACCCGGGTCGGTCCACTGTGTACGTGGACGCGCGGGTGGATTTCGCGCATCGGCGGGTGTTGGCGTCGGCGCGGGACGGGGATGTCGATTTCGGGGTGGCCGAGGAGCTGCTGGGGCTGGTCGCCGCTGCCGTGCGGGCGCCTGCGCTGGCGCCGCGTGGGGGTCGGGAACTGGTCGCCGCGGCGCGGGAGGCGATGGGTGCGGCGAGCGGGTTGTGGGGGCTGGCCGAGTTGCTCGGGGTGTCGCCTTATCGGCTCAGCAGGGCGTTTTCGGCCGAACTCGGAGTCTCGGTGACGCGATATCGCAACCGGGTCCGGGTCGGCCTTGCGATGGATCGGCTGGCCGGGGGTGAGCGGGATCTGGCCGGGTTGGCCGCCGAGTTGGGGTTTGCCGATCAGGGGCATCTGTGCCGGACGGTGCGGCAGCACCTGGGGCACACGCCTACCGCCGTGCGGCGGTTGTTGAGCCCGGCGCCCTCCCACTGAACGGGAGGGCGCCGGAGGCTGGTCAGGACTCGGTACTGCGCTTGACCGAGGTGAGCAGCAGCTGGGCCACGTCGACGACTTCGAGGCTTTCGCTGGCCGCGCCGGTGCTCTGGCGGTCGGTCACGCCGTCGGTCATCATCACGCGGCAGAACGGGCAGCCGGTCGCGATCTTGTTCGGCGCGGTGCCGAGCGCTTCGTCGACCCGTTCGAGGTTGATCTGCTTGCCGATCCGCTCTTCCATCCACATCCGCGCGCCGCCCGCGCCGCAGCAGAACGAACGGTCCGCGTGGCGGGGCATTTCGCGCAGGTTGGCGCCGGTGGCACCGACGAGTTCGCGCGGGGCCTCGTAGACCTTGTTGTGCCTGCCGAGGTAGCAAGGGTCGTGGTAGGTGACGTCCTCGGCCATCGGCACGACCGGGACCAGCCTGCGCTCACGCACCAAACGGTTGAGCAGCTGCGTGTGGTGCACGACCTCGTAGTCGCCACCGACCTGCGGGTACTCGTTGCCGATGGTGTTGAAGCAGTGAGGGCAGGTGACCACGATCTTGCGCTTGAGCGGTTCGCGGCCTTCGAACAGGGTGTTGAGGATTTCGACGTTCTGCTGGGCGAGCATCTGGAACAGGAACTCGTTGCCGGCCCGGCGGGCCGGGTCACCGGTGCAGGTTTCCTCGGAGCCGAGCACCGTGTACTTCACATCGGCGATGTGCAGCAGTTCGGCGACGGCCTGGGTGGTCTTCTTCGCGCGGTCCTCGAAGGCGCCCGCGCAACCGACCCAGAACAGGTATTCGGTGTCGTCGCTGAGTTCGCCGTCGAAGACGGGTACCTCGAAGTCCAGGCCTTCGGTCCACTGGAGACGGTCCTTGGCGTTCTGGCCCCAGGGGTTGCCCTTGTTCTCCAGGTTCTTGAACATGCCGCCGAGTTCGGTCGGGAAGTTCGACTCGATCAGTACCTGGTAGCGGCGCATGTCGACGATGTGGTCGACGTGTTCGATGTCGACCGGGCACTGTTCGACGCAGGCGCCGCAGCTGGTGCAGGACCAGAGCACGTCCGGGTCGATGACGCCGCCTTCTTCCAGCGTGCCGACCAGCGGGCGGGCCGCCTGTTCGGGGCCGGAGCCTTCGACGCGGCCGAAGCCGGACTCGGGGACGCCGTGGTCGTGGCGTTCGCCGACCTTGATGTCGACCGAGCCCTCTTCGGGCATGTCCTGGCCGCCGATGAGGTACGGCGCCTTGGCGAAGAGGTGGTCGCGCAGGTCCATGATGAGCAGCTTGGGCGAGAGCGGCTTGCCGGTGTTCCAGGCAGGGCACTGGCTCTGGCAGCGCCCGCATTCGGTGCAGGTGGCGAAGTCGAGCATGCCCTTCCAGGTGAAGTCCTCGATCTTGCCGCGACCGAAGACGTCGTCCTCACCGGGATCTTCGAAGTCGATCGGCTTGCCGCCGGACTCCATCGGCAGCAGCGGGCCCAGCGCGTCGGGCAGGCGCTTGGCTCCGACGTTGAGCGGGGCGAGGCCGATGTGCAGGTGCTTGGAGTGCACGACGATGACCAGGAAGCCGGTGACCACGGCGATGTTCGCCAGGATGAACACCGTCTCGATGATGCTGTTGACGGTCAGGCCCAAGCCGCTGAAGGCGTGGCCGAGCAGCCAGGACGCGAACGGCCAGCCGCTGCGGCCGTACGGGAAGTGGCCGGTTGCGTACTGGGCGCCGCGGTAGATCAGCAGCGTGACCATGACGGCGGCGATCATGTAGAGGACGAGCCAGGCGGCGCTGGTGTGCGAGCCGTAGAAGCGGGATTTGCGCTCGCGGCGGGCCGGGTCCTGCCTGATCCGCATGATGCCGAAGGCGATCAGCGCGACGAGCACCGCGACGGTGAAGAAGTCTTCCAGGAAGCCGAGCCAGCGGGCGTGGCCGAACCACCAGAACGCGTAGTCCCGGTCGAACAGGGCGCCCCACGTTTCGATGATGGTGAAGGTCAGGATGAAGAAGCCCCACATGGTGAAGAAGTGGGCTAGTCCTGGCCCCGACCACTTGAGCAGCTTGCGTTGGCCGGCGACCTCGGCGATCTCGGTCTCGATGCGCTGACCGAGTTCCTTGATCCGGCCGCTGACCGGTTGTCCTGAACGGATCAACTGGTAGAGCCAGAGCACGCGGCGGCCGGCGATGGCCAAGCCGACCACGGTGATCGCCAAGCCGATGACGAGTCGCAGCAGTATCACGAGTTCTCCCGGTTTGGGGGACTGCGTTGTCGAATTCCCGGAAGCGTACGCCACGTTACCGGCCAGTAACCACCTTGACCCGGCCGAAACGTGGTCAGGATCGCACGACCGTGGGTACCTCACCGGCCCGGGGTTCAACCCCAGCACAGCCGGAGCGCGGTGATCAGGGCGTTGATCGTCGAGGCGAAGGCGTGTTCGGGCGGGGCCGCGTAGCCGACGACCAGACCACCGGTCTGGCGACCGTCGCCGACCCACGCCTCGGCGAGCCCGTTGACGGCGACCGAGTGGCGTTCCAGGTGGGCGATGACCCTGTCCTCCTGCGGGCTGTGCGCGGGCAGCGGCAGCACGATGTGCAGACCGGCGGGCGCCGAGTCGGGCCAGACCGTGATGCCTTCCTGGCCGAGCGCGCCGAGCAGCCGGTCGCGCCGGGCGCGGTAGCGGGTTCGGCTGCGGCGGACCTGCTGGTCGTAGTGGCCCGCAGTGAGGAATTCGGCGAGGGTGAGCGACTCGACGACGCCGGTGTGCCGGTCGGCGAGGCGTTTGGCCGCGCGCATCGGTTCGACCAGCCAGGACGGCAGCACCAGCCAGGCGATGCGCAATCCGGGCGCGAGGGTTTTGCTGGCCGTTCCGGTGTAGACGACGCGCTCCGGGGCGAGCGCCTGGAGGGCGCCGATGGGCTGGCGGTCGAAGCGGAACTCGCCGTCGTAGTCGTCCTCGATGATCAGGGTGTCGGTGGCGTGCGCGAACTCGACGAGCTGGGCGCGGCGCGCGGGGTCGAGGGTGCTGCCGAGCGGGTACTGGTGGGCTGGGGTGACGACGACCGCGCCGAGGTCGTGGCGCTCCTGCAGGGAGTCGACCTGGATGCCTTTGCCGTCGACCGGGATGCCGGCCGTGCGCAGGCCACCCGCGGTCGCCATGACCTTGCGGAATTCGGGCAGCGACGGGCTCTCGAAGGCGACCGTGCGCTCGCCGCGGTCGCGCAGGACGGTGGCGAGCAGGCCGAGCGACTGGCTGTAGCCGGCGGTGATCAGGATCGCGTCCGGATCGGCGACCACTCCCCTGGTGCGGCCGAGGTAGTCGGCGAGGGCTTTGCGCAGCTTCGGATGGCCTTCGGGGGCGCCGTAGCCGAAGTCGGCGGAGGCGGCGTCGGTGAGGGCGCGGCGGGTCGCGGCCAGCCAGGTGGTGCGCGGGAACAGGGTCACGTCGGGTCGGCCGGGCAGCAGGTTCCAGCGCGGTTGCGGGCGCGGGGTGGGTGGCGGCATGGCGCGCGGGGGTTGGGCCTGACCGGGCATGCCGACCACGACCGCGCCAGCGCCCCGGTGGATGCGCAGGTAGCCCTCGATGGCGAGTTCGTCGAACGCCCGGGTGACGGTGCCCCTGGCCAGGCCGAGGTCGGTGGCGAGGGCGCGGGTGGAGGGCAGCCGGGTGCCCTCGGTGAGCCTGCCGTCGCGGATGGCGTGCCGGATCGCGTCGGCGAGGCCGTGCCTTCTACCGGTGGCGGGGTCGAGGTCGAGGTGGAAGTCGAGGCCGCCACTGGACCAGTCAATTGACACAGGATTGGACCATACTTGTGGACCAGTTGCTGCCTACAGTCGAATCGTGACGACTGAAGCGAGCCATGAGCGGATGCTCCTGGACAAGGAGCTGCCCGCCGTCTACCAGCAGCTGGTCGCGCTGACCCGGGACATTTCGAAGGCGGCTGCCGAGGCCGGGTTGGACCGGCAGCTGATCGAACTGGTCAAGGTCCGGGCCTCGCAGCTCAACGGCTGCGCGTTCTGTATGGACATGCACTCGCGGGCCGCACGCGAGGCCGGTGAGACCGAGCGCAGGTTGTTCGTGCTGGCCGGGTGGCGCGACAGCGGACTGTTCGACGAGCGGGAGCGCGCCGCGCTGGCGGTGACCGAGGCGATCACCAACGTGCCGATCACGCGCGACCTGCCGGACGAGGTGTATGCGCAGGCCAGCAAGGCCCTGACCGAGCCGCAACTGGCGGCGGTGGCGTGGGCCGCGACCGTGATCAACGCGTTCAACCGGCTCGGCGTGTTCAGCCGCTGGCCGCTGCCGAAGGACCCGGCATGACCGGCGACCTGCGCAACCGCAGCACCGAGGCGCTGGACGCGCAGGCGGCCCGGCTGCGCGAGCTGCACCAGCCGGGTGATCCGGTGGTACTGGCCAACATCTGGGACGCGGCCTCGGCGTGGCTCGCGGAGACCGCCGGGTTCTCGGCGGTGGCGACGAGCAGTGGCGCGGTGGCCGAGTCGCTCGGTTATGCCGACCACGAGGGCGCCCCCGCGGACGAGATGTTCGCGGCGGCGGCGCGGATCGCGTCGTCGGTCTCGGTTCCGGTCACCGTGGACGCCGAATCCGGGTACCAGTTGCCCGCGCGGCGGTTCGTGGACCGGTTGCTGGCGACCGGCGCGGTCGGCTGCAACCTGGAGGACACCGATCACCGCACCGGTCGGCTGGTGGATGTCGCCGAGCAGGTGACGTGGCTGACCGAGGTGCGCGCGGCGGCCACCGAGGCTGGCGTGCACCTGGTGCTCAACGCGCGCATCGACGTGTTCCTGCACGCCTACGCGACCAGCAGCAAACCGGACGAGCGCGCGCTGCTCGGCGCGGCGGTGCGCAGGGCGGCGGCCTATCTGGACGCGGGGGCGGACTGCGTCTATCCGATCTTGGCGCGCCAGCCCGGCACGATCGAGGGGTTCGTGGCCGGAGTGGATGGACGTCCGGTGAACATCGCATACTTGCGCGACGGGCTGAATCCGGCGAGCCTTGGCGCACTCGGTGTCGCACGCGTCTCGCTCGGCACCGGCCTGTGGCGAGCGACTCAGGCGTGGCTGACCGACCAGCTGACGAAGCTGGCGGAAGGCCGGGCCTGAGCCCGCCACCAGGATCGGTTACGGACCGTGCCGTGGGGATCGGGCACGGTCCGTAATCATGTTTAGGCCAAATCGTGATTGTTTGTCGAATCAGCCGAAAGTTGCTGGACATGACGGGGAACCGGAGATCGAAAGCCGCCGTCTCACCCCACAGTGAGAGTTCGGCGCGCTACGCTGTTCGCGGCGCACCAGCCACGATGGGGCGTGGCCTGCCGCGATGATGGTGCGCGGACCGGCAAAGATGGAGGGAAACCGGCGATGGCGACTTCGAACAACGACCCCTTTATGATGACGGGTGGCCTGGCGGGAATCGTCGCCGAGATCGAGGCCCTGGTCCAACAGTCCGAGAACGGCCTGAACGTGCAGAACCCCTCGGCCGGCGGTGGCAGTGGCTACCAGTTCACGCCTGCCGAGCTGGAGTCGGTGCTCGGGCAGTGGAAGCAGCTGCAGACGAGCTTGCAGCAGGCGCAGGGCTCCGTGGCGACCATGACCGACGTGCAGTCCCCCGCGACCGACACCGCGAGCCAGAACGCAGCCGGTTCGGCGAGCCGTTCGGGTCAGGCCTACCAGGACCACCTCACCGCGATGCTCCAGTACACCGACACGTACATCAACGCGTTGCAGACCGCGCTGACCAACTATCAGAACGCCGAAGCGGGCGGCTCGCAGTCGATGCGCAGCGTCAACACCGGCTTCTGATCACCCAACCTGACAGACCTGAGGGGACCGTTGATGGCTGGGTACTCGGCCACGCAGATCTACGAGATGCTCCACTCTGGACCCGGCACCACCGGGATCTACCACGCCTCCGACGGCGCGGCCACCCAGATGAGCACCCAGGACGACCTGAACAACCAGATCGTCCAGCTGAACCAGAAGATGGGCGGCGCGTGGACCGGTGCCGCGGCCGAGCAGGCGCAGGCCGGCGCGACGCCGCTGGCCGGCGCGGCGCAGGACGCGACCACCGCGCTGTCGGTGCACCAGTCGGTGATGACCGGGCAGGCGGAGGCGTTCACCAGCGCCCGCAACAGCGTGACGAACGTGCCGTCGTCGATGCCGAACAACATCGGCAACGACTTCCTGGCCGCGTTCGGTGACACCGGCCCGCTGGACGACCAGGTCACCCAGTACAACAACGCCTCGCAGAACAACGTGCAGGTCTACCAGACCTACTCGACGATGAGCAGCGTCAACGCGGACTCCATGCCGCAGAGCTACGGCCAGATCCCGGTGACCAACGCGACGATCACGGTGGTGGGTCCGTCGTCGACCGGCGCGAGCGGCGGCTACTCCGGCACGAGCTCGGTCGCCGCGATCGCCGGTGGCAACGCCGCCGAGCGCGAGGCGGCGCTGGGCAGGCTCACCGGTGCGCCCGGCGCGAACGGCAGCAGCGGGGCGAGCAGCCTGGACGAGACGAGCGGCGCGATCGGCACGCCTGGCGGACCGCCGACCGGCGGTAGCAACTTCCGCCTGCCCGGCGTGCCGAACGAACCGAACATCGGCACCAACGCGCAAGGCTTCGTGCCGACCGCGTTGGAAGAGGACATGCCGATCGGTGGCATTCCCGGCGCGGGCCGCAACGGCAACAACAACGATGACGAGGCCGCACCGCCGCCGCCCAACTTCGGGCAGAACTTCTCCGGTGACCTCACCGGACCTGGCGGGGTGCCCGGTGGCGGCGGTTCGCAGGCCGCGATGGACAGCCTGCACGGCGGTGCCGGGCTCGGCACGGGTTCCGGCGCGTCCAACCTGACCGCGAGCTCCTCGCGCAGCACCCTCGGCATGGCCTCGCAGGCCACCGAGGAGTCCATGATGGGCGGTCCCGGTGGCGGGATCGGTGGCCCCGGTGGCGCTCCCGGCGAAGAGGGACCGATGGGTGGCGGCGCAAGCGGCCGTCGCGAGGAGGACGGCGAGCACAAGGCCGCCTCGTACTTGCAGGAGGCCGATCCGGACGCGCTGTTCGGCACGGACGAGATGACCGCGCCGCCGGTCATCGGGGAATGACGGGTATCAGACCAGAACAGGCAATATGATGCTGGCCGCGGGTGATCACCCGCGGCCAGCATCATGAGCAGGGGTGGAATTCCGTGCTGTACGACCCGGTCACCTTGGCCCTCGACACGATCACCACGGTGTGGCGCAGGGAGAACCTCGGGGAACCGCACAACGTCTTCGTCGACACCAAGTACTGGTTGGACGAGGACGGCGAGCGGCAGGCGCTGCAGCGGGCCGGTGACGACATGGCCATGCACGGTCTGTTGATGGGCCGCGACCTGTCGCCCGATTTCCGCGAGACGCTGCAGATCCTGGCCCGGCCGAACGTGGAGTACTTCGGCTGGATCGGCGTGATGCCAACGCACGAGCAGGGTGGCAGCAACATCGCGGTGCTGGCCGCGTCGGTCGAGCAGGACGCGGTGCTGGCCATCCGCGACGGCGACCAGGTGACGATCGGACCGTGCAGCGCGGACGGTCTTGCCGCGGCGCTGGTGGACAAGATGCCGAACGTGCCTGCCGGGCACGGACGCTCGGTGAACCTGCCCGAGCGGGAAGTGCGCCAGTTGCGGCGGCAGCGCGGCAACGGCGCGCCGGGCGAGGCGAGCTCGCTGCCGGCGAACGCGTTCAACATCTTCCCCCGGCAGTCGATGGCCGAAGACGCACGCGACCTGTTCACGGTGCTTGAGCTGCCGCGCAGCGGTGGCGGCGAGTTGTACGCGGCGGCGCGGGCGCGCAGCGGGGAGCGGCGGCGGTACCCGCACCCGTTGGTGTACATGGACACCGAGCAGGGCCGGTGGATCTCGCAACTCTCCGGTGACCAGCCGGGCGAGCGGTGGATGGTGGCCGCGCCCGCGAACCGGTCGCTGTTGGTCAGCAAGTTGCACGAGATGCGCTCGCGGATCGACACCTAGAGTCGTGTAATGCTGTTTCCTTGCTCGGATCCGGTGATCCAGGTGGTTCCTCGCAAGGCGAAGGAGGAGCCGGTACCTCCGTTGTACCGGCGACGACGACAACGCGGCGAGGGGCCGCCTGGGCGCCGAAGACAAGTAAGACGATCAGAATTGCGCGACACTAGCCTGGCCGGTCCGACTTGAGCCCGGCTCGGGGAACGGTCGACCCCCGGACCATCAGCAGGGCGATCACGAACGCGGCCACCAGCACGATGGCGGCGACGCCGAACGCGGCGTGATAGCCGGCCACCGCGGCGATCCGGCCCGGCTGGGTACTGGTGGCCGCCGCGATGGTGGACACCGTGCCGAGCACGGCAAGGCCGATGCTGCCGCCGATCTGCTGGGAGGTGTTGGCCAGCGCGGAGGCCACGCCCGCCTCGTTCGG
>DASXOJ010000059.1:0-29656 GCA_036494465.1 Pseudonocardiaceae bacterium
GAGCGGACGACGGGATTCGAACCCGCGACCCTCACCTTGGCAAGGTGATGCGCTACCAACTGCGCTACGTCCGCATGGTCGCCGGAATCCGAACGACCGGTGAACAGTTTAGCGGATGTCGGTGGTGTCCCCGCAAACGGGTTGTGGGTGCGGGAGGGCTACCTCGAGGAGCCGGTCGACTTCGGCCATGCGCGGGCCGGGGAGGCGCCATTCCCACAGCGGGTGGACGCGGTCGATGACTTCGGCGGGCAGGCGCGGGGCGATTTGGTGGCGTAGTTCCCATTCGTCGAAGACGAGCTCGTAGAAGCTGACGACGGCGGCGTTGGCCAGGAACTGGCCGGGTTGGCAGAAGCACCAGCGGACGAAGCCGTAGATGCGTTCGAGTGCGTCTTCGTCTGCCGCGCGGTGGGCATCCCACACGAGCGGCAGTAGTTCGCCGAGGAACACGTGACAGGACCAGTCGTGCTCGACGACCGTGCGGAGCGCGGGCAACAGCTCCAGCGCTTTGTTCTTCCACTCGGCCACGCGGCTAGACAGTAGTGTCGAACAGCTGGTGATAACGCATCGTCGTCACCATTGACGTCTGGCTGTGACCAACTCGATACTTCTCGTCACCGAAGGTGATAGGGCTGCCACTATCGCGCGAGCTGTGGCATGTTGTCTTGAACAGCGCGTTCGGGGGCGTTGGGGAGGAGGTACCCAGCGGGTGACGGGGATAGATCACGCGGACGACTCGCTGGTGTCGGGCTCCCTGACGAGGCCGGATGACCCTGACGCGACGATTTCCGAGGTCGGGCACGGGGTCACCGATTCCGATGTTGACGACCGCGAGCTGTTGCGCAGGGTGCGCGCTGGCGAGGATGCCGCGTTCGCCGAACTGTTCTCCCGACATGCCGGGGTCGCGCGCGGGTTCGCGTTACGCTACGCAACCGACGCGGCGGAGGCGGACGATATCGCCGCCGAGGCGTTCTTCCGGGTTTTGCAGGCGGTGCGCCGCGGCGCGGGTCCTGATGACAACGTGCGCGGCTACCTGTTGACGGTGGTGCGCAGGCTGGCCGCGGAGTGGCGGACGCGGCGCAGGGATGTGCCGGTGGCGGACGAGGAGTTGAGCCGCCGGGTCGATCCGGACGCGGACCAGGCCGGTACGCGCGCCGAGGCGCATCTGATCGCGCGGGCGTTCACGAGTTTGCCGCAGCGTTGGCGGCGGGTGCTCTGGCAGGTCGAGGTGGAGGGCGAGCGACCAGCGGTGGTCGCGCCCCGCTTCGGTCTGAGTCCGAACGCGACGGCGGCGTTGGCGCGGCGGGCGCGGGAGGGTCTGCGGGCGGCGTATCTGCAGGCGCACGTGCCGCCCGCGACCGGGTCGAGCGCGTGCCGGGCGGTGGTGGAGAAGCTGGGCGCGTACACGGCGGGGCTGGTCCGGGGTTCCGAGGCGCAGCGGATCGTGGCGCATCTGGCGACGTGTTCGTCGTGTCGCGCGGTGCATGCCGAGTTGGCGGATGTGTGCGCCGGTCTGCGGCGGTACGCGGGTTCGTTGCCTGGGCTGATGCCCGCCGCCGCGCTGGGACACGGGCTCGGGCACGGGCTGGGCACCAAATCGGTGGCGCTGGCCGGGAAGGCCGCGTCGTTCGGGGTCCGGTTCAAGCTGGCGATCGCGACGATATCGGTGGTGACGGTCGGCGGGCTCGGGGTGACGACGGGCCCACTCCTGCTGCACATGAGCAGCCAGATCAACGCGGACCGGGGCATCGTGCAGGAGTTGCCGGTGTTGCCCTACGACAGCGCGAACGCGGAGCCGAACGGGGCCCTGCGGCATCCGTTCGGGCCGGGTCTGCCGCCGGAGTCGACCGGGACCGAGATCATGGGCCCGCGCCCCCACCAGGGCGCTCAGCAGATCATCAACCCGCCCGGCACGGTCGCGTCCTCCTCGGCGCAGGACAGCACTGGGCAGTCCGCGACCGGGGCGGCCACGCACACCGATCAGTCCGTGCAGGACCAGCCCGCGGGCAGTTCGGCGCAGCAGCCGATGAGCCAGCAGCTGTCGCCGAACACCGCGACCCGCAGCGCGAAGTCGATCACGCCGACGACCGATCCGACCACGACGCCCACCACGGCCGCGCAGCAGCCGCAGGAGTCCGTCTGGAGCACGGAGTACACCACCGATGGGACTACGGTCTGGATCACCCGATGGACGGAGGTGTGGCAGGACACACAGGGACCGTCAGGTCGCTGAGCCGCATCGATGACTACACGTAGTCGGGAGCCATAGCCCGATTGCGACACTCGCGTCCCAATTTCACCCGCTGGGCCTAACGACCGCGCGGTACGGTAGAAAACGGTCGGTGCCCGGGTAGTGGATCTCGTTCGTCCGAGGTCCGCGGGGAAGATCCTGGAGACGACGATGGCGAATATGAAGCTGGTGCGCGGCGCGGATGGCCGCATGTGGACCCTCCGGTCGACGATGGAGTGGTCGACACCGGCGCTTTCCGACGATTTCGAGCATGACGTCGCGATCAACCGAGCCCCTGGCTACGTGCTGCTGGGCTTGTTGGGGCTGTTCGTCATCGCGTTGTTCGTCTGGCGCCCTGGCCCGGTGGTCGTGCCCTACTGGTTCCTGCTGGTCCTGCTGCTGGGCCTGATGTACTTCCCGGTGCGCTGGCTGATCCGCAGGCCGTGGACGCTGGTCGCGAACACGCCGGGCAGCCAGGAGGACGCGAGCGCGGAGCGCTGGGTGGGCATCGTGCACGGGGTGGTGACCATCCGGCAGACCGCGGCCAAGGTCCAGCGGGACATCGAGGTCTACTCCAAGCCGAACGCGGACGGACCGCTGCAACTTGTCGATTGAGCCGACTGAGTCGACGCAGCGGCCCGACTGGGTGAAGATGGCGGTATGCCGGAGCTTCCGGAGGTCGAAGCGCTCGCCCACCACCTGCGCGAACACGCCGTTGGGCGCACTGTCGCGCGGGTCGACGTCGCCTCGTTGACCGTGCTCAAGACGGTCACCCCCACGTGGACCGAGCTGACCGGCCGGGAGGTGTCGGGTGCGACCCGGCACGGCAAGTACCTGGACCTGATCCTGACCACGCCGGACAAGCCGCCGTTGCACCTGGTCGTGCACCTGGCGCGGGCCGGCTGGTTGCGCTGGGCCGAGAACCTGTCCGCGGCCCCGCCCAAACCGGGCAAGGGGCCGCTGGCGTTCCGGATGCACCTCGGTCCGCCCGGCAGTGGGCCCGGTTTCGACCTGACCGAGGCGGGCACCAAGAAGGGTCTCGCGGTGTGGATCGTGGCGGATCCGCAGGAAGTGCCGGGCATCCGCAAGCTCGGGCCGGATGCGTTGAGCGTGACCCGCGAGCAGCTCGGCGAGTTGCTGGCCGGGCACACCGAACGGTTGAAGAACGCGCTGACCGAGCAGTCGCTGATCGCGGGCATCGGCAACGCCTACTCCGACGAGATCCTGCATCTCGCCAAGCTCTCCCCGTACGCGACCAGCGGAAAGCTGAGCCCGGCGGCGCTGGACGCGTTGCACTCGGCCATGCAGGTGATCCTGACCGACGCGGTGAACCGCTCGGTCGGGCAGCACGCGGCGCTGTTGAAGGGGGAGAAGCGCTCGGGGTTGCGGGTGCACGCGCGGACCGGGCTGCCGTGCCCGGTGTGCGGGGACACGGTGCGCGAGGTGTCCTTCGCGGACAAATCGCTCCAGTACTGCCCTACCTGCCAGACGGGTGGCAAACCACTCGCCGACCGGCGGATGTCGCGCCTGCTCAAATGAGCGGTATCCGGGCGTGTGCCCAGCGTGATCACCCGTGCACTTGCCAGCACCGCACCCGAGCGCGGACCATGTCCGGGTGGCAGCACTGCTGACCGAGCGCACCGTCCTGGGTGTCATCGCCACCCTCGCGGTCCTGGTGTCCTTCCTCGTGCTCTGCAAGACCCGGCGGAGCAGCTCCTCCGTCGACGACGCGACCCTCGCCGCGCTGCAACGCATCTCGAAGGCCACCCCCGACCTGCGCGCCGGCCTGACCGAGGAGGCCGCCAACCGGGCCACCCCGCACCTGCGCGAGCTGCTGCGCTGCGTCGCGGTGGGCATCACCAACCCGGAAGGCGAACTGCTGTCCTGGGACGGCGAGGCCAACGAGCACTACGAGGACCTCGACGAGTCGATCTCGCGCGCGCTGAACACCTTCCGGCGCGAGCACGTCGACCATGACAAGCTCGGCTGTCAGCGGCGCGGCAGCTGTCCGATGCGCACCGCGGTGATCGTGCCGCTGGTGGTGGAGGGCAGCGTCGAGGGCGCGCTGGTGGTGGTCGGCGGGGTCGGCGGCAAGCGGCTGATCAAGATGGCCGACGAGATCGCCCGCTTCGTGCGGACCCAGCTGGAGCTGGCCAAGCTGGACGAGTCCCGCCAGCAACTGGCCCAGGCCGAGGTGCGGGCGCTGCGCGCGCAGATCTCTCCGCACTTCGTCTACAACGCGCTGAACACGATCGCCTCGCTGATCCGCACCGATCCGGAGCGGGCCCGCGAGCTGCTGATGGAGTTCGCCGAGTTCACCCGGTACTCCTTCCGCACGAACGGCCTGTTCACCACGCTGGCCGACGAGCTGCGCAACATCGACCGCTACCTGACCCTGGAGAGCGCCCGCTACGGCCCGAGCAGGCTGCACGTGCGGTTGAAGATCGCGCCCGAGGTGCTGTCGGTGACGGTGCCGTTCCTGGTGTTGCAGCCGCTGGTGGAGAACGCGGTCCGGCACGGCCTTGCCAAGAAGCCGGGCGGTGGCACGGTCACCGTGATCGCGCAGGACCACGGCAACGAGGCGTTGATCAGCGTCGAGGACGACGGCGTCGGCATGGACGCGGACCGGCTGGAGACGCTGCGCGACGCGCACCGCTCCGGTGCGCACGTCGGCATCGGCAACATCAACCAGCGGATGCGCTCGGTCTACGGCGAGGAGTACGCGCTGATGGTGGAGACCGCGCCCGGCGCGGGCATGAAGGTCGTGCTGCGGGTGCCGAAGTTCTCCCCGAACGTGCGGGCCGTCATGCCGGGGTTCGCCGGGGCCGAGACGGCGCCGACCGAGCTGACCGAGCGGGTGGTGGAGCGGACCGGCTCGCAGCCCGCCGTGCATTCGCCCGCGCACGCGAAACCGCCGCACACGGAGTTGCCGGCGGTCGGGTGAGCCGAGAAATCCGTATGTTCGAGTCATGAACATGACGGAGAAGCTGGCCGCGAAGCTGCCGGTGCTCAACGAGCGGGTGGACCGGCGACCGGTGGTCGCGGTGGTTCGGTTGCAGGGCGTGATCAGCCCGAGTCCGTCGCCGGTGAGCCGGGGCACGATCAACCTCAACACTGTCGAATCCGCGCTCAAACGCGCGTTCGACCACGAGCGGCTGCTCGCGGTCGCGTTGTCGATCAACTCGCCGGGTGGCGCGCCCACCCAGTCCGCGCTGGTCACCGATCGCATCCGCCAACTGGCCGCCGACAAGAAGGTGCCGGTGCTGGCGTTCTGCGAGGACGTGGCCGCCTCCGGCGGGTACTGGCTGGCCTGCGCGGCGGACGAGATCTACGCGCACCCGACCTCGATGGTCGGCTCGATCGGCGTGGTCAGCGCCGGGTTCGGGTTCACCGGTCTGCTGGAGCGCTTCGGGGTACAACGCAGGGTGCACACGGCCGGTGCGCACAAGGTGCGGCTCGACCCGTTCAGCCCCGAGTCCGACGAGGACGTCGAGTGGTTGCGCGGTCTGCACACGGAGCTGCACGAACAGTTCATCGAGCTGGTCAGGCAGCGCAGAGGCGGCAAGCTGACCGGCACGGACGACGAGCTGTTCTCCGGTGAGGTGTGGACCGGCAGGCGCGCGCTGGAACTGGGCCTTGTCGACGGGCTCGGCACGCTACGCGGAGTGCTCGCCAAGCGCTTCGGTGATGCGCACATCGTGACCGCGGAGCCGCGCAGGGCGTTGCTGGCGCGGCTGGGCATCGGCGGTGCGGCAGCACGATTGGGGTTCGGTGAATCGACCGTGGACAGCCTGCTCAACGGGCTGGAGGCGCGCGCCGCGTGGTCACGGTTCGGTCTCTGAGCAGCCAACTTCCCGCAGAGCGGGCCGCTCAACCAGGCCAAAGGGGGCACAACTGACCGAACGCGGCGATCGTCACCCACCCGGGGGATCGATTGACGGTGGACAGCGGGCCCGTCCAGTAGGCAAGATTCGCGTCACAGTGAGTACTCGTGATGGCACCCCAGGTCTTGTCGTGCTGGCCGTTGACGACGAGCCGCACGGCTTGGACGAACTCGTGTTCATGCTGGAGCAGAACCCGAACATCCGGCGGGCACTGTCCGCAGGGGACGCGGCCGACGCGCTGGGCGTGATCGGCGGCGGTGATCCGGAGGTGGCCGCGCGCAAGCGCGCCCGGCTCTCCCCGGTCGACGCGGTGTTCATCGACGTCAACATGCCGGGCCTGTCCGGGGTGGAACTGGCCATGGCGCTCGCCGAGCTCAAGCCGCCGCCCGCGCTGGTGTTCGTCACCGGGGTCGGGGACGTCGCGGTGGAGGCGTTCGAGCTGGGCGCGGTCGACTACATCCTCAAGCCGCTGACCAAGGAGCGCCTGGACAAGGCGATCGACCGGGTGCTGGCCAAGTGGGTGCCGAGAGAGACCGCGCCGGGCATGCCGTCGCTGGACCCGACCGACGACGAGGTGATCCCGGTCGAACTGGCCGGTACCACGAAGCTGATCCCGCGCGCCGCGGTGCGCTGGGTCGAGGCGCAGGGCGACTACGCGCGACTGCACACCTCGGACGGCTCGCACCTGGTGCGCATCCCGCTCGCGCAACTGGAGGAGCGCTGGACCGATGCCGGGTTCGTGCGCATCCACCGCTCGTTTCTGGTCGCGGTCGGGCTGATCACCGAGCTGCGGATGGGACCGTCCGGGTACACCGTGGTCATCGGCGACAACGAGCGCGAACTGCCGGTCAGCCGACGGCACACCCGCCAGCTCAAGGACCGCCTGGTGCGTTCGCCCAAGAACGGCTGGGGCGGGTAACGCATGAGCAAGCACGCGAGTGGGAGCAGCCCCAAAGAACAGCCACCCCCGGAATCAGGGAAACCGCCGAGGCGCAAGCGGGTGGTGCTCAACGACTCGCGCAACCCGGCGACCGTGCTGCGCACCATCACCGAACTGGAGGAGCAGACCAGCGTCGGTGAGGCGCTGGTGCGCAACCTGGTCCGGGCCCAGCTGCGGATGGCGGTGGGCCTCGCCGCCCTGGTCGGGGTGCCGCTGGCCGGGCTGCCGCTGGCCTTCTACCTCTCGCCCACGTTCGCCAATCTGTGTGTTTTCGGAATCCGGCTGCCCTGGTTGCTGCTGGGCGTCCTACCCTTTCCTGTGCTGTTCGGCATCGGCTACTGGTACAACCGCCTCGCCGAACGGCATGAAAAGGACTTCGTGAACATGGTCGAGAGCTGACCTAGCACCTAACCAGAGCGGATCCGTGGACCTGAACCCGTGGGCCATCGGCGGCATCGTCGTCATCGGTGTCGTCACGTTCTACCTGGGCTTTCACAGCTCGCGGCGGGCCAACACGACCGCCGACTTCCTGCTCGCGCGGCGCATCGTGCGCTCCCGCCGCAACGCGGCCGCGATCACCGGTGAGTACATCTCGGCCGCGTCCTTCCTTGGCATCGCGGGCCTGGTCTTCTCCGACGGCGTCGACTCGCTCTGGTACGGGGTCGGGTTCACCGCGGGCTTCCTGGCGCTGCTGCTGTTCGTGGCCGCGCCGTTGCGCCGCTCCGGCGCCTACACCGTGCCCGACTTCGCCGAAGCGCGACTGGGCAATTCCGGGTTGCGCGGCCTGTGCACCGTGTTCGTCGTGCTGATCGGGGTGTTCTACCTGGTGCCGCAGTTGCAGGCGGCCGGGTTGACGCTGGCCACGATCATGCCGGTGCCCGGCTGGGTCGGCGAGGTGGTGGTCGTCGCGCTGGTGACGATCAACGTCTTCGGCGGCGGCATGCGCTCGATCACCGTGGTGCAGGCGTTCCAGTACTGGGTCAAGCTGTTCGCGCTGCTGGTGCCGACGTTCGTGCTGATCGGCGTCTTTCTGGTCGGCCATACCGGGCAACCGAACCTGGCCAGCAACCTGCCGCCGGTGTTCCCGCAGAACATGACGGTCACCGCGGACACCGCCGTGCAGGTCCAGGTGCACACCCCGGTCACGTTCACCGCGCACGGGCAGATCGACCACGACCGCGCGAACGGCATGGTGACCTGGTACCCGGGCCAGAACCACGACATCGACAAGGGCACCGCGCTGAGCTTCACCAAGGGGTCCGCGGTGCCGAGCGTGGTGGGCACGCCGCCGACCAACTCGGTGTGGCTGCGCCCGCAGGACGGTGGCCTGACCCAGCTGCTGACCACGTACTCGCTGATCCTGGCCCTGTTCCTGGGCACCATGGGTCTGCCGCACGTGCTGGTTCGCTTCTACACCAACCCGAACGGCAAGGCAGCCCGCCGCACCACGCTGCACGTGTTGCTGCTGCTCGGACTGTTCTACCTGTTCCCGACCGCGCTGGGCGTGCTGTCCCGGCTCTACGTGCCGCAGCTACTGGTCACCAACCAGACCGACGCGGCGATCCTGCTGCTGCCCACCACGGCGCTGCCCGGTCCGGTCGGCGAAATCCTGGCCGCGATCATCGTGGCCGGAGCGTTCGCCGCGTTCCTGTCGGTGTCGTCCGGGCTGATCGTGAGCATCGCCGGGGTGGTGTCGACGGAGCTGCGGCCGGGCCGGGTGCGGGACTTCCGGGTGGCTACCGTGATCGCCGCCGCGATCCCGTTGGCGTTGGCGATCGTGCTGCCCTCGACCGAGGTGTCGCTGTCGGTCGGCATGTCCTTCGCGCTGGCCGCGTCCACGTTCTGCCCGGTGCTGCTGGCCGGGGTGTGGTGGCCGAAGCTGACCTGGGTCGGCGCCGCCGCCGGCATCGTGGTCGGCGGTGGCCTGGTCATCACCGCGCTGGCGCTGGACATCGCCAGCGAGTACACCGGCGGCTGGGCGCCGTGGCTGGTGGTGCAGCCCGCGCTGCTCACCGTGCCTGCCGCGTTCGCCACCGTCTACCTGGTCAGCAAGGCGACGCAGAACCGCAGGCCGCCGGACGTGAGCAGGCTGCTGCTGCGCATGCACGCCCCGGACCCGCTCGGTTTCATGCGCGACCGGGACATCGCCCGGTTCGGCGCCACGGAGGAGCAGGATCGCATCACCGACGGTCGCCACCACCGGCGTTAGGAACTTTTTTCGGCGTTGGAAGCAACCCGCGCCCGGCGTGTCGCGTATCCAGTAGTGAGGCGTAGCGGGCGGAGGGGTGCATGAGCAGGTGGTCGCGGGCTGCCGGGTCGGCGGACACCCGAACCCTGGCGCGCGCCAGGAACCCGGCCAGAACCGCGAAGACCGACGAGTTCGCGGAGTTCTTCGCGGCCTGGTTCACCCCGGCCCGCCGGATCGCCTACGCCCTGTGCGGCAACTGGAACGAGGCGGAGGAGATCGCGCAGACCGCGTTCGTCCGGATGTACGCGCACTGGAGCCGGGTCCGCCCGGAAACCGCCGAGGCGTACCTGCGTACGGTGGTGACCAGGACTTTCCTGGACACCCGGCGCCGGGGGCGGGCCAAGGAACAGGCGGTCGCCGAGGTACCGGATTCACCGGTCGCGTCGGTCGAGACGCAGATCGACGAGCGGCACGCGCTGTTCGCGGCGCTGCACAAGGTCCCGGAGGGCCAGCGGGCCGTGCTGGTGCTGCGGTTCGTGCAGGACATGTCCATCGAGCAGGTGGCGGAGGCGCTGCGCTGCTCGGCCGGCACGGTGAAGAGCCAGACCTCGCGGGGGCTTGCGACCTTGCGGATCGCATATTTCGAGGTGGCCGGGCAGCCACTGGAACTACGAGCCGTCGCACGAGTGGGGTGAGAACACATGCCTGAGGACAGGGATGACGAGTTGGCCGAGTTGCTGGCCGACGAGGACCGGGTGCGTGACGTGCTGCTCGCCGCCGTCGACGGTCAGCTGGTACCGCCTGCGCGCACCGACCTGGCCGAGATCGTGCAGCGCGGCAAGCGCCGCGCCCGGATGCAGGTGCTCGCCGCCTCGGTCGCCGCGGTGGTGTTGATCGCCGCGGTCGCGCTCGGCGCGAGCGTGCTGGCGCACTGGAACGGATCGAACCAGGTGAGCACGGCCAACGGGCCGTCAAGCGCGCTGCCGGTGACCTCGCAGACCATCACCACCACCCCGAACCAGCCACCGGTGTTCGCGGACGACGCCAGCCAGCCGACCTGCCTCTACCCGGGACTGGCCAACGGGCAGAAGTGGATCCCGCTCGACGACAAGCAGGGTGCGCTGTTCCTGTCCGCGCTCAGCGGCTATGCCATCGGTCCGGCGGCATTGGTGGAGCCGGGCGCGATGAAGGTGGTCGCCGCGACGGGCGGTGCGGAGGCCGTGCGGTCGGTCGAGATCTACGCGCACGGCCAGTTGAACCTGGTGACCATCTCCGCGACCGGCTACTCCGGCAGTGCCTCGGTCGCCGCCGCGCTGGACGGCAGGCAGGAGAACCTGCCGCAGGCCTGTACCGGCACGTTCATCCCGCGCGGGGTCGGCAAGATGCCGCTGATCAACGAGTACGTGCTGACGCCGCCCAGGAGTGTCACCGGCCAACCGCAGTACCTGCGCGCGCAGACCTACGAGTCGAGTGGGGTCCGCTACGACGTGACCGAGGTGGTCAACCCGAGCGGCGTGCCCGACTACCTCACGCAGAAGCTCATGCCGACCGGCAAGGTGGCGCCGACCACGATCGATCTGCCGCCCGCGCTGACCGCCGGCGAGCTGGCCCAGATCGCCGTCCAGATCGGCTCGTACTCCTGAGCGGTGTGGCAAGCTCAAGGGGTGAATCCACAGACCGTGCCCACGGTGACCGTCGCCGAGGTCGCCGACGAACTGCCCGACACGACCACCTTGCTCGACGTGCGCGAGGACGACGAATGGCAGGCTGGCCACGCGCCGAACGCGCTGCACATCCCGCTCGGTGACCTCGCCGCCCGGCTCGCCGAACTGCCTGCGGACAACTCGCTGTACGTGGTCTGCCGTAGTGGCGGCCGGTCCGCCCGCGCGACCGCGTTCCTGAACGCCAACGGCTGGGACGCCACCAACGTGGGCGGCGGCATGGGCGCCTGGCAGGCAGCTGGCAAGCCGATGGCCGCCGAGACGGGCGCCGACCCGACCGTCATCTGAGCGATCACATGTCCTATCCCCAGCAGCGCGGATATCCGGGCCCCCAGTGGTTCACCTGGGTTGCGACGCCGCCGCCCGGCGTGTCCACCGGTCCGCGCCCGAAGCGCAGGCCCGCGCCCTACCTGGGTCCGCCCGCGTACCCGGCCGCCCCGAGATGGGGGCTGCCGAGGCTGGCGTGGCGGGCCAGCAGCGCGGTGCCGGGCACGGTGCAGCGGCCCGAGGTCGGCCCGGCCGGGCTGACCAGGCAGGCCGCGCTGACCGAGATCCTGTTGTGGGTGCTCGGTGCCAGTGCGCTGGTGGCCGCCGTCGGCGAGATCTGGCGATACACGCTGCTCGTGCTCGGTCGCGACGAGGCGTTGTCCGCGTCGGCGGTGGCCGTCGCGGACAACCTGTTGCTGATCAGCGCGCTGCTCGCGATGGTGCTGGGCATCGTGGTGCTGGTGCTGACCGTCCGCTGGCTGCTGGCCGCCGGCGAACTCGCCACCCGGCTGGCCGGTTACGCGCCGCCGAGGCCGGCCTGGCAGCTGCTGCTCGGTGTGCTGCTGCCGGTGCTGAACCTGTTCCTGGCAGGCAGCGCGCTGGCCGAACTCGAACACGCCGCGCTCGGCGCCCCGGCCACCGCCCGCCCCAAGCCGTCCCGGCTGGTGCTGGTCTGGTGGGCGGCCTGGGTGGTGGGCGAGGTGCTCGCCATCGGAACCCTGCTGCTCGGCCTGCGCACCAGCCTGCAGGCCAGGGCCGACGACGTGCTCTGGCACGCCGCGACCGATCTGGTCGCGGTCGTGGTGGTGGTGCTGACCGTCCGGGTGCTGCGCACGATCACCGGTCTGCTGGCGCCGACCGGCTCGCCCGCCATCGGGATCGGCCAGGTCGTCGCGGTGCGCGACGCCCCGGAACCCGAGCTGCGTCCGGCCCGCCCGGCCGGCGCCCTGCGGTGAGGCTGCCCAGCTTGACCGAACCGCTCGTCGTCGCGCACCGGGGCGCGTCCACCCACCTGCCCGAACACACCATCGCCGCCTACGAACTCGCCATCGAGCAGGGCGCGGACGGCGTCGAGTGCGACGTCCGGCTCTCCCGCGACGGCCACCTGGTGTGCGTGCACGACAGGACCGTCGACCGGACGTCCTCCGGCAGCGGCGTGGTCAGCGAACTGGACCTGGCGCAGTTGCGCGACCTGGATTTCGCCGCAGGGCCGGACGAGCGCGGTGTGCTCACCTTCGACACCCTGCTCGACGTCGTGGTGTCCGCGCCGCGCGAGATCACGCTGTTCGTGGAGACCAAGCATCCGGTGCGCTACAGCGGCCTCGTCGAGGCGAAGCTGCTGGCCGCGCTCGCGCGATACGGCCTGGCCAAACCCGAGGACAAGACGCGGTCGCGGGTGCTGATGATGTCGTTCTCGGCGCGCGCGGTGCGCCGCATGCACCGGCAGGCCCCGCAGCTGCCGACGGTGCTGCTGCTCAACTCGATCCACCCGCTGCGCAAGGACGGTTCGCTGCCACCGTGGGCGGACCTGACCGGTCCCGGCATCCACCTGCTGCGTGCGGACCCCGGTTACGTGGCCAGGGCACGCTCGCGCGGGCACCAGACCTACGTGTGGACCGTGGACGACCCCGCCGATATCGCGCTGTGCCGGCGGCTGGGCGTCGAGTACCTGGCCACCAACTCCCCGGTGGAAACGCGGGCCCGGCTCGCCGACTAACCTGCACGTCGAAGGTCTATCCAGCGGCGAAGGAGCCCAGGTGTCCAAGCGGACGGCGGTCAAGCACACGGCCAAGGCGCGTGAGGGGCTCAACCCGCGCCAACCCTGCCCGTGCGGCTCGGGCCGGCGCTACAAGGCGTGCCACGGTGCCGCGGGCGGTCCGCCCGAGGTCGTGGTCGGGCGTCCGTTCGGTGGTCTGGCCGCCGAGTGCGAGCTGATCGCGCTGCGCGAGTTCGTCCCGTCGGCCACCGCGACGCTGCCGCTGCTCGGTTCGCCCGAGCGCGAGGTCACACTGGCCACGGTGCTGCCGGTGGCCGCCGCCGCGCTGGTCCGCTCGGATGGCAAGGCGTTCGTGGGCATGCAGGTCCAGGTGCATTCCAACGACGTCGGCCGCGATGTGGCGCGCAGCATCCGCTGGGCGTTGAGCGCCAAGCCCGGCGACGTGCTCTCCGTGCTCACCCCGGACGACACCCCGGCGGAGGACGCGGAGAAGCTGGTCGACCTGATCGACCCGGCCGCGCGCCTTGCCCCCGAACTGCACCCGGACTTCAGCTGGTGGATGCCTGCCGACAGCTCCGAGCCGACCGGCGACGTGGCGCTGTCCCTGGAGCGGGCGAACGCGGCGATCCTGCCGACCGATCGCCTCCAGGGCGCGAACATGGACGCCGCCTACTGGGTGGACGCGGGCCAGAAGGCGCATCTGCGCTGGGTGCGGCCGGAGCCGGAGGAGGAGCTGCTCACCGCGATGGCGCGGCTGTCCGCGCGCGGCGAGCTCGATCTCGGCGAGGGTTCCCGGTTCGCGGGTTCGTTCCGCGCACACGGCCTGCTGGTGCCGGTCTGGGACCTCGACCGCGAGATGCACGCCCGCGAATGGGACGGTCCGGCCGCCGTGCTCGCCGAGCGGCTGGAGAAGGCGCTGGCGTCGCTGGAAAGCGAGCCGATCACCGAGGCTGAGCGCCGCGCCCGTGACGGCCTGCGGGGCCGCCAGGTCACCCTGCGCTGATGATCCTGCACATCATTTCCCGCGACGACTGGGCCACGGCGAGCGCGGCAGGCGAGATCGCCGCGCCGTCGCTGGCCAGCGTCGGCTACGTGCACTGCTCGGACCCTGGCACCGCACACCTGCCCGCGAACCGTCTGTTCGCCGGTCGGCAGGACATGCTGCTGCTGGAGATCGACCCGAGCAGGCTCGGCGTGCCGCTGCGCTGGGAGCCGGGCGACGGCGAGGACCCGGCAGGCCCGTGGTTCCCGCACGTGTACGGCCCGATCCCGGTCTCCGCCGTGCTCGCGGTGCACGACTTCCCGCCGCGCGCGGACGGCAGTTTCGAGTTACCCGCGTCACTGGCCCGCCGCGAGGCAACCTGAGTCGGAGCTCGTGCGTGTACCTGCGGTAGCCCGTCCGACGGCAGCAGGAGGCGCCATGCCAGCACCGGCACCCGCGCTGGACGCGCGTCGACCGGGAGAGGAACGGATGGCCGACAGCACGGACTTCACCGAGTTCGTGCGTGCCGCCATGCCCGGCCTGCTGCGCTACGGCCACGCGCTGACCGGGAACCCGCACGACGCCGCCGACCTGGTGCAGACGGTGCTGGAGAAGCTCGGTTCGCGCTGGTCGTCGATCGTGCGCAAGACCGGCGACCCGGTCGCGTACGCGCGCCGCGCCATGGCCAACGCGAACATCAGCCACTGGCGCAGGCACAAGAACGAGCGGCTGGTCGCCGAGGCGCCCGAGGGCAACGCGGTGTACCAGGCGGACCGGTTCGAGGCGGAGCCACTGTGGCAGGCGCTGCGCGAACTGCCGCCGAGGCAGCGCGCGGTCATCGTGCTGCGCTACTACGACGGCTTGTCCGAGGCGGAGATCGCGGCCAGTCTCGGGGTGAGCACCGGCACGGTGAAGTCCCAGGCGAGCAAGGCGCTGAACACGTTGCGCGCGCGGCGCGCGGAACTGTCCGAGGGGAGGTCGGCATGACACCGGACGACGACGACATGGATGCCGACCTGCGCGCGTTGTTCGCCGATCAGCGGCTGTCCGTTCCGGTCGGCGAGGACGCGGTGGCCTCGGTGGTGGCCGGTGCGAAGCGGCGGCGCCGCAGGCGCACCACCCTGATGGCCACCGGCGGCGCGCTCGGGGTCGCGGTGGTGCTGCTGGCGGGCGGCCTGTTCGCCGGGCACGTGCTCCCGCCCAACCACACCCAGACGGCGAACCCGACCGGCTTGCCCATCTCCGGCAGCCCAAGCCCGCCCCCGGACCGGAACAGCCCGCGGCCGGTCGGACCGGAAGTGGTCGGCATGCCGCCGAACGCGCCGACCGTGCTCGGCCCGACCGGCTACGGCGACATCACCATGGGCCTGACCGCGAAGCAGGTGACGGACACCCACCTGGTGAACACGGCGCTGAGCGGCAACGTCGGCTGCACCGGCTACACCTATGTCGCGCCGACGCAGAGCCGACCGTCGGCGGCGGCCGCCGCGGCGGGCGAGAGTAAATCGCTCTACGTCTACCTGAGCGGCAGGGCAGCGGCGGGCGTGCAGCTGATCATCGCGCCACCGGGCGTGACCACCCCGGACGGCATCGGTGTCGGCTCGTCGGTGGCTTCGCTGCACGCGACCTACCGGAATCTGCCCGCACAGAAGGATTCCGTGCAACTCGTGCCGGTGTCCGGCCACCAGGGACTGTCCTACCGGTTCGCCATCGACAACAACACGGTGAGCTCGGTCGGCCTCGGCCTGACCGACCAGACCTGCCTGCCCTACTGACGACGAACCGGGCCGCCGTCCACAAGGGACGACGGCCCGGTTCTGGTTGTGCTGCCCTACAGTGCGCCACCCGCGGCGCGCGGCGCGCCGGCGTCCGAGCCGGCCTGGCCGGCACCCTCGCGGGCGAGGAAGTTCTCCACGTCGAACAGGTTGCCCTTGCCGCGCTTGATCACGTTGAGCAGCGTGGACATCTGCGCGATCTCCTCGACCTGCTCGGCCAGGAACCACTGCATGAACTGCTCGCCGGCGTAGTCGTTCTCCTCGCGCGCTGCCTTGACCAGTGCGTTCACCTCGTCGGCGACATCGCGCTCCTGCTGCAGCGCCAGCGCCACCACCTCGGCGGCCTCGGTGAAGTCGTTGCGCACCTCGTCGACGCCGGGCATGGTCACGTCGATGCCGACGTCCATCAGGTACTGCACGATCATCATGGCGTGGTTGCGTTCTTCCAGCGACTGCCGGTAGAAGTGCCGGGCCAACTGGGGGAAGTCACCCTTGTCGAACCATACGGCCACCGCGAGGTACTGCTGCGCCGCGGTCAGCTCATTCCGCACCTGTTCCTGCAACAGAGTGTGAAATGCGGAAACTTTTCCAACGATTTTCTTCGCGCTCACTGCCATGTCGTCAAACATACCGTTTCCCGTGGTGAGAGGCCAAAAGAGTGATCCACGGCGCCACTTCTGAGTGATTAGGAAAGCCTTATCGAATACCGCCGAAAATGGTGAGGTAAGCCTGCCTTTCGCATTCCGAATAGCGCTTCGACATCGCGATTCGCCCTCGGTGCCCGGCTCGTCGCACAGCCAACTGCCAGGTAACTCTCATTGAGATCAGCTCTCATTCAGAGCTATATTGCGCTGGTGACCGACCTGGATCCGGCCGAGGAACTCGGCGACGAACTGATGCGCACCAACGCCGCGCTGCGCAGACTGGTGCGTCGTCAGATCGTGCCGCCATCCCCGATCCCGGAACCCCGGCTGCGCGGCGCCCAGGTCGAACTGCTGCACGTCGTCGAACAGGAACCCGGGATCGGGGTCGCGGCGGCGGCGAAGGTGCTGCGGCTGGCGGCCAACTCGGTCAGCACGCTGGTCAACCAGTTGGCCGACGCGGGCCTGCTGCTGCGCGAGACCGACGACGAGGACCGGCGCGCGATCCGGCTGCACCTGACCGAGGCCGCCGAAGGCCGGCTGGATGCCTGGCGACGCGCGAAGGCGCGCTTCGTCGGCGCGGGCGTGGCCAAGCTCTCGCTCGCCGACCGTGCGGCCCTCAGCCGGGCGCTGCCCGCGATCCGGGCCCTGATGGCTCATCTCGAAGGCGAGGAATCCAGGTGAGTACCCCATCGCTCGCGGTTGCCCCATCTCTGGCGGTGCACTGTGTGGGATTGCGATACAGCTTCGGGGACACGGTCGCGGTCAGCGGCATCGACCTCGACGTGGCCGCCGGCACCGTGTTCGGCCTGCTCGGGCCCAACGGTGCAGGCAAGACCACCGCGATCCGGATGATCACCACGCTGCTGCCCGCGCCACCCGGTGCGATCGAGGTGCTCGGCACCGACGTGGCCCGGCACAAGCTCGCGGTGCGCAGGCTGATCGGCTATGTGCCGCAACAACTCTCCGCCGACGGCACGCTCACCGGCCGGGAGAACGTCGCGCTGTTCGCGCGCCTGTTCGACGTACCCCGGCGGACCAGGCGCTCCATTGTGGACACCGCGCTGGAGTCGGTCGGGCTGGCCGACGTCGCCGACCGCACCGCGAAAACCTATTCCGGCGGCATGATCCGCCGCCTCGAACTGGCCCAGGCCCTGGTCAACGCGCCCAAGCTGCTCATCCTGGACGAGCCGACCATCGGCCTCGATCCGATCGGCCGGGCCAGCGTGTGGGAGCGGATCGGCGTGGTGGCCGAGCAGACCGGCATGACGGTCCTGGTCACCACGCACTACATGGACGAGGCGGATCAGCACTGCGACCGCGTCGCGCTGATGCACCGAGGCCGGATCAGGGCCGAGGGCTCGCCAGCCGACCTCAAGGCGAGCGTCGGCCCGGACGCCACCCTCGACGACGTGTTTCGCGCGAGCACCGGCGACGACCTCGGCACCGAGACCGGAGAAAGGATGAGCAATGTCCGCTCAGCTCGACGCACTGCCAACCGGCTCGGCTGACACCGTCCGCAAAGGACCGCTGCGGCTCGTCCTGTCCCGCGCGGGCACCATGTGCCTCGTCGAGTTGCAGAAGCTGCGCCACGACCGCACCGAGCTCGTCACCCGCGCCATCCAGCCCGCGCTGTGGCTGCTGATCTTCGGCGAGACGTTCACCAGGCTGCACGCCATCCCCACCGGCAATGTGCCCTACCTGGACTTCCTCGCGCCCGGCATCCTCGCCCAGTCCGCCCTGTTCGTGGCGATCTTCTACGGCATCCAGATCATCTGGGAGCGCGACGCGGGCGTGCTCGCCAAGCTGCTCGTCACGCCGACCCCGCGCATCGCCCTGGTGACCGGCAAGGCATTCGCCTCCGGCATCAGGGCGGTGGTGCAGGCGCTGGTCGTGTTGATCCTGGCGGCCATCCTCGGCGTCGGCCTGACCGCGAATCCGATCAAGCTGATCGCCACGCTGGTCGTGCTGATGCTCGGCTCCGCGTTCTTCTGCTGCCTGTCCATCACCATCGCCGGACTGGTGCTGTCCAGGGACCGGTTGATGGGCATCGGGCAGGCGATCACCATGCCGTTGTTCTTCGCCTCCAACGCGCTGTACCCGGTCGCGATCATGCCGGGCTGGTTGCAGGTGATCAACAGGATCAACCCGCTCGGCTACGAGGTGGACGCGCTGCGCGGCCTGCTGATCGGCACGCAGGCCGACCTCGGTGCCGACTTCGCCGTGCTGATCGTGGCCTGCGCGGCGATGATCAGCATCGCCTCCGCGCTACTCGGCCGATTGGTTCGGTAGCGCCTGGGCCGACAGCTGCCCCTGGCACCAGCCGCCCCGGGTGACGCTGAACCGGCGCCACCCGGCGGGCGGCACCAGGTGCCCGTGCAGTTCACCCTCCGCCGACCAGTGCAGGTACTCCTCGGCCCATGGCCGGTTCAGCAGCGCCAGCCGCTCCTGCAACTCCACCTGTCCTTCGACCGAGTCCCGCAGCCAGTGCCACGCGTGCTTGAACAGTGTCATCACGACCTCCTTTCGGCTACCATCATCGAAGGGTTTGCCGCCGAACTGAAGTCAATGTCGAAGGTAGGTGAGTTAAGTTGCCGACAAAAGCAAGGTTGAATACGGGTCTTGCCTACAAATCCACGAACGTGCTGGACGACGTGAACGTCCAGCTGCTCGACGAGCTACAGGCCGACCCGAGGATCACCATGTCCGCGCTGGCCAGGCAGGTCGGCATGTCCGCGCCCGCGGTCACCGAACGCGTGCAGCGGCTGGAACAGGCAGGCGTGATCAAGGGCTACGCCCTGCTCATCGACCCGGCCGCGCTGGGTTACCCGGTCACCGTGTTCGTCCGGGTGCGGATCACCACCGGCCGGCTCGACCGCTTCTCCGCCTACCTGGCCACCGTGCCCGAAGTGGTCGAGGGTTACCGGATTACCGGCGAGGACTGCTACCTGCTCAAAGTGCACATCCCGACCCTGGACGACCTCGCCGAGCTGCTTGACCGGTTCCTGATGCACGGCAGCACCACGTCGTCGGTCGTGGTCGGCACCCCGGTCCCGGCGCGCCCGCTGCCGCTGCCCGGTGCGGAGATCGAGCGCGCCGGTTAGCGCCGGTTAGCTCAGTTCGCCCCGGCCGCCACTCAACGGCCGGGTGCGCTGGAAGCTGCCGAACCGCCCGTACGGGTAGTCGGCCGGCTCCGGGTCGCTGACCTTGGTCAACGTCTCGGTCTCCTCGGCACTGAGCACCAGATCGGCCGCGCCGAGGTTGTCGGTGAGCTGTTCCAGCGTGCGCGCGCCCAGGATCACCGAACTCACCGCCGGCCGGCCGGCCACCCAGGCCAGCGCGATCTGCGCGATGCTCGCCGCGCGCTGTTCCGCGATGTCGCGCAGCGCGTCCAGCACCTCCCAGGTCCGCTGCGCCGCCGTGCGCCTGCCGTACATGAACCGCGCGGGCTGCGTCGAACCGTCGCCGTAGCGGGTGTGCTCGGCGGGCTCCGTGTCCTGCTGGTACTTGCCGGTCAGCAGCCCGCCCGCCAATGGCGACCAGGGCAGCAGACCCAGCCCGTTCTCCTGCGCCGCAGGCACGATCTCCCACTCCAGTTCCCTGGTCAGCAGGTTGTACTGCGGTTGCAGCGTGATCGGCACCGGCAGACCGCGGAACCGGGCAACGTCAACGGTTTTCTGCAACTGCCAACCGGTGAAGTTGGACAACCCGAAGTGCCGGATCTTGCCCGCGCGCACCGCATCGTCGAGGAAACCAAGGGTTTCCTCGATCGGCGTCAGTGGATCCCAGGCGTGCACCTGGTACAGGTCGATCACGTCGACGCCGAGCCTGCTCAGCGACGCATCCAGCGCGCGGCTCAAATGCCTGCGCGACAAGCCGACGCCGTTCGGGTCCTCGGCAGTGGGGAAGCGGCCCTTGGTGGCCAGCACCACGCGATCGGTCACCTCCGAGGCCCGGTCGGCGAACCAGCGGCCGACGATCCGCTCGGACTCGCCACCGGTGTACACGTCCGCCGTGTCCACCAGCGTGCCGCCCGCGGCCAGGTACGCGTCGAGCTGGGCGAACGCGCCCTCCTCGGACGTGGCCCCACCAAAGGTCATGGTGCCGAGCGTGAGATTCGAGACGACCGTTCCGCTGTTTCCCAGCCTCCGATAGCGCACGGATTCGACCCTACAACGGCGACCTGTCGATCGGACACGACATGCAACGCGGACCACCCCGGCCGGAACCCAGCTCCGAACCCGAGATCCGCAGCACCTCGATGCCCGCCGCCGCCAACCGGTCGTTGGTCTCCACATTCCGTTCATAGGCGACGACCACGCCCGGCGCGAGCGCGAGCGTGTTGTTGCCGTCGTCCCACTGCTCGCGTTCCGCGGTAACCGGATCCAGGCCGGTGTCGATCACCCGCAACCGCTCGATGCCCATGGCCTCGGCCGCCGCCGTCAGGAACGGCCTTGGCCCGTCCACCTTCAGACCGCCCGCGCCGTCCGGCCGCAACGAGTACGCGGAGAGCGTGTCGCGGATCGCCGGGTACATCACCACCGCGTCCGCATCGACCATGGTGCACACCGTGTCCAGGTGCATGGTGGCGCGCTGCTGAGCGATCGGCAGCACAAGCACGGTGTGCGCGAGACCGTCCGCGAACGCCGAACGCGCCAGCGATTCCGCACCGGCGGGCGTGGTCCGCTCGCCGACACCGACCGCGAGCACCCCGGCCGCCAGCGCCAGCACGTCGCCACCCTCCACCGGCGCGGAATGCGCGCCGTAGGCACGAGCGGTGTGCGCGAAGCGCGGATGGTAGGCGTAGATCAGATCGGTGATCGCCGACTCCCGGCGCCGCGCGGGCATCCCCAGCGAGGCGATGGCCACCCTGTCGCCGATCCACACCGACGAGTCCCTGGTGAACAACAGGTTCGGCAGCGGGTCGACGGCGAAGTCGTGCGGGCGGTGCATCCGCCGCACCAGCGACATGCCGTCCGAACCCGGCAGCTCCTCGAACGTCATCCCGGCGGTCAGCACCATCGCCAACTGCCCGGGCGTCACCTGGTGCAGGTGCGCGCGCAACGCGTCGGCCAGTTCGTCGCCCAGCTTGCGTTCGTCGACGACGGCCAGTACGCCCGCGGTGCGCGCACGGGGATCGGCCAGCGCCTCGACCAGCAGGTCGATCAGCAGCAGCACCTCGACCCCGCGACCGCGCAGCACCTCGGCGAACGCGTCGTGCTCCTGCTGCGCGCGGTCCACCCACGGGATGCCGTCGAACAGCAGCTGGTCGTTGTTGCGCGGGGTGAGCCGTTTGAGTTCCGGGCCGGGCCGGTGCAGCAGCACGGTGCGCAGCGGGCCGACTTCGCTGTCCACAGTCACGAAAAGCAGGCTAACGCCTGTCAACACGTTTCCTGCGTCGCCGACCGCAATTTCAATTCAAAGTGGTGGTCCGAAGACGAAGAAACATGCATTCGTTAACCAATGATGCGTTTCAACGCAAGAAGGCGAGTTTGCTCGCCAGCAGCGCGTAGCCGACGAACGAGACCACGTCCAGGATCGTGTGCGCGAGCACCATCGGCCACAACCGGTTGGTCTTCTGCCACACCCGCCCGAACACCAGACCCAGCACGATGTTGCCGATGAACCCGCCGAACCCCTGGTAGAGGTGGTAGGACCCGCGCAGCACCGCCGAGATCACCAGGCCGGTGTTCTCGGTGCGGCCGAGCTGTCGCAACCGGGTCAGCAGGTACCCGATGACCAGCGCCTCTTCCGCCCAGGCGTTCGCCGCCGCCGAGATCACCAGCACCGGCACCCGCCACCAGGTGTCGGACAGGCTCGCGGGCACCACGGTCAGGTTGATCCCGATCGTGCGCGCCACCAGGTAGAAGCCAAGGCCGGGAATGCCGATCAACGCCGCCAGCCCGCACCCGCGCAACAGATCGCTGCCGATCCGGGTCCGATCCAGCCCGATCTGAGCGAGCTTCATTCCGGTCCGGTACACGAGATACGCGCCGAGCGAGCCCCAGGCCAGCAACTGCATCGCGTCCGCGAGCTGCGCGAACAGGTCGAGGATCTGTACCTTCGCCAGCGACGTGTTCAACAGCGCCTGCTGCTTGTTCAACGCGACCGGCGCGGCCAGCGAGTCCAGTAGTGAGATCAGGCTGCGCAACCCGGACCAGCCCAGCGTCGCCGCGAACACGATCACCAGTTCCAGCGTGACCACGCGGCGCTGATCGGGCTCGATGCCGACGATCCCATTCGGGGAGGCGGGCCGCAGCCACTCCCGGACAACGTTCGGCACGCCCGCAGACTAGCGTGGTGAGGTGCCCAAACTTGCCACCGCCGACGCCGTGGACGCGGCTACGCTTATCGAATTCCTCCGCCCCCGGCACCGCGCCATCGTGGTCACCCGACGCAAGGACGGGTCACCCCAGATGTCGCCGGTGAGCTTCGGGGTCGACGCGCAGGGCCGGATCGTCATCGCGACCTACCCGCAGCGGGCCAAGATCCGCAACGCGCGCCGCGACCCGAAGGTGTCCGTCTGCGTCATCTCCGACGACTGGAACGACCCCTACGTGCAGGTGGACGGCACCGCCGAGGTGCTCGACCTGCCGGCAGCGCTGGAACCGCTGGTCGACTACTTCCGGGTGATCTCCGGCGAACACCCGGACTGGGACGAGTACCGGGAAGCCATGCGCCGCCAGGGAAAGTGCCTGCTGCGCATCACCCCCGAACGCTGGGGCCCGGTCGCCACCGGCGGCTTTCCGCCCGAGCTCGCCGACAGCTAGGCAGCGTGCCCGAAGATCAGGCAGTCGTGCCGGGAGTCGGTCGCCGGATCATCGGTTGACCAGCTACGACAGTGATCCTTCGCGCGCTGCTCGAAGAGGAACCCAGCGCTGTGCGCCAGTCGCCGCGACGCGGTGTTGTCCGGGTTGATCTCCACCCAGACCCGGGACAGCCCGCCGTCGCGGTGCGCCCACGCGGTGATCGCCACGATCCCGCGCAGCGCCAGCCCCTGCCTGCGGCTCTCCGGCCGCACCCAGTAGGCCAGCTCGGCGCTGCCCGGCCCGTCGGGCATCAGGCCCACCGCGCCCAGCAGGGCGCCGTCCCGGATCAGCCCGTAGGACACCTGGGATCCGGCCCATTCGCGCAACGCGCAGGCAGCGTCCTCGGCCGAGTACGGCCCGCGCGGACGCGGACCCCACAACGCGGGCGCGGTCTCCGTCGCCGTGCCCGCCACGACCAGGTCGACATCACCAGGCCCGAGCGTGCGCAGCCGGAGGCGCTCGCCAAGATCGAGGTCGATCACCGCTCGCGGGTCTTGGCCAGGAACGGGCAGCCGACCATCCTGCGCAGCTCGATCGCCAGCCCCTGCGGCGTGTCCACCGGGTTCGCGAACGCCAGCCGCACGTCGTGGTCGCCCTCCGCCGCCTCGACCCGCAGCCGCAGGCCGTAGCGGTCCAGGCCGAGCGGGCGCACGTTGCCGCCGCGCAGCCCGTCCGGCAGCAGCCGGGTGAGCATGCCGACCACGTCGCGGTGCACCGAGTCGAGGTGGCGCAGCCAGTTGTCCTCGTACTCGCAGAACGGGTCCGGAGTGGCCGCCGCGAACTCGTCCGGCGCGATCGAGGAGGTGCCCTCGCTGTCCGCGAGCACCAGCGAGGCCGGGGTCAGCCGCAGCACGCTGTACCCGTGGCCCACGTCGAGCAGCCTGCTGTCCACGTGCTCGTCCGCGACCAGCAGAGCCTGTTCCCGGCCCTCGTCCTCGTCCAGCGCGTCCAGCAGCCCGGCGACCCACAACAGCGCGCGTACCGGCTCGCGCAGCGCCACCGGGGCGCGGTCGGCGACCTCGACCATGGCGGGCAGCCGGTTGGCCCTGGCCGCGGCGAGCAGCGGGTGGTCGTCGGCCAGCAGCACGGTCACCGTGCCGTTGGCGTGCACATGGTGCAGATGTGGTTCGATCCGATCCGCTGACGCGGTGTCCTGATCGGGCTCGGAGCGGAGCAGTACGGCACGGCCACCCCTGGCGGCGATCGTCCGCGCCCTTTCGGCGGGTTGGGGTACCGGTGGTCGCCGGACAGCTTGGCTCATGCGCTCACCTCCTCAAGTTAGGTAAGCCTAACTTGGACGCCGGGTCGAGGGATAGCCCCTCCCGAGAAGTATGTACTGATCACGCCCCTGGAGGCTCCTCGTGTTACCCGCCGACGGCCAATCCGTGACCCCAATACCCGCCCCGGACCAGGCCCAACCATCCCTCCTGCTACCCAAGACCGACGGTCTGGCCATCGACGATCCGGACACCGCCCTGCTCCAGCAGATCCGCACCCGGTTCCTGAACGGCAGGCTGGGGTCCCTGGTCCTGACCGCCGTGATGGTCGCCTTCGCGGTGCTGAACCGGCAGCTGGTGAGCACCGTCTGCGCGGGCCTTGTGGTCATCCTGGTGCTGCCCGCCACCGTCTACACGCTGTGGCTCTACGAACCACAGCGGCGGCGCGGCAAGGCACTGCTGAGCCGCTACGGCTGGCGCGGCGCGCGGGCCACGCTCGTCGGGAACAAGCCGCCCACGGTGCGGATCGTGCTGGACGACCGCGAGCTCACCCTGCGCCTGCGGCGGTTGAACTGGGGGGCCAAGCAGCGGCTGCTGCGCACCGGCACGCTGTGGATCTGCGGTCCGGACGAACGCGGCCGGACCCTGGTCCGGGGCGCGGGATCGGTCGGCGAGACCGTCGCCGAGGTGACGAATGCCGCCCCGAAGGGCGTGCCGCCGGTGCTGGCGCAGCCGAGCGGGCCCCGACCGGCCGACGACCCGGCGCTGATCTGGTACGAGCGCGGCTACCGGCGCGGCCTGCTGATCGTGGTGGCGGTCCTGGTGCTGCTCGGTGGCATCGGCGCAGGCCTGCTGAGCAGGTCCGACGACGATGTCCTCACCCGGAACCTGATCGGTTCGCTGGTTCCCATCGGGATAGCGCTGAGCCTGGTCACCTACAGCGCCATCGCGAGATACGGCCAGTTCCGGCGCTTCGCGGCGGCCACCTACTGGCAGGCGGTACCGGTCAGCCTGGACACCTGGGTGGCGGAGCGCAGCCTCGGCGTGCGCACCGGCACCGGGCGGATCATCCTGCCCGGCGGCTGGCGCTGCTACGTCGAATTTCCCCGGCTGCCCCTCGACCTCGCCGCCAACCTGCGCGCCACCGGCGTGCTCTGGCTGGCAGGCGACGCAGCGCCGGGCCAGACCGTGCCGATCGGCCTGCCCGGTTTTGCGCTGCGCGGCGTCGTCAAGATCAAGCCCTGACGGCTACTCCCAGTCGGGCCCGCGCCGCGCCCAGCTCCACGCGTAGCGCGGGTCCTCGCAGGAGGTCGCTGCCTCGCCGAGTTCCAGCGGGCGGAAGGTGTCGATCATGACCGCGGTCTCGTCGAAGTAGTCCACCCCGATCGAGCCCTCCGCGGCGCCCGGCTGCGGTCCGTGCGTGAACCCGGACGGGTGCAGCGACAGCGAACCGATGCCGATGCCCGATCCCTTGCGCGCCTCGTAGTTGCCGCCCACGTAGAACATCAGCTCGTCGGAGTCGACGTTCGCGTGGTTGTAGGGCACCGGGATGGACAGCGGGTGGTAGTCGACCTTGCGCGGGCAGAACGAGCAGACCACGAAGTTCGGCCCCTCGAAGGTCTGGTGCACCGGTGGCGGCTGATGGATCCGGCCGGTGATCGGCTCGAAGTCGCGGATGTTGAACACCCACGGGTACAGGCAGCCGTCCCAGCCGACTACGTCGAACGGGTGGTTCGCGTAGGTGTAGCGGGTCAGCCCCGACCGGTGCGAGACCAGCACCTCGACATCGGTGCCATCGACCACCAGCGGCTCGGCCGGGCCGCGCTGGTCGCGCTCGCAGTACGGCGAGTGCTCAAGGAACTGCCCCTTGCTCGCCAGGTACCGCTTGGGCGGGCCGACGTGCCCGTTGGCCTCCATCACGTACAGCCGCAACGGATCGGCCGCGTCGGGCACGACGCGGTAGGTGCACGAGGTCGGAATGACCACGTAGTCGCCGTCGCCGACGGCCAGCGCGCCATAGACCGTCTCGATCGTGCCCGCGCCGCCCTGCACGTAGAGCAGCTCGTCGCCGGCCGCGTTGCGGTACAGCGGGCTCGGCGTGTCCGCGACCGCGAAGCAGATCCGGACATCCGCGTTGCCCAGCAACAGCCGCCGACCGGTGACCGCGTCCGTGCCCGCCGCGAACTTCAGGTCCTGGGTGCGCAGGTGCCGTGGCTTGAGCGGGTGGTTGGGCACGGTCTGCCTGCCACCGATGACGGCGTCGTCGACAGCCTCCGCGTTGACGATCGCGGTCGGCGCGTACCGGTGGTAGAGCAGGGCGGAATCCGCCGAGAAACCTTCAACGCCCATCAGCTCTTCGGCGTAGAGGCGACCATCCGGTGCGCGGAACTGGGTGTGCCGCTTTCGGGGTATTTCACCAACGCTGCGGTAGTAGGGCATTGCTCCACCTGTGTTCGATAAACGGACAACTTTGTTCGTATGGCTGACACCGTTAGCGTGTCACCCGTGTCAAGCGCAGCCGAGCTCCGATCGCCAGGTCCGTTTGGTGTTCCGCCCCTGCTGGCGCGGCTTGTTGACGATGCCGCGCTGTTCCCGCCAGGCAACGCGAACATGCCGGATGCCGTGGCAGGCCACCTCACTTCCCGGGTCGGGGACCGAGCCGGGATCCTCGGCCTGTTCCTGTGTCAGGCCAGCAGGCTGCCCGAGCTGATCACCGAGCTGATCAAGGTCAAGCCAACCAAACCGATCGCGCTGTCCCTGGTGGTCGACACCGGGCTCGGCGGGGTACCCAAGGCGGTGTCGATCGTCGAGTCGCGCACCGAACTGCTCGCCCTGCGCATGGTCGAGATGCCCGCCCCCTCCGACGTCGACGAAGTCTGGCTGGAGCGGGTCGCCGAGTTCGTGCCCGAGGACGCCGTCCGGGTCATCGAGCCGCGCCGCGGCGGACCGGACTGGCTGGCGGGTGTGCGCCGGGTCGCCGAACACGGCTACTGGCCCAAACTGCGGTGCGGCGGCCTGTCCAACGAGGCGTTCCCGAGCGTCGACGCGGTCGCCGACTTCCTGTCCGTGGTGACCGCCACCAACGGCTCGTTCAAGGCGACGGCCGGGCTGCACAACGCGCTCCGGCACACCGACCCGGAAACCGGCTTCACCCACCACGGCTTCCTCAACCTGCTCGTCGCCACCGCCCGCGCCCTGCACGGCGGCGACGTGCGCGACGCGCTCAAGAGCGAGGATGCGCAAGCACTCGCCACCGAGGCAGCCGCCCTGCCCGACGAGGCAGCGCACGCGGTCCGCGCGGTGTTCGCCTCCTACGGCTCGTGCTCCCTCGCCGACCCGGTCGCCGATCTGGAAGGGCTTGGCCTGCTGTGACCTGGATCGAGGACCCGGAATTCGCGGCGGACCGGCCGTTCGGCCCGCAGACCCTGCCCTACGGCGTGATCGACGCGGGCGACGGGCCGATGGTCGCGGTGCGCGTCGGCGACCACGCGCTGCCGCTGCGCGGGCTGTCCGCGGTGCTGGGTCCTCGCCTGGCCACCCTCGCCTCCGCCAGCAGCCTCGACTCGCTGCTGGCCTCCTCGCGGGCCACCTGGACCGAACTGCGGGCCCGGCTGAGCGAGGTCGTCGCCAGCAACACGCGCCCGCGCGGCGTCGAGCAGATCCCGCTGGACCGGCTGGCCACCCGCCTGCCGTTCACCGTCGCCGACTACGTCGACTTCTACTCGTCCAAGCACCACGCGATGAACGCGGGCGCGATCTTCCGGCCGAACGCCGACCCGCTGCTGCCCAACTGGACCCACCTGCCGGTCGGCTACCACGGCCGCGCCGGCACCGTGATCGTGTCCGGCACCGACATCGTCCGGCCCTACGGGCAGCGCAAGAGCACCAACGGGGTCGCGTTCGGGCCGAGCGTCCGGCTGGACATCGAGGCCGAGGTCGGCTTCGTGTGCGGCGGCCCGGTGGCCGCGCGGGTGCCCACCACGGCGGTCAGCGAGCACGTGTTCGGTGTGGTCCTGGTAAACGACTGGTCCGCGCGCGACATCCAGGGTTGGGAGAGCCAGCCGCTCGGCCCGTTCCTCGGCAAATCCTTCGCCACGTCGATCAGCGCCTGGATCACCCCGCTCGAGGCGCTGACCGAGGCACGCGTCCAGTTGCCCCTGCCCGACCACGAACTCCAGCCCTACCTGGTCGAGGACACCCCTTGGGGTTTGGATGTGAACTTGACCGTTGACTGGAACGGCACGGTCGTCTCCCAGCCGCCATTCAAGACGATGAGCTGGTCATGCGCGCAGCAGCTCGCGCACATCACCGTCAACGGCGCCACCGTGCGTCCCGGCGACCTGTTCGCGTCGGGCACCGTGTCTGGCCCCGAAGTGCGACAACGGGGTAGCTTCCTGGAACTCAGTTGGGGCGGCAGGGACGCGATCACGCTGGCAGACGGGAGCCAGCGCACGTTCCTGCACGACGGCGACACGGTCGTGATCACCGGCAACGCACCCGGGCCGAACGGCTCCTGTGTCGGCATCGCCGAAGTCGCCGGCATGGTAGTGCCTGCCGACGCCCCGGGCCGCAGCTGACGATCTTCCCCGGCGAAGGGAGGCCAGTCTCGTGGTCACTCCGCGTTCCGTCGGCGCCGCGCGACTCGGTCAAGTCGCCCGGCCCGGCAGCCAGCGCACGCCCGCGCACACCAGCCGGGAGAGCTCGCTGACCCTGGAACGCGGCCTCGCCGTGCTCCAGGCCGTCGCCGACTCCGAATCCGAAGCACCCACGATCAGCGATCTGGCCACCGCCATCGGCGCCAGTCGCGCCGCCATCTACCGCCTGCTGGTCCCGCTACAGGAACGCGGCCTTGTCCGCCGCGAAGGCTCCCGGGTACGCCTGGGCCTCGGCATGCTCCGCCTCGCCGCGCGCGTCGTCCCGCAACTGCGCATGGTCGCCGCCCCCATGCTCCGCACCCTGGCCGAAGACATCGGCGCGACCGCCCACCTCACCGTCGCCGAAGGCGACGACGCCCAGGCGATCGCCGTCGTCGAACCGTCCTGGACCGCGTACCACGTGGCCTACCGAGTCGGCAGCCGTCACCCGCTCGAACGCGGCGCGGCAGGCCGGGCGATCCTGCTCCCGGCCAGCGGCGCCCCCTGGGCGACATCCACCGGCGAACTCCAAGCAGGCGCCTACGGCCTCGCCGCCCCCGTGCGCGGCGTCCCCGAACTGCGCGCCAGCATCGGCGTCGTCGCCATGCAACGCCTCGACGACAACGAAATCGGCCCCAAGGTCGTCCGCGCCGC
>DASXOJ010000060.1:0-40045 GCA_036494465.1 Pseudonocardiaceae bacterium
GGGTCATAGACCGTGCCGTTCTGCCAGCAGCGCCACATGACCCGAACCCAGGCCCGCGCCAGAATCCGCACCGCGTGGGGATGATCCTTGCCCGAAGCCCGCGCCCGGTCATAAATCTCGGCGGCCCACGGGCTGGCCAAGCGACTGTTCGCGGCGAAGGTCGTCAGGGCCACCCGGAAGCGTTTGTTGCAGGCCCAACGGAAACTCACCCCCCGTTGCTTGCCGGATGCCTTGGTGACCGGGGTGATCCCGGCCAACGCGCAGACCGCGTCAGGGTGATCGAACGCGTCGCGGGCATCACCCCATGCGGCCAGGATCTGGGCGGCGTTGATGGTCCCAGCGCGGGGAAAGGACCGGAAGATCGGCCCGTCAGGATGAACCCGCATTCTCTCGGTCAGGGACCGGTCCAGAGCCTTGATCGCGGTGTTCAACGAGGTCAACACGCCAACCTGGGCCAGGATGGCAGCACGGACGCCCTCGCAGTGAGCCGGATCGGTGACACCGGCCGGGGCCGAGCGCAGCCGGGCCAGCAGCACCTCGGCGGGTTTCTTGCCGGAATAGCCCTGATCCGCGCAGAATTCGGCGAGGTGTTGCTCGGTCAGGCCAGCGGCCGAGGCCGCGGTCGGGTAGTGGGTCAGGAACGCCAGCGCGATGGGCGAGCAGATCTTGGCGAAGATCTCTTTGGCGCCGGGCCAGTACGCGTCCAGCAGCGCGGCGAGCTGGTTGGTGGCCGCGACACGGGCGTCCACCAGGTCGCCACGGGTCCGGGCCACGGTCCGGACTGCCTTGGTCTGGCCGGTGAACGGGGTTGCTGGGCGGAGCCGGTGGATCCGCACGCGCAGGTAGTCAGCGATCACGGCGGCGTCGCCGGGGTCGGACTTCGCGCCGGAGGGTGCTTCGGACTCGCGCCAGGTCTTGATCGCGTTGGGTTTGACCGGCATGACCGGGTGTCCGGCTTCCAGCAGCGCGTCGACCAGGCGCCCGTCGGGGCGTTCGATCGCGACTGGGATCTGTTCGACCGGGCCGAGTTTGCTCAGCCGTGTGGCCAGCGTGGTGAATCCGGCGGCGGTGTGGGCGATGGTGAACGCGGCGGTCTGACGCCCATCGCGGTCCAGGACGCACACGGCGTGCTCGGCCGAAGCCCAGTCGATCCCGACGAAGTACAACGGCCCGTTTTGCTGTTGCGACAACGACAACAACTGTGTTGCCTTCCTGCTGGCGATCCGAGGCAGGAGCTGGGCGGAGGCGAGGGAACCGAGGGCAGAGTGGTCACTGACCGGCGCTCTATGGCGCGTTCCTTTGTCATCGCTTCACGGTTCCGGGGAAGCCGGGGGCGGCAGTGTCATGAAGACCCTCGAAGGGTGACCAACGCAGGCCGTCACCCCGGCTTCCGCCTAGTTCCTACCACAAGCCCTGTCCGAGGACTCGCACGGAAGAGGGTGCACCAGTGACCCTGTTACTGAGCCTCACCGCCGCCGTTCCGGCGGCCGTGGCCAACCCGATCCCCGCACCATGGCGGGTGATCACCAAGATCACCTACTTCGCCGGCCTGATCACCACCTTCGGCGGCGCCATGCTGTACCTGATCGTGCTGCGGCCGGTGCTGCGCCGACCGGCCGTCCCCGCCGCCGACCGCGAACTGCTGCTCCGCCGGTTCTCGATCGCCGCGGCGATCGCGGGCACCTGGTACCTGGTCGCGCTGTACTTCCAGATCGCAGGCAAGGCGGCCCGGGTCGCCGGCACCTCGATTCCCTACGGTCAGGCGCTGTCCCCCACCGCGATCGGGAACTACGTGAACGTGCCCGCCAAGAAGTCCGACTGGATCTCCAGCGGGCAGCTGACGCTGGCCCAGTACGTGCTGTGGGGCCTGGCCTCGGTACTGCTGATGCTGCTGTTCGTGCCCAGACTGCGACGCAGGCCCACCGGGCTGGTGGTCGCCTCGCTCGTGGTGTCCTTCACCGGCTACCAGGTCACCGTGCTGCCGACGAACTTCGCCAAGTGGCCGGTCCCGACCGCGGTGGACTCGCTGCTTGATCACACGCACGTGATGGCCGCGTCCACCTGGGTCGGCGGGATCGCCACCCTGGTCGCACTCGTGTTCCTGACCCGCAAGGGCGTGCGGGGCGCGACGACCTGGCCGCTGCTGTGGGCCCGGTTCAGTACCCTGGCCCTGGTCGCCGTGGGCTGCCTGCTGGTCAGCGGCCTCTACCTGGCCTATACCTACATCGGCAGCCCCTCGGAGCTGTTCACCACGGCGTTCGGGCACGTACTGCTGATCAAGCTCTGCCTGGTCGCGTCGATGATCGCGCTCGGCGGCGCCAACGAGTTCGTGCTGATGCCACGCATCGCCAGGGCCAGAGCGGCCGGTGACGACACAGGCGCGCTACGGCTCGCGGTGCGGCGCTTCCCGCTGCTGGTCGCCGCCGAGGTGGTGCTGGCGGTCGGCGTGCTGTGCGCGCTGTCCTTCCTCACCGGCTCGGCCCGGGTCCAGGAAGGGCAGCCGGACCCGACGCTCAGCGCCAACGTGATCGGGCTGGGCGCGCTGTTCGCGGCGGTCGTCGCGATCTCCTTCGTCACCACCGCGAAGGTCTCCCACCGGCTGGCCCGCACGGACACCGCTGCCACCTCGACCGGCAGCGCGTCACCAGCTCTACCGTCCGGAGTGGAGTGAGAATGAACGGCAAACAGCAAGGGAGTCCTCGCCCGATGGCCCAAGTCGATCCCGATCCGGAGACGGTGTACCTGTCCGGTAGGACGCCGCTGGTTGCCTCCCGGCACGACCAGCGGTTGTCCTACTGCCTGTATGTGCCTGCCGCGCACGACCCGGCCGGAGCGCCGCTTCCGCTGGTGGTGTTGCAGCACGGCACCGCGCGCACTGCCATGCGCTACCGCGACGAGTACGCGGAATGGGCCGAGCAGGTCGGCTGCGTGCTGCTGGCCCCGTTGTATCCCGGCGGCATCGAGGTGCCCGGCGACCTGCACAACTTCAAGTTCCTGAAGTTCGGTGAGCTGCGGTTCGACCTGGAGCTGCTGGCCATCGTGGACGAGGTGGCCGAGCGGTACAACGTCACCGCCGACCGGTTCTACCTGCACGGCTTCTCCGGCGGCGGCCAGTTCGCGCACCGGTTCTTCCTGCTGCACCCGGACCGGCTGGCCGGGATCTCCATCGGCGCGCCCGGCCGGATCACCCGGCTGGACGACACGCGGGTGTGGTGGCTGGGTACCAAGGACGTCGCGGAGATCTTCGGTGCGCCGGTCGACCTGGCCGCGATGCGGGAGGTCCCGGTCCAGCTCGTGGTGGGTGCGGCAGACGTGGAGACCTGGGAGATCAACAACCCGGGCGGCGCCAACTGGATGGACGGCGCGGAACTGGCAGGCCGGACCCGGATCGAGCGGCTGCGCACACTGCGCCGTGACTACCTCGACAACGGCCTCACCGTGCGCTTCGACCTGGTGCCGGGGGTGGCCCACAGCGGCTCCAAGATCCGGCCCGTCGCGCAGGCTTTCCTGGCCGCGCTGTTCCGCGGCGAGGACTGGCGGCAGCCGCAGTACCCCGACCACGAAGCCTGATCCGATCGGATCGCGAAAGGACACCATCGACGCATGACCACCCGACCGCACGGACCGGGCACCCCGTCGCCGGACATCTTCACCGAGCCCGCGCCGAAGTTCACCCTGGACGGGCTGCGTGAACTGCTGCGTGCGCACTGGGGAATCGCCGACGCGCGGCTGAGCCCGCTGGACAGCGAGCGCGATCTGAACGTGCTGGTCGGCGACGAGTACGTGCTGAAGATCTCCAACCCGGCGGAGCGGGCCGACGTGGTCGACATGGAGGTGCGCGCGCTCGCGCACGTGCACGCCGCCGACCCGGAACTGCCGGTGCCGCAACAGATCGCGGACACCTCGGGCGAACTCCTGGCGCGAACGCGGGACAGTGCCGGCCGCGAGTGCCTGGCCCGGCTGATCACCTTCCTGCCGGGTTCCCCGCTGGAGGGCACGCCGGTCGGTGCGGACCTGGCCGAGCAGGTCGGTGCCATCGCGGGCCGGACGTCGGTCGCGCTACAGGGATTCTTCCACCCCGCAGCGGGCCGCACGCTGCGCTGGGACATCCGGCAGCTGCCCGCGGTGCTGGCCGATGCCGGGATCGACGCGGGCCCGCTGCACGAGATCGCCGTCCGCGTGGCACCCGCCCTCGCGGCAACCGCCACGCTGCCCTCCGGGGTGCAGCACGCCGATGTCACCCTGACCAACGTGCTCGCGGTGGCCGGCACGGTCAGCGCCGTGATCGACGTCGGGGACATGCATCACACGGCAGCCGTCTGCGACCTGGCCGGCACGCTGGCCTCGGTGCTGCGCCCGGCCGGTGGCGCCGGCCTCGCGGAGGTCCGGCGGCTCAGCGCCGCCGTGCTGCGCGGCTATCAGCGACATCGGGCGCTGTCCACCACAGAGGTGGCGCTGCTCGGCGAACTGGTGCTGGCCCGCCTGGCCACCACGCTGGCGGTGTCCTCGGCGCGGCGCGACCAACACCGCGACAACCACCGCTACATCACCCAGTACGACCGCACCAGCGAGCAACTGCTGGACCTGCTCGGCGCGCTCGGCCCGGACGAGCTCGCCGGGATGCTGCATCGACTGGCCGGTACCCGCGACCTCGGCGGCGCCATCCCGGCGGAGGTCCTGCCCGCCCGGCGGGCCGCAGCCATGGGCGGCGGCCTGTCCCCGCTGTTCTACCGCGAGCCGCTGGAAATCGTGCGCGGCGAGGGCCCGTGGCTCTACTCCGCCGATGGTGCGCGTTACCTGGACGCCTACAACAACGTGTCCGTCATCGGGCACGCCCACCCCGCGGTCGGCACCGCCGTCGGCAGGCAGTTGGCCGAACTGAACACGCATTCCCGCTACCTGCACCCGGGGATCGTTGAGCTGGCCGAGCGGCTGCTCGCCACCATGCCCGCCGAGTTGGACACCTGCCTGTTCACCACGTCCGGCACCGAGGCGAACGAACTGGCCTGGCGGCTCGCGACCGCGTACACCGGCGGCAACGCGGCGATCGTCGCCGAACACGCGTACCACGGTTGCTCGAAGTGGATGGCCGATCTGAGCTCCAACGAGTGGCCACCGGGCTACCGGCCGCGGCACGTGGGTACCTTCACCGCTCCGCACGGCCCGTCCGCCGGACTGACCGAACCCGTTGCCCGGCAACGGGTCGAGCAGGCCGCGAACGTGCTGGACGCGGCCGGGGACCGGCCCGCGCTGGTGCTGGCCGACTCCCAGTTCACCAGCGAGGGCATCCTGGACGTGCCCGACTCCTTCGCGGCCGGCCTCGTGGCAGGCGCGCACGCGACCGGGGCGCTCTACCTTGCCGACGAGGTGCAGTCCGGCTGCGGGCGCAGCGGCCCGCAACTCTGGCGCTTCGCGCTGGCCGGGATCACCCCGGACATCGTGACCCTGGGCAAGCCGATGGGTGCGGGCTACCCGATCGGCGCGGTGATCACCCGTCGCGAGATCGCGGACGCGCTGGCCCGCGACTACGAGTACTTCTCCACCTTCGCCGCCACCCCGGTGGCTGCCGCGGCCGGGCACGCCGTGCTCGATGTGCTCAGCTCCACCGGCCTGCCGGAGCAGGCGGTGGCGGCCGGAACCCTGCTGCGCCAACGGTTACGCGAACTCGCCGCGCAGATACCGTTGCTCGGCGAGGTGCGCGGCACCGGGCTACTCGCCGGGATCGACCTGCCCTCCCCCGAGCAGGCCCGCGCGGTGCTGGACGGCCTGCTCGCACAGGGCGTGCTGGCCGGACTCACCGGTCCACACGGGACGGTGCTGAAACTGCGCCCGCCGCTGGTGTGGGAGCCCGGCCACGTCGCGACTTTCATCAGCCGACTGCACCGCGCCCTGTCCACGCTGTCCTGCTGAGCGGAGCCTGCCGGTCAACCCTGGTCCAGGACGCGCGCCGCGTGCTCGACCAGAGCCAGGTCCTGCCAGGACATTCCCACCGACTTGAACACGCTGATCCCGGCCGGATCGATGCCGGCGGGGTCGATCGCGACGAGTTCGGCCAGTGCGGTCAGCCGGGTCTCGGTGAGCGCGCCGGCCGCGATCGCCTGGAGCACGTCACCCGCCTCGCGCAGCGCGGTGGCGCGATCCTCCACGACGATCCTGGCAGCCCGGCGGAACACCGTGTCGTCGAGCTCGCGAACGTCCGGGTGATGGGAGCCGACCGCGGCCACGCACGCGCCCGGCGCGAGCAGAGCGCCGTCGAACACCGGTTGGGTCGCCGTGGTCGCGCACACCACAATGTCCGCGGTGCGCACGTCGTCGGCAATGCCGACCACAGCGTCCACCCCTTCGCCGCGCAGCCGCGCGGCAAGCGCCTCCGCACGCGCCCGGTCCCTGCCGACCAGCCGGACGGTCCGCACCGGACGGACCGCGCGGATCGCGTGCACGTGCCCCCACGCCTGCGGCCCGGAGCCGAACACGACCAGCCGACGCGCGTCGGGCGCGGCCAGCTGCCGGATCGCCACCGCGGACACCGCGGGGGTGCGCAACGTCGTCAGACCGGTGCCGTCCAACAACAGCCGAGGGGTCAAGGTGACCGCGTCGAACAGCACATACACCGCCTGGATGCGGGGCAGGCCAGCGGCCGGGTTGCCCGGCGCCACACTGGTCACCTTGACCCCGACCGCGTCGCCGGTCTCGGCAGGCATCAACAGCAGTTCGCCGTGCGCGGTCGGCACCGCGGTGCGCGGCGGACCCACGGCCGGATCGCCGGGACCGGACAGCGCGTCGCCGAGCACGCCCACCGCGTCCGTCCAGGAGACCAGCGACAGCAGCTGAACACCGTCCACAAAGGGCAGTCTGGTCATCGGGGTGGCAACCACCGCCCTACCTTTCCACATCCCGGCGGATAATGCGGCGGTCACCGGTTCCCGGTGTCAGCGCGTGCAGACGAAGCTGGTGGCGCTGTCCGGATCACCGGCGCGATACCTTGGCCAGTCCGGATACTCGCACAGCGGACGAGTGCGGTTGTTGTGGTTCGCATCGGCCACGACCGGATTCGTGGGTGGCTGTCCGCTTTCCACCCAGCGATCGAGCGCGGACAGCGAGTCCTGGCTGGCGGCGAAAGCCGGCGTGCCGAAGTTCGCGTGATTCGCCCCGGGCACGACGTAGTACCGCATGAACGAGCTGGTCGACCGTGGGCCCAGCAGGTCGCGCACTCGCGAGTAGTAGTCGCTGGTCGAGTAGGGAGACACCAACTCGTCCGCGGCACCATGGAGCAGGATCAGTTTGCCGCCCGCGCGGGCGAACGGGCGGAGATCCACGTTGTTGCGGTCCTCGATCGTGGACAGGTAGCTGATTCGGCCGGGCCACTTCCCGGGATTGCGGGGATCCAGGTCGAGGGAGTTGTGGTTCGGGTCCCGGGTGAGGAAGTACTTGACCCATTGATCCCAGTACTGCAGCCCGTAGCCACTGGTCGACGGCATGGGATTGGCCGGCGCGCTGGTGCCGAACCCGAGGAACGGGACACTCATGTCCGCCCCCGAGAGGAACGGGAAGCCGGGGTATCCGGTCTCGCCGCCGGCGACCGGGTACGGCCACCGGAACGGGGAGGACATGGCGATCACCGCGGTGATCTGGGGATCCGACAGACAGGCCGGGCCGGTGTCGGCGCCGCCAGGGCAGCGCAGGATGTGCGGATCGAAGTGACAGGCACCCGGGTTGGAGATGGCGCCGTCCCTGATCCCGTCCAGACCGTCACACGCGTTCATGACGCTGTTGTAGACGAGTGTCTGCTTCGCGGGGCCGGGAAAGGCGTCGGGGCGGGACAGGACTTGCGCCAGGTAACCCAGGTCCAGGATCTCGCTGAGGTTGTTCCACGCGGGATAGGCGGAGATCACGCCGTTGAACGCCGTTGGCCACCGTTGGGCGACGACCAGGGCTTCGCGGCCGCCGGTCGAGCCGCCCGCGAAGTAGACCTCGGCCGGCTTCGCCTGGTAGGCGTGCTGGATCAGGAACAGGCTGGCGTCGCGCGTTTTCTTGAGTGCGTCACCGGCAGCGAAGTTGTTCAGGGCCTCGTCGTTCATGCCGAACGATCCGTCCAGTGACGGAGGGGCAGCCGGGCTCTGTTCGTGGCCGGAGTCGCTGGCGAATGTCGCATAGTGCTGGGCCAGCGGCGCCGGCTGGTCGGTGGGGCCGAACGGCACATTCTCCGTCAGGTCGGGAATGCTGCCGTCGAAGCCACCGCCGCCGAACATCATCGCCTTGTGATTCCAGCCGTAAGGCAGGTCGACACTCATCTTGATGTCGGGCGCGGTCGGATCGACGGGAAAGAGGTAGGCGTCGACCTGGCAGTACTCGATCGTCAGACCACTGACGACGCTGGTCAGGTCCGAGGCCGACTCGACGCGGCCGCCGGTTGTCGGCAGGCTCATGACCGATGCCGGGATTGTCAGCTGATCCAGCCCAGCGCACTCTGGTGTCGTCGAGTAGCTGCTCGACGTTGTCGCGGCGGCGGCCTGGGCACCGAGGACTCCGCTCCCGGCTGCCAGCAGGGCCACCGCCAGCACGGTTGCGCCCCTTCCCGATGTGCTGCTCACACTCGCCCCTTCTCAGTGGTAGAGGTGCGCACCCGGAATGGCGTGCGGATCGTTTCGGACCTCGGCGGTGTTGGTCTCGGGCAGGAACCAGGCGCTGACGAAGGTGATCAGTCCCATCAGCGCGATGTAGGCGGCGACCGGAATGGTGCTCCCGGTGCTGGCGATGAGCGCGGTCATCAGCAACGGCGTGCCACCGCTGACGATTACAGCGGAGAGCTGGTAGGCCAGCGATGCGCCCGAGTAACGAACGCTGGGCGCGAACAGCTCGCCGAGGAAGCTGGCGATCGGGCCGTAGGTGAGGCACTGGAACACGAAGCCCACCACGACCGCGACGAAGATCAGTGCCAGCGAAGCGGTGCCCACGAGCCAGAAGTACGGGAAGGCCCAGGCGGCAACGCCCAGACCACCGATCAGGATCAGCGGCCTGCGGCCCACCCGGTCGGAAATATGACCCGACCACGGGAGGACCACGAGCATCGCCACCGAACTGGCCAGCACGATCGCGAGCAGCGGGTCCCGCTTGACCCCGAGAGAGTCGGTGGCATAGCTCAGGAGTCCGGAGATGCTGACGTAGAACAGGCTGTTGGTGGCGGAGAGGAGCCCGCAGCCGAGCAGGATGGTTCCCCACCTGCTGCGCACCACCTGGGCCAGCGGAGCCCGGAGGACGCCCTTGTCGGACCGAGACGCCTGCTGCCGCAGCGCATGGAACTCCGGCGTGTCCTCCACTTTGGACTGGATGTAGATGACCACCGAGAACATCACGACGCTGACCAGGAAGGGGATTCGCCAGCCCCAACTGAGGAAGGCGTCATTGGGCATCAGACCGCTGGCCGCCACGAAGATCACGTTCGAGATGATCACGGCGACGGGGACGCTGGTCTGCCCAAAGGTTCCGGCGAAGCCGCGGCGCTTGGGGCTGGCTGATTCGGTGAGCAGCAGCACGATGCCGCCCCACTGGCCGCCGGTCGCGAGCCCTTGGACGAAGCGCAGGATGACCAGCAGCGTCGGGGCCAGCGAGCCGACGGCCGCCGCGCTGGGCAGGCAACCGATCAGGAAGGTCGCGGCCCCCATCACCGCCAGACAGGCGACGACGACCGGCTTGCGTCCGTACTTGTCACCGAGGTGCCCGGCGAGGACGCCGCCGATCGGGCGCGCTACGAAGCCGGCCCAGAACGTGCTGAAGGCAAGGAGGGTGCCGGTCAGGGCCGAGGAGTGCGGAAAGAACACGTGCGGGAACACGAGCGCGGCTGCCGTGCCATACAGGAAGAAGTCGTACCACTCGATCGAACTGCCAACGAGCCCTGCGGCCAGCAGCTTACGGAAAGCCCGGCGTCCGATCGTGGACAGGTCGGGGCCGAGGTCGCCAGGCTGCCCCTTGGGCTGGGCAAGTGGATTTGCCATGGATGCCGCCTTCGTCGATAGCACAGGCAGGTGATGGCGGTCATATTAAGGAGCCGTTACGCTCTGGTTGAGGTATGCATCACCCACACCTCGCACCGATTCGGTGGATCTTTCTGCCACCGCAGGCGCAGGAGGGATGCCACGGCTACCGATGGCCCCGGCCCCGAGACGGAGTCCGTTTCGCTACTGCGCCGACAGCGCGAACTGGCGTCGTTGTATGCGACCGCCAAGTCGCTGACAGCGCTGGGCGAACTCGATGACGTACTGCAGTCGATCGTCCACCACGCCCACGATCTGATCGGCACCGACTTCACCTACCTCTCGCTGGTCGGTGACGACGGCAGGCTGTCGGCCCGCGCATCGGAGGGCACGATCTCCGCCGCTTTTCTCGCGGCGTGCATCCCAGCCGATGTGGGACTCGGCGGCAAGGTGCTCGCCTCCCGAAAGCCGTACTGGGTACCCGACTACGCCGCGGCAACCGTGATCGACCACGATCCGGACTTCGACCGCCTGGTCGGCGCCGAGAAACTCGGCGCGCTTCTCGGTGTGCCACTGGTCATCCGAGGCGAGGCTGTTGGCGCATTGTTCGCCGCGGACCGCGCGAAACGGTCCTTCCAGGCCGACGAGATCGCGCTGCTGAACGCCTTTGCCGATCATGCCGCGGTTGCCCTCGACAATGCGCGCCTCTATGAGGCGAGCCGGACCGCTCTGCAGGAACTGCAGAGCGCGTACCGGAAGATCGAGGAGCACATGGCGGTCATGGAGCGGGCGCAAGCCAGCCACGAAGCCCTGACCTGCGCAGTGCTGGCGGGCGGCACGCCGGGCGACGTCGCGCAGCTGCTCGCCGACCAACTGGGCGGGAGCGTCACGCTCCTCGACCGGAGCGGCGCCGCCGTCGTGCACCGGCACTCGGCGGGCGACCCCTGCCGGACTCCAGCGGAAACCGGTCTGGTCGATGCCGCCCAGAACGCACATCGCTCGGGCCGCTGCACGACCTCGGTCGACAAGGCCGGCATCGCCCGCAGCGTGGCGTCGATCCAGGCAGGCGACAGTTATCTCGGTGCACTGGCATGGAGCCGAAAACCCAGCGCCGACCATCACACCCCGGACGACATCGACCTGCGGACCCTCGAACGGGCCACGCACGTCATGGGGCTGCTGATCCTCAAGGAGCGGGCCGTTGCCGATGCCGGCGAGCGCCTGAGCGGCGAACTGCTGACCGAGCTCATGGTCGGCGGCCCCGGGATCGGCCCGACCCAGCGCGTCCGTACCCGGTCCCGCAACATCGACCCGGACCGCCTCGATCTGGTCCTCGTCGCCGACTCGGAAACGTTGTCCCCAACCGATCTCACCCGCCACCTGCACGACATCGCCCAAGACCGCTCGGGGCTGGCCGGAGAACATCTGGGCCGGGCAACGATGATCCTGCCCAGCGTCGAGGACCACCGAACCGTCGAGGAGGTCCACCGCCGACTGCGTCGCGCCCTTGGCGAACCCGTGATCGTCGTCGGCGAACGGGCGGTCAAGCACGACTGGTCACGCGCCTTCTCCCTGGCCAGTCGCTGCGGAGCGCTCATGCGCGCGATCGGGCACACCGACCTGGCCGCCACCACCGGTCGATACGCCCTCTACGCCATGGTCTTCGACACCGACCGAGCCGGTCAGCTCGACCGCTTCATCGCCGACTCGATCGGCCCGCTGCTCGACTACGACCAGCGACGCGGCACCGACCTCGTCGGCACCCTCACTGCCTACTACGTCCACCGCGCCAACGTCGCGGCCACCGCCCGAGCGCTGCGCGTGCACGTCAATACACTGCTCAAGCGACTGGACCGCGCAGGCAACATCCTCGGCCAGGACTGGCGCGACAACAACGACCTGGAGCTGCAACTCGGACTTCGGCTGCACGAGTTACGGGCGACTGTGATGGCCCCGTCGTGACGCACCTCCGCCTGGTTCGAGCCTCGTCGAGCGAGTACGCGTTGGCGCCGCTCGACTTCGACAGGTCGATGGCGCAGTAACGCTGCCCGTCAACTCCACCCTCTTCGGTACTAGTCGCCGCGACGTCTGGACCGGCGCTGTCCGACCGGGAACAATCGCCTCGCTCGTCACGCTGCCAGCAGGCTTGTCACTCCGACGGAAAGCACTGACTCCCGATGACTATCGAGCTCAGTACGCCGACCCGGATACCGGGTGGAATCCCCCTTCTCGGACATGCTCGCCAGTTCGCTCGTTTCCCGCTGGAATTCGTCACCGGACAGTACGACCGCGGCGACGTGGTCCAGTTCCAGCTCGGACCGGCGCCCGCCTACCTGCTCACCAGTCCGCAGGCCGTCCACGATCTGCTCCGCACGCACCACAACGCGTCCAGGAACGGCGTGTTGTTCGAACGGCTGAAGATATTGGGCGGCAACGGTTTGGGCAGCCTGTTCGGCAAAACGCATCGCGCCCGCCGTCAGATGATCATGCCGTTGTTCGCCCGCAGTCGAATCGACGACTACGCGCGGGTGATGTCCGAAGTCGCCGTCGACATCGGCGATTCCTGGCAGGATGGCCAGCGGCTCGCACTCGACGTCGAGCTGCACACGTTGACCGCGACGATCCTGGTCCGCACGTTGTTCTCCTCGGACCTGAGCCGCGACGCGGCCGAACTGGCAGCGGCGCACCTGCGCGTGGTGTTCGCCGGCGTCGCCCGGCGTGCCTACGCACCAACCGATTTATTGTTCCGGCTGCCCACTTCCGCAAATCGCGAATTCAATGTTGCGGTCCGGAGTTTGCACGATCTCGTCGACCGGATCATCGCCACCTATCGCAACGAGACCGCCGAGCGCGGCAACATGTTGTCCATGCTGCTGGCCGCGCGCGATCCGGAAACGGGCGAGCAGCTCACCGACGACCAGGTGCACGACGATGTGATGACCGCGTTCTTCGTGGGCACCGAGGCGTCCGCCGCCGGGTTGGCGTGGACGTTTCACTTGCTCGACCGGCATCCGGACGTCGCGGCCCGGGTGCGGTACGAGGTCGACGAGGTGCTGGCCGGCCGACCGGCCCGGATCGACGACCTGCCTCGGCTCACGTATCTGCGGCAGGTCGCGGACGAGACGCTGCGCCTGTATCCACCGGGCTGGCTGTTTCCGCGCATCCCGCTGGAGGAGATCGCCGTCGCGGGATACCGCATTCCGCGCGGGGCCAACGTGTTCTTCAGCCCGTACACGCTGCACCACGACGACCGCTCGTACCCGGACCCCGAGACGTTCGACCCGGATCGGTGGAAGCCGGACCGCGCTGCGGAGATTCCGCCCTACGGCTACATTCCGTTCGGGTTGGGCCAGCGCTCCTGCGTCGGCGATTCCATGGCGATGACGGCATTGCTGATCGTGGTGGCGACGCTGATGTCGCGCTGGGAATTCCACGGTGTGGCCGGTGCCGAGGTCGCGCCGGTCGCTGCCACCGTGTTGCATCCGGACCAACTGCCGATGGTGGTCGAGCTCCGATGACAACAGAGCCGACGGAACAGCCCGCGTCCGCCCGCATCTACAACTATCTGCTGGGCGGCAAGCACTTCTTCCCGCAGGATCGGACCGTCGGCGATCAATTGAACAGCGTCGCGCCGTTCGCCAGGATGGCCCGGCTCAACCGGGCCTTCCTCCGGTTCGCGGTGACCACGATGGCGGGACGCGGTATCCACCAGTTCGTCGATCTCGGCTCCGGCATACCGAGCGCCTACCCGGTGCACGAGGTCGCGTCCGAAGCGACCGTCGTCTACGTCGACAACGACCCGATCGCGGTCCGGCACAGCGCGGAGATCCTCGACGGCATCGCGCGAGCGGACATCGTCGACGGGGATCTGCGCGATCCGGACGCGATCCTCGATTCGCCGCAGGTGCGTCGGCTCATCGATGTCGGCGAGCCGGTCGGCCTGTTGCTGCTCGGGGTTGTTCAGTACATTCCGGACAGTGGTGATCCGGCCGGGCTGATCGCCCGCTATCTCGACCGGCTCGCGCCGGGCAGCATGCTCGCCCTGACGCATTTCACCCAGGACAACAACGAGGCCGAGATGGCGGCGGCGATCGAGTTCTTCAGCAGGACCGCGTCCCCGATGACGCCGCGCAGGCACGCGGAGGTCGCCGCGCTCGTCGCCGGTCGCGATCTGGTGCCGCCGGGCGTCGAGTTCACCGCGCGCTGGCTGCCTGGTTACGACGAACCGGAGCGCTGCGGGCACTACGCCGTGATCGCGATCAGAGGATGACCGCGCGGGCGGCCAGGTGCAGGGCGAGTCGTTCGTCGGGCCGCGAGAGGTCGACGCCGAGCAACTGCTCGATCCGGCTGATCCGGGCCGCGACCGTGTTGCGGTGCACGCCGAGCACGGTCGCGGTTTCGGCGAGGGAGGATTCGGCGTCGAGGTAGGCGGCGAGCGTGCGGACGAGATCGCCGGGCGCGGCGTGCAACGGCGCGAGCAGCGCGTTGGCGGCGGGCTCGAACGTGTCGGTGCGCGTCCACTCCAGCAGCAGCTGCGCCATGCCCAACTGGTCGACGTGCAGGAAGTACCCGGTTTCCGGGCGGGTGGCGGCAAGCCGTGCCGCGTCGGTCGCTTCGGCGACGGTGGCCGCGAGGCCGTCCGCGTGTGGGCGGCCGACACCGAGCCGGGAATCGAGGGTGCGGCGCAAACCTCGGTGCACCGCACGCAGCCGAACCGACAGGGCGCGCACCCGCTCGGCGGTCGGTTCCTGGTCGAAGGTGACCCAGCCGGTCCAGCCGTCGCCGTGCTCGACCACGACCGCGTCCACCGACTCGGCGCGCAACGCCCTGACCACCTCCTGCGCCCGAGCCACGGTGTCCACTTCGGACGGAACACCGATGCGCATGCCCACGTGCCAGCCACCGAGCCGCCAGCCCGCGTCCGCCGCGCGACGGCGCAGGTCGGCGCCTGGTTCACCGTCCAGGCGCAGCAGGTCGCCGAGCAACGCCGACCGCGATCGCGCATCGCGTTCCAGTTCGAGGCGGTGCGCGAGCAGCCACCGCTGCACCGCACCGGCCGCGACCGACAGCGCGGCGGCGACCACGTCCGCGCGCGGTGCCGCCCGTCGGCCGAGCACGGCGGCCAACCAGACCGGCGGCTTCGGTAGCACGACCGGCTGCGCGAGCAAGACCCCGTCAGCGAGCTCGACGCGATGCGGCACCGGCTCGGTGACGCGCACCCGCGCGGCATCGGCGAGCTCGCCCGCCAGGACCTCGCCGCGTTCGTCGAGCACCGCGACCGGACAGCGCAGCAGGCGCCGCAGGCTGGTCACGATCTCCTCGGGCGAGCGGAGTCGTTCGCCGAGCGCGCGATGCACGGACAGGACCGTGTCCGCCCGGTCCACCTCGGGCGCGGCGAGCAGCACGCGCGCATCGACGATCAGTTCGAGCGGGTCGGCCGAGGTGAGCAGCAGCGGCACGGACAACCGGTCGGCGAGCAGGCGGGACGCGGACAGCGGCGCCGGTCCTGGCAGCAGCACGCCCGCCGCGCCCACGTCGGCGCAGCGCCGCAACAACGCGTCGACCTGCCAGTCCGGCCCGACCGGACGCACCAGTGCGACGAGTTCGTCGCGGGCGGGCGACGCGCTCGCGTCCAGGGACGCCCGTACCGTCCGCAGTGGACGATCGGGGCCGGGCTCCCCCGCGAACACGGTGACCTGATCCGCCCACGACGGCAGCGCGAGCACCCGGCGCAGGATCACCGCGCCACCACCGGATCACAGTCGATGCCGTAGGCGCGCGGGCGCACCATCGGCAACCGGCGCGGATCCGTCCAGAACGGCGCGATCGCGAGGCAGACCACGTCGACCTCGACACCGGTCCGGATGGCGTCGCAGGTCACCGGGACGCCGGTGCGGTGGTCGAGCACGGACAGCACGTCCGGGGTGGACGCGACGGGCCGCCCGTCGCGCAGTGCGAGCAGGTACTCGTTCTCCATTTCCAGCCGCAGCAGCGCGCCGTCGTGGTGGTCGGCGACGGTGACCGAGCCGCGACCGAAACCGGGCCTGCCGTGCTGGCCCGGCCCGACGTACCGGGACACCTCCAGCACCCGGCCGCGCGCGAGCAGTCCTCCGCCGAGCGCGGTTTCCAGCACGTGGCGGGGCGGGCTCTCGCCTGCCGCGAGTGCCCGGCGGCCCAGCGAGAGCGCACTGCTGGTCGTGTCGAGCACGGCGTGTTCGGCCAGTTCACCCGCTGGGATGGGCGCGAGCGCGAGTGCCGCCCAGCCGCCCGAGCTCGCCACGAACGCACGCGCGCCACGCTCCACCTCGCCGTCCGAACCAGACCCGAGCACGACCACCTGGCCGCCGGGTTCGGCCAGTGCGGCGGGCGCGATGCCGCGTCCGGTCGCCGCGACCGAGAACTGGTCGAGCCGGGTCAGTCCGCGCCCGGACAGGTCCGCGTCCGCCGAGGGCAGGCCGAGTTCTTCGGCGACGACCAGCGACATGAGCCCATTGAGCCCGCCGATCTCGATGGACATCACGGCGAGCGCGCGCGACCCGGTCCAGCGTTCGATCGCGGCGACCGCGGACGCGAACTCGTCGCCGCCGGGCAGTTTCTCGGTGAACGCGGCGGTCGCGCCGACGACCCCGACCGGCACCACTGGTGTGGTGGGATCAAGGTCCGCGATCGCGTGCACGCGCGGTTCGCGACCGGACTCGACCAGCTTGCGCAACAGCACGGCGGCGGTGCCGGTGTCACCGCCGCCTCCCGAGCCGAGCAGCGCGACGCCGCGTTCCAGCGCGGGCACGTCAGCTGCGGTGATGCGCATGGCTGACCAGGTTAGACGAACTCCGCGCGTTCTACCGGGACGAACGCGTGGTCGATGCCGAACGCGGCCGGGCCGAACGTGGCCAGCGCCGCCGGGGTGCGCATCAGGTCCGGGGTGGAGATGCCGACCACGGTGACCCGCTGGCCGTAGCGCAGCGTCTCGGTGGTGATCGGCTCGGCGGTGTCCGCCTCCAGGACACAGATCAGATCCGGCACCAGGCAGCGCACCACGCCGTCTACCGACGCGACCAGGTTCTCGTTCTGGAACACGATCTCCAGCTTGTGCGCGCCGTCGAAGGACACCGCAGCCGCCCGGCCGCGCGCGAAACCCGCCTCGGTTCGGCGCTCCACATCGGACACCTTGCCCCGGAACAGCACCCTGAGGTGAGTGTAGGCCGTCTGCCTCAACGCGGCGGCGAGCGCGGTGACCGGGTCGGTGTGCTGTTCGCGCGCGGTGCGGATGGCACGACCGATGGAGAGGGCGAGCGAGAGCGTCCTTGGCACGGCGGTGCGTTTCACGTCAGCGCCGCTCATCGCATACTCCGCGATGTGCGCGACGCCGCCGAGCCGGATGGTGACACCGCGCGCGAGCCACTCCATCCGCTTGTTGTCGCTGCCGGTGTCGATCACCGTCGTCTCGCCGCGCTCGCCCCCGATCGCCATGGGAGAGCCGGGCACGCCGTACACGCCGAAGGTCTCCATCTGCAGTTCGGGGAACGCGCGGCCCATGCCGTCCGCGTCGACCACCGGCAGGCCGAGACGGGCGCCGACGACCAGCGGGATCATCGAGTTGATGCCGCCGCACTCGATCGGCATGGTCGCGTCGGCCTTCGCGCCCAGCTGGCGTTCGAGCGCGCGCAGCGCGATGGCCGGTTCGTCGCCGTTGGGCAGCTTCTCGTGCACCACGGTCGGCGCGCCCATCTGCGCGGTCGGGATGACCAGCGCGTCGTCGGCGAGTTCGGCCGGATCCAGCACCGTGATCGGGCCGTGCTCGCGGATGGCTTCCCGCACCAGCAGCCGCCCGACGTACGGATCGCCGCCGCCTCCGGTGCCGAGCACGGCGGCACCGCGCGCGAGGTCGACCAGCTCGTCCTCGGTCAACGTCCAGCTCACGCGCGGACTCCGATCGGGTCGATGTCGTAACCGAAGTAGCGCGGGCCGGCCAGCGCGATGCCTTCCGGCGTGTGCCAGCGCGGGTCGGCGGGCGCGGCCAGCACGGTGATCCGCTGCCCGTAACGCAGCCCCTCGGTGGTGATCGCATCACCGGACTCGCGGTCGAGGGTGCAGATCAGGTCGGGTACCGAGGCGCGCACCGTGCCGTCGACCTCGGCGACCAGGTGCTCGTTCTGGAACCGCAGCACCAGCTCGGCCCCCGCATCGTCGTCCATTCCGGACACTCGGGCATCGCCGCGCGCGAAACCGGTCGTGGTGCGGCGCGCGACGTCGACCACCTTGCCGGTGAACAGTTTCCGCCCGCGCAGCCGCGCGATCACCCGCTCCACCGGATCCTCGTGCGCGGTTCGCGCCGCACGGACCAGCGCGCCGAGTTCCGCGCACAGGCTCAGCGTGCCGGGCACCAGCGACTCCCGCGCCTGCGCGCCGGACATGGCGTACTGGCTGGTCATCGCGGAGCAGCCCATGTCGATGGTGGCCGAGCGCGCGAGGCGTTCCGCCCACCGGTTGTCGATGGTGTCCAGCACGCCCCGGTTGCCCTTCTCGTCCGCGATCGCCATCGGCGTCGCCGAGATGCCGTACAGGGTCGGCAACACCATCTGGAGTTCCGGGAAGGCGCGCCCCATCCCGTCCGCGTCCACCAGCGGCAACCCGAGCTGGGCAGCCGCGACCACCGGGATCAGCGAGTTCACGCCGCCCGCCTCCGCGCACGCGATGTGCGTCAGTTCCCGGCCCAGGTAGCCCGCGAGCGTCCGCGCGGAGAGACCGACCTGTTCGGCGGAGGGCAGCTTCTCCACCATGACGGTCGGCGCGCCCATCATCGCGACCGGCAACACCACCGCGTCGTCATCGAGGTCAGCCAGCGGCACGAGCGAAACCGCGCCGTACTCGCGCACCGTCGATGCCGCGAGCAGGCGCCCGATGTACGGGTCTCCCCCGCCGCCGGTGCCCAGAATGGCCGCGCCGTGCGCGATGTCGTCCAGATCGTCCTCGGTGATCGCGTGCATCACGCCCCCAGTTGCAGGTCGCCGACCGCCTTGGCCCGGATCCGGGTCGCGTTGCCGGGCAGGTAAGGGATCGGCACCTCGTCGAAATCGACCACCGACACCGAGGCCGGGCTCGCGCCGGCAGCCACCGCGCGGTCGATCGCCTCCTGTTTGGCCTCGTCCACGACCGCCTCGCGGCGCCCCGGCTCGATCACGTACACCCGGTCGACCTCGCCGCCGATCTGCGCGATAGCGGCCCCGATCGCGTTGGCCACCGCGTAGTTCTCGGGCCTGCGCACCGCACCGCAACCGGCGAGTTCGTCGGGGAGCAGGACGGATCCACCGCCGACCGCGACCACCGGCAACGGTTCGGCCGAGGTGCGCATCCGTTCGACGACATCCGAGACGTTCGCGGCGATGCGGTCGAGCGCGGCGCGGACCATGCCGCGGTCGAGGTGCGCGACGAGCGCGGGCTCGCCGATCTCGGCACGACCGGCGGCGACCGCGATGTCCGTCGCGGTCAAGGTGTCACCGCCGAATACGAGCGCCCGCGAGGTCAGCTCGTAGCCGACCGAATCGGGTCCGACGGTCTCGCCGCGCACCCGGCTGCCGCCGCCGAGTCCGATGGACAGCACGTCCGGCATCCGGAAGTTGGTGCGGATACCGGCAACGCTCACATCGGTGGTGGCTTCACGCGGGAAGCCCTGGCTGAGCACGCCGACATCGGTCGTGGTCCCGCCGACGTCGACAACCGCACATGTGTCCAAACCGGACAGTACAGCGGCGCCCCGCATCGAGTTGGTCGGGCCGGAAGCGAAGGTGGCAACCGGATAGCGGCGCGCGAAGTCGACGTCCATCAGGGTGCCGTCGTTCTGGCTCAGGTACAGCGGCGCGGTGATGCCCGCCCCGGTGACCGACGCGGCCAGCCCGTCCACGATGTGCGCGGCGAGTTCGCGCAGCGCCGCGTTGATGACGGTGGCGTTCTCGCGCTCCAGCAAGCCGATCCGGCCGATCTCGTGCGAGAGCGAGATCGCGACCTCGGGCAGCACGCCGGCGATGATCTCCGCCGCGCGTGCCTCGAACTCGGCGTTGACCGGCGAGAACACCGAGGTGATCGCGACGCTGCGCACGCCGGCCTCGCCCATGTCCTCGGCTGCCTTGCGCAGTTCGCTCTCATCCAGCTCGGCGATGTGCCGCCCGTCGAACTCGTGCCCGCCGTGCACCAGATAGCTGCGCCCGGACACCGCGTCGACCAGGCGTTTCGGCCAGTCCACCATCGGCGGCAGCGATGCCCCGGCAGGCAGGCTCAGCCGGACCGCGGCCGTCGGCGCGAGCCGGTGCGCTTCGACGAGCGCGTTGATGAAGTGTGTCGTGCCGATCATCACCGCCCGCACCGATACCGGATCGAACGCGCGCTGCCGTTGCAGACCGTCGATCGCGGCGACGATGCCCGAGGTGACGTCTTCGGTCGTGCTCGTCTTGATGGATGCGAGCACCTGGTGACCGTCCAGCAGGACCGCGTCCGTGTTGGTGCCGCCGACGTCGATGCCGATGCGCACGAGTGCTGCTCCTTTACCGGTTTACTGGGTCACCGGGGCGGGCGTGGCCCGCGTGGTCTGGCTGCTGCCGACCCCGCGCACCAGGCCGAGCTTCCCGGCGACGATGTACAGGACGAGGGCGACGACCAGCGAGTTGATGCTGGGCAGTCCCCAGTTCACGAATTCGCCGAACAGCGCGGCGGCGATCCAGACCACGATCGTCGCGGGCACCCAGGCCGGCGCGTCCTCGGGCACCGCGCCGCTGGCACGGGCGGCGTCGAGTTCGGGTCGCCACCGCTTCACCACGAAGTACTCGGCGACCATGATCCCGGCGATCGGCGGAAACGCGACGCCGAGAATCGTGAGGAAGTCGGTGAACTTGGCGAGAATCCCCGCTGCGGCAAGGACACTGCCCGCGATGCCGAGCACGGCGGTGACCACGCCGCGATGCGCGGTCCGCCCGAACACGGTGCCGATGAAGTTCACCACGCCCAGGCCGGACGAGTAGAGGTTCCAGTCGTTGATCTTCATCGTGCCCGCGATCACGATCAGCAGACCGACCCAGCCGACCGAGGACGTCACGATGGTGGTGATCTCGGCGGTCGCCACCGCATGCGCGAGCAGCACACCGGCCAGGCCGATCACGTACTCGCCGAGGGTGATGCCGACCAGCGTCTGTTTCACCACGTCCGATGTGGTCCGGTTGAACCGGGTCATGTCCGGGGTGATCACCGCGCCGACGATGAACCCGCCCGCGATCAACGTGGTGCCCTGCAACAGACTCAGGTGCGGGCCAGCGGGCGCGGCGGAGACCAGCGAGCCGAGGTCGTGCTTGGTGAGCTCGGAGATCACCGCCCAGCCGACCAGGATCAGGAACGCGGGCACGGTGACGTAGGCGGTCCACGCCATCGAGTGGAAGCCGCGCACCACGATCGCGGTGACCAGCAGCCCGAACACCAGCGACCATGCCCACTCGGGCAAGCCGCCGACCAGCGCGGCGAGACCTTGCGCGGACACCGCCGACTGGATGCCGAACCAGCCGATCAGGCTGATCCCGATCGCCAGCCCGATCAACGCCGAACCGCCGCGGCCGAAGCCGGTCCAGCGCGCGATCATCGACGTGGTCAGGCCCTCGCGGACGCCGATAACGCCGACCAGGATGGTGATCAATTCCAGGATCACCGAACCGAGAGTGAAGGCGAGCACGGCGGGCCAGAAGCTCATCCCGAAGCCGACCGTGGCACCCAACAGGAACTGCGACAGCGCGGAAACCTGACCGAACCGCTGTACTGCGACCGACCACCACGAGTACCGGGCTTGATCGGGGACTCTGGTCAACGCGTAGTCATCGACACCGACTGACGAGGCCATCGCGACCTCCTTATCCGGGGGAGGGGAACGGTTGGCAGAACCGTAGGCAGCGGTGGTCGTGGCGTCACCGGGCGATGTGCACACTCTGGGTGGATCCGCTGTGCGGGTCGCACATCAGAGCGCGATCATGGTCATTCCGGGCCCGCTCATCGCGGCGAGGGCACTCGGTGCGTCGTCCAGTCCGATCGTGCGGGTGACCAGCAGATCCGGGCGTAACGTGCCGGCCGCGACCATGGCCATCATCCGGGGGTAGGCGTGTGCGGGCATGCCGTGGCTGCCGAGCACCGCCAACTCCCAGCCGATCACCCGGTCCATCGGCAACACCGCCGGTCCGGCAGCGGGCGGCAGCAGCCCGACCTGCACGTGCCTGCCGCGTCGGCGCAGCCCGGAAATGGACGCCACGCAGGTCGCCGGGCTACCGAGGCAGTCGAGCGACAGGTGCGCGCCACCACCGGTCGCCGCGGGCACGTCGGCCCCATCGGTCAGGCAGACCTCGGCACCGAGCGACGCGGCCAGCGCGAGCGCGTCGGCCGAGATGTCGACCGCGACGACCCGCGCTCCACATGCGACCGCGACCATCACCGCCGACAACCCGACCCCGCCGCACCCGAACACCGCGACCCACTCGCCCGCGGCGACCCGGCCAACCGACGCCACAGCGCGGAACGCGGTCGCGAACCGGCAGCCGAGCGCGGCAGCGGTCGCCGAGCGCATGTCCCCGGGGATGCCGACCAGGTTCACGTCGGCCCGGTCGATCGCGACGAACTCCGCGAACGACCCCCAGTGCGTGAACCCGGGTTGCGTCTGCCGCTCGCACACCTGCTGGTCACCGGCGGCGCACGCGGCACACCGCCCGCACGCGCACACGAACGGCACGGTGACCCGATCCCCGGGCCGCCACCGCGTGACCTCGGCGCCGACCGCGCTGATCACGCCTGCCAACTCGTGCCCCGGCACGTGCGGCAGCTCGATGTCCGGATCGTGCCCCTGCCAGCCGTGCCAGTCGCTGCGGCACAGCCCGGTCGCCTCGACCGCGATCACCACGCCATCCGGCGCGGGCGCCGGGTCAGGCAACTCGCGCACCTCGGGCATCGCCCCGAACCGTTCATACGTCACCGCACGCACGAAACGCACGCTACCGGCAGACTGTCGGTATGGGCGGATCGGTGCGAAGGGTGCTGGTCGCGGTCGCGGGTGGCTTGCTGACCGTGATCGGGATCGTGCTGCTGGTGCTGCCCGGCCCCGGTCTGCTGCTGGTGCTCGCCGGTCTGCTCGTGCTCGCCTCCGAGTTCCCAGCAGTGCAGCGCTATGTCGCTCCGGTGCGCGAACGCGCGATGAAATCCGCGGCGGACAGCGTCGCGTCACCGTGGCGGATCGCACTGACCGCGACCGGTGGCACGCTGTTGATCGCGGCAGGCATCGTCTGGGCGACGCAGGACTGGATCCCGTTGAGCAGCTGGAGCTCGGGGTCGAGCCTGATCCTGTCCGGCCTGATCGTGTTCGCGCTGCTGATCTGGAGCTACCGCAGGGTGCACGCAAGCGGGTGATTGACGACGTCGTGACGGGCGACCGGGCACGCTGAGCCATGCGAATCGTCAGACTCGTGCTGCCGTTGCTGGTCGCGGCAGGCATCGCCGTGTCGGTCACCGGCACCGCCGCTGCCAAGGGCACAACGGCAGGACCACAGGACCTCCCCACCGCGATCACGCTCTCGGCCAGCCCGATGCAGTTGTGGCCGACCATGACCACGACGATCACCGCGATCGTCAACGCGGACGTCGTCCGACCCCCGACTACCTCAGCATCTACGACATGACCGACCAGGCGTACGTGGCGACCTGCGCGTCGGGCACCACCTGCTCGGTCGGCGTCACTGCCAAAACCGCCGCCACCACGCAGTACGTCGCCTACGTCGGTGCCTATCCGACCGACGACAGCGCGCCCCCACCGAATGAGGACGTGGCCTCGCCGGTGGTCGAGGTGAACTGGTTCAGCGTCGGCATCGGCCTGACCGGCTCCAGCGTGGCCCACATCAACGACCCGGTGACGCTCACCGCGACCACCAGCCGCAACGTCGGCAGCTCGCCGTTCTACATCGAGATCTACGACGTCAGCGGCGGGATCGGCAACGGCATCCTGAAGGGCTACTGCGCCAGCGGCACGTCCTGTTCGATCAGCGTGACGGCATCGATCCGCATCACCTCCACCTACATCGCCTACGTGGCCCCGTACGGCTCGCCGCCGAACCTGGCGCAGGCGCAGTCCAACCAGTTCGCTGTGACCTGGATCAACCCGGGACAGTGAAGGCAGCGGTGCCGGACGGTGTTTGATGAGGTCGTGACGAGTTTCGCGATCATCGGTACCGGTTGGCGCGCCGAGTACTTCCGGCGGATCGGCGCGGCGCTCGACGGACTGGAGTGCGTCGGCATCGTCTCGCGCAGCGCCAAGGACGGCCTGCCGATCCCGGTCTACCTCTCGCTCGACGAGTGCCTGCGCACGGCGAAACCGGACTTCGTGGTGACCGCGGTGCCCTGGCAGGTGAACCCGACGCTGATCGCGGAACTCGTCGAGCGCGGGGTGCCGGTGCTGGCGGAAACCCCGCCCGCGCCCGATCTCGGCGGCCTGCGCACGTTGTGGGGCAAGGCAGGCAGCGCGCGACTGGTTCAGGTCGCCGAGCAGTACTCGCGGATGCCCGCGCACGCGGCCCGGCTCGCGCTCGTCCGTTCCGGCGTGATCGGCGCACCGACCAGGGTGGACGTCTCCTCTACGCACCAGTACCACGCGGTGTCGCTGATCAGGACCCTGCTGGGCGTCGACCGGACACCGGTCACTGTGCGCGCGGTCCGCACCAGCGCCCCGCTGGCCGATCCGCTGTCCCGCGCGGGCTGGGCGGATCCGGTGGAGACGAAGCAGGCGAGCACCATCCTCGCCACGATCTCCTTCGACGGCGGCGGGTTCGGCGTCTACGACTTCACCGACAACCAGTGGCACAACCAGTTGCTGATGCGCAGGCTGCTGGTGCGCGGCACCCTGGGCGAGTTGCACGACCAGGACGTCGTCCGGCTGGCCGCTGACCGGACGATCGTGCGGTCCTCGATCGTGCGCCGCCAGACCGGGTACGACCTGGACCTCGACGGTTTCGACACGGACCACATCACGTTCGGCTCGGACGTGCTGTACCGCAACCCGTACCAGGGTTTGCGGTGGAACGACGAGGAAATCGCGATCGGCACGCTGCTCGCCGACATGGCGGCGTGGGTCGAGGGCAGCGGTCCCGAACCGTATCCGCTCGCCGACGGCTGCCACGACCATGCGATCGCGCTGGCCTTCGACCACGCCGCCAAAACCGGCACCGCGGTGCGGGTCGAGGACCTGCCCTGGATCAGCGCGGAGTAGGGACCTATCCCAGCCATTTGTCGAAAACAAATTTCACGGCCTGCCGCGCCAACTCCTCTTCGACAACGTGCGAAAGACCGCTGCTCGATTCGGGTGACTTCTGGCTGACCACCGGCGCACCCGTCCACCAGACCGGGCGGCCGCCCGGTAACGCCATCATGCCTCCAAAACGCAGATCCCCCACGAACCACACCAATCCTCGGCCGTCCGTCATGCTCAGCCAGGCCGCGTCCGGAACGGCCGACAGAAATGTCACGGCGACCCCGCCCTTGGGATCGAGCAACAGCACTCGCCGCCGCTGCTGCCCGGCGACGGCTTCCATCCGGCTCGGCCACGCCTGCCAGTGCCCGCTGAGCACCGGCGTCACCATCTCTCGCACTTTCTGCTCGGCGACCTTGGCCTTCGCCTTGGCCGTAGCTGCGGCAGACGCGCTCGCACCCCCGATCACCAACGCCAGCACGGTGCTGCCAGCGACGATCCACGGCTGCTGCACGATCAGGGCAAGAATGATTCCCGCAAAAAAGATCGCTACGGCGGCGGCGCTCCCATCCTGCGCACTGCCGATCGCGTTCGCCGCGTCCTTGCGTGCTTTGTCGACCGCATCCTGGATCTTGGGGGTCATCGCCTTCGCCGGTCGCGGAGACAACTGGTACCCGAAATCCTCGGCCAGCACGAGACCCCCCAACGCATCGACACGATCGAGCCAGCCTCTGATCGTAACGCCACGCCGACGTTCCAGGCCCGTGAATGGATGATTTCCAGGTTCATCAACTGTGTTCGGCGAACCAGCCCAGGATCAGGTGCAGGCGGGTGATGCGGTGGTCCGGTCGGCCGGTGACCGCCCAACTGTGTGAGCCGCCAGGAAAGCGGACGAACTTCGCTTCGCGGCCGAAGCGGCGCAGTGCGACGAACAGCTGCTCGGACTGTTCGATCGGGCAGCGGTAGTCGTTCTCGCCGTGCAGCAACAACATCGGCGTGGTGATCGCGTCGGCATGGTGCAGTGGCGAGCGGTCGACGAGGGTGTCGATGCCGTCGTCGAACAGGTCGGCGCCGCCCATCTCGAACTTGTTGGCGGTGTAGCCGTTGTCCGAGGTGCCGAGTTTGGACACCAGGCTGGACACGGACCGTTCGGACACGACCGCGCGGAAGCGGTCGGTGCGGGTGAGCGTCCAGTTGATCAGGTAACCGCCGTAGCTGCCGCCCGCGAGGTACAGCCGCGCCGGATCGGCGATGCCCTGCTCGACGGCCCAGTCCGCGAACGCCGTCAGTTCCGCGTGATCGCCGCGCCCCCATTCGCCGACGACGCGCTTGCGGAACTCGGTGCCGCGCCCGGCGCTGCCGGCGATGTTGGGCATCAGCACCCGGTAGCCTGCCTGCACGAGCAGTTGGGTTTCCAGGTCGAACGCGCTGCCCCAGCACAGGTGTGGTCCGCCGTGCACCCGGATGACCAGCGGGCCAGGGGTTGATTCGGCGCGGTAGAGCAGCGCGTGCATGTCGCCCAGCCGGACCGTTTCCGGTTCGACGCCGCCCCAGTCGGCGTTGAACGAGGTCACCGGCTTCGGTGTGTCCACAAAGGTCAGTTCGACCGGTGTGGCAGGCGACTCCAGGCAGACCGCGGTGCGACCGTTGCGGGTCGCGGAGAAGTGGACGACCGAGACGCCCTTCGGCGTGACACGGCGAGGCGCGGAGTCGGTGGGGTTGCCCCGGTACAGGGCGGCGTCCTCGTCGTTGGTGGCGAGCAGCACGACCTCGTCGGAGCCAACGACCGGCTGGACCACCTGACCTGCGCCCTGCGGGCGGGAATCGCCGAGCACGGCACGCTCGACCTCCAGGTCGGCGAGCGGAAAGGCACGGCTGGCCGAACCGTCGCCGAGCAGCCAGAGCGTCGGCGGGGTCGCGCTCTCCCCCGGCTGGCCGCTGGCCACCGCGACGACCAGGCCGGAGCGATCGGTCACGGCGAGCCCGGACACCTTCGACGGGCAGGTCCACAACAGACGATCGGTGCCGGTGGCCGGGTCGAGCTCGTGGACCTCGGTGGGCGGGGCCGCCTCGTCGCTGTGCCGGGCGTCGAGCGCGTAAACCACGACGCCATGACCAGCGGTGAGGCAGGAAACGCGACCGTTCGGGCGCGGTAGCGGGCGCGGCTCCTGGCCGGGCGCGAGCACGAACAGGTCGTGGATGGGTTCGATGAAGCCGGCTTCGCCGTCGCGCTTGTAGCGCAGCCATTCGATGGTGACCGGTTCGCCCGCGGCCGGTGCCACGTCGGGCAGTTCGACGACCGCGACGATCGTGGTGTCGTCCAGCCAGACGAACGCCGCCGCCGGACCGGGCGGATGCGGCAGGTCGCCGTCGAGCAGCCGGACGCGGCGCACACCGTCGCGTTGGGACAGATACGCGACTCGGTTGCCGTCCGGACTGTGCGCGGGCGACGTGTCGGAGCCTGCGTCATCGGTCAGCGGCGTCGGGGTGCCGTCCTCGGTGCAGCGGAACAGTTGGTTGCGGTAACCGCGCCGATCCGGCGCGACGGTCTGCACCGAAGCGACGATGCTGTTGCCGTCCGGGTGCAGGTCGGGGCTGCCGACCAGGCGCAGGTCCGCGAGGGATTCGGGGGTCATGACGCCGTCACCTGCTCGACGAGTTCGGGATGGTCGAACAGGGCGGACACGGTGATCGCGAGCAGGCTCGCGCCGTCGCGCACCGCACGGTCGCCGTCGGCACCCCGGGCGGCGGCGGCGAAGTCCCTGGTGTGGATGGCGAGGCCCGGCGTCACGCAGATGTAGGGGTGGATGGCGGGCACGAGCTGGCTGACGTTGCCCATGTCGGTCGAGCCCGCGTTGCCGGAGCGGCCCGCGACCTGGTCGATCGGGCGGCCGAGCGCGGCGAAGGCATGTTCGGCGAGATCGGCGAGGACCGGGTTGGTGCGGACCGGGTCGTAGGCGGGCGCGACCTCGGTCAGCTCGTAGGTCGTGCCGGTGGCGATGGCGGCGCCGCGCACGCAGTCGTGCAGCGCGGTGTACAGCCGGTCGCGCAGATATTCGACGTCGGGCGAGCGGATGAACAGCTTCACCCTGGACCGCTCGGGGATGACGTTGATCGCGTCGCCGCCCTCCACCAGGTTGGCGTGCAGCCGCGAGTCGGTACGCAGTTGCTGGCGCAGCAGGCCGATCGCGACGAGCAGCAGCGTCGCCGCATCGAGCGCGTTGAGCCCCTGTTCTGGCGCGGCCGCCGCGTGCGAGGCGCGGCCGGTGAAGACCGCTTCCAGCGAGACCCTGCCGAGGTTGGTGCGCGAGACCGCGTCGAACCCGGCCGGGTGGACCATCACCGCGACGTCCACATCGGACAGCGCACCAGCGTCGGCCATGATGACCTTGCCGCCGCCGCCGCCCTCTTCCGCTGGGCTGCCGAGCACGACCAGTTTGCCGTTGCCGCCCGTTTCCGCCAGCCGGTTCGCGACGGCGAGCGCGGCGCCGAGACCGGCGGTGGCGATGATGTTGTGGCCGCAGGCGTGCCCGATCTCGGGCAGCGCGTCGAATTCGCAGAAGATCGCGATCGTCGGCCCGCCGCTACCGAAGACGCGCTCAGCGCGGAACGCGGTGGCCAGGTCCGCCACCCCGGTTGTGGTGGTGAACCCGGCTTCCGCCAACGCGTCCACGAGCCGCTTCGACGCGTGGTGTTCGGCGAAACCGAGCTCCGGATGGTCGTGGATGTCGTGACTGAGCGCGATCAGCTCGGCGGTGCGCGCGTCGACTCGGGCGTTGAGATCAGTTGCCAGGTCGGGCAGCCAATCCGGGGTCATGCAGAACCTCCGTCTTTTCGGCGTAGTGGCAGGCGACGCGATGTGGTTGGCCGCCGATCTCGCGCAGCACCGGGGCTTCGGTGCGGCAGCGGTCGGTGACCAGCGGGCAGCGGCTGGCGAACACGCAGCCGGTGGGCCGATCGAGCGGGCTGGGCAGTTCGCCACTGGCGAGCACGCGGCGCTCCTGGTGCACGCGCGGTCGCGGCACCGAGGCGAGCAGCAGTTGCGTGTACGGGTGGCGCGGCGCGCTGAACAGGGTTTCGGTCGCGCCGGTCTCGACGACCTGACCGAGGTACATCACCGCTGTGTCGTGCGCGAGGTAGCGGACCAGGGCGAGGTCGTGGCTGATGAACACGTAGGCGAGGCCGAGTTCGCGTTGCAGCCTGCGCAGCAGGTTGATCACCTGCGCCTGCACCGAGACGTCCAACGCGGACACCGGCTCGTCGCAGACGATGAACTTCGGGTCGAGCGCGATGGCGCGGGCGATCGCGACCCGTTGCCGTTGACCGCCGGAGAGTTCGTGTGGGTAGCGGTCGGCGTAGTCCGGCGAGAGGTTCACCAGGTCGAGCAGTTCGGGCACGCTGCGTCCGGGCGGTGGGTCGATGCGGTGCACGCGCGACGGCTCGGAGAGCAGCTTGCCGACGGTCATCCGGCCGTTGAGCGAGTCGTACGGGTCCTGGAAGATCGGCTGGATGTCGCGGCGCAGCGCGCGAAGATCCGCAGGACGCAGCGTGTTGATGTCGCGCCCTTCGATGCGCACGCTGCCCTCGTCCGGGCGTTCCAGCGCGAGCAGCAGCCTGCCGGTTGTCGACTTGCCGCACCCGGACTCACCCACCACGGCAACGATACGACCAGCGTCCACGCGCAGGTCGACGCCGTCGACGGCGGTCAGCATGCGGCGGCCGGTGCGGGTGCGGACGACGTAGCGCTTGGTCAGTCCTGCTGCGACGACGAGCGGTTCGGTCATGGCGTGTTCTCCGGGTGCCAGCAGGCGACGAGCGCGCCACCCGTTTCGGTCAACTCGGGCATCTGCGCGCACTCCTCGGTCTGCCGGGGGCAGCGGGCGCGGAACGGGCAGCCGGTGCCGCGTTCGCCGAGCGGCGGCACGCGACCGGGGATCGTGGGCAGTTCACCGACGACCGGCAGGTCCGGGTCGGGCACCGAGGCGAGCAGCGCGGCGGTGTACGGGTGTTTGGGGCGTTCGAGTACCTCGGCGACCGGTCCGCTCTCGACGGCGGCACCCGCGTACATGACGACGACCTGGTCCGCGATCTCGGCGACCACGCCCATATCGTGCGTGATGAACAGGACCACCGACGATTCGGTGGACGCGCGCAGCAGCGCGAGCACCTGCGCCTGCACGGTGACGTCCAGCGCGGTGGTCGGCTCGTCGGCGATCACCAGGTCGGGTGAGCCTGCCAGCGCGATGGCGACCATGACGCGCTGACGCATGCCGCCGGACAGTTCGTGCGGCAGGCTGCGGGCGCGGTTGCGCGCGTCGGGCACGCCGACCGACTCCAGCAGCGACACCGCGCGTTCACGCCGCGCGGCCTTCTTCGCCGAGCCGTGGATGGCCAGCACTTCCTCGATCTGCGCGCCGACGCTCATCAGCGGGTTCAACGCGGTCGCGGCGTCCTGGAAGATCATGCTGACCCTGCTGCCGCGTAGTCGGCGCAGCTCGCGCTCTGACCTGCCGATCAGTTCGGTGTCGCCGAGCAGCGCGGACCCCGATGCCCGCGCGCCCGACGGCAGCAGGCCGCACAGGCTCAGCGCGCTGAGCGTCTTGCCGCAACCGGACTCACCGACGATCGCGACCGTCTCGCCCCGGTTCGCGGTCAGGTTGAGCCCGGTCACGGCGTCCTTGCCTGGCCCGAAGGAGACCCGCAGGTCGCGGATGGTCAGCAGGGTCATGGTGACACCGCCTGGTGATGGGCGGCGAGGGCGCCGGTCGTGCCGATCCAGAGGCCGTCGCGCTGCCGCGCCTCGGCGAGCAGATCGGTCAATGCCGAGACGCGCGCGGGACGGCCGGACAGCCATGGGTGCATGGTGAGCGTGACCAGGCTGCCGCGCCGCATCGCGCCGTCGATCTCGGCCTGCCAGGCAGCGGCGACGGTCGGCGCGGGTGCCGGTGGGCGGGCTTCGCCGCCGGTATAGCGGTAGTAGACGGCGTCGTCGGTGGCCCAGTCGACCGGGATCTCCACCAGGTCACCGATCGGGTAGGGCCGGTCCTCCCCCATCAGCGACGAGTCGTAGCGCAGACCGAGTTCGACGAGCACGTCCAGACCCTCTGGCGTCATCCGGAAGCTGGGTGAGCGGTAACCGGTCGGCGCGGTGCCCGCGATGTCGCCGAGTAGGTCGGCGGCGCGGGTCAGGGTCTCGCGGAGGTCCGTTGCGGACAGTGCGTCGGGTGGTTCGTGGCACCAGCCGTGCAGTGCGATCTCGTGCCCCGCCGTCGCTACTTCCTTGACCGCCGACCGGTAGTGCTCGGCGATCCAGCCAGGCACGAAGAACGTCGCGGTGATGCCCAGTTCGGCGAGCGCGTCGAGGACGTGGAAAACGCCCCGACGCGGACCGAAGCGGCGCTGTTCGAGTTCGGCGATGTCCACCGGCATGTCGTTGCGGCGCCGCCACAGGAACGGCGATTCGCCGTCGAAGTCGAAACTCACGCACAGCGCGGCGCTCGCGCCGTCCGGCCACGGGTACGGGTTCATCGGGCGCCTCCGGTGCGGGTGAAGTCGCCGGCGGTCCGGCCACCGTCGACCGCGATGGTCGTGCCGGTGACGAACGCCGACTCGTCGGAGGCGAGCCAGAGCACGGCGGCCGGCGCGTCGCCCGGTCCGGAGGTGCGGCCGAGCGGGATGCGCGCCAGCATGCCGTCGATGTGCGCGCTGCTCAGTTCACTGACCGAGCTGCCGGGCGCGAAGCCGGGCTGCACCGCGTTGACCCGGATGCCGTGTTCGGCGACCTCCAGCGCGAGGCTGCGGGTCAGCGTCTCGACGGCGGCTTTGCTGGCCGCGTAGACCGACCCGGTCGCGCCCGGCCTGACGGCGGCACCCGAGCTGACGTTCACGATCCGGCCGCGCACGCCTGCCGCGATCATCGCGGTGACCGCGCGCCGGGACAGTTCGTAGAGCGCGACCACGTTCACGTCCAGGATGCGTCGCACGTCGGCCGGGGTGGTGTCGGCGAGCGGGGTGCGCGGGTAGAGCCCGGCGTTGTTGACCAGCACGTCCGGCGCGGACGTCATGGCAGCGCCGACAGCGGCCAGTCCGGCTTCGGTGGACAGATCGGCGACGACCGTGCGCGCGCCGAACTGTTTGGCCAATGTGGACAGTTCGTCGGGGCGGTTGTCGGTCAGCAGGAGGTCGGCGCCCGCGTTCGCGAACGCCTCGGTGAGCCAGCTGCCGAAGATGCCTGCCGCGCCGGTGATCACCACGCGCGCGCCGCCGAGTTGGGCGCGGTAGTCAAGCATGAGAGTGCTCCGTCTTGCGTCGTTTGCGTTTGGTCAGCGCCGCCACTCGCTGGGTCGGGTCGAGCCGGTCGCGCACCGCGTCGCCGAGCAGGTTGACCGCGAGCACGAGCCCGAACAGGGCGAGGCCCGGGAAGGTCGCCAGCCACCACGCGGACGCCACGTACTGCTGACCGTCGGAGAGCATCGAGCCCCAGGACGCGGTGGGCGGCTGCACGCCGAGTCCGATGAACGACAGCGACGCCTCGAACACGACCATCAGGCCGAGCTCCAGGGTGGCGACGACCGTCGCGAGCGGGATGACCTCGGGCAGCACATGCCGCAGCACGATCCAGTTGCCGGTCGCGCCGAGTGCCGCCGTGCTGCGCACGAAGCCGCGTTCGCGGGTTTCCAGCACGCCCGCGTAGGCGATCCTGGTGTAACGCGGCCAGCGCACCAGGGCGAGGCAGATGACCACGTTGACCAGGCTCGGGCCGAGCACCGCGACGACCAGGATGGCGAGCAGGAAGAACGGCACCGACAACGCGATGTCGGCGATGCGCATGATGATCGCGCCCAGCCAGCCGCGCCGCCAGCCCGCGATCACGCCGAGCGCGACGCCGACCACCCCGGACACGATCACGGTGCTCGCCGCGACCGCGAGCGAGACGCGCGCGCCGAAGATGATGCGCGAGAGCACGTCACGGCCGAGCGCGTCCGTCCCGAGTAGATAGTGCGCCGAGCCGGGCGTGGCCAGCCGGACGGCGAGGTCGGCGTGGTTGGGATCGTGCGGCGCGACCAGCGGGGCGGCGAGCGCGACCAGCACGTAGATCGCGACGACGATCAGCGGGATCAACCCGCGCCTGCTCCTCATCGTTTGCTCCCGGTGAGTGCGGTGATCCTCGGGTCGATGAAGCCGTAGGCGACGTCGGTGACCAGGTTGATCAGGATGTACGCGGTGGAGGCGAGGATGACGATCGCCTGCACCACCGGGAAGTCACGCGCGTTGACCGACTGCACGGTGAGCTGGCCGACGCCGGGCCAGGCGAAGATCAGCTCGGTGACCACCGACCCGCCGAGCAGGTTCGCCACCTCCAGCGCGAGCACGGTCAGGATCGGGATGGAGACGTTGCGCAGCAGGTGTCGGCGGATCAGCCGGAACGTGCCTGCGCCCTTGGACCGCGCGGTGCGCACGTAGTCGCGGGACAGCTGTTCCAGTACCGCTCCCCTGGTCACCCTGGCGATCGTGGCCGCCGACAGCGAGGCGAGGGTGATCGCGGGCAGGATCAGCGAGATCGGTCCGTTGTAGCCGGTGGAGGGCAGCAGCCGGAACGTCACCGAGAACAGCAGGATCAGCAGGATGCCGGTCCAGAACGCGGGCATTGCCTGGCCGACCAGCACGATCGGCATGAGGACTCGTTCGCCCCACTTTCCCCTGGACAGCGCCATGATCATGCCCGCACCGACGCCGAAGACCGCCGACAGCAGCAGCGCCGCCACCGCGAGCTGCGCGGTGTAGGGCAGTCGTTGCGCGATCAGCAGCAGCGCCGACTCATGCTGCACGTAGGAGTAGCCGACATTGCCGTGCGCCAGACCGGCCAGGAAGTTCAGGTACTGCTGCCAGACCGACACATCCAGCCCGAGCGTGTGCCGCAACTGGTCGATCGCGGCTTCGGTCGCGTCCTGTGGAGCGAGCAACCGGGCCGGATCGCCGGAGAGCCGCAACGCGAAGAACACCGCGGTCACCACACCCCACAGCGCGATGATCGCCTGGCCGATCCGGACGCCGAGATAGCGCAGCATCGCCAGGCTCCGCCCGACCGACGCACGCGGCCGGGCGGAGCCTGGAGTTACCGTGGTGGGAGCGAGAGTCATCAGCTCAGTTTCATGTTCGCGACGAAGAAACTCTGTTGTGCGTCCGGCTTCCACTGCACGCCCTTGGCCGCGCCGTAGATCGCCACGAACTGGAACAGGCCGATGCCGGGCAGGTCCTGGTTGAGCAGTTGATAGGCCTGCTGATACAGCGTCGTCCGGGTCTTCGCGTCCAGGGTTTGCCGCGCCTGGTCGACGAGCGAGTCGAACTGCGGGTTGGTGTAGGAACTCCACACCGTGCCGCTGTGGAACAGCGGATAGACGGTGCCATCGGAATCCTCACACGAACACGACCACTGTCCGAACCGGATCGAACCCCAGGTGTGCTGCGGGCTCTGCACCTTCTGCAGGTAGGTCGCCTGGTCGGTGTTCTGGATCTCCACTTTGAGCCCGACATCCTGCAGGTTCGCCTGGATCGCCTGCACGATCTCCGGGTCGTAGCTGGGCGAGGTCGCCATCACGACGGTCTGCCCTTCCGCACCGGCCTGCTGCAACAACTGCTTCGCCTGCGTGGGGTTGAAGGTGTAGTCGGGCAGGCTGCTGGTGTAGCCGAAGTTGAGCGGGGTCGCGACGCTGTTGACCCGCTTCGCGTAGCCGCTTTCCAGGTTGTTGACCAGCGAGTTGTAGTCGATTGCGAGGCTGATCGCCTTGCGCACGGCCGGGTTGTTGGTCGGTCCGCCACCGATCGTGTTGAACGCGAGGTAGGAGACGCGTTCGGTCGGTGCGGACAGCACAGCGAGGTTGCTGTTGTTCTTGATCTGGTTGGCGCTGTCCGGGGTCAGTTCGCTGGCGATCTGGGCCTTGCCGGACTGGAGGTCCGCGATCCGGCTGGCCACGGCGGGCACCGCGCGGAAGGTCACCTGCTTGATCTGCGGTTGACCGTTCCACCAACCCGCGTTGCGGGCGAGCACAACTTGCGAACCGGGGATGTCCGAGACGAACGAGTACGGGCCGGACCCCATCGGCTTGAGGTTGAACGCCGAGTTGCCCACCTTCTGCACGTACGCCTGCGGCACAACGGAGAGCGTGGTCAGGTAGGTCAGCAGCGTCGGCGACGGGTACTTGGTCTTGATGGTCAGCGTCTGACCGGACCCGGTCGCCGATGCGATCGCGGAGAAGTTGGCGTTCTGCTGGCTGGCGAAGTTCGGGTCGAGGATGCGGTTGATGCTGAACGCCGCGTCCTGCGCGGTCAGCGGCGATCCGTCGGTGAACTTGACGCCATTGCGGATGGTGAAGGTCCAGGTCGTCGGGTCGGTCTGGGTCCACTTGGTGGCCAGCCACGGCACGATCTTGTTCGTGGTCGGATCGCGGTGCAGCAGCTGGTCGAAGATGTTGCGGTAGACCGAATACGAGTCGGTGTCGTACTGCAGGCCGGGGTCGAGGCTGGCGGGATAGCTGGCCAGGTCGACGGTGAGCGTGGCGTTGTTACCGCCACCGCCCGACGAGCTGGTCGGCTGGAGTCCGCACGCGGTAACGGCAGTCACCGCGGCAAGGGCAGCGGCGCCAAGGGTCAAGGTGCGCAACAGGCGCATGTCGTCTCCTCACTCGGAGGGAATTTCCGAGTCGATGGCCAGAGTCGGGACGTCGACGGTGACCGTCTCCGGGTATTTCAAACCGGTACCGGTGTTGAGCACGACGACCTGTTCGCCGCCGTGCAGCCAGCCGGAATCCCGCAGTTGCGCGGCCGCCGCCAGGCAGGCAGCGCCCTCCGGGCAGATGAACAGCCCCTCCTCGCGAGCCAGCCGGCGCTGCTCGATGAGCAACGCTTCGTCGGACACCGCGATCGCGGTCCCCGACGTGGCCCGTACGGCCTCCAGCACGAGAAAATCACCGAGCGCCTTGGGCACCGTGATGCCGAACGCGATCGTGTGCGCGTTCTCGAACGGAACACTGACGTCCGCACCTGATTCAAACGCCTGAACGATGGGCGCACAACCCTCGGCCTGCACCGCGACCAGCCTGGGCAGCTTGTCGCCGGTGAGCCAGCCGAGTTCGCGCATCTCCTGGATGGCCTTGTAGATGCCGATCAGGCCGACACCGCCACCCGCCGGATACAGGATCACGTCGGGCAGCTGCCAACCGAGCTGCTCGGCGATCTCGTAACCCATCGTCTTCTTGCCCTCAAGCCGGTACGGCTCCTTGAGGGTGGACACTTCCTGGTAGCCGGATCGGGTCGAAACGGCCTTGTTGACCAGTTTTCCGGCGTCCCCGATCAAACCGTCCACAAGGTACAGTTCGGCCCCGGCGATCGCGCACTCCGCGCGGGTGATCGATGGCGCGTCGACCGGCATGGCGATCAGACTGCGCATCCCGGCACGAGCGGCGTAGACCGCCCAGGCCGCGCCCGCGTTTCCGTTGGTGGGCATGGCAACGCCCTTGACGCCCAGCTCAGCCGCGCGGGACACCCCCACGGCCGCGCCGCGCGCCTTGAACGTCCCGGTGGGAATGACGCCCTCGTCCTTCATCAGCAGGCCGGGGATGCCGATCATGGTGCCGTAGTCCGGCAACGGGACCAGCGGAGTCATGCCCTCGCCGAGCGTCACGACGTTGGCTTCGGCGCGGACCGGCAACACCTCGTGGTAGCGCCACAGGTCCGGCGGACGGTTCGCGATGTCGGCTGGCGTGACCGTGGCAGCCACCTTTTCCAGGTCGTACCTGGCGAGCAATGGCACCCCTTGGGCGCTGACGCCCTGTACCTCGTCGGCCTCGTACCGCTCGCCGGTGCGCGAGCAGTCCAGGTGACTCAGGGCGGAATACGTCATGGCGACCCCTTGAACTGGTTGGGCCCTGCGGGAAGATTTCTAGATTTTGGATCCAAAATCTTCGCGGGTCAAGACTCAGGCCACGATGTGGTCGGATTTTCGGTTCAGTCGCCGCAGACGAACTGCTCAAAAGCGTCGGCCGAGCGGCGCACGTGTTCGCGTGAGACGCGCTCCGCGCGCTCGGCGTCCCCTTTGGCCATTGCGTCCATGATGGCCACATGCTCGCGCAGCGCCTGCGTGGTCCGGCCGGGCAGCTGCGACGAGGAACCGGAGCCGAACCGCAACTGGCCCAGCAGGTTGTCGGTCACCTGCGCCAGGCGGGTGTTCCCGGCCGCGTGCCAGATCGCCCGGTGGAAGGCCATGTCGACATCGCTGTAACCGACCGCGTCACCGAGCCGGACGAGTTTGCGCTGCTCGTCGTAGAGCGGGCGCAGCACGGTCTTGACCAGCTCGCGCCGGTTGTCGGCCGACGCGAGCTTGCGGGCGGCGATGCCGTCGAGCACCTCACGCAGCTCGTAGATCTCGCGCATGTCCTGCACGCTGACCTCGGGCACGAAGTACCCGCGGTGCGCGACCGCGACCAGGAACCCGTCCCGCTCCAGCGCGGCGAGCGCGGACTTGATCGGCGTCGCGGACAGGCGCAGGTGTTCGCTCAACGGCCGCACCACGACCTTGGCGCCCGGAGACAGGGTGCCGTCGATGATGAGCTTGCGAATCTCCGTGTACGCCTGCTGCGCCAGGGTCCGCCGATCAATGGTCACGAGACGAATGATGACACGAGAAACAAGAATGTCGGCAACAGACCTTTTGGCGGGGTCGCCATTTCAGTCGACAGGAGGCCACACTGGAATCGGTGCGCGGCCGGACGGGAAGCGGACGTTCTTGGCGCGCACGAACTCGTGCAGCGTCTCCGCCGCGTTCTCGCGGCCGAACCCGCTGCCCTTCACGCCACCGAACGGCGAGCCGAGGAAGGAGCGTCGCACGTAGTTGTTCACGAAGATCATGCCCGCTTCGAGATCGCGAGCCAGGTTCGAGGCCCGGAAATGATCGCGGGTGATCAACGCCGCGGTAAGGCCATAGGCGGTGCCGTTGGCGATCCGCACGGCCTCCTCGTCGGTGTCGTAGACCATGATCGAGGCGACCGGGCCGAAGATCTCCTCCTGCGCGACGGTGTGCTCGGGTCGCACGCCGGTCAACACGATCGGCGGCACCCAGAACCCGCCGCGCAGCCGCTCGTCGGCGGGCGCCTCGCCCTGAAAGGCGATCTTCGCGCCCTCGCGCCGCGCGGTGTCCACGTAGCCGAGCACCTTCTGCCGCTGGCGCGCGTCCACCATCGCGCCGATGTCGGTCGTCGCGTCCAGCCCGTCGCCGATACGGAGCTTCGCGGTGGCGGCCACGAAGCGGTCGACGAACTCGTCGTGCAGCGACCGGTGCACCAGTATCCGGGATGTCGACGTGCACGCCTCGCCCTGGTTGTAGAACATGCCCTCGATCGCGACGTCCACCGCGACCGCAAGGTCGGCGTCGTCGAGCACGATCAGCGCGTTCTTGCCGCCGAGTTCCATGGTGGCGTAGGTGAGGTTCTCGGCGGCGCTGCGCAACACCGCCTGTCCGGTCCTGGTGGCACCGGTGAAGGTGATCCGCTCGACCACCGGATGCCCCGACAACGCAGGCCCCGCAGGCAAACCGGACACGGCGTTCACCACGCCGGGCGGCAGGATCTGGTTGACGATCTCGACCAGGCGCAGCACCGCCAGTGGCGCCTGCTCACCGGGTTTGACGACCACGGTGTTGCCCGCCGCCAGCGCGGGCGCGGCCTTCTTGGTGAAGTGCAGCGGCGGCCAGTTGAACGGCAGGATCGCGGCGACGACACCGTAGGGCTCGTAGTGCACGCGCGCCTCGATCGCGCCCTGGTCCAGCACGTCGCCGTGCAGCGTCTCGGCGAGGCCGCCGAAGTAGTCGAAGCCGGCCGAGCTGAACGAGACATCGAAGCGCAGCGCGTCGCGGCGCGGCTTGCCGACCTCGCGTGCTTCCAGTTCGCCCAGTTCCTCGGCGTGTTCGCGGATCAGCGCGGCGACCGTGCGCAGCAGTCCGCCGCGCTCGCGCGGGGGGAGCCGGCCCCAGTCCCCCTCGTACGCCCGGCGCGCGTCGCGGACGGCCGCATCGACGATGGCCGCATCGGCTTCGACCACCTCGGCGAGGCGTTCGCCGGTCGCGGGTTCCAGCACGTCGAAGGCGGGTGCGGCATCGGGAGTGACCCAGCCGCCGCCGATGAACGAACCCCAGCGGGCACGGGTGAGCGGCCCTCGGCCATCGGTCGGCAGGACGGGTTCCAGGGTCATCGAATGGTCCCTTCCTCGCTATGTGAACGATTGCATTCATCGGCCACCAGATCAGCCATTGACCCCAGCGTACACAGCTCATACGATCATGCAATCGATTGCTGCAACGTCGCACGGCAGGAGGCAGCCGGATGAAGACCTTGCTCTCCGGAGGTGCGGTGGTGGCGGCGGAGCGCCCCGAACTGCTCGCGGGCGGCGATCTCCTGATCCACGGCGCCACCATCGCCGAACTGGGACCAGCCGGGTCGATCCCGCGCGATGGCGTCGCCCGGATCCTCGACACGACCGGTTCGATCGTGCTGCCCGGTCTGATCAACTCCCACCAGCACGACTGGTACCTCTACGGCAAGGGCCTCGGCTGCGACGTGCTGCTGGAGCAGTGGATCACCGGTTGCCTGGTCCCGCTCAAGGAACAGCTCGACATCGACGACCTGCGCGTGGCCAGCGAACTGGCCACATTGGACATGTTGCGCGGCGGCACGACGAGCTCGGTCAACCACCTGGTCAACGAGACGACCCTCGCGGAGGAAGAAGCGATCCTCGGCCCGGTCGCCGACGCGGGCGTCCGCCAGTTCTTCGCCAA